>JAGQYP010000023.1 GCA_020436025.1 Crocinitomicaceae bacterium
GAGGTGATTAATGAAAAACATGATTTCTATCAAAAAATTCATCTTAACCCTCATGTGAAGAAGCCTGAATGGATTACCGATTCAATTTCGATTGCAGTAAGTCCAGATTGGGGGAAAGAGGAGGTTATTTTCCGTTATGTATACGATGGGCATAGAAGGGTGTTCTATAAACCGTTGGAGTTGTCTATAAATAAGCCTTCGGAACCGACTCTATAAGCTCTTTCGTAATTTTGCTTTGAGGATTTTCATAGAGTTCGTCTGCTTCTCCTAATTCAATCATTTCTCCTTGATCCATGACAATGATACGGTCCGACATGAACTTAACCACAGATAAGTCATGAGAAATGAAGATATACGTGAATCCAAACTCCTTCTTGAGATCATTCAAAAGATTCAACACTTGCGCCTGAACAGAAACATCCAAAGCAGAAACGCTTTCATCACAGATTATGAATTCGGGTTCTACCGCTAAAGTTCTAGCAATACAAATTCTTTGTCGCTGACCCCCAGAAAATTCATGTGGATACCTTTCGAAATGTTTGGCGTGGAGACCAACTTTTTGTAATAACTCAATGGCTTTTTCCTTGCGCTCTTTTTTATCTTTTCCTATATGATGCACTACCATGGGTTCCATGATCGCATCTCCAATTGTCATTCTAGGGTTTAACGAAGAATAAGGATCCTGAAAGATGATCTGAATTTCTTTTCTTATGGCTCGCTGACCCTTTCGATCTAATTTTAATAGATCTTTTCCCTTAAAGATTACTTCTCCTTCAGTTGCTGGAATGAGGTTCAAAAGGGTACGGCCTAAGGTGGTCTTTCCACATCCGGAACCCCCAACTAATCCTAATGTCTCACCTGGAAACAGATCAAAACTTATGTTCTTTACCGCATGTTTGGATTTCGTAATCTTTCCCTTAAAATTCCTCGAAATCACATAATCTTTTGAAAGATTTTTAACTCTTAAAATCGGCTCTTTTTGATAGATGGTCTCCAAACTTTTACTTCTTTCTTCTGAAGAAACAATGTTGGCCCGGATTAATTCTTGTACTTCCTTTTCATCCGATTTGTCCATGTTTAAAAAGTCTTCCACAGTCGGAAGATGTTTCAATCTTTTGTCTAAGGGAGGTCTGCAAGCAATAAGTCCCTTGGTATAAGGATGCTTTGCGCTTGTAAAAATCTCCTTAACTGTCCCTTTTTCAACTATTTCTCCATTATACATTACCGCGACTTCATCTGCTATTTCAGCAATAACACCCAAGTCGTGAGTAATGAAAATGATCGAGGTTCCATGTTTTTCCTGAAGTCTTTTCATCAGGTTTAGAATGGATTTTTGAACGGTAACATCCAATGCTGTTGTTGGCTCGTCTGCAATCAATAATTTTGGATTACATGACATTGCCATGGCTATCATGACTCTTTGCTTTTGTCCGCCGGATATCTGATGCGGATATGAATCAAAAATTTTCTCTGGTTCCTTAATTTCTACTTCTTCTAAAAGCTTTAGGGCTCTTTGTTTGGCGGCCTTCTTAGAAACCTTGTAGTGCATGTTGATTGATTCTACAATCTGAGCTCCACATTTATGAACCGGATTGAGAGAGGTCATGGGTTCCTGAAAGATCATGGAAATTAAATTTCCTCTAAAATCACGGATCTTTCTTTTGGAGGTTTTCAATAAATCAATATTTGTATTGCTGTCGTACTGAAATATGATCTCTCCACTTGGAATTCTACCAGGAGGGCGCTGAATAAGTCGCATGATGCTAAGACAAGTAACAGATTTTCCCGATCCGGATTCCCCTACAATGCCTAATGTCTTTCCTCGACCTAAAGAAAAAGAAACATCATTCACTGCCGTTTGAATCCCTTCTTCGGTAATAAATTCAACAGTGAGATTGTTTATTTCTAATAATTTATCCTCCTCCATCTCTCGATTAATGTGCCTAAAATAAAGAAAATTAAAGGACGAAACAATTCCGGTTTACAAATTTGGAATAACTATAAAAATAGTTTTAAATTTAAAGGCTTAAAAATGAGATGAAAATGAAAAAAATACTTATTGCCGTAGGGCTATTTACCACCTTAGTTAATTTCTCTCAAGAGACCCTAACTAACAAGAAAGGAAGTGAATACAAATTTACTCCGATTAAAATAATGGATGCAACTCCCGTTCTGAATCAAGGTTGGACAGGAACTTGCTGGAGCTTTTCAGCTTTGTCATTTTTTGAAACAGAATTACAAAGATTGGGAAAAGGAGAACATGTTCTTTCAGAGATGTTTGTTGTACGTAATGCATATCTTGGAAAAGCGGAAAAATTCATTAGAATGCAAGGAAAAGCAAATTTTGATGAAGGAGGGGCGTTTCATGATATTGCCTGGGTAATACGTAATCATGGAATTGTTCCAAAAGAAGTTTATGAAGGTTTGAATTATGGATATGATGGACATAATCACAGCGAAATGGCTGAAGTATTGCGCGCATCAGTCAATGCAGTGTTGAAAACAGCGGATAATCTGAAAGGAGACCAACATTTGTCAACTGCATGGAAAAAAGCAATTGCAGGAATTTTGGATGCCTATCTCGGAGAAATGCCAAATGAATTTAAATATCAGGGAAAAAAATATACGCCACAGACCTTTGCCGATTATTTAGGATTGAACATGGATGACTATATTTCAATTACCTCTTTTTCGAATCATAAATTCTATGAAAAGTGCATGTTAGCTATTCCAGATAACTGGGCTTGGGGATCTTCTTACAATGTTCCTCTTGAAGATTTATGGGGGCAAATGAAATACACCGTTGAAAATGGATACACTTTTGCCTGGGGAGCAGATGTTTCTGAAAAAGGATTTAATTACAGAGAAGGTTTGGCCATCGTTCCTGCAGATCCTTCAACTATCATTACAAATGGAAGGTCTAACAGAAATTTCTCTGATGCTGGTGCTGAAAAGAAAGCTTCTTGTTTCGACAAACCAATGGACGAATTGGTGATTACACAGGAGCTTAGACAAACAGCTTATGACAACAAGACAACTACAGATGACCATGGTATGCATGCCACAGGGATTGTGAAAGATCAAAACGGAAAGATCTATTTCCTAATTAAAAATTCCTGGGGAACTGAGTCGAGTAATTACGATGAGGCAACTCAAAAGTATGATGGTTATTTCTTTGCTTCTGAAGCTTACATGAAATATAAAACGATTAACATTTATATTCATAAAGATGCTTTGATGCCTGAATTGAAGAAAAAACTTAATGTAAAATAATTTTCATGACCAACTTAACTCCAATCGAAGAAAAAATTATGCTGAAACTGTGGTCTCTTGAGGAGGCTACAGTTCAGCAATTATTAGATTTATACGAAGATCCCAAGCCTGCATTCAATACAGTTTCAACCCAGATCCGAATCTTGGAAAAGAAAAAGGTAGTGGGTCATCGTAAAAAAGGAAGAGGTTATATTTACTTCCCCAAAATAGATCAGTTATCTTATCAAAATTATCTGATAGAACACGTGAAAAACAGTTATTTCAATGGTTCTACGAATGAGTTAATTTCTCATCTTTCTGCAACTCGCTCAATAAATGATTTTCTCTAGACTTTCTAATAATTAATCGAGAACCATTATTGTACGATATGTAATTCCAAAACCAGTTTACCAAAACAATCATTCGGTTTCTGAATCCCACCAGAAGCATAACATGGACAAACATCCAGACAAACCATGCCATGGTGCCCTGAAATTTAAAGCGACCTAAGTCTACAACCGCTTTGTTTCTTCCAATGGTGGCCATGGTTCCCTTATCAATATATTTAAACTCTCTGAATTTCCTGTTTTTATTAAAATATTTTGCCAGGTAATTTCCTTGCTGCATGGCAACTGAGGCAAGCATAGGCAAAGGTTTCTTGTCTTTTGAAGCCAAAGCAGCCACATCTCCAATAGCATAGATGTTTGCATGATTGATGAGCTGACAATGCGGGTCAATGAGGAAACGACTTCTGTTAAAATCCTCTGCCTGAAAACCATCTATCGGATTGGCTTCTACTCCAGCCGCCCAGATCAGAGTTTTGGTTGGTATTTCCATGCCATCTGCTGTAAGGACTGTTTCTCCATCATAATCTTTTACTCTTTTAGAAGTCCAGATATTCACACCTAATTTTTTCAAGAATTTTTCAGCCTTATGAGAAGATTTCAAACTCATTGCAGACAACAATCTATCAGAACCTTCAATAATATGGATGCTCATGTTTCGAATATCCAAGTCAGGGTAATCTTTAGGGAGAATTTTGTTTTTCAACTCAGACAAAGCACCGGCTAATTCCACTCCTGTGGCTCCACCTCCGGCAATGACAAAAGTGAGCCTTTTGTTGACTTCTGAAACTTGTTCTTGAATCAACGCTTCCTCAAATTGCTCCAGAATTCTTGACCTAAGATTTAAAGATTCAACAAGGCTTTTCATTGGCATCGAAAATTTTTCGACGTTCTCCATGCCAAAGAAATTGGTTTTTGCCCCTGTTGCTATAACTAAGTAATCATAGGAAAGCTCCCCAATAGAAGTAGTAATGCTCTTTTCTTTCGAATCCACCCGAATCACATCTGCAATTCTAAAATGGACACTTTTCATGTTTCTGAATTTTTTTCGTAGCGGATAAGCTATGGAATCTGGTTCAAGACCGGCTGATGCTACTTGATACATTAATGGTTGAAAGGTGTGGTAGTTGTTTCTGTCTAGAAGTACGATCTGGTATTTTCGGGTGTTCAAACTTTTTGCAAGATTTAATCCGGCAAAGCCACCCCCGATGACGACAATTCGAGGTTTGTCTGTTCTTGGTAAATTCATAATTTATTTGGATTTATTCATAGACTTAATATTACTAAAATTAATAGGAAGATAAAAGGAAAGTTGAATCATAAACTTCTGAATAGAATATTCCCCAATAACGAGGGTAGTTTTGATTATTAATTTTATTTTTGCCAAAAATTATAGACGAACATGAGATTTGAAGAAGCTAATAAATTAATCGATAAACTTTTGAAGGCGATTGAAAAGAATGGTGTGAATGATCAATTGATTCCAGACTTGAAAAAATTGAGAGAATGGGCTTTGAAAGAAGAAGATCCATTGGTAACCAAAGTTATTCGATTAAGCTATGAATACATTGAAGAAAATGAGTGCTTCGATATCTCAGTGGCAAAGGATGAAGATGAAGAAGGAAACGAGTTTTATCTTGAGCCAGGGTCAGACGAAGAAAACTTCTCTTACTTGTTAAATCTTCTTGTAAATAATGAGAATGAGTACAACAGAGAAGAAATTAGAGACTACAGAACTCAACTGAAAGAAGCTCTTTATTAGTCAGTGACGAAGCCTAAATTTTTACTTATTCTTTGAAGATCTTTTCCAAAGTTCTGTAATTCCCGTCTATAGAATTGCGGGTTCTTTATTTCTGAAGGTCTTAGATAATTTAATTTCTGCTGGAGTTTATTGGCTGAGGATAAGACTAATTTCAAATCAGAATAAAACGATAGTTCTGCATCCGTCATATCTGGTGAAGTCCAATTTTTCGCAATCTTTTGAATGGTCGCAATGGTGTTCGTATAAGCTTCAATATTCGTTGTATCAGAATAATTAGAAAGATTGATCCAATACCCTACAGCTGCATATTTATTATTTAGAATTAACGTGTCTAGTCTTTTGCAATCCTGTAGTGCTTCTCCCAAATCATTGTAATTCTCCTTTTTCAAACCAATTTCTTTACGAATTGTATTGACTCTCTCTAACTCTTCTTTCAATAGATAGTGTGTAAATTTTCCATAGAGATAACCTTGTATGACTGGTGCCTTTATTTTAGAATTGGACTGAATAATTTCCGAATCCAAAAACCATTGATTGGGCTTAGTTTGCATATTCGCATAATAATTGATTCCCCTTTGGTAGAATAGTGATTGATTTTCGGCTTTCATGCTTGAATCTAATTTTACAACTTCATCTAAAGGAAAAATTTGGGCATCCATTGCGATTTGTGCCCTTTTTGTATATTCAGCATCCCATATAAATTCCTTGTATTTTGGATTGAAATAAATGTATCCTACTGCATTTTCAAGTGTATTGTCTTCCATTATTTTGTCAATTACCGCTAGAGAAACATCCACTTTTATTTTGAATTTTTTATTTAGATAGTACTTGGGTAAGTCTGAGGTGCTAATTAGAAAGAACTTATCTATATACCCCTCCTTGCGAAAAGAAACTTTATGTACACCCAAACTATGGATAGGAATTTTTAAACTTCCCTTTGAATGCAGTTCTGACAGCAAGGTGTCCCCTTGATGAATTGAAACATCAACATTTTTTATTTTTTTATGAGAATAGTAATCAGTTGCCTTTCCAATGATCCATACATTTTGCGCTATTCCTTTGGAACTTATCAGAAACCAAATTCCAACAACTAACAGATTTATTATGTGTTTTCTTTGATTCAAATAATAGTGCTAATTTTACTGACTATTCAAGTATTTTACGCTGAAAGTATGAAAAAATTGCATAATTACATCAATGGGGAGCTTATCCCACCTGTATCTGGAGATTATTTCGACAATTATGATCCTTCCAGAGGGATTCCCTATAGCTTAATTCCTGATTCAGATAAAAGAGATATAGACCTTGCTGTAGAGGCTGCAAAGAATGCATTTCCTGAATGGAGTAATTTGTCAAAAGAGGCTCGTTCGGAATTCATGTTGAAGATTTCTAATAGGATTCAAGAGAGAATGGATGAATTTGTAAAAGCGGAATCCTTGGATAATGGAAAACCAGAAAAATTAGCAGCTCATGTGGATATACCAAGAGCGGTTTCCAACTTTAAATTTTTCGCTACTGCTATTCTTCATTTTGCTTCAGAATCTCACTATATGGAAGGATTAGGTGTGAATTACACCTTAAGAAAACCAATTGGAGTAGTGGGATGCATATCACCTTGGAATTTACCTCTTTATTTATTCTCATGGAAGATAGCTCCGGCTTTAGCCGCAGGAAACACTGTTGTAGCAAAACCGTCTGAAATAACTCCAATGACTGCTTATTTACTAAGTGAGGTATGCAAAGAAGTTGGACTTCCTAATGGTGTATTGAACATTGTGCATGGAATGGGAGCTAAAGTAGGAGACGCAATTAGTCACGACGTAAATATTAAAGCCATTTCGTTTACAGGTGGAACACAGACAGGTAAAATTATCGCAAGTATCGCTGCACCCATGTTTAAAAAGCTTTCTTTAGAACTTGGAGGAAAGAATCCGAATATCATTTTTGATGATTGTGATTTTGATAAAATGCTTTCAACTACAATGAGATCTTCTTTTGCAAATCAAGGGCAGATCTGTTTGTGTGGTTCCCGAATCTTTATTCAGGAAGGGATCTTTGAAAAATTCAAAAAGGCTTTTGTGGAGAAGGTGTCAAAATCGATTGTTTCAAATCCTACAGATCCAAATGCGCAATTGGGTGCTGTTGTTTCAAAACCTCACATGGAGAAAATTCTATCATATGTGGAATTAGCCAAAGAAGAAGGTGGGACGGTATTAACTGGAGGAGAACGAGTAATTTTAGATGGAGAATATAAAGAAGGGTATTATATTCGTCCAACTGTAATTGAAGGCTTAGAATATAATTGTAGAACCAATCAGGAAGAAATTTTTGGACCAGTGGTTACAATTACTCCTTTTAAGGATGAGGAAGAAGTAATGATGATGGCTAATTCAACTCAGTATGGTCTTTCCGCTACGGTTTGGACTAATAATCTAAATAGAGCTCATAGAGTAGCTGATCAGTTAAATTGTGGGATTGTTTGGATTAATTCCTGGCTTGTTAGAGACTTAAGAACACCATTTGGGGGCACAAAAGCTTCGGGAGTCGGAAGAGAAGGTGGTTTTGAGGCACTCAGGTTTTTTACTGAAGCCAAAAACGTATTCATTAGCAATGAATAACAATTTATCGTTTAAGGTATTTTTCTTTGAGGAATTCTTCGTAAGACATATTGTTAGCCATTATTCTTAACTCCATATAGCGACGTTCGAAATCCTCTTCCGATGTGGATTCGCTCAAATAACGAATACGAAATTTATCAAATGCAACCATGGCAAGCAGTTCGCTTTCAGGAAGATCGTAATCTGCATATGCAAAGTCTTTTATATCATTGATACTTTTGAACGTCAAGAAGCCTTAAATTTCGATTAATAAAATTGTTGTGGTAATAGGTACTCAATATTAAAATTAATTATTCAATAAATAAAAAAACAGCTAATTATTTAACACGAAAATAACTTTTCACCACCATTATAACCTAATAATTTAATAATAATTACGAGATTTATCAAGTATTTGATGCACTCATTTTTTTAATGAATACATAATAATTATTCCTTAAAACGTGATTATCAATAAGATATAGCTCCTGTATAATGGAAAAAATTTTTTGTATAAGCAGAACAGATAGTATAGGCGATGTTGTATTGACTTTGCCAATGGTTTGCTTTCTAAAAAAGAACTATCCGGAATCTAAAATTATTTTTTTAGGGAAAACTTATACGAAATCCATTATCCAATTGTGTTCTTCCGTTGATGAGATTCTATTATTTGATGAAATGGAACACCAAACAACCGATGAAATTGCTGCAAAACTGAGTTCCTTAAGAATATCACATTTTATTCATGTGTTTCCCAATAAAAAACTGGCCAAGGCAGCTAAGCAAGCCAAAATTCCTCATCGAATAGGCACCTCTCATCGATTATTTCATTGGTTGACATGCAACGAAAAGGTTGATTTTACCAGGAAAAATTCTGAATTACATGAATCACAGCTAAATTTTAAGTTATTGAAGCCCTTAGGTATAGAGGTAGAACCTAGTTTAGAAGAAGTCACGTCTTACCTAGCCTGTATGCAAGTTCCAAAGTCTTTTGATTTTGATAAATTTAGTGTGTCTAAAGCGCTTCCTCTAGTTATTCTCCATCCAAAATCTCAAGGTAGTGCGGTGGAATGGGGAATAGATAATTTCATGGAATTGGCTTTGAAGTTAAAAGAGCTTCCTGTAGAAGTATTAATTTGTGGAACGGAAAACGAATCCAAAGAATTTAGAGAGCAAATCCCCTCTTCTCCAAAGATCAAAGACTTGAGCGGACAACTTACATTGGTGGAATATATAAGTTTAATAAATGAATCTCATGTGCTTGTTGCGGCAAGCACAGGACCGCTTCATATTGCAGGGGTTTTAGGAAAAACAGCTATTGGTTTGTATTCTTCCAGAAAACCAATTCATCCAGGAAGGTGGAAACCTATCGGGAAAAAAGCCCAATATTTGGTTTACAATGAAAATTGCACTGATTGTAGCTCAGGAAAAATATGTTCTTGCATTCAAAATATTCATCCCGAAAAGGTGATGGATATGATCTCCGCTGCTATTTCTTGATATACTCTTTGTATTCTGCTTCAGTCCACTCTTTCAGCCATACTTGTCTGAAGTCAAGATATTTAATTTCATTGAAATACAAGTTTCTTACATAAGAATGCAGAATCTGGTTGTCTTCATAATACCACAAAACAACTACTGGAGCTTCGTCCATAAAGATGCTCTCTGCTTCGGCATAGTACTTATAGCTTTCCTCTTCCGAAGATGCTTGAATCGCTTTTTCATAGAGTTTGTCAAATTCAGGATTCACATATCTCATGGAATTTGGATGAGAAGGTTTATCCATTGATTTCGGAACGTTTTTCCCATACCCTAAAAGGAGCATTGTTTGCGGACTAGGATAATCTCCAACCCAAGCTGCTCTAAAGATATCAGATCTTCCAAAATTCGAGTTTTCAAGTTTTTTCTCAAAGCTAACTGCTTCAATTTGTAAATCTATATTAAGAGTTTTCTTTAATTGCTCTTGGATTTCAGCAGCAACTTTGTAATTCTGATCATTTTGATTGTACTCAATCGTAATTTTTGGAAATCCTTTGCCTTCTGGATATCCAGCTTCAGCCATCAATTTTCTCGCTTTTTCTGGATTGTATGAGTAAGAATTTTCTTGAACTTTGTCGAAATCGTAACCCTTAAATAATTTGATTGGTGGTACAATTCCTGCCTGACCTGGTGAATAAGCTTGTCTTTTTAAGATCTTGTCATAAATACTCTGTCTATTAATTGCATAAGAGATTGCTTTTCGCACTCTTTTATCCTTAAAATAAGGGCGTGCTAAATTGAATCCGTAGTATTCCACGCTTAACTGTGGTTCGTGAGCCAAAACATATTTTGGTGGAACTTCGTCAAAATTTCTAATATTCTCCTCCACCATATATTTGATCTTTCCTGAAGGCAAACCATCGATGTATTCAATCTCCCCTTCTTCAAATGATATTAATTGATCAATCTTGCTAGAAATGATTTTGAAACTTACTGTGTCTAAGTAAGGCAATTGCTCACCCTTATCATCTTTTAAATAGTATTTTTCATTTTTTACAAGAAGAATGCCTTTTGGACCATTGCTGCTTAATTTGAAAGGACCAGTTCCAGCTCCTCTATTCAGACCTTTACATTCGATAATTTCTTTTGCTAATATAGAAGCACTTGGAGAAGCCAATTGTTTCAAAAAGTCCGCGTTTGGATGGCTTAATTTAATGGTAACTTTATCGCCTTCCACTTGAATTCCAGAGATTTCATCCGATTGTCCCGAAACGTATTCTTCTAAACCAACAACATTTCCATGGAAAACAGTATTATAGGCAACGGACATTTCCTGAGCTTCTTGTTTGCAATAGTATTCGAAGGTATACTTGATGTCACTAGCGGTCAATTCCCTTCCGTTGCCCCCTGGAAAACACTCATCATTATGAAAAAACACACCTTTTCTAATCGTAAAAGTGAATGTAGTGTTTGAGTCGGCAATATCATATTTTTCAGCGATCAACGGTTCGATAGCTAAAGTTTTAGGGTTGAATTTTACCAACGGCTCATAAACCATGGATGCAATTTGACTTGCATGAACAGAGTAAACAAACTTTGGATCCAAAGTGGTAACTTCATCGGAAATAGCTAATCGCAAACTTCCACCTTTCTTTATTTCAGTAGAGACTGTTTCTTGGGATTCTGAATCTGATTCAGACGATTTCTCTTCTTGACACGAGTATAGTAAGGTGAACGCAAATGCAAGTAGTACAGCAAATTTCGACGTATTCATACTTTGATAATTTAAATCCTAGATTTATTAATGATATAAGACACAAGGATAATGAAAAAATATGAATTTTAATTCCTTTTTAAAATGTAAAAAAACTTTTAAATCTTCTTGTTAATGAGATCGTAACCGAATTCAAGGCCTAATTTTGATTTTTTTTTGCAACCTTATTTTAAAATTTTTCGTAATTGTTTTCAGATGTAATATTTTTCTGTTAATATTGCGGATGTAAAATTCTGTAAATTATTAGAATTTAACGTTTTTTGATGCTTAAAACAAGTTTAATAGTAGTAGTTTTTTTGTTGATTTCAGGTGGTCATGCCTTTGGGGCAAAGATCTCTGTTGAAGGAATCTATCAAGGAAAAAGTCTTTACGTTCAAAACCCAGAGGGTGAGGAAGGTATTGGATTTTGTGCCACTGGCGCATATGTTAATGGAGATGCACTTTTGGAGGGAACCTCTTCAAGCGCTTTCGAAATTGATTTCAAACAGTTTAATCTTCAGATTGGGGATTATGTTTTTGTTGAGATCGAACACGAATTCGGATGTACTCCAAAGATTTTAAATCAAGAAGTTCTACTTCCGAAAAGTACATTTACTGTTTCTGAAATGAATTGTTCGGGAGATGGGAAACTTTCTTTTTCGACTACAGGTGAGCAAGGAAAATTGCCTTTTGTAGTGGAACAATTTAGATGGAATAAATGGGTAACTGTTGGAGAGGTAGCTGGAAAAGGTACTTCAGGAACCAATTCATACTCTTTCGATGTTACTCCTCATAGTGGAACAAATAAAGTTAGAGTGGTTCAAATTGATCATACTGGTAAGAAAAGAGCCTCAAATGCGGTTACTTTCGAATCTAGTGTTGCGGTTCCAACGTTCTCTCCAGTTAAAGTAAAGAAAGATCTGAATTTCTCTGCCGAGACGAAATACGAAATTTATGATGCTTACGGGGTGATTGTAAAGAAAGGTACGGCTAAAGAAGTTGATTGTAGTAATCTTAAAAAAGGTGCTTATTACATCAACTACGACAACAAGAACGACAAGTTCATCAAAATGTAGAATAGAATTTTAATTATATGAAAGTCCCCCCGAGGGACTTTTTTTTTGCCCATGAATAAAATTGAACATTTAGGGATTGCTGTTAAAGACATACAAAAATCCAATGAACTATTTTCAAAGCTGTTAAACACTTCTCCTTATAAACAAGAAGAAGTGGTTTCTGAAAATGTAATTACTAGCTTTTTTAAAGTTGGAGAGTCTAAGATTGAGCTATTACAAGCAACTTCAGAAAACAGTGCGATTCACAAGTTTATTGAGAAGAAAGGAGAAGGCATTCATCATATAGCCTACGATGTCAGTGATATCCACGCAGAGATAAAAAGGTTAAAAGGAGAAGGGTTCCAAATGATACATGAAGAGCCAAAAGATGGAGCAGATAACAAACTCATTGCTTTCCTACACCCTAAATCAACTAATGGGGTGCTAATAGAGATTTGTCAGGAAAAAGTCTAAGCCGAAAGAAAATCTTCAATTTTTCGATCTACCAAGTGAATAGTTTGAATTCCTAATTCCTTAGCGCCTTCGATGTGTTGTATGCTGTCGTCAAAAAATAAGGTCTCTGCCGCATCAAAACGATTTTGATCTAATACATATTCAAAAACGTCTTTATTTGGTTTTCTAAGACCTATTTCATTAGAATAATAGACGTTTTGAAACACATCGTCAAACCAATATTCTCCAAAAGTATCTTGTAGGATCTTTCGAAAAGCTCTAACATGAGTTTCATTCGTGTTACTTAATAAAACTATATTGTATTGCTCAGCGTATTTTTTAAGCGTTTCCTTACGTTCAGTTGGGAAATCTAATAGCATACTGTTCCAGGCATGAATGATCTCTTCCTGACTTTTTTGAATATGGAAAAAAGCTTGAAGTTGCGCAATAAACTCATTTTCTGATATCTTTCCTGTTTCAAAATTGTCAAACAAATGAGATTGTTGGGCTTGCGAGAAAAGTTCATCAAAATGTTGAATACCCATGTCTTTGAACTGGTTTATCGTAATATGATAGTCAATATTCAATAGCACTCCACCCAGATCGAAGATGATGTTTTTAATGTCTTTGGAAATCATAGCAGTTATCGAAATAGATTCAATTAATCGTTTTTCAAATGTATCGAATATTTTAAGAGGTAAAATAAAAAAGAGCGAAGATTCAACCTACGCTCTTTTTTCATATTTTTTATGTGGGCCCTGTTGGGATCGAACCAACCACCCCCTGATTATGAGTCAGGTGCTCTAACCGACTGAGCTAAGAGCCCTTCCAATATCAAGGTTCGTATCAATTGGACACCTTGAATTAGGAGCTTGCAAATGTATCCTTTTTATCTTAAATATGGAAGAAAAATTGAAAAATGGATTAATCCATGTGTTCAACAAATTCTAGATATTTCCCAAATTTGTACTTAGAAGATTCACTCTTTAATTCACCTTGGGCTTCTGAAGAGATTTGATGGAAAATAATATAATCGCTACCCTCTCTTTCAAATTTTCCTTTGTACTTACTGTCACCATCTAATCCCACATCAAGTAAATGATGAGATGACATATAAATTTCACCGTTCTTTTTTTCGATGCTTTTGTAAGCAATGGCAACTTTACCTGAATTGTAGGCTTCTTTTCCAGCGACTTCCATATAAAGAATGATTACTTTATTCCCTTTTTCAACTTTTCCAATTGGCACCATATAGCTTCCACTTAGTGAGTTAAATCCTAGATAAGAATAGAATTTTTCTGGTATTTTACCTGCAGTTTGGCCATGCGCTGTCAATTCTTCAGAAGACATTTGTTGTGGGATTTCTCCGAATAGTTTAAATAATTCTTCGTGATCTGTATTTTGAGAGTAGACAAATGAGAAAAAACCTGTGCAGGCGATAATCAATAAATGTTTCATAATTTTTAGTTTAAAAGATGTTTTAATTGTCTGAGCATATTTTGTTCCAAAGTATCAAATTCACCATCCTGAAGAAATAGTTCTTTAATGTCTTGGATTAAGACTTCGATATCGTCGTGAGTATATCCTAATCTCTGGATCGTGTTCAATATTTTTTCTAAACTTTGATAGTCATTATCCTTATCAATTTCTTTGTGAATTCTTTTATAGATGTCCTTGTCCACTTTAGAAATAATCAGCTCTTTGTCCTCATCCGTTTCCTCGATATGGCAATGAGTACAATACAATAAGAGATATGCCTTTAATTCGTCAGGTGTCCAATCAGTGGTAAAATCTTTCATGTTTATCGATTTGCAATTTCAAGTAAATATAAAAAAATACTGTCCGATAAAATGGCATGGATCATTAAAAGTGGGAGAAAAATAGCGTGATTATTGGAATGTAAACAAAAAAGGAAGGAGCTAAACGGGTGTTTAACTCCTTTCCTAAACCTAACCTACCTTTTACAACTAAACTGTATCAAATTTAATATTTTATTTACAATCAATCAAGTTTTAAAGGTAAAAATTTGTTAAGAACACCTAAACATGGTTTGAAATGATAGGTTTTAATACTTCTAGCGCTTTGGCTATACTAGATATGTTGGTGTAAATCAATCTTAATTTATTGTTCTTTTCACTCATGTTCACATTGAAAGATCTAGCTTGTACGTAATTCAGGACACTTGTGAATACGGGGGACTGGTAATAAGGAGATTTTTCGTTTTGAATAAAATACCCAATCATTTTTTCATTTTTCAAGACAAGCTTCTCAAATCCAATATTTTTGGCCAGCAATCGTAATCGGATGGATTCAGTCATTTCAACTGCTTGTTCTGGGAGTTCTCCAAATCGATCTTCTAATTTTTCTTTAAATGAATTTATTTCATCTTCACTCTCGAGATTATCTAGTTCTTGGTACAAGCTAAGTCTCTCTGCAATATTGTTCACATAGGTGTCGGGTAACAATAGCTCAAGGTCTGTTTCAAGTATGCATTCTTTTACAAAGTCTGTTTCCTGGATTTTATTCTTGTCTGCAAAAAAGTCTTTAAATTCTTCTTCTCTCAGTTCTTCAACAGCTTCAGAAAGCAATTTTTGGTACATTTCGATACCTATGTCGGCCATGAAACCACTTTGTTCTCCACCTAATAAATTTCCTGCTCCCCTTATATCCAAATCACGCATGGCGATGTTAAATCCTGATCCAATATCTGAAAATTGAACAATGGCTTCCAATCTTTTTCTTGCCTCCGTTGAAAGGGTATTAAGACGGGGAGACAATAAATAACAAAAGGCCTTTTTATTTGACCGACCCACTCGTCCTCTTAGTTGATGTAAATCACTTAAACCGAAATTTTGAGCATCGTTGATAATAATGGTATTTGCATTTGGGATATCAATTCCGGATTCAATGATGGTTGTAGCAATTAATACATCGTATTCGTGTTCAATGAATCCCATCATCAGCCTTTCTAATTTTGCTCCTTCCATTTGACCGTGTCCAACTGCAATTCTTGTCCCTGGAACGAGTTTGAGAATCAAATTTGCAATCTCTTCAATATTCTGGATTTTATTGTGAACAAAATACACCTGACCACCTCTTGAAATCTCGTATCCAATGGCATCTCGAATTTTTTCTTCGTTGAATTGCAATAACTCCGTTAATACAGGTTGTCGGTTTGGGGGAGGAGTATTAATAATGGATAAATCTCTGGCTCCCATCAAACTAAATTGAAGAGTTCTTGGAATAGGTGTAGCTGTTAGCGTTAAAGTGTCGATGGTTTCCCGCATTGTTTTTAATCTATCTTTTACCGAAACACCAAATTTTTGTTCTTCATCTATAATCAACAATCCAAGATCTTTGAATTTCACATTCTTTCCCACGATTTTATGCGTACCAATCAGTATGTCAATTTTCCCTTCAGACAATTGTTTTAGGGTGTCCGTGACTTGTTTCTGACTTTTGAATCGGTTTAAATAACTTACTGTTACTGGGAACTCAGCTAGCCTTTCTTTAAAGCTTCTATAGTGTTGAATGGATAAAATTGTGGTTGGTACTAATACAGCAACTTGCTTGCCATCGGTAGCCGCTTTAAAAGCCGCTCGTATGGCCACTTCAGTTTTTCCAAACCCAACATCTCCACAAACCAATCGGTCCATTGGAGCTGGACTTTCCATATCCTCTTTAACAGCATTTGTCGCTTTAAGCTGATCCGGTGTGTCTTCATAAATGAATGAAGCCTCTAATTCAGTTTGAAGATAGGTGTCTGGAGCAAAAGCAAAACCAGGATTCGACTTTCTTTTTGCATACAATTTGATCAAATCGAAAGCTAATTCTTTGATTCTTGTCTTGGTTTTCTTTTTTAGGTTGGACCATTGAGGGGATCCTAGTTTATTCATTTTAGGCGCAACACCCTCTTTTCCAGTAAATTTAGAAATGCGGTGCAAAGAATGTATACTAACATACAAAACGTCATCATCTTTGTAGATTAATCTCACCGCTTCTTGAGGTTTACCATTTACGTCAATGGTCTCTAAACCAGAAAATCTTCCTACTCCATGATCAATATGAGTAACAAAATCCCCTTTTTGGAGGTTTTTAATCTCTTTTAGAGTAATCGCCTGTTTGTTTTTTGAATACCCTTCTTTAAGTCTGAATCGATTGTATCGCTCAAATAATTGGTGATCTGTATAAATTAGAGTTTGCAAATTCTCGTCGACAAATCCATGAGAAAGCGCAAAATTTAAAGTGGTAAATTCATCTTTTGCTCCAATATCTTCGAAAATGGCATACAGTCTTTCTATTTGTTTAGGCTGATTGGAAACAATGATGTTTTGATACCCATTTGCCTTGTGTGCCAAAAGATCCTGATTGAGTAGTTCAAAATTCTTGTTAAATGAAGGTTGCGGTTTCTGACTAAAAACAATTGATTGATCTGCCTGGAATGAACCATGCTTTCCAATTTCCAACACATTAAATTTATCCAGGAGCTTCTCAAAATCTTTGTAGTAGAGATACATTTCATTTGGAGGCAAATGACTTATGCCTGTATCAGGTAAATTGGCAAAAACGGTTTGCGCTTCTTTGTAAAGTTTTTTCAGTTTTCCAAGAACCATTTTAGAATCTATGGTCCAGAGTGTTGATTGATCTGAAATGAATTCTAGAAAACTTTCCCTCTGTTTTAGAAGAATTTTATTTTGAACATTGGGAACAATGACAAATTTAGCATGATTTGCTACCGACAGCTGACTTACAGTATCAAAAGTTCGAATGGATTCCACCTCGTCTCCAAAAAATTCAATTCGAAAAGGATAATCATTGGAGAAAGAATAAATGTCTACAATTCCCCCACGAACAGAAAATTGTCCAGGTTCATAAACGAAATCAACTTTTTCAAAATGATATTCCAGTAGAAGTTCATTTAAGAAATCTATGGAATATTCTTTTCCTTTTTGAACTTCGAATACATTTTCGCTCAGCTGTTTTTGCGTCACAACTTTTTCGAAAATAGCGTTGGAATACGTGACCACTACCAGGTTTTGCTCACGAGAAAGTCTTTCTAAAGTTTCGGCTCTTTGAACTACATTATAATTTTCAGTTTCGTCTAGTTCATACAGGTTTTTGTATGAATCCGGGAAGAAAATAATTCGCTTGTCTCCTTCTGAAATAGCTTCCAAGTCATTCATGAAATAGGCGGCAGCTTCTTTATCTTCCAGAATGAAAATGTGATTTCCAGGAACTTGGATTAGAGTAGCATAGGCATAGAGCGCGTTAGCAGAACCCACCATGCGTTCCCATGCAATCTTTTTTTCAGAATATTTAAGTATTTCTAGCGTTTCCGCTATTTGGGAAGTCTGACTAATTTGCTGTACTAAATCTCCCGGTGTCATTAATTATTTGAGTTAACCAAATCGTGTTGCTGAATAAACTCCATTGCCTTTGCAACCATGTTTTTAGATCCTACAAAAAATGGAACTCTTTGATGAAGTTCTTTTGGATCAATATCCATGATTCTTTTTTCTCCAGTACTTGCTAACCCACCGGCTTGTTCTGCTATAAAAGCCAAAGGATTGCATTCGTAAAGCAATCTTAGTTTTCCATTTGGTGCTGCATCGGTTGCAGGGTAAATATAAATCCCTCCTTTAATTAGATTTCTATGAAAATCGGCAACGAGAGAACCAATGTATCTTCCAGAGTAGGGTCTTTTAGTAGCTTTATCTATTTCCTGACAATAGTTAATGTATTCTTGAACTCCTTTAGAGGATCTTTTGATGTTTCCTTCATTCATGGAATAAATTTTTCCATTTTCAGGTATTTGCATATCTGGATGCGATAGGCAAAACTCTCCAATAGAAGGTTCAAGAGTAAAACCATTCACTCCGTGTCCGGTTGTGTACACTAGCATAGTAGAAGAACCATAAATTACATAACCGGCAGCAACTTGGTCTGCACCTTTCTGCAACATGTCTTCTAAATTGGCTTGTGTTCCTGTTTCCGATTTTCTTCTATAGATGGAGAAAATGGTACCTATGGAAACGTTTACATCAATATTTGAACTTCCATCTAATGGATCAAACAAAACCACATATTTTCCACTTTTAGAGATTTCTGATGTAAAAGGCATGTAATCGTCATTTTCTTCAGACCCAATCCCACAAATTTCGCCGCCTGATTTAAAAACTTGGATAAAAGCGTTGTCGGCATAAACATCCAGTTTTTGTTGTTCTTCTCCTTGAACATTGGTGTTCCCGTGAGCACCTAAAATGTCTTCACCTAATCCTGCACGATTTGTTTCTCGATTTACCACTTTGGCTGCTATTGCAATATCTCTAAGTATAGCTGTTAAATCTCCAGTGGCATATTTAAACTCAGTTTGTCTTTCGATCACAAATTCTGTGAGGGTTTTATACTTGATCATATGAAGGATTTGTTTCCGCAAATATCGGAAATCAATTAGAAAATCAGTAAATTTGGGGCATGAATTCAATGGTAAAGCGCATATCTGTTTTGTTTTTTGCTCTTTTTTTAAGTGTGAATTACGGAATATCTCAATGCGCTATGTGTAAAGCAACAGTTGAAAGTGGAACCGATGGTGGGGCCACAATTGGGGAAACAGATTACGGGAATTACATCAACATTGGGATAATTTTCTTGATGGTGGTTCCTTATATCATTTTGTTTTTCGCTTTTCGCAAAAAAATCTTCAAGCTGTTTAGAGATATTCGTCAGGCAAAAGGCTGATTTTACTCATCTTATCATCGGCAATCACCCATTTTCTGAATTTAAAATTGTTCTAAATAAGTTGCATGACAATTTTATGACAAACTGATATTTCAAATATTCGATTTTTGTGCTAACTAAACCAAGTGGATTGAAGAGTTTTAAAGTCATTGCAATTACACACAAGAATTTCGACTTAAGCGAGTTGGGAAAGTTTCACATAGATGAGCTGAACCAAAAAGAATTGCTGTCGAATTTGAAGTCCACTCTTGGACTGGATGAATTGATGTATTTGTCTACTTGCAATCGAGTTGAGTTTTTCATTAAATCTCAGGAGGACTTCAGTTTTAGTTTTTTCAAGAAATTTTTCGAATACTTTATTCCGGATTGTAATGATGATGAAACCTACCAGTTGATCACAAAGACAGATGTATATCACGGTATTTTAGCTGCAGAACATGTGCTTAAAGTAGCCTCTTCTATTGAATCCATGGTGGTTGGTGAAAGAGAAATCATCACACAGGTTCGAAATGCGTTTGAGAAATGTCGTCAGAATGGATTGACAGGTGATTTTATCAGACTATTGATTCGACATACTGTTGAAACTGCGAAGCGAGTTTACACTGAAACGAATATATCTACTCGTCCAGTTTCTATTGTTTCCCTTTCTTTTCATGGATTGAAGCAACTTCAAATGCCATTGGATTCTCGTGTTGTTTTTGTTGGAGCAGGAATGACTAACCGCAACATGCTTCGTTTTGTGCAAAAATATGGGTTTACCAATATCAAAATCTTCAATAGAACAAAAGAAAATGCGGTTCAATTAGCTAAAGATTTTGGTGCCGAAGGATATGGATTGGAAGAACTCTCTAAATTGAAAGATGGTTTTGATATATTAATTTCTTGTACGGGATCCGAAGGAGCGATTGTAAATGCGGATTTATATGACCGAATGTTGAATGGCGAAACGGATCGTAAAGTTATTATCGATCTTGCTATTCCAAATGATATTGCAAGTGAGGTAGTTGAGCACAATAAAGTGGAATACATTTGTGTGGAAAAGCTAAGAGTCATTTCGGAAAGAAACTTGAAAGAAAGAGCTAAAGAAATTGCTAGTGTTGAAGAGATCATTTCTTCCGCTTTAGAAGAGTTTATTGATCGACACAGAGAAAGAGCTGTGGAAATAGCCATGCGTGAAGTGCCTGAAATGGTAAAGGATATTAAAAACAGAGCCATGACAGATGTATTTGCTAATGAATTGCAATCCATCGATGACGAATCCAGAGAAGTTTTGGAAAAAGTCATTTCTTACATGGAGAAAAAATATATCAGTATGCCCATGATCATGGCAAAGGAGATCATGTCTAAGCATAAACCCTAGACTTTATGAATAGAAAAATTATCATAGGATCGAGAGGAAGCGACCTTGCTCTCTGGCAAGCTAATTTTGTGAAATCAAGTTTGAAGAAACTTGGTGTCCAAACAGAAATTCAAATCATTAAAACTCAAGGAGATAAAATACAAGATTTGAGTTTTGACAAAATGGAAGGGAAAGGATTTTTCACCAAGGAAATTGAAGAAGCACTGATCAATAAAGAAATTGATTTGGCCGTTCATTCACATAAAGATTTAGAGACAAGACAACCATTTGGATTGAAAATATCAGCTGTTTCAGATAGAGAAGATCCAAGGGAATTAATTCTGATAAAAAAGGAATCCTTTGACCCAAATTTGGAGTTTGGAATCAAGGAAAATGGAATAGTTGGTACGTCTTCTGCTAGAAGACAAACCCAATTGACAGCTGAAAGAGCTGATATTCAGTTGAAAGACTTGAGAGGAAACGTGCCGACACGAATAGAGAAGTTAAGAACTCAAGACTACGATGCAATCGTATTGGCATATGCTGGAGTTAAAAGGCTAAAAATAGATTTGTCTGAATTTGAAACTCAATTATTGGATCCCAAAAAGTTTGTTCCTGCTCCAGCTCAAGGGGTGTTGGGAATTCAAATTAGAAAAGAAGATGAAGAGTTGGACAAACTACTTCAAAATTTAAATCATCCTGAAATCCAGGAGCAAATAGGCATCGAGAGAGCAATTTTAAATCGAATGGAAGGAGGTTGCCAGCTACCTTTAGGAGTTTACTGTGAAAACAAGGGAGGCTATAAAGTATGGCTGAGTTTTGCAAAATCCAAAGGAGAAAAAGCTCAGCATTTGGAATTAGAAGGAGATGCTCCTGATATTTTAGTTGAGGGATCTATTCGAGAACTTCAAAAGCTGTGACCCCAAATTTATTTATATCGCGTGAAATTGATCAAGATTCCCCCTTTTTAGATCTTGAGGTAAATATATATGCTGCTTCCCAGATTCAAGTTACCTTTAATTCAGAGAAGATAAATATGACAGAATTTAACTGGATCTTTTTTTCTTCTAAAAATGGGGTTCAATGGGCTTTGAATCAGAATATGAAACTTGAAGCGACAAAGGTTGGGGCAATTGGAAAGCCCACAGCGAAATTTCTAGAGCAAAATGGAATAGCGGTTCATTTTTGCGGAAAAGATGACCAGCCTGTTGAAGAAATTTCTATTGCATTTAATTCGATAGTTGGTGAAAATGAGAAGGTTCTTTTTCCTTTAAGTTCCATCTCCAAAAAATCCGTTTTAAAACATTTTAAAAGACCTTATTCAGAAATAGAGGCCTACAAAACGGTATTGGATCCCATACTTTTTGATGTAACTTTTGATTATCTTGTCTTCACTTCGCCATCTAATTTTGAAGGATTTTTCTCTGCCAATAGCGTTTCTCCCGAAGCAAAAGTTATTGCTATTGGAGAGACCACTAAACGAGAGATTCAGAAGTACCTAAATATTCCTATTTTTATGCCTGAAGAAAAAACTGAAAAGGCAATTTATGCATTACTTAAGAATCTTATTCCTTCTTCTGATTCCGATCAGTAGTTGGACGCAAATCAGTGGGGACTGGCATGCCATGTTGGAAGTGGGTCCTACACAAATCCCATTAGACATCCATATTGATTTTGAAAACAATGTTTTGACTTTGGATAGTCCAGATCAGCAGGTGATGGGGAAAAATGTGGACACCTTGGTATTGACCGATTCAACTGTTTATTTTGAAATTAGGGCTTGGAAGGTGAGATACACAGGCAAATATGATCAGAAGAAGGAACTTATAAATGGTGAGTTTTTTCAAGCGGGAGTTACTTTTCCTTTGAATTTTGGTCGAGATGAAATTGAGAAAAAGGAAATTAAAAGACCTCAAAATCCACCAGATGCGGTAGAATATGAAGTTTTAGAAGTAAGCTTCAAAAATAAAAAAGGGAAGTTTGAACTGCATGGAACACTTACCATTCCTAAAGGAGACGGGCCATTTCCTGCAGTGGTATTGGCCTCCGGAACTGGGCAACAAGATCGAAATGAGGAAATGATCAAACACAAGCCTTTTCATGTTCTTGCCCACCATTTAACCAGTAATGGAGTCATGGTATTGCGTTTTGATGATCGATTTTTTGGAGAATCACAACCCAAGTTTTTCAATTCCACGATGGAAGATTTTGCATCGGATGTGAGCTCCGCCATTGATTTCCTTTCTAAGCAAAAGAAGGTTGATAAGGATAAGTTAGGTGTAGTGGGTCATTCTGAAGGAGGAATTCATGGACCTATTGCAGCCTCTCAAAACAAGAAAATCAAGTTTATTGTTTCCATGGCAGGAGTAGGAGTTCGAGGTATCGATTTGCTCATTCGTCAGCGAAGGCTATTATTGGGAGTTGAAGGCGTTACTTTAGAATCTACTTTTGTGAAAGACAGTTTAATGCTTCTGAAGATTTATAACGAAATCAAATCTGAGGATGGCTTGAAATATGAAGAAACTCAACAAATTGTTAAAGATTTTTTTGATAATCTTACTGAAGAAGAGATTAAAGAATTTGGGGATTCACCGAGCATTGTGAAGCAGCAGATTCCTCAGTTTTTTGCTATGAAGGCGATTCAATCCTTTTTGGAATATGACCCAAAACTATATTGGGATCAAGTACAAATTCCAGTTTTGGCATTAAATGGTTCAAGGGATATTCAGGTTGAACCCACTCAAAATTTGACGGGATTTAAGAGTTTGTTTAATCATCCAAAATGCGAAACCTATTTGTTTGATGGGCTGAATCATTTATTTCAAAAATGTGAGTCCTGCACTATTTCAGAGTATGGATCTATTGAAACTACCATTGAGCCTGAAGTACTTGATAAAATTACAAGTTGGATTAAAGGACTTTGATGCAGGAAAAACCCTATGGTATATCAGTATTAATTATTACTCTTAATGAGGAAAGGAATATTGCAAGGGCAATAGAATCAGTTCTTTCCTTCGCGGATGAGATTATCATTGTTGATGCAGAGAGCACAGATAGCACCAAATCGATAGCAACTGGATATGAGAAGGTACAATTTATTGTGAGACCTTGGGAAGGATATAGTTCAACAAAAAACTATTTGCATTCATTGGCCAATTATTCATACCTATTCTCATTAGATGCCGATGAAGCTCCTGACTGTGAAATGCAAAACGCTATTATAGTTGAAAAGAAGCAAGGTCTGAAGGGAGTGTATGAGGTGAATAGACTTACGAACTATTGTGGCTCTTGGATTCGGCATTCTGGTTGGTATCCTGATATTAAGAAAAGACTATTTCCTTGTGGTTCCGCGCATTGGGATGGAGCAATTGTACACGAGGAATTGGTATTTGATAAAGAGTATGAGGTTATTCGGTTGGGGGGGCATTTGGAGCATTATTCCTATTATTCTTTTGAAGACCATCAGGCTAGGGCGGATAAGTATTCCTTGTTGACTGCTAAAAAGTTCTATGAGAGGGGTAAAAAAGCTGGAGTTTTAAAACCTTATTTAAGTGGCTGCATGCGATTTATTTCCATGTATCTGGTCAAATTGGGTTTTCTGGATGGGAAAATGGGATTTTGGATTGCTTGGATTTCTGCAAAATCTAATGTGTTGAAATATAAAGAGTTAAGAAGGCTCAACAAAGGGGCCTAACGATGAAATCTAATTTTTATATACTCCAGATGGATTTTTTTCTCTGATTAGTAATAGTTTTTGAATAATTTCGTTTGTTAAAGAGATGAAAATTTCGATGTTGCGCATTTTATCAGTAATAACAGCTTTTTGCTTTGTTTCCTTTGGATATTCTCAGTTAGGAATAGGTAAGTGGAGATCTCATCCGGCGGGTCACCAGGCATTTTTAGTTGATCATTCTGAAACGAAGGTCTATGTTTCGTTGGGAAATAGTTTAATGACTTACGACAAAGAATCCGGGGAGATAGACAATTGGAATTCGGTGAATGCTCTAACGGATGTTAAGATTACTGCTTTGCAATATGATAATAGCACACAGACATTATTTTTAGGTTATGAGAATGGGAATTTGGACTTGATTCGAAACAATACGGTTTACAATATTCCATCAATCAGACTAAGCAACATAATTGGGTTAAAATCTATCCAGAGATTTACTTTTAAGGATCAATTGGCTTATATCTGTACTGGTTTCGGTGTGGTGGTCGTAGATCCAATAAAGTTTGAAGTAAAAGACACGTATTATCCGACTTCTTCCAATTATTTCGTTTACGATCTCGATTTTTTTGATAATAAGATCTATGTCGCAACTGAAAATGGGATTTATTATGGCCAAGAAGGAAATCCTTTATTGCCTGCCCCTGGTGCATGGACGGCTTTGAACGGAATAGATCTGACTGCAAAATATACGGAGTTAGAAGCTTCCACTTCACGCTTATTTTTTCTGAAAAAGAACGATGGAGGAATTGAGGATACTCTTTATTATTTGCAGAACGCAGTAGTTACACAAGATCCAATATTTAATCTTTTAGATTACTCAAATCTAAATGTTCAAAATGACTCCCTAATTTTAAGCTTTTTAGGAGGCGTTCAGGTTTATGATTCATCGTTAACATTAGTAGAGAATATTTTTCAATACCCATTTGATACCTACCCTCTTGCTCAGCAAACTGTAAAAGATGGCCCATTTTATTGGATTGCAGATGCCAAATATTGTTTAGTTCGGTCGGTTAACGCATTTGGTGCAGAAACGTTTAATAGTGGTGGTCCCTATCGAACTGGCTCTTACAAATTGGACTACGCTGACGGTAAGATTGGAATGGTAGGAGGGTATATCAATGCAATTGGTGGTGGAAGTTATAATCAAACAGGAATAAATTTATTGGAGGATGAAAATTGGATCAACTTTCATCGAGATCTTAATCCACAATTAGATTCAGATACCATTTATGATTTCACTACAATAGCAATCAACCCAGACAATGCGAATCAAGTTTTCTTTGGTTCTGCAAGCTCTCAAGGTGTTTTTGAAATCAAAGGAAATCAAATAGTGAATCAATTTGATAATTCGAATAGTACGCTTCAAAAAAGATCTGTATATGAAGATTATTATTTGATCAATGATATGAGTTATGACTACGATGGAAATCTTTGGGTAGGGAATTCATTTTGTGTAGATCAATTATTGTGTCGAAGTGTGGATGGACAATGGTATTCTTACGACTTAGGAGCAACAGGAAAGAATATTTTGATGTATGAACTATTTGTAGATTATTACAATTTAAAATGGATTGGAACACGGCAGAATGGAATCATTGTTTATGATGATAATGGCACACCAGACATACCGACGGATGACCGAAAGAAAACACTGTCAACTGCAGATGGAAACGGAGCACTACCTAGTGGAGATGTTTTCTGTATAACCATGGACTTTGATGAGGAGATTTGGATTGGAACGGCCACCGGTCTGGCAGTTATTTATAGTCCACAATTGATATGGGATGGTGATCCTGGGGAATATGACGCACAACGTATTTTGGTAGAAAGAGACGGTTTTGTTGAGGTACTTTTGGGAGAAACACCAATTAATGACATCGAAGTAGATGGAGCCAATCGTAAATGGATTGCAACTCAAGGTTCCGGAGTGTTTTTAATTTCTGAAGATGGTACGGAAGAAATACATCATTTTACCGCAAGTAACAGCCCTCTTTTGTCAGATGATGTTTTTGATTTGGATATCAATCATGTTACCGGCGAGGTCTTTTTTGGAACGGAGTTAGGTTTGTGTTCTTACCGATCCGATGCCACGTATGGGGATTTTGATTTTGCTGATGTTTATTCTTACCCGAACCCCGTGAAACCTGAATTTACAGGAAATATTACAATTACTGGATTTGCTTTTGATTCCGATGTTCGTATTACGGATATTGCTGGTAATCTTGTATTTCGAACTACTTCAAATGGAGGTACCGTTTTATGGGACGGGAAAACTACCAATGGAGAAAGAGTAAAGTCGGGTGTTTACATTGTCTGGGCGGGAGAGAAAAACGACAAAGGTAGAGCGGTTACCAAAATTCTATTCATCAATTAATGCAGGACAAAGATTACGGGATAATATTGTCCAAAATCGACTACTCTGAAACTTCCTATATTTTACGAATCTATACCTCCAAAAATGGGAGCTCATCATATTTATATAGGGGAGCAAAGAAGAAAAAAGATCAATTTAAAATATACCCTCTCTCCATCGTTGAATTTGAATATGGCGGTAATCCCAAATCGGAGTTGAAATATTTGAATTCATTGGATACCTATGTGAGGATTTCCAATTGTTATTTTGATCCTGTGAAGTCTTCAATCGTATTTTTCATTAATGAAATATTACAGAAAACCTTGCAGGATTCTGAAGCTGATGTGGAATTGATTTCTTTTATTATTAGCAGATTAAAATTTTTGGACATGGATGATCATCCATTGAATTTTCACCTTAAATTTTTAGCTGATTTTTCTAAGTTTCTTGGGTTTTATCCCAGTTTATCTGAGTCTATTTGTCCTTATTTTGACTTGCAAGATGGGGAGTTTTGTGAGATCCGTCCAAAGCATCAATATTTTATTGAAGGCAATGAATTAAAGGCCTTTGATTCGCTTTTGAAAACCGACTATCAAGAGACTGAAAAAATTGATTTTCATGGAACACGAAGAAATCGTTTATTGCATCTTTTACTGGATTATTACGCTCTGCAAATAGAATCCTTTGGGAAAGTGAAAACAGTTGAGGTACTAGAAACTATTTTTAACGATTAGTTTTCCTCAATTTGCATCTGATGGATTAGAAAACGTCCACCCACATCCTTCATATTGAAAGTTACTCTAAATTCCTTCCCATTTTTCGTTTTTAAGGTGCCAATTCTGTATGCCACATTCATTGTGGAGGATCCTTTGTGAATAATGGAAAAACTAACAGGCATGTTTTTCGCAAAAAAGTTCTTTAAGATCATTTCGGCCTGAGTCTTGCTATAAACGTCTTCGTTATCTTCCACTAACAAATCTACATTTCCAGTAAAATAGGAACTTAAACCAGCAGCATTTCCTGTAGATAGATGTCCTTTTACTTTATCTGTTACATCATCCTGAGAATAGGCAGTAAAACAAAAAAGAAAAGCAATACCGTAGATTAAAATTTTCATGACATAAGTTTTAACAAATCGATAACAAAGTTTAAGCCAAAATTAAAATTTGGGAGTATTAAAGGTAGTAAATTATTCGATTGGACTTGTTAGAACTGCATTTTCTTTACGTTAAGTTCCTATTTACACAAGGATTTAGCGGAAAGGCAAGCGTATTTTTTAAATAGTTTATAACTCTCCAAGAATTTCATATGCCGCCTTTTCTAATTCTTCCTGATGGGCTGGGTCTGCTATTTGAATCATTGCTTTAGCTCTTTCACGGAGATTTTTACCATACAAATCCACTTTCCCATTTTCGGTTACAATCCAATGAACGTGCGCTCGTGTAGTTACCACACTAGCTCCCTTAGCCAAAGTAGAGACAATTTTAGATTTTCCTCTAGAGGTTACTGATGGAAGGGCAATTATCGGTTTTCCCCCTTCGGAAAGAGCAGCTCCTCGAATAAAATCCATCTGACCACCCACTCCACTATATTGAATGGGCCCAATGGAATCGGCGCAAACCTGACCGAAAATATCGACTTCAATGGCACTATTTATTGCTGTAACTTTTGGATTTGCACGAATATTTTTTGTGTCATTAACAAATGCCGTATCTCTAAACTCGAAAAGTGGGTTATCATGCACATAGTCATAAAGTTTTTGACTTCCGATGGCGAAACCAGTTACAATTTTCTCGGTAAAAGTTTTCTTCAGTTTGCCATTTAAAACCCCTTTTTCGACCAAATCAATAATTCCATCTGAAAACATTTCGGTGTGCATTCCGAGATTTTTATGGTTTCCCAGGCATGCAAGAGCTGCGTCTGGTATGGCACCAATTCCGGTTTGTAAGGTAGCTCCATCTTCAACTAGTTCTGCAATGTGTTTTCCAATGCACATGTGCAGTTCAGAAATGGGTTTGGGAGCATGTTGAAACAGGGGGATGTCCACTTCTACCAATGCATCAATTTTGGATACATGAATAATTCCATCACCGAAGGTTCTTGGTACATTAGGGTTTAATTGTGCAATTACAATTTTAGCTTGATGAATGGCTGCATTGCTAACGTCTACTGAAACTCCAAGTGAACAATACCCATGAATATCGGGAGGAGAAACTTGAACCAAAGCTACATCAATGGGAATAATTCCATTTTTAAAAGCCATGGGAATTTCACTCAAAAACATTGGAATGTAGTCGGCTCGACCTTCGTTAACTGCCTCTCTGATATTGCTTCCGACAAAAAAAGTATTGATCTTGATTTTATGTTCAAATTTTTCACTCGCGTAAGGTGTGGATCCTTCTGTATGAATCGAAACAATCTGCAAATCATCGATGTCATTACGCTCGGCTAGTTGATCAATCAGGACGGTAGGAGTTGAAGCCGCACTTTGAAGGAAAACACTATCTCCGTTTTTTATTAAAGCAACTGCTTCTTCTGCCGTTTTCAATTTATTTGTTAAATGATTGTTCATGTTTACCGGTTTACAAGTTCGATTTTATTCTCCCAAATGATGCATTCAAGGATGACTTCAGTATTTATAGATCTGAATCGAGCGGAATAATAATTATTTGAGCCAGCAAGATCAGCATAATTCGTTTTTAAAACGTTTTCTAATTGTTTAGAAAAAGCTAAAATATCTTTATTTTCTCCTTTCCAGATTATCTTCCAAGAGCTTATTTTATGGGGTCCAGAGACAATTATTTGCACGGATAGATTTTGAAATACACCTTTGAAGTTGTCATTTTCTTGAATGAATCCTCTTTTTTCCAGTTCTATTAAAGTGGAATCGTAATCGGCTCCGATTTGAAGTCCGTAGTTTAACATTTCCAAAGTAAGCTCTTGCTCTTTTGGTTCACTACTGGTTACCTCTGAACCACATCCTAAAAGGAAGATACTAATGCACAGAAATATTATCTTCTTTGACCAATTCATTTCCTTGAAATTTCAGAAAGAGATTGATCAATGCGATCACATCTTTTTCACAATAGGTAACAATTCTTTTTAGATTTCCTTCTTCGTAATATACTCGAGCCACATCTGCGCCAGAAATATCATCCTTCGGGGTAGGGATTCCGAAGACATGTGTTAGTAAATTCAGAGAAGTATAGGCTTTGTAATCTCCAAATTTCCATAGTTCCATTGTGTCTAAATGGGGAATTTCCCATGGTTTTTTTCCAGCTAAGTTGAGCGGACCAGGTAATTTAAGTCCATTGATCAAAATTCGCCTAGCAATGAAAGGAAAGTCGAATTCTTTGGCATTGTGACCACACATCAACATTAATTTTCCTGTACCAAAGCTTTCATTGCACATTTCAATGAAGCCATTGAGCAGTTTTACCTCATCATCATCTGCAAAGGATTTCAGACGAACTTTCGCTCCATGAATGCTGTTTTGAACGATTCCACATGTAATGCAAACGATTTTTCCAAATTCAGCATAAATTCCGGCCCTCTCATAGATTTCCTCATCTGTGGTATCCTCTTTTTTCATCCACTGCGTTTTTTGCTGATAAAGTGCTGCAGTCTTTGGGTCCAGATCTGCAAAATGGTACACTTGAGGAACCGTTTCTATGTCCAGAAACAGGATTTTTTCAATATTAACGGATTCTAACATGGTATTTGATTTAAGTGATTAATATTCCCTTTTTGTTCATAAGAGGAATAGTGGTGAGGTTTTGATCATTTATGGATTCGGCTAGAAAAATAAATTTTTTATCATACATCTGATCTCCGATAAAATAACTTACCCAATATTCATTATGTAAGCCAAAAAGATCTTCAATAATTGGTTCAATTTTAACAAATGATTTTGGGTCAACATCATTGAGTGCATGACGAAGTACACTTGTTTTAACTTGTTCACCGGTTGCTGCATTCTCACCATAACCTTTCGAGGAGACCAAAACAGTTTCCAGTTTGTTATCGCCTGTATTCAGCAAATAAACATTGTAAACTTCTTCATTCTCCTCGTTGGTCTCGTGTACAACTGCCACACCAACATTTTCTACTTCTGGAAGATTAATGTCTTTCTTCATCCCTTAAAAACGCATTAGAGGGCAAAAATAATCAATTTAAGGAGTTTTTCTGAGCCAGAAGTTCGTAGGCTATGTCTATGTAAAGAAATAGATCAGAAGGGTGTCCTATTCGTTCAATGTATTTTTCATACTGAGGCATGATGCCCTCCATGTTTTTAATTTCCTCAAACTCGTATTTTTCGTCCCTTTTGTGGCCGGTTCGTACGATGATGATATTTTGAGAAGGAATACTGATTACGTATTGACCGAGTATTCCTCTAGCGTAATAAACAGGATCATTTCCGGAAGGATAAAGCCAATAGAACAATCCATATTGATCGTTAGGCTGATTCCCTTCTTCCACAATTCGAGCTGGGGTGAGCATTTCTGAAATATAACTTGTACTTAAGATCATTTTTCCATTATAAAAACCGTTTTCATTGATCAGTCTTCCCAAACGGGCAAAATCTCTTGTAGTGGCATAGAGGCAGCAGAAAGCTTTTTCCATCCCACCTTCATCGTCCAGTGACCAGTGTGCATCATTTTCAGAACCAATCTTGGACCAAAGGAATTCATAAGCAAATTCGGAAATGGTCATTCCAGTAGCTTCCTTTAAAACAAATCCAATAATTTGCGTGTTTCCACTTTGATAATCTAGTTTTACACCTGGTTCTTCAACCGCATTTAACGATTTCACCAGACTCAAAAGGTCCCATCCGTAATACCCTTCCGCATTGTGAGATAATGGATTGCCTCCACTTTCGCCCCAATCAAGTCCGCCAGCCATTTCCAACAAATGACGAATAGTAATTTTATCCTTTCCATCACCCGTAAACCAATCTAAATATTTACTTGCTGGATCATCAATCGAAGCAATAAACCCTTTGTCTATGGCAATTCCAATTAAAACACTGATGTAAGATTTAGCTACAGAAAAGGAATTGGAGACTTTTTCCTTGTTATGTTCGTCCCAATATTCTTCATAAATGATTTCATTATTGTGGATGACTAAAATGCTTGTCGTTTCTAATTCTTCAAGATATTTTTTTTGTTCTTGGCGTAGAGTTAGATGTTCAATTCCATCAAATGTTTTCCACGGTTCAGGTTGATCGGAGGCAGGAATTGTAGAATAGTAAAAAACATCCAAATCGTAAATTCCAGGGCCTGTTTGACCACGAAAGTAAGTAGCCCAGACTGCCTTAAAAATATAGCTTTTCCCACTGATCAATATTACAGTGCTCAGCAACAGCAGCAAACCTAGAATGGAAAGCCCAGTGTATTTTAAGATTTTTCGAAACATACTTAATCCACGAAATCAAAATCGAAAATATTTGAAAGATTGATTTTTAAAATGGATTTAACTTCTTCCATGTCAATCTTTCTCCCCAATTCATTCTGCATTGAAGTTACGGCTTTATCGTCTATTCCACAAGGAATTATATTGTTGAAATAGCTTAAATCGCTATTGATATTAAAACCGATTCCGTGCATCGTTACCCAACGCGCGCACTTAACTCCCATGGCGCAAATTTTTCTGGGACCTTTTTCATCGTTGATCCAAACACCCGTTAAACCTTCTACACGAGTTCCATTGATCCCATATTCCTTTAGAGTCATGATCACTGCTTCCTCAAGAAATCTTAGGTATTTGTGAATATCTGAAAAGAAATGATCCAAATCGAAAATAGGGTATGCCACTAGTTGCCCAGGACCATGATAGGTAATGTCGCCCCCTCTATTTATTTTATAGAAAGTGGCATGTGCTTCTTCGAGTTGTTTGCCCTGAATGAGTAGGTTTTCTTCTTTTCCGCTTTTTCCTAAGGTGTAGACATGAGGATGTTCGCAAAAAAGCAAATAGTTTTCAGTTTCAATTGGATTGTCAGCGTTTCGATTTGCCATTTTTTGATCCACAGTAGCCTTAAAGAGTTTTTCTTGATAATCCCAGGCTTCTTTGTAGTCGATTAGACCAAGGTCTTGAAAATGGACTTTTCGCATTAAATTTTAGACAATTCTGATTTTAAATGGATGATCACATCGATTTCAATAGGATCAACTTTTTTGTTGTCTGCCAAATAAACAGAAACTAGATCTGTAAGGTGAATCAGGTAAATATATCTTTCGATTCTAGTTTTTCCTTTGGCATGTACTTCAGTGATATGTGAAGTGAATTTTTTCATTTGTTCGATGGAAATATCGATACGTTTTTCAGTACGATAATAGTCTTCCTCGGTTCTGAAAATGATGACAGACAAATCGTTTGTTCCTGAAGCCCATCCCACTAATTCGTTGTGATTCAGCTCCGGGAAAACATGATGCCAACACAGTTGTTTTGCATTTTCATTCAATTGTTGTCTGAAACGGATCAAAACGGATTCGAAAAGGGGGGAAGCATACAAAACGGGAGTTTTTCCGTGCAAAGCATCTGCAAGTTTTTTTGCTTCTGCTTTGATGTCCGCTTCATTATCTTGAATCAATTGCACACCTGATTTCACTTCATTGATAAAATCCGAAGAAATGATACCGTAATTGTGCAAAATAAACTGCAATTCCACAAAGGAATAACCTAGAGCAGCTCTTGGCGGATAGCCTTCAGGGATTTGAATATGATTGTATCCTTTTTCCTTAGCAATGTCAATAATTTTACCACCAGAGCTAACTACCGCGATTTCAGAACCTGCAGCCGCTGCTTTTTCCATTGCTTCCAAGGTTTCTTCAGTATTTCCCGAATAAGAACAAGCAATGGTAAGTGTATTTTTCCCAACTGATTTTGGAATGAAATAATCGTTTGAAATGGTCACCGGTTGTTCAATTTTGTCCCAATACAGTTGAGATACCAATTTCCCACCGATTCCAGATCCTCCTAAACCACAAATAAATATGTTGTCAAAAGATTTATTTGTATTGTTAAATGCTGATTTTGAACCGATTTCCAGTCCTTCAATTAAATGTTTTGAAAACTCTTCTACGTAGTCTTTCATTCCTTGATCAAAAATTTGTGTTCAAATATACACATTCGCTCTATCGATACAATACAGAAGCGCATGTTTGCTTAGAAAAACGGAAAATTGAAGAAAAAGTTGCGGAAATAAGGATTTATTCAACGAGTTTTTAACTGAAGAGCGAAAGGCTGATGAGTTTTCAAATTTTGCGAAAATCCGTAATGTTGTGTCAATCACAGCTTTTATCTTGGCAACATGAAAAATCTAAGTACAATCTTTTTGTGCATGTTATTTTGCACAAGTTCAATTGCCCAAAAGGATAAAGCGAAAAAATGGATTTTCTGGGGGAAAAAGCATCATTTTGTGTTTCATGTTGATCTCGGTGTAAAAACGGTTTATGTGAGATCGTCAGGACACCAATCCATGTATTCAAATAGCCAAGAATTCTACAATGATTTTATGATTGATTTTGGGTTTTCAGTCAATAGCTTATTCTATTTTAAAGAATCGGAAAAGAGAAACAGATTGGCTTTGAATATCGAATATTTGCGTTTTGGAGGGAGTGGTTTCGTATTTTTATCTGGGTATGGATTGAATGTACTAAACCCTGGAATCAACTATTCTCATATTTTTTCAAAGAAAACCTCTGGTTTAGATTTAAGTTTTAACACCGGATTTACGATGTCTAGGGCATATACCTCAACATTCCTTTCTTCCCATGATTATGATCGAATGGCATACGGCTTAGGATTTTCTCCAAAAATCAGTTTTTGGTTTAGGTATTTTTCTTTTGGATTGACTTACCAATATTCCCTTCATTTTAGCAATGATTTTTTTCATACACATCGCTATAATTTGATGCTAGGATTCAGATTGTAATAATTACTTCAATTTCTGAATATCCTCCATCAATTTGTCTACTTCTGTCGGACTCGTTCCATCATAGTATCCTCTTATTCGTCCTTTCTGGTCTATGAGCACGAAGTTATTGGTATGAATAAAATCACTTCCTGCATCTCCTGGTTCACCAACTTCAGCTGGTTTTAAGACGAAATAAGATTGACGAGCTAATCTATATAATTCTTCTTTTTCTCCTGTCAAGAAATACCACTTTTTGGGAATTGCTCCGTGTCTTTGAGCGTATCTCGCCATCACTTCAACCGTATCGTTTTCGGGATGTACGGTATGAGATAAAATCAAAATTTCAGGATCGTCTTTGTATTTTTCCTGAACTCTTTCAAGCTGTGCAGTCATTTTCGGACAAATCGTAGGGCATGTAGTAAAGAAGTAATCTGCCACATAGATTTTTCCTTCTACATCCTTCTTTGTAATGGTATCTCCTTCCTGATCTAAAAAAGCAAACTGACCTATTCTGTGGTTTTTTTCATTGTAATTGATAGTATTGTCTTTCAATTCTGGATTGACATCTTTGGGTTGGTATACTTTAAGTTCATTTGGTCCATAATCCTTCGTATTTAGAAAAACTGCAACAGAAATTCCAACAATTAAAATGATAAGAAATAATACAATTCGAGTTACCATGAATTTTTTTTGCAAAGATAGGGGGATTAGTTTGAATTCGGAATTCGGAATTCGGAATTCGGAAATTTTTGAGAATTTAGGATTTTAAGATAATTCTAAATGTGGTGCCCACGTTTTTCTCGCTTTTAAGCACGAAAACTTTTCCTTTGTGGTATTCTTCTACAATTCTTTTTACCAAACTTAGTCCAAGACCCCACCCTCTCTTTTTTGTTGTATATCCAGGGTTGAAAACTGTTTTGAGGTTTCCGGCAGGAATACCTTTTCCGGTATCTGAAATGTCGATGAGCAGATCATCCATTTTTCTATGAATTTCTACGGTGATTTTTCCCTGACCTTCCATGGCGTCTATCGCATTTTTGCAAATATTTTCGATGACCCATTCAAAGAGGACCGGGCTGAATCTTGCAATCATTTTAGGTTCTTCAAATTTGGTACTGAATTCAATTTTGTCTGATGATCTTTTGTCTAAATAATCCACAATCCCTTGAATGGTTTCGCAAATATTGAGTTCCTCTAATTTAGTTTCGGATCCAATTTTCGAGAATCGATCGGCAATCGTGTTCAGTCTATTAACATCTTTCTCCAGCTCCGAAAGCAATTGAGGATCCGTTCCATTGGCTTCCAGGAGTTGAATCCAAGCCATTAAGGAAGAAATGGGAGTTCCCAACTGGTGCGCTGTTTCCTTAGACATCCCTGCCCAAACTTGATTTTGTTCTGCTTTTTTGAAAACTGAAAAAGCCAGGTAAGCAATTAAAATGAATAAAGAGATCATGATGATCTGCACGATGGGAAAGTATTTGAGGTAGGTTAGTTCGACACTATTCTTATAAAAAACAATTCCTTCTCGGTCATCAATTTTCACGTCAATTCCGTCATTTTCAGACATAAATTCCTTCATTTTTGCTGATATTTTCTCTGGTGAGTCAATTTCTGAAGAATCCAGATTGGAGGCAATGACGGAATAATCTGCTTTATCTAAGAACAAAACTGGAACCAAATTCGGATTATCAATGATTTCTTTATTGAAGCCTTCGATCAACTGATTTCTTTGTTCTACTAGGTCTTGAATCTTTCTGGAATCACTGTAAAAAACGTACTGTTTTTGATTTTTATCAATATTTACGACGATGGGCACATGGGTTTTAGACCACATTCTCACTTTTTCCAATAAAATCTGATTGATTATTTTTTTAGAGCTGTCTGGAAATTGAAGTTTGATGGAGTCCAAATTGAAATCATAAATATTCAAGTAATTTAAGATCGAGGAATCTTTGTCCATTAAAATCACAGGAATGTTCTTGTTATGCTGAATGATTTCGATGTAGAAAGTATAATCTACATTGGAATTCGGATCGAAAGGTTTTACAAGTTCTTCCGTGGCTTTGGCCCACAATTTCATTTTTTCCCTTTCCTCGTGTTTGAGCTCTTCAAAAGTTCGATTTGTTAGGGTGATTAATTCGGCTTTTTTCTGAAGGGTTTCAGTCCATTGTTTTACGGGAATTTTCTCTCTTTTGCGTAAGCTATCTACTAGATAATTACTATAGATCAAAGAAAAACAGATCAAGACCACAGCTGAGATCAGCAAAGCAATTTTCCACTTTTGTTTTTTCGAGTATAAATTCATTCTTCTTTAATTCTCTATATCAAACTCAATTTTTTCTTCTTTCTTATTTTCTTCCTTGATTTTATTGAAGAATGAATTGATCTTGTTTTTCTTTTTCTTTTCCGTTTTAACGCTATCTGATTCAATCAGGTTGGGTTCGCCTTTTTGATCAAATTCTCCATCATACATTAAAAATTCTTCTTCTTTCTTCTCTATTTCATATGCCTGAACGGTACTGTCTTTTTTGAAGAGTCCAAAATCTCTTTTCAGCATGGATTTCAGATCTTCTTTTTCTTGAGCCAAATCTTGTTTTACTTTTTCCTTTTTCGAAGTTTTATCCCATTCAATGATAGGATTATCAACCGTTCCATACATTTTCAAAAAGACCCTGAATCCTGTTCCATCATCTTCAATTTTACCAAATTCTGTGTATTCAGGTGTGGTTTTTAATTCTCTAAACCTGAAATTAAAGCTATAATCGATGCGGTTGTCAAACCAATGTTCTCCCTCCACATTAATATCGAATGCATTGGTTTTAATTTCCATTTCCGGGATGCGAATTTTAGAATCCTGGACTACGATGGTGTTTTGCAATCTTTCAAATTTCAGGTTCAGCAGTTTCTGTTCGAGAGGTCCAATATGCTTTTTCAAAAATAGATTGACCATTTTCGTTTCGCGCATGCTTTGCGTAATGGATTTCATCGCAGCCAAATTGTTGAGTTCTCCATTCTGAATATCAAAGCTAACTTGAGCATACAACTGATCTTTCACTAAAGCCTTGGCCTGGTTGAAAGGAATCAATAAATGCGCTTTGATGTTTGAAGTTCCTTTGATATTTTGAGAAGTTATAGTTTTCTGATCAAAATTATTCCAATCTGCAAAAACTTCCTGAATATTGATTCCTTTCAAATTGGTTGCAATCTCCAACAGGGAATTCGGACTATTGCGGTTGTCAAAGTCAATCTTTCCAGAGATCCTACCTCCGTAGGCGTTGCATTGGAAATTAGAAACAATTAATCTTCGATTCAGCATTTTTGCTTCCAAATCGATATTGGCTATGGTGTGTTTGTAGTAATCGAATTTTTTGCAGCTGAGGTCCACGTTAAGGTTTACATTTTCCGGCAAAATTCCGGTCTGACTCGTATACTTCTCATTGGTAAAAGTAAAATCATCCAGATTGATATAGTTGCTTTTTACAGAGGCTATCAAACTTAAAGTACCTTGTTTATTGATGTATTTTCTGAAGTTTTTCAAGGCTCCGGAAAGGGCGATGTCCGAAGATCCAAAAAGCAAGGTAAAGTCTTTCAATGCGATGTTATCATTATTGACGGCCAACTTTCCAGTAACGTTTTGCACTTTTTTCTTTTGGAAGATCATACCCACATTATTCAGATCAAAATTTCCTTGAATATGTTCCAGTGTTTTTCCTTCTTTAATCTTCAGATTTGCGGATAGGGCAACTGAGCCTGTCGGGTTTTGAATTCCTTCAAATTTGAATATTTTTCCCACTGCAGAAAGGTCGAGATTGCCTTTGGCTTTGATTTGTATGTCGGGTTTATTCAGGTTTTGGATTTTGGCATTTCCTTTTAGAAATCCGTTGAAGATTTTCATGTCAAAGGTTTTCAGATTGAGTTCATTGCCTTGTTCGTTCTGACTAAAATGACCATCCAATGTGATGTCCGAGACTTGAATTTTATTGGAAGGCTCGAAAATCTGACCCTTTTCAATTTTGAAATTCGAATTCATCTTGAGATCCGAATATGCACCATGTATGGCAAAATCAAAGTCCACAATTCCGTTGGCTTGATAGCTGTACATGTCATTAAAAATCTGACCAGAGAAAGAATTCACAAACTCCTGAAAGGTAATTTGATCCCCTTTGATGTCTAGATCGATAGAGTCTTTGGACAACTTCCCATTCACGTCAAATTTCATCTCCTCAACTTGGAGTTTACTTTCTTTGAGGTAGAATTTTTCATTGTTTTCGACATGCAGATGTACATTCGCATTGAAATTTCGATTTTCAATAAAGCCAATTTTACCAGTGGCTAATTGTTTCACATTCCCTTGAACCGTAGACACCACATCATATTCTTTTTCGTTGAAATTCCCTTCAGCAATCATTTTATCCACGAAAATATTTTCGTAATGTCCTGTTTGTTTGCTGTGAAATTGAAAGCGGAAGTTGAGTAGTTTGACACTTTCCAGATCGAAGTCAAATTCGGTGTCTGTCGTATCTTCGGAAGGTTTAAGAAAATGAAAATTACCTAATCCCTCTTCATTAACTTTCAAATTGAGAAAGCCATTGATGGATTCAATTTTGGTTACTTTGTAGTCGCCATCCAAAAGATCCCAAACCGAAAACTGAAGGTACATGTTCTCTGCATAAAGCAAGGTGTCTGAAGTATTCAGAGAAGGATCCAAATGAGCATCGTTAATTAGGACACCTTTGAAATTCAAACAAGCGTATGGAAATTTGTCCCACAATGAAAGCTCGATGGAATGCACACGCACTTTGGCGTTGAGTTGTTTGTTGAGTCGATCTACTGCATATTGTTTGATATCATCCTCAAAAAAATAAACCAGTACAGTAGCTGAAGTAAAAAGGGTAAGCAGACCCAATCCGATCCAGCCGAGTACTTTTAAGGTGATATTTAATATTTTACGATACATCCAACCGATTAAGATAAGATTAAGGGTTTTAGATATAACGCGGCTTTGGTTTATTTATTCACTTAGGAGTATTGATAGTGTGTGTTTTTAAACCGCAGAGGGCGCAGAGTTTTTCGCAGAGAGCTCTGTGACCTCTATGGTTCAATAAAATTAATGTTTTTCCAAAGTAGGATTGTATTTTCTTGCCCAATTGAGACCTATCGAAAGCTTCAAATATTGGTTTGGGAAATAGTTTCCAATTGTTTTATTTTGGTAATAGTATCCTAAACCATAATGATAAGTCATACGCAAGATCATTTTGAGGTTCTCCTTAAGAGGGATTTTCATGCCTATACTAGCTAAAACTCCTCCAGAAACTCCATTTCCGATATGAAATTTTTGATTTTCAGAAATGCTAGAATACGTATAACTCCAATAGTGAACATCACCTAAACCATTGAAAATTGTATTTTCCATATATGGACCTAATTCGAAAACAACTTTATTTTTTCTGCCAACATTAAATCTTAGAATCAAAGGAATTGTAAAATTATGTAGCTGATGTATGGCGTTGCGATAAGTTGTATGTCCCTCCCCATAATATTTGAGGTACTGACTTGTATAATTGTATTCGAAGCCAAGAAGGATATTAAAAAAAGAAGGTTCCAAAAACACATGATAAATGCCTAATCCACCTCCAAATTTATTGGTTGTATTGGTATTGGAGATAGTTGAAATATTGCCACTTATATTTACTTCATTAACAATCTGACTAAAAATAAAGTCATCCGGAATTTCATTTTGAGAAAAAGTAATCGAAGAAAATGTAATGAAGAATATTAGGCCAAGTTTTTTCATTAGGTTGATTTGTTTGATAAAGATAACGGAAAATCCTTTGATTGGTTTGGGGGAACCGCAGAGGGCGCTGAGTTTTTCGCAGAGATCTATGAGAACTTTGTGCGTTCTCGGTTTTCTCTGTTGCTAAACAATTGCGCAATCCAAAAGAAACACCGACCTTTGTCAAAATTTTAGTGATGCGCGCGAATAAAAAGGGACCAAAATCCAACGACGGTAAGCCAAAAAGTGGAGGGAGAAGAACATCGGGAGGAAGTAAACCGATTCATAAGAAGAAGCAAAAGTTCAATGCTTACAAGGACAAATTGGAGAGACAAAAGAAGGGCGATCCCGTTCCTTCGATGAGCGAGGATATTCGTTTGAATAAATATTTATCCAATGCAGGAATTTGTTCGCGACGTGAAGCAGATGTATTGATCCAAACCGGGGTGGTGAAAGTCAATGATGAGGTTGTCACTGAATTAGGATATAAAGTAAAACCAAGCGATAAGGTTCAATATGATGGAGAAACTATTTCGCCTGATACAAAGAGATACTTCCTTTTAAATAAACCAAAAGGATATTCGGTTACCAATTCCATTCGAGAAAAAAATGTCATGCATTTGATTGCCAAGGCGTGTAAAGAGGATATTTATCCCATCGATCGTATGGATAAAAATACAACAGGACTCCTTCTATTCACCAACGATACCGATTTGATGAAGAAAATGGGTCACCCTAAATACGAATTGACTCAAATTTTTCAAGTAAGTATCACCAAACCCATGACTGTTGAGCATTTGCAACATTTACGAACAGGTGTTGAATTGGAAGATGGAAAAGTTTGGGCGGATGCAGCCGAGTTTGTGGAAAATGACCCAAGAGAAATCGGAGTGGAAATTCACAGTAACAAAAGAAAGGGAGTCCAAAGGATGATCGAAGCATTAGGTTATGAGATCAAAAAAGTAGACCGAGTAGCTTATGCTGGTTTAACCAAAAAAGATTTACCAAGATCTTATTACAGAGCTCTTACAGAGAAAGAAATTGCTTTCTTGAGAATGAGTAAGAAATTGAAGTAGTTTTAGTGCAAAGTTAAAAGTGCAAAATGCAAAATGATTGAAGTCAACTTTTCATTTTGAACTTTGCATTTTTCATTTCACATTCTCACCTAACCCCAGCTCCGTTTACCATTTCTTTTTCTGGGGAAACGAAGGATAGTTCACCGTCTGGGTTTTCAGACATTAAGATCATTCCGTTGGATTCGACTCCTCTGATGTTTCTAGGGGCCAAATTGAGAAGAACGGTTACCTTTTTTCCTATGATGTCTTCTGGTTCGTAATGTTCAGCAATTCCAGAAACGATGGTTCTTGTTTCGAATCCTAAATCGACTTGCAGTTGTAGTAATTTGTTTGCTTTTTTTACTTTTTCAGCTTTTACAATTTGTCCAATTCGGATGTCCATTTTCACAAATTCATCAAAAGAAACCTCATCTTTCACGGGGTCGTAATTCAATTGTGTTTCTTTGGAAGCTTCAAGTTTTGCAAATTCAGCTTCTACAAAAGCATCATCAATTTTTTGGAATAGAATTTCAGGTGAGTTGATTTTATTTCCGGATTGTAACAAATCTTCTTGACCTACTTTCGACCAATTATTGGTTTCGATATTTAAGAAACCGGCAATTTTTGCAGCGGATTTTGGCAAGAAAGGATAGAGCAATACGGAAAGATTAGCAGTGACTTCCAAAGCCAAATTCATGATAGTTTCCACTCTTTTTGGATCTTCTTTCACTAATTTCCATGGCTCATTATCAGCCAAATATTTATTTCCAGCTCGAGCCAAATTCATCACCTCAGATTGAGCTTCACGAATCTTGTAACGGTACATTAAATCTTCTACTTTCGATCTTGTACTTCCGATCGTTTCTAGCAAAGCTTTGTCCTCAGCAGTTAATTCTCCTCTAGTTGGAATTCCTCCTTCGTAGTATTTATTCGTCAAAACCAAAGCACGATTCACAAAATTCCCTAGTACATCAGCCAATTCATTATTTACTCTGGCTTGAAACTCTTTCCACGTGAATTCGCTGTCTTTGCTTTCCGGAGCAATAGCTGTGAGCGTATACTTCAACTCATCCACTTTATCCGGATGGTCATTCATGAATTCATGCAACCAAACTGCCCAGTTTCTTGATGTAGAGAATTTATCTCCTTCCAAATTCAGGAATTCAGATGCAGGAACATTGCTTGGCAAAACTAAACCTCCATATTCTTTCAATAAGATGGGGAAAATGATGCAGTGAAAAACAATATTGTCCTTTCCAATAAAATGTACCAATTCTCGGTCACCTGTCCAGTAATCTTCCCAGTTTTTATTGTTATCTAAGCACCATTGTTTGGTGGCAGAAACATATCCAATAGGTGCATCCAACCAAACGTAAAGCACTTTTCCTTCTGCGCCTTCGAGAGGAACTTTCACACCCCAGTCAAGGTCACGAGTCATGGCTCTGGGCTGCAATCCACCGTCGATCCAGCTCATGCACTGACCTACAACTTGATTTCTCCAGGTTTTAGGGTCGTGTTGTTGCTTGCCATCTAATATTCCGTCTTTGATCCACTCTTTAAGCCATTTTTCATGCTGATCCATTGGTAAATACCAGTGAGTGGTTGTTTTCAAAACAGGTGTGGCTCCGCTTAAAGTAGATTTTGGGTTGATTAATTCGGTTGGACTCAAACTACTTCCACATTTCTCACATTGATCTCCATAAGCCGATGGATTGTGGCACTTTGGGCATTCACCAGTTATGTATCTATCCGCCAAAAACTGTTGGTGTTCTTCGTCAAAATATTGTTCCGAAACCTGCTTGGTGAATTTGCCTTCTTTTTCCAGTTTGGCAAACCATTCACTTGCTGTTTCATGATGAAGAGGAGTGGAAGTTCTGTGAAAAATATCAAAATCAATTTGAAAATCTACAAAAGCCTTTTTGATGATTTCATGGTATTTGTCAACAATTTCTTGAGGACTTATCCCTTCCTTTTTAGCTCGTAAAGTAATAGCTGCTCCATGCTCATCCGAACCACACACAAAAAGTACGTCATCACCCATCATTCTTGCAAAACGGTTGAAAATGTCTGCTGGAAGATACACCCCTGCCACATGACCTAAATGAAGAGGTCCGTTTGCATAAGGAAGTGCTGCTGTGATTGTAAACTTTTTGCCCATAAATGTGAAATTAGGCTGCAAAGATATTTAAAAGCCTTGTACATTTTGAGGATAATAATGTTTTTTAGCCTATTTTTAGGAGCAGAATTCTATGAGACCCGAAAGATTAAGAGCAGGTGATAAGGTAATTATTGTTTCTCCAGCGGGAGCTTTAGATGAGAATTACTTGATTGAAGCAAAGGATCTTTTGGAAAATTGGGGTTTAAAACCCATCATTTCTGAGAATTCTAGACAAAAGTGGGGGAAGTTTTCGGGGGAAGACGAAATTCGTTTAAATGCTTTTCAAGAAGCTTTGGACGATCCAGAGATTAGGGCGATCTTTTGTGCCAGAGGAGGTTATGGAAGTACCCGAATCATGGACGAATTGAATTGGGATCGATTTCTTAAGAGCCCGAAGTGGATTATTGGATATAGTGATATCACAACATTTCACAACCGACTTCACCAATTGAATTGTGAATCTTTACATGCGACAATGCCTGTAAATTATAAAACGAATACCTCATTTACTATGGAAAGCTTAAAAAACTCTCTATTCAACGAACCGTCTAAGTATGCCTTGGATGGTGTCAACTACAACAGACCTGGTAAAGCAACAGGTAAAATGGTTGGTGGGAATTTGTCTATTGTCCACAACTTGATCGGGACTAAATTCAACATTCAATTTAAAGACAATATCTTGTTTTTAGAAGAAGTGGGAGAGTACTATTACGCCATAGATCGAATGCTTTGGGCGATGAAACACGCTGGAGTTTTTGATGAAATTTCTGGCTTAATCATCGGGTCGTTTACAGATTTAAAGCAGGATGAGACGGAATTCCCGGAAACTTTGGAACAGATGATTTTGAAGTTTGTCGCTCACAGAGACATACCCGTTTATTTCAAATTTCCAGCTGGGCATCAGGATGAAAACTGGACTTTGGTAATGGCGGGAAGATACAAGATGGAAGTAACCGATACGGATGCAACTATCGAATATGTTTTGCCGGGACACGATTAATTTTCGTGATATACCAGAAAGCTCCAAAAGCAAAATCCATTTCACCATACAAGAAGACTTGTCGAGCATAATGAGGCTTGCCAGTGTCTGTATTTACCTTAGGCAAGTGTATTAAACCACCTCCAAAATTGTATTGCAAGAATAAAAAGTTGATGAAATCCACTCTTACAGCTGCATGTAAGGACATCCCCCAACCTGATACGGCAAAATCATTTTTATGAGGTAAAGCACCTAAGCCAAAATCATTTCTAGTAATTACCATTCCTGTTGAAAATCCAAAAAGCGTATTGAAAGCTACAATTCCTTTCTTTTCTCTCCACCATTGGTCCGCGCGGTGAATTTCAACTCGTGCGTAATTGAGTCCGTCGGTATTCTCGTAGTGGAAAATCTCATATTTGACATCTAGTGGATCATTATCATACACTCCAGCCCAATCCGCATAAGCACTTGAATCGATCACACCTGTAAAATTATAGCGACCATCATCCAATACGTATTTCATGTGATCCCAACCCACTGAAATCACCCAATTATCAGCGAAATAATACCCAATCTTGCAAGAAAATTGAGGAATGGACCAAGTTTTAGGTGAAAAATAAGTTTTAAAGGAGAATTTTGAAGGAGAGTCAATTCCTACAGCATCATGAACCGTGAAGGAATAGCCCGGACCGTAAAAGGAAATATCACTTTTGGTATAAGCCGATCGATTCCATCCATAACGAAGGTAAAAAGTACCTTTTCCGCCCGAGTAACGTTGTTGCCATCGATTTTTTTCTTTCTTCTTAGGAGCTTCTTCCTGACTGAAAATCAGACCAGAAGTCAAGAATAGAAGTAAAAAAAAGACTATTTTCATGCCGCAAATATAACCAAAAAACCACTTAAATCATGTCCAAACACCTAGAACTAGGGAGAGAAGGAGAGGCTCTTGCAGTAAAACATTTAGAAGAAAATGGCTATCACATTTTAGATCGAAACTACCGATTTAAGCACTTGGAATTAGACATTGTTTGTGAAAAAGACAATACGCTTGTTATTGTAGAAGTCAAAACAAGAACGACCAGAAAGCTTGGAGAACCCTATATGATTAGCAGAGCAAAACAAAAGCAAATTCTAAAAGCAACGACATATTATGTACAGGAAAGAGGAGTAGATTCAGAAATAAGGCTGGACGTCATTGGGATAATCAAGAATCAGTTTGAAGTGAGTTTAGAACATATTGAGGGAGCTTTTGTGGGGTAAATAGTGCTAGGTTCTAAGTTCTAAGTAGCAGATTAATTAACCACTTAAATCAATAAATATGAAAATAGAGAGATTTGAAGATGTGCTTTCATGGCAAAAGAGTCAAGATTTGGCAGTCGATATTTATAAATTGTTTAATGAATTGAAAGATTATTCATTTAAAGATCAAGTTTGTAGGGCATCAGTGAGTATATCGAATAATATTGCCGAAGGATTCGAAAGATATAGTAATAAAGAATTAGTTAGGTTTTTGTTTATTTCAAATGGATCCACGGCAGAGGTAAAGTCGATGCTTTATTTGGCTTACAGATTGAAATATATCGATTTGAAAACTAGAGATGACCTAATTAAGAAATGTGAAGAAATTTCAAGAATAATTAAAGGATTCATACGTTCAATCAAATAGTTTATTAAACAACTTAGAACTTAGAACCCAAAAACAAAAAAGACCACCTATTGGCAGTCTTTCTTAAATATCATTGATTAGGGGAAATTACATAATTCCACCTTCTTCTTTTGCTTGTTTGGTGTATTTACCTTGAAGTCTAAGCCAGATGAATAATCCAACAAACCCAAGTACGATTACTCCCATGTTCAAGAAATCCCAAAGGAAATACCAGTCGAATGGAGTAAGTAACAAAGCTAAGAAATCACCTAATGCCCAAATTGCGTCCGGACTCATAATCGTAAATTTTTAGAGTTATTGGTCAAAAATAGCAATCAAAATCATTTAATAAAAATTATTGCCTTTTTTTTCTGTTATTTATAACTAGTTCAAACAAGATTTCCTTTTATCTTTGAGTACATGTTGCTCCGTTTTTACAAATCTTACAACACTTTAGCACTAATTAGTGTACCCTTTATTGTTGCGGGTTTGTGGTTGTTTTCATTTTATACGGAACCCCAAGAACAGTATCAGTATGCGCTTCCTTTCATGGGAGAGATTTTCAAAGAGATCAATGAAAATAAGATTTTAGCCTATTTTCTCTCTATTTTATTCATATCGATTGGAAGTTTTTTGATCAACTCGATCTTTAACAAATATGAGTATTTCGATCGCTTTGTTTTCTTGCCAGCTTTGTTGTACGGGTTAGGGATGTCTTCTACAGGATCCCTATTATATTTTAATCCGATTATCATTTCCAATTTGTTTGTATTGCTTGCCTATCAACAATTGTTGCAAATTGACAGAAAAGAAGGAGCAAAAAGTCAGGTATTTAATTTCGGCTTATTGGTGGGGATATCATCGATTTTTTACATTACGAATATCATTTTGTTCCCGGCAGTATTATTTGTGTTGCTTAGTATCAAAGGATTTGACTTCAAAGAGATTCTTTTGTCATTTATTGGTTTGTTTACGCCTCTTGCCTATATTTTAGTTTATGCTTATTTGTTTGCAGGTGAGAAATTTACGGACTATTACCAGCATTTGGAGTTTGTTGTTCACTTCAAAACAGATTGGAACTATTATGAAATTGCATTTTATTCGGGTTTGATCCTTGTCTCCATTATTGCACTATTTATGTTGATTCCAAGATATGCAAAGGCAGGATTGAGGTACAAAAAAATTATTAAAGTGTATGTTCATTTCTCATTTTGGATTTTGATCTGGACCGTGTTTAATTTCTTTTACCTAGAAGCTATTGACTTTACTGCTTTTTTAACGATTCCACTGACCTTTCTTCTATCTTTTTATTTGGTGTACCTTAAAAGTGAATCCTTTGCCTCTTTGATGTTCAATTTGGGGTTGATCAGTTTGGGATTGATGATTTATTTGGGATAGGTTTTTTAATGAACAATGAACAATGAACAATGAACAATGAATAATTGAATGTAGTTTAATCCTTGTTTTTTGGATTGTTGGAACTATACTTTTCTAATGTGCTCTTCCCATTCTTCGATGGTTTTCGCGTCTTCAATTTTAAAGCTTCCGGAACGGGTTCTTCTTAGTTCAATTAATGTGGCGCCACAACCTAATATCTGACCAAAATCGTGAGCCATGGAACGGATGTAGGTTCCTTTGGAGCAGACAATTCTAAATTGGATTTCCGGGAAATTTTGGGTTTGAATTTCGAAGGTTGTGATGTTGACTAGATTTTTTTTCATCTCAATTTCTTTCCCTTGTCTGGCCAAATCGTAAGCCCGTTTACCATCTATCCATTTGGCTGAGAAGCTCGGTGGTGCTTGTTGAATCTCTCCTGTTAATTGTTTGGCAGCCTTTTGCATCTGTTCATTTGTAATACCTTCGGTAGACTTTTCTGAATTGTATTCCGTCTCAAGATCGAAAGAAGGAGTGGTTTTTCCTAAGAGGAAGGTACCCGTATATTCTTTTTCTTCTCCGATAAAAGCATCAATTTCCTTGGTTTTTTTACCGATGCAAATTACCAACAGACCAGTTGCTAGAGGATCTAGGGTTCCGGCGTGACCCACTTTATAATTCTTGATTCTCTTTTTAATGTCGTATTGGTTTTCACCCATTAAGAGAGGATTCTCTTTTAGTTTGGATTTGATGATCCATCTTAATTTATTAACGGCATCGAAAGAAGTCCAGTTGAGAGGTTTGTCTACTAAAAGGATTTCGCCGTGTTCAAAATCCATTCTAACCGTATTTTACAAAAGCGAGAATGATTGCTCCAATTCCTGCAACAATACAGTAATAAGAAAAATATCTAAGCTTTGATTTTCGAACCAAACGAATCATCCATGTACAGGCAAAATAGCCCGAAACGAAAGCTGCGATGAATCCGAAAACCAATCCAATTCCCTCTGTACTTGAGATACTTGTGGATCCAGAATTCAAATCCAGAATTTTCTTTGCCATGGCTCCTAGGATCACAGGTAAAGCCATTAAAAAAGAGAATCGTGCGGCCTTCTTTTTATTGACACCAAGAAGCAAGGAGGTAGCAATAGTGGATCCGGATCTAGATACTCCAGGAATAATGGCAACTGCTTGTGAAACACCTATAACAAAGGATTTCCAGTAATTGATGATCCCTTTTTTCACTCGAACGACTTCCGCAATATAAAGAACAAAAGCGGTGAAAAACAAACTACATCCTACAAGCATCAGTTGTGCAAATGAATTGGCAGGATTGGTCATGAAATCATCAATCATGTCTTCCATGGTAAATCCAACAGCTGCAGCGGGGATCATCGAAATCAAGATAAACAAACTGAAATTGTAAGAATCGTTCCATTTAAAGGTGATGAGATCCATAAAGATTTTAGCCAAGTCTTTTCGGTACACAACAATAGTCGATAGTGCAGTAGCCGCATGAACAGTGATAATGAACAAGACACTCCCTTCTGTATCCTGATTCAAAAGATGTTGGCCCAATAATAGGTGACCTGACGAACTTATTGGTAAAAACTCGGATAAACCTTGTACAATACCAAGGAGTATTGCTTCAATGATTTCCATTAGGCTTCAGTAGCTTCTTCTTTCTTTTCAGTTGGAGCAACCATGTTCTTTTTTGCTCCCTTTTTTCCCTTCATGATAGCGTAGATCACCACGGCGTATCCAGCAATAACTAAAAATGGGGCTAAAGTGATACGAACAAAAGAATATAACTCATCTGCATTAAATTCATTAGGGTCTTCAGATGCTCCACCAATCATTAGAATAAACCCAAGAATGGTTACTCCAAATCCAATGAATAGAAACTTGTAATTCTCTTTATCAAAAGCAAAATCTGTATTCTTTGTTGACATGCCTATTTAGTTTTAATATAAATCTTCCAATTTCAATCTTAGGAACTTCCTAAGTGCAAACCAAGTCGCTACAACGGAGATCAGAATTCCAGTAAGGGTAATCCCGATGTAAATCTTGAGGAACAAATATACGTTTAATAATTTTGAAATATCTAGTAAATAAACCTGAATCAGGTATAAAAGTCCAACCAAAAGTGCCATACCGATTACCGAAGCAATCAGGCCTTGAACAATGGATTGCACAATCATCGGGCGATTAATGAATGAATTGGTAGCTCCGACCAGCTGCATGGTTTTAATCAGAAATCTTTTACTGTACAAGGCCAATCGAATAGTATTGTTGATCATGGCAATCGAAATTACCAGGAGTAAAACGGCAATAAAAAGAACGAAATAGGTTGTTTTAAAAAGCTTGTCATTCGTGTTTTCCAATCCTTCTTCGGAATAATTCACATCCGTAATTTGGTTCGGATATTTTGCCAGCATTTGTTGTTCGATGCTACGAATGGAATCAATATTGAAATAGGTCTCGTTGATAGTCACTTTAATCGAAGGTTCGATTGGGATTTCGCCATCAATTACATCCAAAGGATTTTCTCCAAATTCGTTTTTAATCTCGGCCCAGGCTTCTTCGGATGAAACATATTCAGCTTTTATAGAGAAGTCTAACTGATCCACTTCTGCCTCGATTATTTTCAAATCTGCTTCAGGAATTTCCTCATTGAAAAAAAGATCGATTTGATAATTTTCCTTCACCTGTTTTTGCAGTTTACGAATCACCAGACCCGACATGGCCACAATTCCAAGCATGAACAAAACCAATGAGATTCCAACAATGGTGGAAACATAAGCAGTTTGTGCTCTTCGTCTGGTATATTTATCTAATCCTTCCTGCATAGAGATGCGAATTTAGAGTTTTATATGATTTGTTAAATCCAAATTATGTTAATCTATTTCTGTTGTTGGAATTGATCCGATTTATCCTGATCACTTGGGTTGGTAAATACTGGAGGACAAGCATTTGGATCTTTTTTCCATAGGATAGCCAACTTTACTCCAACTGCAAAAGGCATGTACCAGGAAGACCACCATTGGATTACAGGTTTCCCTTTATTCCATTCATAAGCCGTAAACAAGGGAATTTCAACCCAAGGCTCAAGGAACCATCCTTCTTTTAATTTGATTCCAAAACCTAAGCGATAATGCAATCCAGTAATTAGTTTTCCCTGAAATCTTTCATTGTCTGTGATATGATCTCCACTGTATTGGTTATTGTGTTTGTATCCATAAATCTGATAGTCCACATTCCATCCAAAGGAATTATCAATAAAATTCCATTTACTAATTTGAATCACATTATGAATATTGATTCGAGCAAAAGCATAGCCATTGTCCCATTTTCCCGTTCCATCCAAAGTCCCAACTTCCTGTCCGCTTGAGGTGGTTGTGGAACCTTTCAAATCTTCAGCTCCGGCATAATGTTTCAATCCTAAAGCCCAGTCCCAGTAGTGTACCACGGGGTTTCTCTTTTTGAAAATATGTAATAAACCAATATCAAAATAATACCCCAATCTCCCTCTTGGATCGTGTTTGAAAGTAGTTGTGGTATCTACTCCTGCAGATCGTGAAAATTCATCTGGGTTGAGATCGGTAAAAGTATAAGTAGCTCCAAGAGAAAAGTGTAGTCCCCATGGTTTGCAAGTTGACTGAGAAACCGAGTAAATCGGATCTACCATTCTTTTGGAAAAGTGTTCGTTCCGTTTGTTTTTGTATTTGTATTTCCCTCTTTTTTGCGCCTGAGCACCCAAAGTAAAGCTAAATACAAGAAGGAGCAGTATCCATTTCTTCATGTTCATAGACTTGTGATTTACGAAAATAACAATAATCCGATGATGTCCGATTTAGGATGGATTTTGTAATGAACAATTCGGTTTCGATAAGTATAACGAAATACGAAGTACGAGTTACGAAGTAGGAAATTTGGAGGTAAAGGGAGCGGTTACCGGTGGCCAGTTTAGAATACTGTCCTATTATCATAAGGTCATAAAATCCTAATATCATAAAGTCTCTCAAATCAATAACCCCACAATTACTATCTTTAAAACAAAAAACACATGAAATTTCTTGCAATCTTATTTTTTCTGCCTCTTTCAATTTTTGGTCAAGCTTATACAGCTGGTGATGAAACATTAAAGCGCATGAACGAAATGCCGATCAGTTATGAAGAAATGGAGAAGCTGGCGAGTTTACCTTTGGAATGTGTTGGGAAGGAGTATCCAAATAAGTTGAATCAGGTTTTGAGGGAAGCTTCGGATTTGAAGTCGCCTAAGGAGTTGCATCCTATCTTTTATGGTTGTTTTGATTGGCATTCGGCTTGTCATGGTTATTGGTTGTTGGCCAAAGGGATGAATGCCTTTCCCAAATCGAAATTGGAAAAAGAAGTGGTTGCTTTGTTGAATGCAAATTTGACCGCAGACAATGTGATGAAGGAATTGGAGTATTTCAAACCTAAATTAAATCAGTCTTTTGAAAGAACTTATGGTTGGGCTTGGTTACTGAAATTACATGCAGAACTCTCAAACTCCAAATTGAATAAAAAACACAAATGGACAGAAAAATTGCAGCCCTTAACGGATCATATTGTGAAAGGCTATCTTGAATTTTTACCTAAGTTGGTTTATCCCATTCGAGTGGGGGAACATACGAATACAGCTTTTGGTTTGACCCTTGCATACGAATACGCAACTACCGTGAAAGATCAGGAATTGAAAGAAATGATTGAAAAAAGAGCCCGAGAATTTTACTTGAAAGACATTAATTGTCCAATTTCATACGAACCATCGGGATTTGATTTCATTTCTCCTTGTCTGCAAGAAGCTCATTTGATGTCCAAAATTCTAACTCCAACCGAATTTGAAAAATGGATGCAGCAGTTCATGCCATTTATTTTTCAGGAAGATTTTACATTGGAACCTGGAAAAGTTTTGGATCGAACAGACGGAAAATTGGTGCATTTAGATGGATTAAATTTCTCTAGAGCCTGGGGTTTGTACGGAATAGCCAAAAAAGTAAGTAAAAACAAAGAGCAAATTCAAAAAGTTGCGGATCAACACATCGAAGCCTCGAAAGAATATGTGGTAGGTTCAGACTATATGGGAAGTCATTGGTTGGCCAGTTTTATGGTTTATGCGGTTTTTGAGCAAGAGTGATGAGC
>JAGQYP010000024.1 GCA_020436025.1 Crocinitomicaceae bacterium
AGCCTACACTTCAGAAGAAGGGAAGGGTGAACCAATGTTTCTACAGTAAGAAAGAGTCCAGAAATGCAGAAATCTAATCAAAAAAAGCCCCAGTATCTCTACCAGGGCTTTTCAATTTTATCGAGTCAGGAATTACTCCCCTACTACTTCAAATTTGAAGGCTTGCTTCACATCTTTATGAAGGTTTGCTTCCGCTTCGTAAGTTCCAACTTCTTTGATTGGCTCGTTTACGATCTTGATTGATTTTCTATCAATTTCGATTCCTTCTTTAGATAAAGCTTCAGAAAGCTGAATTGTGTTGATCGATCCAAAAATCTTATCATTCTCACCTACTTTCGCTCCGATCTTGATAACCAAGTTCTCTAATTTCGTAGCTACTGCTTCAGCTTCTTCTTTTACCTTGTTTTCTTTGTGCGCTCTTTGTTTCAATACTTCGTTGTGCGCTTTTAGGGTAGACGCAGTTGCGATCTCAGCATATCCTTGAGGAATCAAGAAATTTCTTCCGTATCCTGGCTTTACTGTTACTACTTCGTCTTTATATCCTAATTTATCTACGTTTTTCTTTAATATTACCTGCATGATCAAAAGGTTTTAATTCGTTAATTACTTCAACATATCACCTACGTATGGAAGAATCGCCAAGTGTCTAGCTCTTTTGATAGCTTTGTTCACTCTCTTCTGATATTTCGCAGAAGTACCGGTTAATCTTCTTGGTAATATTTTACCTTGTTCGTTTACAAATTTCAATAGGAAATCAGGATCTTTATAATCGATGTACTTAATCCCTGACTTTTTGAATCTACAGTATTTATCTTTTTTGATCTCAATGTTGATCGGAGTAAGATATCTAATATCTGAATTTGACATGTCTTTAAAGTTTTAATGTTTTTAATTAAGCTTTTCCAGCCATTTTAGCTCTTCTCTTATCTGCCCAAGCAACATGATCTTTGTCCATTCTCACAGTCAAAAATCTCATTACTCTTTCGTCTCTTTTCAATTGCGTTTCAAATTCAGCAATTGCAGCTCCTTCAGCTTCAAATTCCATCAAACTGTAAAAACCTGTTGTCTTTTTTTGAATTGGATAAGCCAATTTCTTAAGACCCCACTCTTCTACGTGGTTCACTTTGCAAGTTTTCTTTAGCAAAGCCTGATAATCTTTTACTGCTTCCTTTGCCTGATCCTCAGACAAAACGGGAGTTAAAATGAAAACAGTTTCGTAACTATTCATACTTTTTCGTATTTAAAAATTATTAATGAGGGCGCAAAATTAGACTATTTATCCGATATTTACAAACGCCGAACGGCCATATTTTCAAAGAAAGAGCAAAAAAATACAAACTCAAAGAGAAAGGACGAATAAAAAGTGTGCGGAATAAACGGAATATACGATCTTAAAACCATTCAAAACCCGCGTCAAATCATAGAATCAATGAATCAGTCTATGGTTCACCGCGGACCCGATGCTCAGGGAATTTACGAGGACGAAAATATTGTTTTGGGTCATCGAAGATTATCCATTATCGACTTGGAAGAGGCCTCCAATCAACCCATGACTACTTCTGAAGGTCGGTACACCATTGTTTTTAATGGAGAGATCTACAATTTTCAGGAGATCAAAAATCTTCTGCCCAATTATCCTTGGAAGTCGAAAGGCGACACGGAAGTGATCCTAGCTGCATGGCAGGAATGGGGTCTGAATGCCATCAAACAATTCAATGGGATGTTTGCCATCGCCATCTACGACAAAGTGAAAAATGATTTGCACGTTTTTCGAGATCGATTGGGGATCAAACCTTTGTATTTTTATTACAACGAGACTTTTTTCCTATTCTCTTCTTCTGTAAAATCGATTTTAGAATCGGGATTGGTGCCTCGTAAACTAGATCAGGATTCCCTTATTGATTATTTGCGATTTCAGACGGTACAAACGCCTAAAACCATGGTGGAGGATGTCTTTCAGTTGGAGCCTGGAAATTACATTCGCGTACATCAGGATGGAATCGAAAAGAAAACCTACTGGGCGCTGGAAAAAGACTATTTGCCTGTTCCTCGCAACTACGATACAATCAAAGAAAAAGTACGAGAATTACTTACGGCATCGGTCGAAAGAAGACTGATTTCTGATGTAGAAGTGGGCGCTTTTCTCTCGGGTGGCATTGATTCGAGTTTGATTGTAGGCATCATTAAAAAAGAATTAGGAAGAGATATTTCCACTTTCAATGTCAATTTTGCTGAAGAAGAATTTTCTGAGGCGAAATATGCAAGACTGATTGCGGATAAATACCAGACCAAACACACGGAGATTAATTTGTCGCCCAAAGATTTTCTGGAAAAATTGCCGGAAGCTCTCAATAAAATGGATCATCCGAGCGGAGACGGACCAAATACATATATTGTTTCGGAAGTCACCAAAAAACAGGGCATCACTGTTGCTCTTTCAGGTTTAGGAGGAGATGAATTGTTTGCCGGATACGACATATTTAAAAGAATCCCAGAGGTTCAAAATAAAAAATGGTTGCTGAGCTTCCCGGTTTACATTCGCAAATTAATGGCCAAAGGGCTACTGCTTAAAAGTAATTCCATTGCTTCACGAAAGGTTGGAGAAGTGATCAAACAACCCTATTTCGATTCAGAATATATTTATCAGTTCAACCGACAAGTTTTCATGGATTTTCAGATTGAAAAGATGACGGGAATGCACAAATTACCCGTAAATTCTTCTTTCGCTTTGGGTCATGAAAAAATTGGATTTGACACTCCAGGTTGGAATTTACCAGCCCTTTCGAAGATTTCTTATTTGGAAATTTCAACCTATATGCAAAATGTATTGTTGAGAGATTCGGATCAAATGTCGATGGCGCATTCATTGGAAATCAGGGTGCCGTTTTTGGACCACAAACTAGTGGAATATGCCATGGGAATTCCAGATTTTGCCAAATATCCTCATAAACCCAAAAAACTTCTTTTGGATGCTTTCGATGATTTGCTTCCGGAAGAGGTTTGGAACAGAAAGAAAATGGGCTTTGTTTTGCCCTACGAACAATGGATGAAAAACGAACTGAGAGGTTTTTGCGAGTCCAATTTAAATGCTTTGAAGGAGGTCGGACACTTCCAAAATGAAGAGATCGATAAGTTGTGGAAGCAATTTTTAAATGGAAATAAAATTTTATCTTGGTCAAGAATTTGGTCTTTAGTAGTTTTAGGTAACTGGATTAAAGAAAATCAGATTGAAGGATAAGAAAAAAATAATGGTTTTTATTGATTGGTACGTACCCGGTTTTAAAGCTGGCGGACCAATTCGAAGCGTATTCAATATTGTTTCGGCCTTAAAAGAGGAGTACAATTTTTTCATTCTGACTTCCGCTTACGACTTAGGTGAAGAAAATCCTTACAAAGACATCGAGCTCAACCAATGGAATGATGTGGATGGCGTATTGATCAAATACCTGGACAAGGACCACATCAAAAATGCGGTGATCAAACACAATGTGGATGAAATAGATCCTGACTTGCTTTATGTGAACGGAATCTTTTCTCGCTATTTTTCGATTTTACCTATTCGAATTGGTCGAACCAAAAAGATCAAAACCATTGTTGCTCCTAGAGGAATGCTGGGCGATGGGGCTTTGGATGTGAAGAAGTTTAAGAAGAATTTGTTTTTGAAATACAGCAAATTCACTAAAATGTTTGAAAATGTAACTTGGCACGCTTCTACAGATTTGGAATCGGCCGAAATCAAGAAAATTTTTGGTGAAAAAGCAGCTATTCGAATTTCAATAAATATTCCTTCTCCCCAAACGCTGAAAATGGGACAGATCTCCAAATTGAAGAAATACGATGAGATTAAGTTGGTTTATGTAGGTCGCCTATCTCCGAAAAAGAATCTTCATTTACTAATTGATTGGATACAAAAATTTAGCTATACCAAAAAGACCATATTGGAAATTTGGGGTGAAAGTTCTGAAAAGGAATATGTAGATGAATTACATCAGATAATAAAGCCTAATTCTAAAGTTGAAATTCAGTTCAAAGGAGCCGCAAACCCAATGGAATTGCCTCAGATTTACGCGTCTAGTCACTATTTTATATTGATGACAAAACACGAGAATTATGGGCATGTTATCGCTGAAGCTTTGAGTAATGGCTGTCCGGTAATCATCAGTGACAAAACACCTTGGAGAGACTTACAAACCAAAGGAATTGGATGGGATATTGATATAGATGAAAATCAGTTTTTGAAAACACTAGATAAGGCTATTAAAATGGATCCGATAGATTACAATAAAATGGCTCAGAACGCATTTAATTATTTCAAAGAACACGTGTACGGGCCTGAGGTAATAGCTTCCAATAAACAATTATTTGAAGATGAAGGAAACTGATCTGTCAACGTTCAATAATTCTTGGTACAGACCTGGAAATAAAGTGAAGATCATTATTTGGTACTTCATGAATGCGACGTTTCTGACTAATCCTTTCTTCCCTTTTTCAAAACCTAAAATTTGGTTGCTCAAATTATTCGGAGCCAAAATCGGAAAAGGTGTGTTGATCAAGCCACGAGTTTCTGTGAAATATCCATGGAAACTTAAGATTGGAAATCATGTTTGGATCGGAGAAAAAGTCTGGATCGATAATCTGGGAATGGTCACCATAGAAGACCACGTTTGCATCTCTCAAGGAGCCATGCTTTTATGCGGAAACCACAATTACAAAAAATCAACATTTGATCTGATTGTAGGAGATATCAAATTGGAAAAAGGTTCCTGGGTAGGAGCTCACGCTGTGGTTTGCCCGAAAGTTACGATTGCTTCTCACAGTATTCTTACAGTCAATTCCGTAGCCGTAAAATCTACAGAACCTTACTTTATTTATCAGGGAAATCCAGCTGAAAAATTAAGGGAAAGAAAAATTGGGCAATAAGCTGATCATAGAAAGCGGGTCCACAAAAGCAGATTGGGTTGTTTTGGATGAAAATGGAGTACTGAACCAAATACAATCGGTCGGACTCAATCCAAAAATCTTAACTCAGGAGCTATTCAAAAAATCAGTTGAGGAAATCGTTCAAAAGCTAAATGCCCAGCCGATCGAACAAGTCTATTTTTATGGAGCCGGGGTTATCGGATTGGAAAATAAGGTGAAAGAAGTTTTCAAATCCACCATTCCAAATACTGAAGTAACTGTTTTCAGTGATTTGATAGCTGGCTTACATGTTTCTTCTTTTGATCGCAAAATGATCTGTATTTTGGGTACGGGTTCTTATATCGGACTTTTTGAACAAGAGAATTTACTTGAAAGCAGATTGGGGCATGGATATATTATTGGCGACCTTTGCAGTGGATCGGAATTTGGAAAAATAGTTTTAAGAGATTTCCTAAATGGTGATTTGCCTGTAGTTCTTGCAGATGAATTCGAGAACACACCAGCGGAACTCCAAAAACAATTGTATCAGCAAAAAACACCTAACCGATTTTTAGCCTCTTTTTTTCCCATTTTGTCGAAACACAGCAATACCGAGTACGGGAAGCAATTAATCGAAGAACAAATTCAATTGCTATCGAAAAAAGGAGTAGAACCTCTTTCTCAGAATTGTAAGAAAATCACTTTCATTGGAGGAGTCGCAAATCAGCTAAAATCAGAGCTTACGGCCTATTTTGGATCCCATTACGAAATCGAATTCGTTGAAAAACCGATAGAGAAATTAGTTGAATTCCATCAATCTCATTCGTCGATTTAAAATACAATTAATCGAAAATTCAGACAGATTTAATACCCGAAATTTGGTATTTTGTCTTTTCAAAATCGAGTTTGGTAGAAATTTTTATTTGCTACACAATAATTATCCCGATATTGCTATCAAGGAAACCAAAGATCAGTTAGTATGAATCTTTTTACAATTGAGGAAACCCCGAAAACCCCTGCTGTGACATTAGATCCTGAGAAAGGATTACTAGAAATTGTTGGTCGTTCAGTACCTTCTGAAGCAGAAGAGTTTTGGGATCCAATTCTAGAGCAATTCGATGCTTATTGTATGCATCCTGCTGCTGCTACCAGTGTAAAAATCAATCTTGAGTATTTCAATATCTCATCATCCAAAAGACTTTTGTTCTTACTTTACAAAATGAACGATCTGATTGACAGAGGATTCAATGTAGAGATTGAGTGGATGTACAAAGAGAATGACGAAGACATGTATGAAGTGGGAAGAGACTACGCTTTCATGGTAAAAGTACCTTTTCATTTTGTTTCTTATGTTGAAGAAGTAGCTCTGGCAATCTGATTTATTTTATTATTACTTTTGGGCAAAACTTTTAATGCGAGCTGCCCTAAACATATTTCTTTCGGAGAAAAATCTATTTATTTCTGGAGCAATAGCGCTATTTCTGGCAGCTTATTTTTCTAAAGGTTACTATCATCCCGATGAGCATTTTCAAATTCTGGAGTTTGCCCACTACAAATTAAGCCACGCCCCGGCAAGCGAACTGGCTTGGGAATTTCATGCGAAAATCAGACCTACCACTCAGCCCATGATTGCGGCGATTTTCATGAAGGTTTTAAACACACTCGGCCTACAAAATCCCTTCCTTATTAGTTTCATTTTAAGATTGTTTGCTGCCTCATTAAGCTTTCTGGGAATATTTCTGTTTTACCGAACTTTTAAAGAGGAAATCAAGTCACAAAAACTGAGGATTTACTTTTTATTGCTCACCTTTTTTACCTGGTTTATTTTATTCAACAGCGTTCGCTTTTCTTCAGAAGGATTGGGAACTTCATTTATTTTGATTGCCATCTCCCTGCTCTTCAAACTGAAAGAAAAAAACGGACTCCATTTCATTTATATAGGGAGCATTTTTGGACTTTCCTTCCTGATGAGATTTCAAATTGGCTTTCTTTTGTTTGGCTTGTTTTTATGGCTTTTGATTTTCAAAAAATTGTCTTTTACTCAGTGGTTAGGTCTTGGAATTGGAGTACTAACGCTCATCGGATTGGGTATTTGTATCGATTCCTGGTTTTATGGAGAATACACCCTCACCATCTGGAATTACTTCGAATCCAATATCATTGATGGAAAAGCTTCCTCTTTCGGAGAATCCCCATGGTGGTGGTATTTTACGGAATTCTTAGGGTCCGCCGTACCTCCCTATTCTTTTATATTGCTCGTTGGTAGCCTCTATTTTGTTATTTGGAATTGGAAACACCCGATTGCTTTCATGTTTGTTTTCTTTTTATTAGGTCACATTGTCGTGGCTCACAAAGAATTACGGTTTCTTTTCCCCATTGCCCCATTTTTACCTTTCATGACCCTTATATCATTGGAACATTTCAATGCAAAGAAAAATTTCCAGTTAATGACTCAGCCTGTAGTCCGTTTCATCGTAATTACTGGCTTGGTTGTCAATTTTGTTTTGACACTTGTCGTTTGTTTCCGACCCACAGATCCGCATACTGTAATGTTTGAAAACATCTGGAACAATTACAAAGAGCCAGTCAAAATCTATTATTTCCAAAACAATCCCTATCATCGTCCTTATACTCTGAATTTTTACAAAAGACCGGATTTGATCCCCGTTAAGGCGAATTCCGTTAGTGAGATTCAACTGAATTCCGACACGACTCAACTCGTTTTGGTGCATTTTCAGGAAAGAGATAGTTTGAAAAATTTGGATGGAAAATTCGTTTACATGACCTACCCGGAATGGGTACTTCAATACAATTTCAATGATTGGTTGAGTCGAAGTTATGTTTACTACATCGTCGAACTTCCTTCAGCATCTACCACTAAATAGTTCTGAAAGACATTTTTTGATCGCAAACCAAGAATTAGTGACTTCCCGTTTTCTCGGTATTTCCGAATTTCTACAAGAACCTGATCGGGTGGACATTTATATTCATTCGAAGCAAAATAAATATCAGAGACCCAGGCTTTCTTTGGAAAGATAAAATACTCTACATCTGGCATAAAAACAGAAGCTACCTGCTCCCATTCAACAAAATCAAATTCAATTTTTTTAAGCTGATCTAACTGGATGTCCTTAGCCCCAAATAAATGTCCTTTCACAAAAAAATGAGAAGGAATGTCACCATATTTCTCCACCACTTCATCAGCCAGAAACAAAGGCAATTGTTTGGAAGCTACTTTCTCCAGTTTGTTTAAAAAGGTGTCTTTTCTTCTTGGTCCTTTCCATCCTGAAAGATCTGAACTAAAACCAGCATAGTATTTTAAAGAGGTTTCCAATCCAAAAACCTGCCCGTTTATTTTCAAGATAAAATCAATTTCACCTACCGTAATGCCTTCGCGTATGATCTGCCAACTATGCTCCAAAATTTCAATCTGAGGATGATGCTGAAAATAACTCTCCAACAAGGCTTCACAATAATGCCCTAAACGCAGATTCCTTGCTTCCAACAACTTTTGGATCACTTCATTTTGAGTATCCATGGAAGCCAGAACCTCATTTGATTTCATCAATAAATCGCTTAAAATTTTGCCCTCCGGAAAGGAAATTTGAGGATAAGAATGAATCAAAAAATCGGAATGGAGGAGAAAATCCAAATCTCGTATTACATTATTCTGATATTGCTTTTTGTTAACAATCATTAAAGGCCCTTTCGACAAGCTAAAAATATAGAATTAAAATTTTACCTTTGCACCTTAAATTATCTAAGAATTAAATTATGTTGAAGACTTACATTCCCGGACTAATGGTTTTATTTTTCACTCTTGTTTCTTGCGGAGGTGGAGAAAATGATGAAAAAAACGCAGATGAAAATCAAAAACCAGCTGTAAATAATCAAGCAACGACCATTCCTTCATCTGGAATTAAAATTGCATTTGTTTACATGGACACAATCAATCTGAATTACAAAATGATTCCGATTATTGAAGAGGAATTGGCTCAAAAAGAAAAGGAAATTCAAGCGAAATTGGATGCCTTGCAAAGAAGAGCTCTTCAGTGGGAAAAAGACTGGCAAGCCAAAGGTGGTCCGATGTCTTCCGAACAAGAAAAATACATGAGAGAAGGTCAAGAATGGCAAGCTAAATTGGGGCAAGCACAACAAGGAGCTCAAATGGAATTGGCACAGATTCAAACTCAAAGAATGACGCAAGCCAACCAAAGAATGGCCTACATCATGCAGGAATATGCCAACGAAAAAGGATACGATTTTATCATTTCTTATCAGTTGGGCGGACAAGTTTACGCGGTAAATAATGCTTACAACGTAACCGCCGACATTCTTCAGAGATTAAATGCGGATGTAGATGCGAATGCAGCTAACGACTCGTTAGGTCAATAAAATGCGCATAGCAGAAAAAAAATACAAAGAAAATATTGCTGAGTACATTCTTTACATGTACCAGATCACGGATATCATTCGAGCAAATAATCTGGATATCGAGAAAATCCAGAAAACAGTAATTGCGGAGTCGGCCGATGATGAAGATTTCGAAGCGTACACTAGATGGTACAATGATCTCATTCTGAAAATGAAAGATCAAAACATCGAACAAAAAGGCGTTTTGAATGAATTATCCGAACTGGAGATGGAATTGTTCTACCTTCACAATACTTTGCTGGCAGTCTTGAAGGACAAAAAATACCAGGAATATTTCTCCAAAGCAGAAGAAGCTATTCAGGAATTTCAGAGAAAAAGTAATGCCCCAAATCTGAACGTCATTGGCGTTTGTTTTAATGCCCTTTATTTCAATTTACTAATGAATTTGAAAGGCATGGACATTACACCGGAAACCAAAGAAGCTTTTGACGCCATTCGTTTGGTAATTGCATATTTATCGAAGGAATACAAAGACATGAAGGAGAGCAAGGGTAAATTCAGCATGAATGCGAACTAGTTTTTTCATAGCATTTTTTCTCCTCCTTTCTTCTTGCACCTCAAATTCTGATGTAAAAAACAATTCCACAACTCAGGATTCAGTCAATGAACCAAAATTTCAAATTCTTTTTGAAGACAGCATCGGTTATGGTTGTCGAGGTATGGAGGTCTTCCAAGATGAAGTTTATTTCTCGGGTATCAAAGGCACTTGCTTTAAGCTGAATGCCCAATTTGAGGTCGAACAACTGATCGCACTTGAAAATGACAGCCTGGATTTCAGAGACCTTACCGTATTAAATAAAGATCATTTCTTCACCATTAATTCTGGTTTAAACAAGGCCTTTATTCTGGAATACAAAAAGGGGAAAACGGACACTTCCTATCACGCGGAATACGAAGGTGCTTTTTTAGATGATCTGATTCAGGATGCCAATGGATTTATTTACTGCCTTGGCGATCCAGACGCCTTATACAATCAATTATTTCTAATTCGATCTCATGATCAAGGTCGCACCTGGCAAAGAATTTTCAGTGAAGTAACACTTCCAAAAGGAGAGTTCTTTTTTGCAGCTTCTGGAACTTGCATGGCCTTCAAAGACGAAACCCTTTACCTCGCAGTGGGTGGAGCAGACTCCTATTTAATGGAAATTAATCTGAAAAGACATGATGTTACTCGGCAAGCTACCAAAATCAGTTTTGGAGAAAGTGCAGGCATGAACTCTTTGATTTGTGTGGATGATGCGCTTTACGCCGTGGGTGGCGATTATACCCAACCCGATGACACAACCGTCACTTTCCAGAAATTCGGTGAAGAGGGGTTTGCCGGACCAACCGGAGGGTATCAGTCATCGATTACAAAAAACAAAGAGCTTTTGGTTTGTACCGGTAGAAACGGAAGCTGGTATTCTGTCAACGAAGGAAAGGACTGGACTCAATTTACCAAAGAAGGTTTTTACAAGGTGATTCTTACTTCAGACAACAAACTTTATTGTTCAGGAAAAGACGGAAGAATTGTAGTATATGGAATCGAATAAGGCTATTCAGATCAGGATCATTGCGCAGGAAGATATCATGGAAATTTTTCCATTGACCATGCTATTAAATGAAAACGAAGACCCTAAAGTCATTCGGGAAAGAGTCGCTGAACTAAGTATGCAAGACAACTATTTTTGTGTTGGTGCTTATGATGAGGATCAAATCATTGCCTGCTGTGGGGTTTGGAAATTGATTAAAGTTTATGCGGGTCATCATTTAGAAGTAGACAATGTAGTCGTGTCACCTGAATATCGTTCTCAAAATGTAGGCGAAAAAATGATCGATTTTATCAAAGACTATATGTATCAAGAAGGTTTCAATCAAATCGAGCTCAATGCGTACATTGTGAATGAATCAGGAATCCGTTTCTGGGAAAGACAAGGATTTGTGAAGAAAGGCTACCACATGATTCACTTTAGCACAAAAAAAGGGCAGTAAAAAACCGCCCCTTCTTTCAAATAATAAAAATCAATTAATTATCTCTTCACGAACTTGATCGTTTGGCTTTCTTTTTGACTAGAAAGTCTGATAAAATAAATACCAGCTGGCTGCTCAGTCAAATCAAGCTGTACAACTTGGTTCGAAGTTTTGATGGTCTTGATCACCTGACCTGTTAGGTCCATAATCTTAAGATCATAAGCTCCTTGAACATTGGTTGTAAACTGTGCCAAACCATTAGATGGATTCGGGAAAAGTTTCATTTCGATGGCCTCATTCTCATCAATGGAAGCACAATCATTTACTGTAATTTGTACGGTAGCAGAATCCACACATCCAAATGATGAAGTGGCAGCCAAACTCACGGTATAAGTGTTTGGAGTGGTATACTGATGCATAGCTGGAGAAGTCGTTGTTGAGTTCCCATCTCCAAAATCAATACTAATCGAGTTGGCATTGATTGAAGTATCTGTAATCGTTATATCCACATTATCACACACGCTCACAGCTGAAGCAGTAAATCCAGCATCAGGAAGATCTGTGGTAATGGTAACCACTGAAGTTGCCATTGCGGTTACAGTACCATAAGTTACGGCTACGGCATAAGTTCCTGCTGTGTCTGCAACTACAGTTTGTGTTGTTGCATTTGTTCCATTCCATAAATAAGTCACATTGGAATAATCTACGGTTAAAGAATCACCAGGACAAATTGTTTGATCTCCTCCAATAATCATTGGCTTAATATGGATATCGTTGTTGTATCGAGGCAATAATTGGTACCCTGCATCAAATGGAGTACTGTTGTCGAATTGACTTCCAATTCCAACTAAATCGAAAGTTCCATCAGGAGCCATCATCGAAAATAAATCTACTTCCGCATCAATTCTCATGGTATAAGTATTCACTCCATCCGTAACGTCTGCATTAAATCCTGCTCCAGCTGGGTTCCAGTCTGCCAGGTTAATAATCGTCACATCATTGATTTGAACCAATTCAGATTCCGTAGACTCATCCAAAGCCGTTACAACAGTTGGTACTGGTAAAGTGTGTCCTTGAGAATGCATATTGATCTCTGTCACCACAATTTGAAGGTACCCGTTGAATTGATCAATTACTCCTGTTACATCTACTGAATCGCCTTCTGTAACCGTATAACCCAAATTAGAAGAGAAATTAATTACTCCAATCCCTCCAGTTCCATCATGGATAGTAAACTGAACACCTGTAGCTCTCATGTTCACTCCATAAACATAACCAGAAAGCTGACATTCTACTCCATCGCTTACGGCTACACCTGCACCATCTAAATCATCAATCTGAGAAATGGTATAGTAAGGAATTTCGTCGTCAACAATGGTTACAGTAATTTGAGAATTCGTTCCAGTAGTGGCAGAATTTGTTAAGTTTTGTAACTCTAAAACGAAAGTTAGATCTCCATCCAATAGCATATTGTCAATAATTGGAATATTGATTGTTTGAGCTGTAGCTGAGGAAGCTGGGAAAGTTACTGTAGCCGTCGAAGCATAAGTAAAATCCGTTCCTTCTACTGCCGTTCCAGATCCTAAAAGCACGATATCCGCCGAAGTTGGATTGGCATTTTCACCAGCAATGTTTACTGTAATTGTAATTGAACCTGCGTTTTCATTTACATTGGCGGTTGCTACTGAAAACTGAACTTCAGGATTGGAAGGAGGTGTACAAGGGGTCATGGTATGCGAACCTAAAAAAGAGAAGTTATCGTTTCCTTGAGCTTCCCATTCGGTTGCGCCCACAACCCAGTTCGTTTGTCCTTGATTAATGGATGCGGATCTTATTAATGTATTGTTTACAGTTGACCCAGCAGTACCACCTGAACCCACTGGCCAGTTTGTTCCCGGATCATTCCCATCCATCGAACCGATCGCATCAATAACTGTTGCTGATGAACCCGTTGGATCATAGGCAAGAGCTATGGCATCATCTCCATTGTAATTAATAACAGAGCTGCTTTGCAAATCGGCTTGTGCAATAATCGCCGGATCTGCACTTGCATGACAAGCGACAAACACTGCTCCAGGATTAAGTGTTCCTGATAACTGCACTTCTTGACTAACAGTGCTAGAATTAGACGAAAACAACTGAAGTTTATAATCAGATAAATCAATCGCTGAGCTTGTAGGATTGTATATCTCTACTGCTTTGTTAAAGCTGGATCCTTCAATATATTCTGAAATAAAAAGGTCTGTACACTGGCTAAAGATTGAGGTGGAAAAACTAATGACTCCTCCAAAAATGAGTAAAATAGATTTTTTCATAATTAACTTTTTTTTGGTAAAACTACCTAAAAAAGAAAACTAATGACAATTAAGAATTGTAATGATTAAGTTAAGGAATGATTAAGAATGCTAACCCCCAATCATTTTCCCAAATTCCTCCATGCTAACAACCCTGAAATTGGAGGGAACCTGGAACAACTTATCTGACAATTCCTTTTTAGAAATTTCAGTACAAGTATAAATGAGTGTTTCAAAGTCGGACAATACAATTGGATAAACCAATGCAAAACCTCCAAGTGCGGTGAAGGAGTTGGCATATTTCGTATCGATACTTTCGGTATAGACAATTTCATAGTCTACAGCATTTTTAGTGTAAGTGGCTTTTTTACATTTAAAACCAAACATCTTGTCAGACTTTCCTTTTTTCACCAAACTGTCTTTTTTACTCTCTGGTTTTGAATTCCCAACTACTTCGATCGCTACATTGTCGCCCATAAGATTAAACATGAGGTAAGAAGTATCCGATCCTACTCTCTCCAGCAAAACTTGCTTTCCCATTGCAGTGAAATTCTCTGTTCGGATCTGATCTCCTTTGATAAACTTGGTGGAGGTCTTCACTGAATCCTGTAATTGAGCAGGAATAGATGCAACCATTTTTTCAGGATATTCAATCGAAAATTTAATCACTCCTTCAAAATCTTGAGCGAATACAAATGAAAAACAGGACAACACTAGACTTAGGAATATCGATCTCATACTACTTGTTTAAAAGGGGATAGAACTACTTTCGTGCCAAAATTAGATTGCAGAATCTTTTGGAGTCAAATTATCTTCACCTACTGTTTTCTCAAAGATATCACGGATTTCGTTCTCGAATTTCTCGAAATTGATCTGCAAAAAGTTAGTGTCCAACATGAATTCATGTTGTTCAGGTAAATCTGGTGAATACGATTCCGCCTCACAATGAGAAACCAATCCAAATCGTTCCATTTCAAATTCCATCAAAACTCCATTAATCTTTGCGTAAGGATTGTAGAAGTTTGGTTTTTCAACTCCTAATTCTTCTGTATACCAAATCGTAAAATCAGGATTGGATCCATCCATGTATTTTCCAATGGCTTTTTTACAAGTCAATCCAGCAATTTTCTTCGTTTCTCCTTCTACAAATTGGATGTCTAATTTAGTCTGACTCTCAATGAAACTTTTAATCGCAGTTCCCGAAAAATTACTTCGAATATCTAAATTTCCAAAATCCAAATACATGCTCACCGAGTCCAATTTTGGAGACCCCATAACACCCATTCTCATCAATCCTCCCTTTTTTGTAAAGGTATTGATCAGTCCGTCTTCATAGACAAAATACATTTCTTTTGGAAGCATGGCTTTGGCTAAACTCTCCCCTTTAAAATAAGGATAAGAAACTTTGTATTTGACGGTTCCCTTGTGGGATGTACCTTCTTCAGTCGATTGTCCTGCACCGTTCTCATCTGGTCCGCAAGAACTTAGTCCAATCACCAAAACAAAAAGCAGTATCTTATAAAATTGAGTCATAAGTGTAAAAGCCATTTCTAATTAAGGTAACGAAATTAAGGAAATTTTATGAAGAATTTCTTTGAATTGTACATTATTAACATTCAACCCCTCTGTAAACCAGAAAAATGGAATTCACTTGATTGCTTTGGGAAATAAAAAAGGGAGCGATTTGCCCCCTTCCAATTTATTTCGACTGATCCAGTTTCCTCACCATGGTTAAAATGGTTGCGAGTCCGACTGTCTCCCCTTCTTCATCATAAATATCTACCAGGAATTTTACAATACCTTTAGCAATATCTTCTTCATCCCTTTTTTCCTGATCGATTTTCTCCTTGACGGTAAATCGAACCCCAATCGTTGCTCCAGGATAAACCGGCTTGGTAAATCGACATTCATCAATCCCATAATTCAATAAAACGGGGCCTTTTTTCGGATCTACAAACAGTCCAGCAGCTTTGGATAATAGGAAATACCCGTGTGCCACTCTTTTTTCAAAAATGGTTCCGTCTAATGAGGTTTCATCCATGTGGGCATAGAAATTATCTCCACTCACATTCGCGAAATTCACAATGTCGGTTGTGGTCACTGTATGTTTGTGGGTAAACACTGTTTCTCCAATTTCCAATTCCTCAAAATGCTTTCTAAATACATGTGGATTGGCTTCTGGTTGGTCCGCTCCTACCTGAAATTGCTGCGTAATCTCTGTAATTGTTTGTGGATGTCCTTGAATGGCTGTTCTCTGCATGTAATGGAAAACTCCTCTTTTTCCTCCCATTTCTTCTCCTCCTCCTGCTCTTCCAGGACCTCCATGAGTAAGTAATGGCATAGGCGAACCATGTCCTGTAGATTCTTTCGCACATCTTGAGTTCAATACCAAAATACGTCCGTTAATGTGAGCCGCTTCTACCACAAATTCTCTGGCAATCTGATCACTTGCAGTCACAATCGAAGTAACCAAAGATCCTTTCCCCATTTTCACAATTTCTACTGCTTCCGAAAGTGACTTATAAGGAATGATCGTAGATACTGGTCCGAATGCCTCTACATTATGCACATCCGTTTTATTGAATGGATCGTCATTTAAAAACAGAATTGGAGAGAAGAAGGCTCCCTTGTTTTTATCAGCTCCCACTACTGAGAAATTTTCTAAATCTCCGTAAACAATCTGCTGAGATTGAGCCAATAATTCTACTTTCTCTCTAACTCTTTCTACCTGAATTTTAGTCGCCAAGGACCCCATTCTAACTCCTTCTACAGACGGATCTCCGATAGTATTTTTTTCCAATCGTGCGCTCAAGGCTTGTTGCACCACCTCTACTTTGGATTCGGGAACTAATATCCTTCTAACCGCGGTACATTTTTGACCAGCTTTCACTGTAATTTCTTTTTGAACTTCTTTAATGAAAATGTCAAAATCCTCCGATCCTGGTTCAATATCTTCTCCAAGAACACAAGCATTCAATGAATCCGCCTCCAAATTAAAAGGAACCGAATTCTCTACAAATTGTGGTAAGGATTTCAACATTCTTCCTGTATGCGCCGAACCTGTAAAAGTGACTACATCCTGGTTGTCCACATAATCCACAATTCCTCTACCTAGTCCACAAACCAACTGCAAAGATCCTTCTGGTAAAATTTTAGAAGCAATGATTTCTTTCACCATCAGCTCCGTCAAATAACAAGTGTATTCTGATGGTTTAACTATTGCCGGTACTCCAGCCATGAAGTTCACTGCGATCTTTTCCAACATTCCCCAAATTGGGAAGTTAAAAGCGTTGATATGAATCGCTACCCCTTGTTTTGGAACCATGATGTGATGACCAATGAAAGTCCCATTTTTAGACAAAGGAGCGGCTGTCCCGTCAACATAATAAGGTAAATCCGGAAATTGTCTTCTCAGGGAAGCATTGGCGAATAAGTTCCCAATTCCTCCTTCAATGTCAATCCAGGAATCAATTTTAGTAGCTCCTGTTGCGGCAGATAATTGGTAAAATTTGTCTTTTATGCTGATCAAATGAAGGGCTAGAGCCTTTAACATGCGTCCTCTTTCCTGAAAAGTTAGTTTCCTCAAGGCCGGACCACCAGTTTTGCGCGCATATTCTGAAATGGCTTTGTAATCCAATCCTTCACTGGAACATGTTGCAAACTGCTCTCCTGTAATGGCGTTGTAAAGTGGAGTTTCTTCTCCATTCCCTTCAACCCATTCACCCATCACATAATTCTTTATCTTCATTTTATGGATATTTTGATTTTAGAATGGCTAAAGTTAAAGAGAAATTTTGATTTTGTAGCCTCGGATGACCTTCTGTATTGCAAAGCGAACAAAACCTTAAATTTTAGTTATTTGCCTAGTAAATAGGTATGATATTTGTACTTTTGCACTAGAAAAATTCTAAAACATGAAAAAGTACATCCTTTTTATCTTCCTATTTATTCTTACACTAAACACATTTTCACAAGAGGCTGAATTGATTACTCAGGAACGCAATCTGGGTGTCATTACCAAGATCGTGTACAACTCTGCCGGAGAGTACATCGCCAACATCAATGATGGGGAAAATACGATCAAAGTGTGGGAAGTCCAATCGGGAAAGATCATAGGAGTGCTGGAAGGGCATGAAAAAAAGATTACTTCGATTAGTTTTACCGATAAAGACAACAAAATTGTATCTGGAGACCTAGATGGAAAAATCATTATTTGGGATCTAAATACCTGGGATATTTCTGATAGTTCCAGAATCAGTAGTGGTGTTTTAACGCTGCAAAGTTTTAAAAGCGGAGACCGAATTTATGCTGGTTCTTTAAGAGGAGAAATTTTCGAACTGAAAAAAAGCAATCAGTGGAGAGCCGAATCCATCGATAATATCAAATTTCCAATAACCCAGTTGAATCTGAACGAATCGGAGACCAAATTACTTGTTGGAACTCGAAAAGGAGTTGCAGCATTAATTGACACCAAGACCAACTCAAGAATCAAAGCCGGAAAAGTATTAGCTACTGCCATTACTGGAATTGCACTGATCGAAAATGACTCTAAAATCATAGTATCTGGAGGCTCAGGGGTTGTTCAGATTTGGGATGCCAATACTTTCAAAAAGATTTCTCAAATACAAGCGCATTTGGCCGCAGTTACTTCGATGGATTACAATCCAAAAAAGAAATTGCTGGTAACAGGATCTCAGGATCGCTCGATCAAACTTTGGGATATCGCCACGCAAAAAACACTGCATACTTATGTGAACGAAAATGAAGGTCAGGGAGCAGACGAACCTGTAAAATGCATCGTTTTTAGCCCGGATGGAAACACTTTTGCTAGTACCGGATTTAAAAATACCATGTTCAAGAGAACAGTTTCCAAGGACAACGTGATTAAAGTGTGGGATGTCAACCGAAAAGTACTTTACAAAAACCTAAAAGGGGAAGTGAATCCCATTTTGGCCTTTTGTTTTAATGATAATCTGAACCAGCTGGTGACCATGAACAGTGAAAGAATGCTCACTTTCTGGGACTTCAATAAAGGGGAACCCACTTACTATTTCCAACTTCCAGAACCAAAAGATGAGAAAGATCCGAACATTGGAAACGAATGGAAAGAAGAAGCTGAAAATGTGGGGAATAACTTTCTAAGCGGAGGGAACTTGAATTTGGGTGGACTCAAAAACGTGGGGAAAAGTCAGGTGAAAAATGCGATCAAAAGCAAATTGAGACAAAGAGATATTTTGAGAATCACTACCAAAGGAAATTACTTGCTGACCAAAATTAAAAAGGACGAGTTAAGACTTTACGACATATCAGGAGATGATCCAATTTACAAATACCCGATTTTTCATGGCCAAATGAATTTGAATGATTTTGCTGTCACTAACGATGAGAAAATGATCGCTTGTGCAGGAGGAGGGGTAAAAGGCGTCTCCATTGTAGATTTGGAAACAGGGAATTTATTAAGAAAATTGGATACCAAACCTGCTGTTGCCGAATTGGAATTGGTTTTGGAAGCAAAGTCGGTTCAATTTAGTCACGATGGCTCTTTATTGCTTGTTTGCTTTAATACGGGTCAGGTAAATGTGTATTCCACCAACTCCTGGAATATCGTTTTCTCGAACACCGACAAAAGTATTCTGAACATGTTTAAGAAGTCCTACGCCAACTTCTCGAGAGATGGTAAAACTCTTATTGTAAATGGCTACGACGGACTGAAAACCTACACTGTAGGAAATTATTCTGTTTCGGAAGGAAAGAATCTTTCAAGTCCCGGCCTTCCGATGCGATTGAATCGCCCTAGTGATGTAATCGTAACTGCTACAAATAGAAACTTGCACTACGAAAACATATTCACTGGATCGAAAAGTCAGTCGCCTGATTTCAATACTTTAATCACAAGTTCAATTTCCATTGATAAAAATGGATTTATTGGCATATCGAAAAGAAATGGTGAGTTTCAGATTGTAGATCCAGAAACAGGAACGGCTTTGTTGACATTGGTGGGAGAAGACGAAAACTACATCTTCAAAACTGCTGAGAATTACTATAAAGTTTCGAAAGACGGATTTGATCTGGTTACTTTCAGAATCGGGAAAAATGCTTATCCTTTTGAGCAGTTCGACCTTAAATTCAATCGACCTGACATTGTGTTAAAAGCGATGCATTCTGAAAATCCCGAACTGATCCAAGTTTACGAATCTGCCTACATGAAAAGATTGAAGCGAATGGGATTGGATGAAAGTCATTTTTCCAAAGAATTACACCTTCCGGAGATTGCGATTTTGAATAAAGCAGACATTCCTTTGGTAACTCAATCCGATAAAATAAGCATTCAAATTCAAGGAAAAGACTCTAAATACAAATTGGATCGAATTCAGGTTTGGATCAATGATGTACCACTTTACGGAACCACAGGAATCCCAGTTGAATCCGCTTCAGAAGTTTCTAAAAATCTAGATCTTGAACTGATTCAGGGAATGAATAAAATTCAAGTATCGGTACTAAATGAAAAAGGTGCAGAAAGTTTGAAAAAGACCATTGACGTGGATTTTCAAGGTAAAAAAGAGAAACATCTTTATTTGGTAACAATCGGAACCAGCAAGTACAAAGACAGTCGATTTGACTTGCAATATGCGGCAAAAGATGCGAAAGATTTAGTGGCATTGTATCAGCAAAACAAGAATTTCGATCAGGTGCATTTACTTTCCATTACCAATGAAGATGTGACAGTAGCCAATATGGAACAAGTAAAAATCTTTTTGAAAGATGCTAAAATTAATGATGAAGTGATTCTTTTCATTGCGGGACATGGAGTCTTGGATGAACAATTCAATTATTACTATGGAACCCATGACATCGACTTCATGCATCCGGCTAAAAAAGGATTGGAATACTCCAAGTTGGAAGCACTTCTGGATGGCATCAAACCAATTAAAAAATTGTTGATCATGGATACATGTCACTCTGGAGAAATAGACAAAGAAGAAGTGACCATGATGGATCAAAATGTGGATACGGAAGATGAGGTTGGCGATGTGGCCTTCCGAGCAGTGGGAATCGACATTGAAAACAAGCACAAAGGGGTTTCGACAAGTAAGGTGATGAATACCCTATTCAATGACTTAAGAAGAGGTTCGGGTGCAACCGTGATTTCATCTGCAGGTGGTGTTGAATTTGCCATGGAAAGTGATGAATGGAAAAACGGACTCTTTACTTATGTCATGTTGATGGGACTTAAAACCCAAAATGCAGATTTGAATAAAGACGGAAAGATTCATTTATCTGAACTACAATATTATGTGATTGATCGAGTTTCCAAACTCAGCAAAGGAAAACAAGTGCCCAACACAAGGATGGCGAATATTTCCAACGATTATGTAGTCTGGTAGAACTAGAAATTTACTTGGGAGTCGTTTTCCATGGATTCACCAAATCCAGCGTCAACCGGCTCCCAAAGTTCAATTTTGTTTCCTTCTGGATCGAGAATGTGCACAAATTTACCGTAGTCAAATGTTTCAATTTCATCCAAAACTTGAACACCCTCTTTTTTTAAAACTTCGACGAATTCTTCAATGTCTCGTACCCTAAAATTTAGCATGGTTTCTTTAGTGGAAGGATCAAAATATTTGGTATCCTCACTAAAAAAACTGAATTGAGCCACGCCCTGTTTCTTGGTTCGTTCATCAATAAAACGGAAAGAAGCACCATAATCAGTCATATTCATTTTCAACTGATCGGCATACCACTGATTCATTTTCTTAGGATCCTTCGATTTCAAAAAAATCCCTCCAATTCCAGTTATGTAATTCTTCTTTTCCATTCTAATCAAAGCTATATCAATTTCAAAACTATCTCTGAATTAGTCGACGAGCTCGAAATCGCTCGATTGATAATTAATACCTACTCTTCCTTCCACTCGTCTCCTCTTCCTGGTGTGTAAGGAATTGGAATTTGTGCTAATTTCTTCTCTAAATCCTTGATCGAAACCACTAAGAAATCCAGATCTTTTTTAGCTTGAACAAACTCTTCTTTCGCCAATTCCATGGACTTTTTCTGAGTTGTTGTTGGATTGGCGGTCGATCCATAAATCTGATACGAAATCGTACCTACCCTATCCGAAATCGAAGGCACCGTTTCAATGTCTTTGGAGGATAAAGTTCCATCACCCCACATGGCAATTTCCAATTTGTAAAACTTCTCTTCCAAGGCTTTGATATCCTTCAATAAATTAATGTTTGTTCCAGGATATTGAATTACCGCCTGTTTGATATGAGCCAAACGATTCTTGTAATCTCTCATGATTCTCGATGCTCCGTCAACGGATCTATTCAATTCACTCAACTGAGTTGTAAACACTTGCATTTCTGCAGGATCAGAAGGTACAGCGTTTGTATTCAAAGATTTTACATTGAATTCAACTTTAGAACTTAATTGAGTCACTTCTCCATTATCCACTCTAAATAACTGAACATTGAATTTCCCAGGTTTCACCATATACCCATCATCAGGATTGGAATATCTACCTGTTTTTCCGTTTGACAATTTAATTGGACTCGTAGAAGCCGATCTTAAGTTCCATGTCACTCGATTGATTCCTTTGGAAACCGACTTTTTAATTCTATTCACTTCATTTCCTTCAGCATCGCGAATGATAAAAAGTAAAAATGGTTTTTCTTCCAGATCTTCTTTTCGCATTTCTTCAATGCTGATCCATGGCACGTCCTTACCATCTTTATCCAATTTATTTTCTTCATCCGTTCTTTTCTCTTTGGCTGTCTTTCTTTTCTCTTTGATATAATAAGTGAAAGTAGCTCCAAAATCAGGATTTGGGGAAGTAAAATAACTGGCTCCCATGGAAGATTTTCCTCTCAGTCCAATTGGATTCGACTCCACATAATGCCATGCGTCCTTAATTGGGTAAATTGCTCCATCTTTATCAAGATCCTCCGCTTTCAAATCTCTGAGAACAGAATAATCATCCAGAACATAGAAACTTCTTCCGAAAGTAGCGACAACCAAATCATTTTCTCTTGCTTGAATGGCAATATCTCTGATCGCAACTGTTGGCAAGCCTGCTGTTAATTTTACCCAGTCTTTTCCGCCATCAATTGAAAAGTAGAATCCAAATTCAGTTCCGCAAAACAAAAGATTCTTATTTACGTGATCCTGAGCCATCGCATACACAGAACCTCTCTCCGGTAAATTCCCTGAAATGGAAGTCCAGGTATTTCCTTTATCCGCTGACTTCAAAATATATGGTTTGAAATCTCCACTTTTGTGATTATTGAATACGGCATAAACTACATTTTCATCGTATTTATCTGCAATCAGCATGTTCACATAAGTATAAGCTGGAATTCCTGGGAATGACTCCATTTGTCTCCATGTTTTTCCGTCATCTTCAGATACCTGAATTAATCCATCGTCTGTTCCAACATAAAGTAAGCCCTTCTTCAAAGGTGACTCATCCAAGGCAACAATATTTCCATACATGGAGGTAGATTTATTCTTCATCACGGTGTTCATCCCCCATGTTTTGCCCATTTCTTTCAATTTATTTCGATCGATCTGTCGGGTCAAATCCGGAGAAACACGTTCCCAAGTATCCCCATAATCTGTTGATTTAAACAATCTGTTGGCAGCGAAATACAGCGTTTTGTGGTCATGAGGACTCACCAATAATGGCGCATCCCAATTCCATCTAAAAGCTTCCTCCCCTTTCAAAGGCATCGGTTGAATTCCAATTTTTTGACCAGTAGTTTTGTCGTATCGAACTATCCAACCATACTGTGCTTGAGCATAGACAATGTTTGGATTCACAGGATCAATCGCCGATTCAAATCCATCTCCTCCATTCGTAATAAACCAGTCGGCATTAGTAATACCCGCGTTATTGATGGTTCTTGACGGCCCTCCTTGAGAATTGTTATCCTGAGTACCTCCATAAATATTGTAGAATGGTTCCGCGTTGTCAACTGCCACTTTATAGAACTGGGTAATTGGCAAATTCGGTTTGTAATGCCATTTGTTTGCATGATCCCAAGTTTCGTACAAACCTCCATCACAACCTACCAACCAGTGATCCGTGTTTTGAGGATCGATCCAAATGCAGTGATTATCTACGTGTTTGTTCTCCTCTCCTGTAGCTTTAAATGTTTTTCCTCCATCTTCAGTATGATGCAACCATGTATCCATAGAAAATACTTTGTTTACATCTTTTGGATCACAATAAATTTCTTGGTAGTAATTTCCAGAGGTACTGTGGGAAGACATTTTACTAAAACTAGCTCCTCTGTCCGTTGATCTGTAAAATCCATGTTTATCGTCTTTGGCTTCTACAATGGCATACACATAATTGGAGTTCACCGGAGAAATTGCTAAACCAACTCTACCCATTTTATTTTGAGGCAAACCATTGGTCAATTCCTCCCAATTCTCTCCCCCATTCATTGTTTTGAAAACCCCACTTTCTGGTCCTCCTCCAACATAAGTCCACACATGTCTTCTTCTTTGATGCATGGCAGCATAAAGCACATCCGGATTATTTGGATCCATCACTAAGTCTGCACAACCCGTATTTTCTGAAATCTTAAAAATTTGTTTCCAATTCTTTCCTCCATCTGTTGTTTTGTAAACTCCTCTGTCTCCTCCTGCAGACCAAAGCGGACCATAAGCAGCTACGTATACCACATTTGAGTTTCTCGGATCAACAAGGATATCTGAAATGTGCTCAGAATTTTTCAATCCAAGATTTTTAAAAGATTTTCCTCCATCTTCCGATTTGTAAATTCCGTCTCCAAATGCTACAGAGCGTTGGTTATTATTTTCTCCCGTTCCTACCCAAACAACATTGCTATTATTTGGATCTAGAGTCACACAACCAATGGAATAAGAACCATAACTATCAAAAATAGGTTCGTAAGTTGTCCCTGCATTTGTAGTTTTAAAAACACCACCCGAAGCTATGGCTAAATAATATTCCGCCGGATTATTTGGATTAACAGCTATATCTGCTATTCTACCTGCGGTTAAAGCCGGACCTACAGATCTCCATTTTAAACCAGAAACCAGGGAAGAATTAATTGCAGATTTTTCTTCAGTTTCAGTGCCTTTTTTCTTTTGTCCAAAGGAAGTTGTAGCCAATGAAGCTATACAAAGGAAGATAAATAACCTTTTTTTCATGATCACGAATTGTTTTAGTTTTTGAGTCAGATTTACGAATATAGAACAAACAAAAAGAAATGGATGAAAAAATACATGAATGGTCAAAATAGGCTCTAACTTAACCTTCAGCAATCATTTTGGTCCGTATTCTTCTTATTTTCTCCTCAACGATCTTGAGTTCTTCTTCCGTTAATGGAATTTCGTATTTCTTCTTCATGAATTTTTTGATTGTTTTCATTTCAGACATGGCCTTTTTCAATTCGGCTAAGTCTGAAGTTAACTCTTTGTGGTAAGGATCTTGGGAAGGTAAGTTATTTAAAACATCAACAATATTTTCTAATACGGGATACTGGTGAACCAATAATTTATTCAGACTTTCACTTGATTGGAAAGAGGCAATTTGGGACGCCACATAGGAACCTTCTACCCAAATTCCAGCAAATTGGATTCCGACTAATCGCATGACTTCCTCATCTTGCAAGTACTCTTCAAATGTGATACTCAAATCGAGAAGGATGGTCATCATGGAATCCTTATTCTCCAAATTACTTTCAAAGCGTTCGTAAATAGATAGTTTATTGAACATTTGGTTGATTTCACATTTCTCTCCCAGCTCTTTTATGGCGTGCAAATATTTTATGGCAATTCCATTTCTTTTATTTTGAATCGCATAAGCCATGTCGGCGAGGTAGACCCCAAAATTTACAATTTGCTTGTATTTGGTTTTATATTTCCCTGTCTCACTAAAAGAATGAACAAGAGTAGAATCGTATTTTAAATCCGGATTTTGAAAGATAAGGACAATCTGTAAAGGAGAAGGCATACTACCGTATCCACCACCCTGACTCAAACCTTTATTAGGTAGGCATAGTAAAGTGAGTAAAAGGCCAATAACTATTTTGAGTTTCCAATTCATCCTCAGTATAAAAATAGCATTTCTCTGAAATTGAGAACAAAAAAAGGGACTGATTTTCAGTCCCTTTTTTAAAGTCGATAGTTTATAATAATTTATTTCTTCACAGAATCAACAACTGCTTTGAAAGCTTCAGGGTGATTCATTGCTAAATCTGCAAGAACTTTTCTGTTCAATTCGATTCCTTTAGCATTTGCTTTCCCCATGAACTCACTGTAAGACATTCCATGAAGTCTTGCACCAGCGTTAATTCTTTGAATCCAAAGAGCTCTAAAGTTTCTTTTCTTTTGTTTTCTGTGTGCGTAAGCGTAAACTAACCCTTTTTCAACTGCATTTTTTGCAACTGTCCACACATTTTTTCTTCTTCCGTAGTAACCTCTGGCAATTTTAAGAGTTCTTTTTCTTCTTGCTCTTGATGCTACTGAATTTACTGATCTTGGCATAATTAATAATTTTTTTGGTATGAGGCGGGATCTTATTTCGTACCCACTTAGTTACCCAATACCGGGTTTAACAATTTAACCTTGAATATTAGATATTCAACATAAGTTTTACATTCTTCTCATCTGCTTTGTCCACAAGTCCATCATGTGTCAAAGCAAGTTTTCTCTTTTTGGACTTTTTCGTAAGGATGTGGCTTTTAAAAGCGTGCTTCCTTTTGATTTTTCCGCTTCCAGTTACTTTGAATCTCTTCTTAGCGCTGGAATTTGTTTTTACTTTTGGCATCTCTTTTAATTTTTAAAATATATAACCATCGACTTAATTACTTCTTCTTTGGGTTGATCATGATAATCATTTTCTTCCCTTCTAGTTTGGGCATTTGTTCTAAAACCCCAATATCTTCCAATTCTTGAGCAAATTTCAAAAGAAGAATTTCTCCTCTTTCCTTAAAAACAATTGTTCTTCCTTTGAAGAATACATATGCTTTTACCTTTGCTCCTTCCATCAAAAACTTACGCGCATGATTCAATTTAAAGTTCAAATCATGATCATCTGTATTTGGTCCGAATCGAATTTCTTTTACAACGACTTTACTTTGCTTCGACTTCAGTTCTTTTTGCTTCTTTTTTTGTTCGTAAAGAAACTTTCTGTAGTCAATGATTTTACAAACCGGTGGAGTAGCATTTGGAGAAATTTCTACCAAATCCAATTCAGCCTCTTCAGCTCTTTGCAAGGCCACACGTAATGGCAATACTTCTGCTCCTTCTCCATCCATAACCAATCTCACTTCACTTGCTGTGATTCGGTCATTGATGCGGTGAGCATCTTCATTTCTCCTAGGTCTAATAGGTCCCCGACCTTTTTTATTCATTCGCTTTTTTTAGTCGTTATTACTCTTTATTTCTTCGTTTACAATATTATTGATGAAAGAAACAAATTCATCTAATTGCATAACACCAATATCCCCTTCCCCATGCTTTCTCACAGAGACAGTATTGGCATCACTTTCTTGCTCTCCAACAATCAACATAAACGGTACTTTCTGCGTTTCGCAGTCACGTATTTTACGTTTAGTTGATTCGTTTCGATCATCAATAAAACCGCGAATATCGTGATTTTTTAAATAATCCAAAACTTTTTCGCCATAAGAATTGAAGCGGTCACTGATTGGTAAGATCGCAAATTGATCAGATGTTAGCCACAAAGGGAAGTTTCCTGCACAGTGTTCGATCAATACAGCAACAAACCTTTCCATTGAGCCAAATGGTGCTCTGTGGATCATGACAGGTCTGTGTTTGGCGTTGTCTGCCCCAATATAGTCCAGTTCAAATCTCTCTGGTAAATTATAATCTACCTGAATGGTTCCCAACTGCCATTCGCGTCCTAGCGCATCTCGAACCATGAAATCCAGTTTGGGTCCGTAAAATGCCGCTTCACCATATTCTACAACAGTTGGTAATCCTTTTTCGGCTGCAGCTTCTTTAATGGCGTTTTCTGCCTTTTCCCAATTTTCATCAGAACCAATATACTTCTCCTTATTTTCAGGATCTCTTAATGAAATCTGAGCTTTATAATCATCAAAACTTAGTGTTTTAAATATGTAAAGCACGATATCAATAACTTTCTTAAATTCTTCTTTTACCTGATCCGGAGTACAGAAAATATGGGCATCATCTTGAGTAAACCCCCGAACTCTTGTTAGTCCGTGCAACTCTCCCGATTGCTCGTATCGATAAACTGTTCCAAATTCTGCCAATCTTAATGGTAATTCTCTGTAGGATCTAGGTCTGGAAGCATAGATCTCACAGTGATGAGGACAGTTCATTGGTTTCAACAAAAACTCTTCGTTTTCATCTGGAGTATGGATGGGTTGGAAAGAGTCCTCTCCGTATTTGGCATAATGTCCGGAAGTCACATAAAGATCTTTATTTCCAATATGTGGCGTGATTACAGGAACATACCCTGCTTGTTTTTGTGTTTTCTTTAGGAACATTTCCAATCTCTCTCTCAATTCAGCTCCTTTAGGCAACCAAAGTGGTAATCCTTGTCCCACTTTCTGAGAAAAAGTAAATAATTCCAATTCCTTCCCTAATTTTCTATGATCTCTCTTCTTTGCTTCTTCCAGCAATTCAAGATATTCCTTTAATTCTTTTGCTTTTGGAAATGAGATACCATAAATACGAGTCAATTGTTTGTTTTTCTCGTCTCCTCTCCAATAAGCTCCTGCAATGGACATCAACTTCACTGCCTTTATGAATCCTGTATGTGGGATGTGCGGACCTCTACATAAATCTGTAAAATTACCTTGTGTGTAAAAAGTAATGGATCCGTCTTCCAGTCCGTCCAACAACTCCAATTTGTATGGATCATTCACTTCCTTGTATCTGGCAATGGCATCCGCTTTAGATATTTCCTGGCGGATATACTCATTCTTTAAACGAGCAAGATCCATCATCTTATCTTCCACCTTTTTAAGGTCGGCATCCGTAAAATCTTGATCTCCGAAATCTACGTCGTAATAGAATCCATTTTCGATTGGAGGTCCGATTCCTAATTTAATATCTGGGTAATAAAATTCTAAAGCTTCAGCTAAAAGGTGAGCAGAAGAGTGCCACATGGTAGACTTTCCTTCTTTATCATTCCAGGTAAACAATTTCAATTTCGAATCGTTGGTGATTTTGGTATTTGAATCAACTGTTTTTCCATTAATACTTGCTGCTAATACATTTCTGGCTAGTCCTTCAGAAATATCCAAAGCAACATCATTTGGAGTAATAAAATCGGCCTCGTAGCTTTTGACTGACCCATCTGGTAGTGTAATCTTTATCATTTATTTCAAAGTTTGAGAGTGCAAATATAAACTAAAAAAGCCCCATCCTAAAGGATGAGGCCTTGAAATTCCGTGGGTGTTAATTTTATTTATATCCCATCACCAAGACAACGGCTCCTCTGGAATCCATAGAAGTTTTGTCCACTTTTCCGGTTGATTTTGGGATTACGTAATCAACATAAACTCTTTTCAATCTGTCAGAACCACCTTTGCTTTTGAAAGTATCGTTCAATTCTTTAGAGTTCAATAAGAAAGATGTCCCTTTAACGTTGGAAATTTCTTTCAACAATACTCTATCTTCAGATTCTCTGTCTTTGTCATAAATCTTTACAACCACATCATGATTCGCACTTTTAGCGCTGAAGCTAAATTTATAATCTGTGTTATTGAAAAGATACACCTCAACTTCTTTTACTTGCTCGAATGTTTTCACATTGTAGTAAGTAATTTTTGATCCATCGTATTTGTATGGAGTCAAAGAAGACTGAGCTTCTGATTTATTCGCTGTAATTTTTTCTCTGAATTCAGCAATCTCGTCCGCTGTTTGAGCGATTACAAATGCTGCTGATAACATTAAAATTCCTCCTAATAATTTCTTCATGACTTCTTGTGTTTAAGCATTAACAATTTCTTCTCTTAGAGTCTTAATCTTTTCCGCAATAAGCTTTAACTCTTCATCAGTTAGTCTCACAATCTGACCTCCCTGATCAAATTTCTTCACAGACTCCAGACCTTCCATAGCGTGTTGCAAATCTTCAAGCTTAGATGCCAAATCTTTAACTTCTGGCAATTCACCTTGATCTGCACTCGATTTCAATCCTTTAACAAGATTTGAAAGAATCCCTAATTGTTCGATCAACATCATTCCAAGATCTTCGTTCTTATTTGTCAATGCATGTTGTGATCCCAAATACATTCCTTCCAACCAAGCTCCAGCAAACTGGATTGTTGCGAAGTACTTCAACTCGTTATCCTCAAGATACATTTCTGTTTTTTCGTGAACGTCGATCAAAATTTGTTCGATCGAATCCTTGTTAGCAATATTCTTATCGAATCTTTCAAGGAGTCCTTGATTATCGAAAACAGAATTCATGCCAATTTTTTCAGCAAGGGTTTTTACTACTGTTAAATAGTTCTTCGCATCTTGCGACTTCCCATTCTCTACGCAGTATGCAAGATCTGCAGAGTACACTCCAAAATTCAACAACTGTTGGTATTTCGAAATGTAATTTTCAACCTTCGCTTGATCATTTGTTAATCCAGGAGTATACTGTAGACCTGAATTTTTGAAAATATATGCAATTTGAAGTGGTGAAGGCAAATGGAAATCAATATCATCTGATTCCGGAATAGCAACCCCTTCATTTTGTTCATTTGTATCAACTTGTTGAGCATCATTTTTCTTCTCCGTCTTTTCTCCATCTCCACAAGACGTTAATGAGAATAAAGCAACTGTAAATAATAGACTTAGTCTTTTCAATTTTTTCATCGTAATTAATTTGTTAGCAATGAATAGTTTAATTTTCGCACTAAGATAAAATAAAAATAAGTATCTCAAAATCTTATCACTTAAAAAAAGTACTGACTTAATGCATTGAGGAATACCAAGATTCGGTCATTTCTCCTAAATTTGTTTCAACCACTTAAATCAAAATCAAATGATCTCCACTTTTTCCAAGACGGGAATAGCTTTCATTTTAGGCATTCTAATGGTTTTCAGTAATCTACTGTCCCAGTCCGCGATATTAGTATTTGTTTCTCTGATTCTTTTAACCCTTATTTTTATTAGAAATACAAAAAGTGGAGGATTGATCTGGTCGCTTGCTTTCCTGTCTGGATTATTTTACGCTGAAATCAGAAGTGCCCTGGATCAAGAAAAAAATCAAAACGAATCGATCTATCTTGAAAATTCAAAAATTGAAATTGTTTCCTCCAAACAAAGTGGGCGATTCCATACTTATACTGCCAAACTCATTACACCAAAAAATTATATTCAAAATACAATTCAGTTAAGTATGTCGGGCGATTGTACCAAACTTCCAACTGGAACACTTGTAGAATTGACCCACTTAAATCTTCAAAAAATCCATGCAAGTCATTTCCCTTGGAAATTGGATTTCAACGGCTATCTATTGCAACAAGGAATTTCATTTAAGGGGTGGATTGACAGCAACCAAATTCAAATAGTGGGATCACACTCCAGTATTTCCTCTCAATTAGATCGATTGAAAGAATCCATTCAGAAAATATTAAAAGAAAATACCAGCAACCACGGACTCATTATGGCCATTTGTCTGGGAGATAAAACAGATCTTCATCCAGACTCCAAAAACCTCTTTATTGAAAATGGTGTAGCACATATCATGGCTGTTTCGGGTTTACATATTGGTATTGTATATCTTTTGATTCTATCTGGATTGAAATGGTTCAAACTGGAAAAAAAACTGATTGGAATCTTGCTTGCTTTTCTTCTCATCTGGTTTTTTATTTTCCTAACCGGAGCTGCCGTAAGTGCGGTTCGTGCGGGAATCATGATCAGCATTTATTCCATTTTCCTCCTACTTGGACGCAAAAGCGAAAAACTGCATATTCTTATATTCACTGCTTTAATCATTTTACTCATCGACCCATCTCAAATTGGATCTGTTGGGTTTCAACTTTCCTTTGGAGCGTTGATCGGCATCTTGTATTTCGGAGAGTTTCTTGTGGAGAAATTGAAAAGCAAATACATTGTGGTTAACTATTTCTCGGGAATAATCGCCGTTAGCCTAGCCGTGCAAATCACCACCTTGCCCTTGACCATTTATTATTTTCATTCTTTTCCTTTGCATTTCTTAGTAACGAATTTGATCGCCATCCCCTTTGCTTTTATGGTTGTCGTATTATTCTTAATGGGGTTGCTGATTGGATGGATTCCTGTTCTTCAAGAGTTCATTTTTCGAATTTTAGATGTCTTAATAGATTGGGTAACTTATTCACTTGATAGCTTTTATCAGTTTGATGCTTTTTTCTGGAAAGGACTTTATCTGAGTCCAATAACCTTACTTTTTTATTATCTGGGTCTACTACTATTTTTCGGATGGATGCTCAAGATAAATGCATGGAAAAAAGGAATCGTATTAGTAGGAACATGTAGCTTGATTCAATGCCTCTTCATGCTAGAGGAGGACCAACGAAACGCTGTTTATTTATATGATGAAAAGGGAATTTGTCTCCTGATCAAACAAGGTAATCAAAGCCTGCTTTTATCAAACTCGAGGAACGTGAATACCAAATATTCTCACCCCATAGTCAAAAATCGATTGCAAAACATTCAGCTAAATGGTCAGGAAATAATTGAATTTGAAGGACATCGGATCGTTTTGAATCCTGATCCAAATCAACATGAAAATTTAAAGGCGGATGTTATTGTTTTTTCCGATTACCAAAAGGCGAAATCCCATTTACCCAACGCAAATCAAAAAGTTTATGCCACAAAAGCTGTTTGGCGCAAACTAAGTCGAAAGGAATTTATCTTGATTGAAGATGTGATTGAACTCTAGTTCTTTTTGTACATGATCTCATTCTTCGCAGGGTCTTTATCCCCACCTATGGAAGAATTGATCTTGTGACTTGTCACCTCGTAGTCGTCGTTCAACTTAAAATAAATCTCCATGTATAAGGTCAACCCATTCTTTGTTTGAATATTGGACCACATGTAGATTTCATAATAAGTCACGCGAGGTTTAAAATCCTTTAGTTTTTCTTTTGTTTTACTGATCTTATCTTTTAGTGCTTTTTTCTCTTCATCATACTCTTCATCGGTACCTGTGTACTTGTCCATCTTTTTTCTTCTCTCTAGATTTTCAAGCTGACTTTTATACATGTTCACTTTGATGCTCTGCATCTCAAACTCTTCTGTATAGTAAGCGTGGAATTTATCAAAATTCATTCCTTCCCATTTCGCGATATTGTCTTCTACCCACTTCTCAACAGATTTTTGAACCTGTTTTTCATCTTCAGAAGAATCAATCAATTGATGGTCGTGGAAATTTATCAAGCAAAGTAGTCCAAATAGTAATGATGTCATTGTCCTTTAAATTAAGTTTCCCTAAATGTAGCAAAAAGCAGACCAAAATTTTAATTCGGAATGCGAAATTTGAAATTCGGAATGAAAATTGGACTTTTAGGCAAGTTTGACTCTAAAAACTCAAGTTTTACCCGTTAACCTTTTCTACTTTAAAGAAAATTGACTTTGATTACTCCGTAAATTGCTAGGGCCAGTAAACCGAACAATAGTGTCATTAAGGTGTAGCGCAAGGCTTTGTCGGCTATGAAAGGTTTTCTGTGTTTGCCAGATGTTTCGTAGTTAATCTTTTGGGCTTTGGAATAATCGGTTTTGTGGACTCCGAACATCACTACCTTTTTTCCTGACTTCAGTTCATCCAGTCCTTCTTCAAACCAAATTTTCTCTTCTTCCAGTCTGCTTCTGAAAAAATCAGCCATATTGGTTTCTTTGAATCGAAACACGACATAGTTTTGATTGGAGGGATGTTTCTTGTAGTTGACGAAACCGATATCCAGCTTGTTATCTAAGTTGTCTTCCATTCCGTCACGTATTCGATGGGTCTTCTTCTAGATCTTGGCCATTCGCCTTCCGGATATCCAATATAAAACAGAGCCAAACACTTATCTTTTTCTCCCAAACCTAAAAACTTGTTCATTTTAGGGGAATAGATAAACTTTGGACTAGCCCAAAAAGCACCAAGACCCATTGCTGTAGCCGTTAAATGCATATTTTGTATGGCACACGCACATGCTTCAATTTCTTCAATTTCGGCAATTTTCTCCGTTTCCTGACGCTCCATGCAAACCGCAATAACCGCAGAAGCTTGCAAGGGTCGGGTCTTCATTTTCTCCAATTTTGCCTCAACAAAAGTTTCTTCATTGGTCACTTCCACATATGTTTCTGCTAGAAAATCCGCCAAAGTTTGACGAGCATCTTCCATGAAAACTTTAAATCTCCAAGGCTGAGTCAGACCATGAGTTGGAGCCCAAATCGCATTATTCAAAAGCAATTCGACCTGTTCCTTGTGAACTTTCCGATTAGAAAAATTTTCTGGATAGATCGTTCTTCTGTCCCTTATGATCTCGTTTATTTCAGAAATATTATGACGCATTTGAGTGTAGAGTTATTTGAGTGTAGAGTTTTTCGAATGTAGAATTATTCGAGTGTAGAGTTTTTCGAATGTTGAGTTTTTCGAGTTTATAATATATAACCATTTTGCACTTTGCATTTTTCATTTTGAACTCAAATCACGCTTTTAGCGATTCCAACTTTTCTTCCAGCACCTTGATTTTCGTTTTGGCGTCGGCTTCTTTTTTACGTTCTGCAGCTACTACGGCTTCTGGTGCTCCGGAAACGAATTTTTCATTGGCTAATTTCTTTGCTACGGATTGCAAGAAACCTTTGCTGTACTCCAATTCCTCTTCGATCTTTTTGATTTCTGCATCAACGTCTACATCCTCTCCCATAGGCACGAAATATTCATTCGCTTTAACCATGAATGAGAAGGCTCCAGGAACTTTTTCTGTTGTTTTTTCAAACTTAGATAAGTTTCCAAGTTTGATTACCACACTCTTGAATTCGTCTGAAACGGTATCGTTGTATTTGGCAAACAATTCGATTTTTAGTTTTCCAGCAATATTATTGGACTTCCGAAGATTTCGGATTCCCGAAATAACATTCGCATCGTACTCGAAATTCTTAATTAACATATCGTTTACTTCAGTGGCTTTTGGCCATTCTGCTACAATGATGTCTTCTTCTCTATTTCTCAACAAATGCCAGATTTCTTCCGTGATAAATGGTGTGAATGGGTGCATCAGTTTCAAAATTGCATCGAAAAAATCTAATGTTTTGTCGTATGTCAATTGATCAATAGGTTGTTGATATCCAGGCTTAACAATTTCCAGATACCAAGAACAGAAATCATCCCAAACCAATTTATAAGTGGTCATTAAGGCATCACTAATTCTGAATTTGGAATAGTGATTATCAATCTCTTTAATCGCTTTTGAAAGTTTAGATTCAAACCACTGGATTCCCATTTTAGCTGAATCTGGCTGATCCATGTCTTTTACTTCCCAATTCGTCACCAAACGTGAAGCATTCCATACTTTATTGGTAAAGTTTCTTCCTTGTTCACATTGGGATGAATCAAATGGTAAATCATTTCCTGCAGGTGAGGAAATCAAAATCCCTACACGCACTCCATCCGCAGAATACTTCTTAATTAATTCAATTGGATCTGGTGAATTCCCAAGAGACTTGGACATCTTTCTTCCTAATTTATCTCTTACAATTCCAGTATAATAAACATTTCTGAAAGGTAATTCGCCCATGTATTCGTATCCTGCAATGATCATTCTGGCAACCCAGAAAAACATGATTTCCGGTGCAGTTACCAAATCATTGGTTGGATAGTAATATTTGATCTCTTTGTTTCCAGGATCTGTCAATCCGTTAAAAACTGAAATCGGCCATAACCAAGAAGAGAACCAAGTATCCAATACATCTTCATCTTGTTTTAGATCTGAAACGGTCAAACTCGTATTTCCAGATTTCTCCTGAGCTAATTTTAACGCTTCCTCAATATTATCAGCAACTACATAATCATTCGCTCCCTTTCCAAAATAATATGCCGGAATACGGTGTCCCCACCAAAGCTGTCTTGAAATACACCAATCTTTGATATTGGTCATCCAATGCTCATAAGTATTCTTCATATTATCCGGATAGAACTTAATGTTTCCGTTCATGACATTATCCAAAGCTGGTTTAGACAATTCTTTCATGTCTACAAACCATTGCAATGACAATTTAGGTTCAATCGCTGCATCCGTTCTTTCCGAAAAACCTACTTTATTGATATGATCTTCTACGCGAACCAAATAACCAAGATCATCTAATTCTGAAGCTATTTTCTTACGTACTTCGAAACGATCCTGACCTTCATAGTGTAAACCATGATGGTTCAAGATTCCGTTGTCATGCAGGATATCGAAAGTTTCCAGATTGTGTCTTTTTCCAATTTCGTAGTCGTTGGTATCGTGTGCTGGCGTGATTTTCAAACAACCCGTTCCGAATTCTGTATCTACATAATCATCCGTAATGATAGGAATCTCTCTGTTTGCAATTGGAACGATAGCTTTCTTTCCATGCAATTTTTTGAATCTAGGATCTTCTGGATTCACACAAATGGCTGAATCACCAAGAATAGTTTCTGGACGTGTCGTGGCAATAGTTACCCATTCATCATCTGAACCAACAATTTTATAGCGAACATAGTAGAGTTTGGAATTTACTTCCTTGTGGATTACTTCCTCGTCCGATAAAGCCGTTTGCGCTTCCGGATCCCAGTTGATCATTCTTACTCCTCTATAGATTTTTCCTTTTTTGTAAAGGTCCATGAATACCTGAATTACTGACTTGGAGTATTCTGGATTCATGGTGAAATCTGTTCTTTCCCAATCACAGGAAGCACCTAATTTCTTCAATTGCTCCAAAATAATCCCACCATGCTTGTCTTTCCATTCAAAAGCATGTTTTAAGAATTCATCACGAGAAAGATCGGATTTCTTAATTCCTTCAGCACGTAATTTCTGTACCACCTTGGCTTCCGTTGCAATAGAAGCGTGGTCGGTACCTGGTACCCAACAAGCATTTTTCCCTTCCATTCTCGCCTTTCTAATCAAGACATCCTGAATGGTATTGTTCAGCATGTGTCCCATGTGAAGGACCCCAGTGACATTAGGAGGTGGGATCACAATTGTGAACGGCTCTCTGTCGTCTGGTTCTGAATGAAAGTATCCTTTTTCCATCCAGTACTGATACCATTTGTCTTCTGAATTTGAAGGCTCGTAATTTTTTGGAATTTCCATTATGCTTTATTCTTGTTTTTATTTGAGTTGGCAAAGATATTAATGAATTGCGATTTACGAAGTACGATTCACGATTAATTCAGTCGGAAAGCACATTCCAACCAAAGTATACTCCATTCCAGAAAGAAATAAATCGAGTACTAGAACCTAGAACCAAATCACAACTTAAACGCAAAAATCAGATTTCCTTCCGGGCTTCTAATGATGGCTGAACCAGGTCCAAGTTGTTGTGTTTCTCGGATCATTTCCGGATCGATTTCTTTTTTCAGTTGTTCGATGCGGACTTCCTGGTCGGTCGCAAAATAAGTAATCGCGGATCCGATCCACTTGTTGTCTTGTTTTTCGTGAACTCCGACCACGGAACATCTGTCCATCAGAATGGCAAATTTGTATCCAAACTCCATGATACCCGATCCCATCAATCCAACTTTTGCCCACCATTGCATGGCTTTTTCTACATCTCTAACTTGGTGAGAGAATTCTCCAAAAATCCCCAGTTTAGGATTAGGCAATGCTCCAGGATTTCCTATATCATTGGTTTGCATCATTTCCATCATATTTGGGTGCTTGATTTCAAACATTCCAGCAGGATCTTTATCCAAGATGGCCACATGGGCGCCATCCGGAGACTTAATCTGAATATAATCAGCTCCTGGCTCACTATACAAAATGCCCTGCTCTTTTAGCTTGGCTTTCAGTGTATCCATGTTCGGATTCATGTAAACCAACATGGCTGGTGCAATGGATCCTTTATTCAAAACAAGTTTCAAACTATTGTCTGAAAGCATGATTAGCGAAGTATCTTCAAACTGATTTGGGATTTCTTGAAAACCTAAAGTTTGGTAAAATTTTCTTGAAGCATCGTATGTGCCTTTGACTCCGATTTCGATGAAAGAATAAGTTCCCAATTCCACATCCGAAGGCATGATTTTGGTGTCTTCTTTTTTCGGCTCTTCTACCGGGGCACTTGTTTTCTTTTCTTCTGAATTACAAGCTACAAGTAAAAACAGAAATGAAATTCCAATTAACTTTTTCATCATATTATTTTGCTTCAAAGACCAAACTTATGGAATTTACGCAATGTCTCAAATTCTTTGGAGTAAATCTTTCTCCTTTAAAAACATGTCCGAGATGTCCGTCGCAATTGGCACAAACAATTTCAATTCTCCTTCCATCCGCGTCCAACACTTTTTTCACCGCTCCTTCAATCTCATCATCAAAGCTTGGCCAACCACAACCCGATGAGAATTTATCTTTGCTATCGTAAAGAGGAGTTCCACATTGCTTGCATTTGTAGATTCCGTCTTCGTAAAATTTATCGTATTCTCCTGTAAAAGGCATTTCAGTTCCTTTATGCAAAATTACTCTTTGCTCTTCCGGAGTTAATTCTCTATACTTGTTCTCGCTCATATCGAATGCAAATTTTGTAATAAATGGATCAAATTGCAAGACTAAAAAAAGCCTTAAAAATCGAATTCGAGGAATCTAAAAAAAGATATTCCGATTCCAACGGTTTCGATTCAATAAAAAATAAAGTACAGGAAGGTTCAGCGGTATATCCATTAATTCTGAAAAAACATCATTTTTCGGTTAAGGAAAGCCCTATTTTGCATTTCACTTATGATGTAAATCAAGAAATCCCATTCAAAAAAGGAGATCCAATCGAACTCCGAGATGCTTCGAATAAAATCAATGGTATATTAATTCAGTTTGATTCGGAAAATATTGAAGTCGGCATCAATTCAGAAGATATTCCAGATTGGATCTTTGAGTCGGACAAATTTGGCCTCTTCCCCACGGTAGACGACAAAACTTTTCGGGAAATGGAAAAAGCTTTGGCATTATTGGAATCGAAGGGAAATGAAAAATTGAATAAATTCTACAATGAAATTTACAGGGATCAATCACAACATTTACGAAATGAGTGTTCGAATTATACCAATAAAAAACTGAATACTTCTCAATCCAAAGCCGTTGAAAATATTTTGAATTCGGATTCAGTTGCTTTGGTTCACGGACCTCCCGGAACTGGAAAAACAACCACTTTGGTGGTAGCTGTTCATGAGCTTGTTTCGAGAGGAATGAAAGTCTTGGTTACCGCCCCAAGCAATGCCGCAGTGGATCACTTTTATAGTCGATTAAAAGGAATCAACGCCTTGAGAATAGGTCGGATCAACAATACATTGGAAGCTAAAATATTGGAATCTTCAGATTATAAATTGATCAAAAAATTAAAAAAAGACGCTGAAGAAGTTCGCACCAAAGCAGGGAAATGGAAAAGAAGTTTTTCGGCAGAAGATCGACAAGAAAGAAAGCGTTTGTATGCTGAAGCCAGACAAATCAGAAAGGAAATTTTAGCCCTGCAGGAGCATGTGGAAAGCAAATTTGTAGCGAATGCACAAGTGATTTGTACCACACTGATTGGTTCGACAAGCAAGGAAATAGCCTCTCTTCAGTTTGATTATGTTTTAATTGACGAAGCCGGACAAAGTTTAGAACCTGCATGTTGGGTAGCTTCTCAAAAAGGAGATCGATTGATTTTATGTGGAGACCATCAACAGTTGCCTCCTACTATTTTAGCTCCGGCAGCTGAAGAAGTTTTGGGTAAATCCCTTTTGGAAACAGCCGCAAATGCGATTCAGAACATTTCTTTCTTAGACACCCAATACCGCATGCAACCGGAAATCATGGGCTTTTCGAATAGTTATTTTTATGAAGGTAAATTGAAGACGGAAGTGGGACCGAAATCTGAAGAGAACTTTTACCAAACCCCTTTTGAATTTATCGACACTGCAGGAACTGGTTTCAATGAAGAAAGCTCAGAAACTAACCCTGGATTTTGGAATTCAGGTGAAATTCAGGTGATTGAAAAACTAATCGAAAATCATCCAGAAATAGTTCAAAATGAGGCAGTGATCATTAGTCCTTACAGAAAACAGGTGGAAAGTATAGAGGAATTTATCAACAACCTAGGTGATCGAGCGCAAGTCGAGATCCCCGGTAGTGAATCGATATCCGCAAATACTATTGACAGTATTCAGGGGCAGGAGAAAAAGATTGTGATTATTTCATTGGTGCGATCAAATGAAAGTGGAGAAATCGGCTTTTTGAAGGACTACCGAAGAATGAATGTAGCCATGACCCGTGCACAGCAAAAACTAATCGTGATTGGAGATTCCGCAACAATTGGTGGTGATCCTTTCTATTCTAAAATGCTGGAATATATTGAGGGTATTGGTGGGTATCGGAGTGCTTTTGAGGTTGTTTATTGATTTATGACTTATTGATGCAGGACTTATTGATGCAGGACTTATTGATTTATGACGAATTGATTCAGAAATATTGATTCAGAAATATTGATTCAGGACGTATTGATTTATGACGAATTGATTAATTATTACATTACGATCGTTGTCTCAAAACTTCATAAGAAGCTATTCCAGCGGCTACAGACACATTTAGAGAAGCGATATTTCCAGACATTGGGATTTGGAAAACGGCATTGGATCTTTTGATCACTTTTGGCGTAATTCCGTCTTTTTCGGAACCTAATACGATGGCGCAAGGTACTTTGAAATCTACGTCTTCCGCTTTGAGCATTCCTTTTTCGGTGCAAGAATATACTTTGAGCCCAAGGGATTGCATGATGTCTACTCCGTCTGCGATTTGGTCAACTTTACAAACCGGAATGGAGTTCAATGCTCCCGCAGATGTTTTGATGGCATCTGGAGTGATGGAAACTGAATCTTTTCCTGGAATGACGATGGCATCTGCTCCAAAGCACTCAGCGGAACGTGCAATACCTCCGAAATTTCTTACATCTGTGATACGGTCTAGTACCAAGATAAAAGGGTCTTTTCCTTCATCAAAACATTTCAAAATGACTTCCTCTAAATTCCCGTATTCTACTGGAGAAATGTAAGCGACTACTCCTTGGTGATTCCCTGTGGTAGCCCTTTGTAATCTTTCGTAAGGAACAAATTGTAACTGGTAGTTTTTTCCTTTGATTTCCTCATTCAATTCGTTCAAGAGGTCTTTTTCAAGTCCTTTCTGGATCAGAATTTTTGTTATTTCCTTCCCACTGCGGATGGCTTCGATCACCGCTCTAACTCCGTATATAAAATCCTTTTCTTGCTCCATAACTTAAAAACTCACTAAAATTTCGTCTAAGGTATCATTAATTTCTGCCAAATCCATTGAAGTAACCAACTTAGTTCGATAAGGTTTAAAATGTGAGATTCCTTTGAAATAATTGGTATAATGTCTTTTCATTTCATTGATTCCCAAAATCTCTCCTTTCCATTCTACACTCATGCGCAAATGTTCTTTGGCTGCTCCCACACGTTCGCCTATTTCTGGCTTGGCGAGTTCTTCTCCGCCCGTTTCAATAAAATGTTTGATTTCTCTGAAAATCCAAGGATAACCAATCGCCGCGCGACCAATCATCACACCATCAACCCCATATCGATTTTTATATTCCACCGCTTTCTGAGGTGAATCGATATCTCCATTTCCAAAAACAGGAATACGCATTCTGGAATTGTTTTTCACTTCGGCGATCAGACTCCAATCGGCATCTCCTTTGTACATCTGTTTCCGCGTTCGACCATGAATTGAAATTGCCTCTATCCCAACATCTTGAAGCCTTTCAGCTACCTCAACAATGTATTTGGTATCATCATCCCACCCCAAACGCGTTTTTACAGTCACGGGTAAATGTGTGGTTTTCACAATTTCTTTGGTCATCTCCACCATCTTCGGGATATCTTGTAAAATCCCTGCTCCAGCACCTTTGCAAGCTACTTTTTTAACCGGACAACCATAATTAATGTCGATAATATCCGGATTGGTTTTCTCCACAATTTCGGTGGTACGCTTCATGGATTCAATCTCCGAACCAAAGATCTGAATCCCAATGGGTCGCTCGTATTCATAGATGTCCAATTTCTGCACAGACTTCGCTGCATCTCGGATCAATCCTTCTGAAGAAATGAACTCGGTATACATCAAATCCGCCCCATGTTGCTTACAAAGCTTCCGGAATGGGGGATCTGAAACATCCTCCATGGGTGCTAAAAGCAAAGGGAAATCACCTAATTCTATGTCGCGTATTTTGACCATTTCTGGAATATGGGTGCAAAAGTACTGGTTTTTCGGGAATTTTTAGTGACCGGAGACCAGGAACCAGTGGCCAGTTTTTAATTACAACAAGAAAAAGCAATTAAGTGCCTTCAACTGTCAACACAAAACCTAGTCATTGAATTCTAGTAACCACTAACCGTTCCATAATTACATCCACTAACCTAATGACTTTATCAATCCAAAGATCATTCTAGAAACCTGATCACATTCTTTCAATAAATTAGTCTTTTCATCTTTAGAAATGTATTGAAGTCTTTCGGCTAAAAAAAGCATTGATTTTACTTCCCCACATGAGGCTTTTGAAATCCATAAAAATCTCTTGAATTCATTTTTATAGTTTCGATCATAACCTTCTGCAATATTATTTGAAATGGAAACTGCTGCTCTTTGTATCTGATCCTTAAATCCAAAGTCTTTATTTGAATTAAATTTTTGATAAATAGAAAATGCAATATCTTGACTTAACTGCCAAACCTTCAGTTCTTCAAATCCTGAATTATTCATGTTAATTTGATTTAAATGGTTGAAACAAATTTGAACAATAAATCCGATAAAACAAATCAGTTTCATAAAAGCATGTATTGGGTTGCAGAAAATAAAAACTGGTTACCGGTCACTGGCAACCGGTCACCAATAACAATCATTGGATTCCGAAAAAACATTAACTTTATCCAAAATCATTGAAAATGCCAATTGCTTCTTTCGAACAAGTATTTGAATTGTATAAAAACCTAGACAAGCAGTTTTTTGACCTCGTGGCGCATACTGCTCATTTAGGCGAAGACAAACACCCACTTTTTATCCAAATTGTGGAATTGACCAACGGTTTAAAAGACCGACTTGTACGTTTCATGGCTTCGGAAGAAAATGAAGATACACCAGCCATTGGGTTTCAACTTTCGGAAGACATTAATGCTTTGATGCCGCTTTACCGGGAATGGATTTCTTTTTTGAATAAGCGGATGAAAGTGAATTGAATGTAGAGTTTTTCGAGTGTAGAGTTATTCGAATTTAGAACCGAGCGATAGCGAGCTCATCGACCGATAGGGAGATAATTTTTCGAGTTTAGAGTTTTTTTCAATCTTATTTGTAATGAAGTATTTAGTCTTTCTTTTACTTTTTCTCCCTTTTTGTGGATATTCTCAGAAAACGGCTGAGCATTTTGGTTATTCTTTGGAGTATCGTGATTCGGTTTATTATTTGGTTGATTCGATTGGAAATTCTGATTCAATTGGAAAGAGCATTGAAGTGGAGATAGATGATTTTAAAATAGCTTTAGAAAAATGCCAAGTACCTGATCGAGAATTAATTGGACGTATTGCCGACATGTACCTAAAAAACAATTCATGTCCAAATCCAAACTATTATAAACAAAAGGCGGCCATGGGGCAAATTGCTTTTATTAATGATTGTATGGCAGAATATTTTATTCGAAAGTTGATTTCCAAAGATTCTTTGGAGTGATTGTATAAAATTTGAAAACCTTATTTCCAAACCAAACTATTATTTCCTGTTTTTTTCGTTTTATTTTACTGATTGAGAATGGGTTTTGAGTGATGAAAGAAATTCACGCTTGACTGTCGATTGTTTTTGAAAATTCTCCTGTTTTTTTCCGATCAAAATTGCTTATTTTGTAATCTCTTTTTTGAGGAAAAAGCATGAGTAAAAAGGAAGATAACGATAAGTTCATCGACATTGACAAAGTACTTAAGGACAAAAATCCGAAACTGCATAAATGGTCGCCTCCTTTTTTTGTCAACTATCTTAAAAAAATCACGCATCAGGAGAGAGTCAACAATATTTTACTGGAAACGGCCTATTTGGATGGATTTGAATTTTGCAGGGATATTCTCAAGCGATTCAATATCAGTTTGGAAATTCACGGACTTGAAAATGTACCCACTTCCGGGAAATGTGTCTTGGCCAGTAATCACCCGCTTGGAGGTTTTGATGCTTTGGCTTTAGTTCAGGCTTTGGAACCTAAAAGAAAAGATTTAAAATTTGTGGTGAACGACATCCTTTTGGGGATCAAACCACTAAAAGATCTTTTTGTAGGGATCAATAAACACGGGAAAACAGCCAAAGACGCCATGCAGGAAATGAATGACTTATTTGCTTCTGATCAGGCGGTAATCATCTTTCCATCAGGCTTGGTAAGTAGAAAGAAAAAAGGGAAAGTAAGAGATCTGACCTGGAAAAAAACATTTGTTACCCAATCCAAAAAGAACCATTCCCCCATCCTTCCTGTTTATATCGAAGGTGAGCTCACTCCATTCTTCTACGGACTTTCAAATTTACGTTCCAATATGGGTGTCAAAGTCAATATTGAAATGTTATATTTAGTGGATGAATTGATGAAACAAAAAGATAAGACAATTAAAATTATCTTTGGTAAACCCATCGAACCATCTGTTTTTGATAAGAGTTTATCGGACCACGAATGGGCAGATTGGGTAAAGGACAAAGTTTACGATCTAAGTTAATTGACCAGAATGAAAGAAATTATTCCACCCGTAGACATCAACTTATTACAGGCCGAATTAAATCAGGATCGATTTGTTCGCAAAGTCCGCAATGGCGATGCTGAGATCTATATTGTGAATCAGCATAATGCTCCCAATGTTTTAAAAGAAATAGGTCGATTAAGAGAAGAAACCTTCCGAGCCGCTGGTGGTGGAACCGGTGAAGAGTTGGATTTGGACGAACAAGATCTGCAAGAAAAGTGCTACGATCAATTGATTGTTTGGTCACCCACGGAAAAAGGAATCATCTCGGGTTATCGTTTTTTTGATTGCTCTAAAATCAGTGGTCCTGAAAATATTCATCAAGAATTATCTTCTTCGCATTATTTCAATTTTTCAGACGAATTCATCACCAAATATTTACCTCAAACCATCGAATTAGGAAGGTCTTGGGTTAGAAAAGATTATCAGCCACAAACGGATCCTAGAAAAGGACTCTACGCCTTAGCAAATCTGTGGGACGGACTGGGAGCACTAGTAAAAAACTATCCACATATTGATTACTTCTTTGGGAAAGTGACCATGTACACCAATTACGACTCCAAAGCACGTGATGCGGTATTGTATTTCATGAAGCACTTTTTTCCAGATCCCGACAAGTTGGTCGTTCCGAAGCATCCTTTAGAATCTAATAACGATATTTCTGATTTCAAGGCGGATCTGCAAGGAAAAGACTTTAAAGATGGCATGAGAGAGCTCATCAAATTTGCTCGATCTCGTGAAGAATTGGTCCCACCCTTAATTAAAAGCTACATGCAATTGTCTCCGACCATGAAAACCTTTGGAACCTGTCATAATTCTGATTTTGGAGGTGTGGAAGAAACGGGTATCATGATCAAGATTAGCGAGATTTATGAGGATAAGACGGCTCGGCATGTGGAGTATTAGGGTGAAGAGGTAAGTAGTAAGTGGTAAGTGCAGTACTTTGGGCTTCTGTCGAAAACTTGCAGTTAGTTCTTTTAGTGATTCCTAATAATTTCACTATCTTTGCCAGCGAATTTGTACTGACTAAGCCAAGCTTGTCAGCACTTTAAGGCCTCGTAGCATACCCTGACGATAAATGTCAGGATCAACAAAATCTACGAAATCAGATAGATTTCTTGTTTTGTTGAGCTGAATAGAGACCCGTGTTCGTCAACCGTGACGGAAAACATATATTTTTTGGCCTCGTAGCATAACTGAATAGTGCACTTGATTACGGCTCAAGAGGTTGCAGGTTTGAATCCTGCCGAGGTCACAGAGGAAACCCAGCATTGATAATACTTTGCTGGGTTTTGTGTTTTTAAGAGGTTCATGTGTCTAGAAGCTCTGTATCTCAACAAAATGGTTGAGCTCACCTGCAAATGACCTGCAAATTTTTTAGTGGTTGTGAAAGCTACAAAATGAGTAGCTATGATTTACATGAAACTGGCTCTTGACAAAAGGTACAAGAGAAATGATGGCACATGCAAAATTGTGTTTAGAATCACTTATGAAGGTCAATCAAGAGACATTTCTAGTGGTTTCACCTGCAAATTTGAGCACTGGAATGAGAAGCAAGGTTGTCTATTCTTATTCAACAAAGAGCTTGAAACCCTTGACAAAAGGCTAAGAGAACAAAGATTGGGACTACAAGAAAGGATATTAGAGTATGAAAGAAGTTTACTTGATACTTGTTCCGGTATTCAGGATATTAAGAATTATCTTACTGGATCTGTAACCAGAAGTACAACTGTACTGGATTATTGGGAAAAGGAGATTAAGATATTAAAGAGAACTAAAAGGTATGGTAATGCAAGATCCTATTCAGGGGTGCTTACCGCAGTCCTTATGAGTAAGTCATTGAATATCCCTTTCAAGAAGCTGAATTATAAGTGGGTTGTTAGCCTAGATACAGAATTAAGAGCTAGAGGTTTGAAGACCAACACCGTTTCTGTCTATATGAGAACATTAAGAGCACTTTATAATAAGGCTATTAATGAAGGCATAGCTGATGCTGATGATTATCCCTTCAATAAGTACAGAATTAGAACAGGTAAGACAACTCCACGTGTTGCAAGTATTGAAGAGTTGAGAAGCTTCTTCAATCTTAACTTGGATAAGAGTTCATGGGAATTTGATCACTGGAACTATGGCAAGCTGATCTTCATGTTAAGAGGTATCAACTTCACGGATTTGGCTCTACTTACAAAAGATAATATCAAGCAAGGCAGAATCGTGTACAAGAGAAGTAAGACGCACAAGTTGTACTCCATTGCTATTCTACCTGAAGTCCAGCAGTTAATCAGTCTATATGATGATCCTGAAAGGCTTACACTGTTTCCAATATTGACTAATGATGAACTTAAGAACAAGGCAATACATCCATCAAGGATAGCACAGTTAAGGAAGAACACCAATAAGTGGCTTAAAAGATTAGGGATGAAGGCTGAAATCACTGAGCCATTGTCAACATACGTGTTCAGATATAGCTATGCCAATGCATGTAAGAAGTTGGGATTCTCCAAGGACTTAATAGCAGAAGCTTTAGGACATGAGTACGGTAATTCAATTACAGGTATCTACTTAGAGCAGTTTGACTTGGAGTATGTGGATGAGATGAATCAGTCGGTCATGAAAAAAGTCTTGGGGATATAGTATCCCTAGGCTTTTATCTTTTATCTTAGTTCTCAAAACAGATTAATATGAATAAGTACCTATCTTTCTTAGTAATGCTCCTATTTATCACACTAGCTAGTTCACAAGAGAAGAAAATCAAGTCTATATATTCTTACACTTATGTAGGTTACTATGATCATAAAGACTCCACAGTAGAATCTTATCTTGGAGAGGAATATGATTTCATGCAGCCCCCTACTAAGAAAGAGTTTGATAGGAAAGGCAATTTGATTAAGCTGTATAAATATCCCGCTAGTCTACATAGTAAGCCACACTTTTCTTACACTTATAATAAGACAGGAAAAGTAGTTGATTGGGAGATATATGACCAATCAGTGATTCCTAATAACTGGTTCAAGCATGTATATGATGATGAGGAAAGATTAGTACATAAGTCATTTGGAGACTCAGTTTCTGGTAGACACACAGATGTCTTGTATTCTTACAATGTAAACGGAGCAGACACATTAATCAAGATTATGCAGGATGATACACTTCTATATTATGAATCTTTTTTCAACTATGAGAAAGTAATTGAGAACAGGCCAGTAAAAGTAAGAGAATATGTTAGGTTTAGTATGACTGGGGAAGACACTACTATTATTGGTGAAGCATGCTTTAAAGATTACTACAGATTTGGTAAGAAAGTAGTTAGAATTAATATTACTAATGAAACAGGGGAATACTATGAATACTATTCTTCAGGTGCTTCTGCTGGCAGATTAAAAAGCTCCACATGTCTTGTCAATGGTAAAAAATGTGACTGGAGCACTAGCTTTTACTATCATTACAATGCTGAAGGTGACATAATATTTCAAGCCGCAGTTCAACCTTATGAAGATAGAGGGATTGGTGATATCACTGTAAATATTATTGAATACTATTAGTTTAATAAGCAACTCCTCTTCACCCATCATTCATGGTGAACTAAAAACTATGTCATCATGAATAACACACTAAATGAAATCCAGCTATCGTATAAGAATAAGGTGGCTAAAAAGCCTAAGATTACCTGCAGTCAAGTAGCAAGAGAAGTAGTCCAAAACATCTACAAAGAAGTCAAGTGTGAGATGGATCTCAAAGAGTACTTCTTTATCGTATTTCTAAACAGGAGGAATCAAGTACTAGGGTTCTACAAGCTTTCTGAGGGTGGACTTACTGCTACAGTAACTGATATCCGGATTGTATTTGCAGCAGCCTTGAAGTGTCTTGCATCTACTATTATCATGGCACACAATCATCCATCAGGTAATCCAGAGCCCTCACAAGCTGATATTGACCTGACAAAGCAGTTCAAGAAAGCTGGTGATATCTTGAGCATTAAGGTGCTAGATCACATAATTGTCACATCTGATGAAGAGGTTTATACTTCATTTGTGGATGAGTTGTTACTGTAATCGAATAGGCAATACTTTTGGTTATTTCTTTACTAGAAGTATTGCTATATTTATTAGCTCAAAATAAGGATGAATGGACAAAGGACGGCTACTGGAAAGAATCAATTTTCTATTGGAGAAAGGAAAAACAGTATTAAAAACAGAGAAAAAGGATGGAATGTACGGTAGAGTTGTAGATCCAGGTCTTCAATCTGGGTTTAGAACAGCATCATTGTCTTTTATTAAAAACCTTTATGGTGAAGATCACATTTACTACAAGGATATTTTTTCCCAATCTAGTAACACAAATTGGTCTTCAGATACTGAGCGTTGTATCAATATTCTAGATAGTGTTAAAGAAGAAATAGAAGGAGACTGGCTCTTTGATATACAATCCTTGGTTGCTGCAGATATTTTCTCAGACTTCTTAGAAATGAGTGAACATCTTCTTGAGCAAGGATACAAAGATCCTGCTGCAGTTCTTATTGGCTCAACATTAGAGAGCCACATTAGCAATCTATGCGAGAAACATGATATACCTGTTACTATTTGGAAAGGGGACGGTAAGCTTGTTCCTATTAAAGCAGATCAGCTTAATGCTGACCTCAAGAAGAATGGTGTTTATGGTACGCTGGAACAAAAGAATGTCACTTCGTGGCTGGATTTAAGAAACAAAGCAGCACATGGAAAATATGATGAATACACCAAAGAGCAAGTGGAGATAGTGCTCCTTGGTGTTCAAAATTTTATCTTAAGTCACAAATAAGATTCTCAATTTAAGTATTCAACCTTAATAACCGGATCAACTCCAACTACCTCTTTTAGTACCTCAAACATGATATCGTGCGCTTTCTCATGATGTCTTTCCGTAACCAAAAAGCTGTCATGTATTGTAAGGAAAGGTATACCAGCCTTATCCAGCTTAGGAGCAATTAGCTTTAGAAATATATGGCTCTCAATCCTTTGCAGAACTTTAGGCGCATCTTTATGTGAGTCTGGATGATTCCCCATCTTCAACCAAATAAGAACTGTAGCTATCTCTGGAAACTTCTGATAGAAAGCTTTAAATAGCTTATCAGACCTCCAACCTTTGTTTCGCCTATACAAAAGTTTTAACACAGAAGTTTTTGTTGTTTCTCTATCAGGAAAGAGAAGATTGCCTTCTTGATCTGCGGCTTCTGGGAATTCTCGCATGAAGAATTCATACACTCCTTGTTGTACTAAACTTGAAAAGTTTATAGTTTTAGTTGCTTTGTTTTCAGGGGTTCCAGCAAGTCTTCCCAACATAGAGGTACCAAAGACTAGGGAGGATTTGCTACAACTACTTATAATACTATCACCTATTCCCTTTATCCAGTACTTCTTAAGTATGGCTTTAGTTTTCTTCTTCCCAAGACCTTGTAGCTTAGTATATACGCTTCTTGAGATTGAAGTTTTAAGACAGAATCCGGAGTTCCCTGTTAAAAAACCATCCTTAAGAAGAATGTTCAACAGATAAGGTTGACTATTCTTTAGGTCCAATGATACAAGAGGTTCTCCATCTAATGTGATAAACTTTCTAAGATCTGAATCCAAGTTAGTCATAAAGTAATGAGCTCTTCTACCAAACTTATCTACACTCATCTTATTCTCCCGTTCTGATATTGCCATAATCTTGCTATATCTCTGCTCATAGAAATGATCTGGATGCACTTTGTGAGGATTTTGCCTATGATCCAATAGCTCTTGCCTATGAAGACCTTTTATGTACTTGAGAGCTTCTTCCTTATTGATACTTAAATTAGCTGCTATAATATTCTTGTAGAGTTCTGGATATGCCTTTTTAAGCTTATCCTTATGCGAGATCATCTTTTCAGACTCATCCTTAGTCAACTTTTTAGTAAACCTAGGATTCTTTATGTGAACTCTTGTAATAGGAGCTTCCATATACATTGGATTAAAGCGGATTCCTTTACTATGTCTTCCTGCAGAGTAAGCATCATCCCTTAAGATTACCCTATGATGCTCCAAAATTTCTAAGTAAGCTTTATATTTTTTACCAAGACTGTTTTTCAGAAGTGTTGAATGAAGATAGATCTTGTTAGTCTCATTATCTTCTTCAGTTATGTTTAACAGCATCTTTCTATATATAAGACTTATCAAATATTTCAACTTATCTTCAATGAGAGCCTTATCAACCGTCTTAATAGAAGGTTCAAGTTGAGATGCCATTAAGGAGACATCAATTCCTTTAGGTATTGAAACTAAATACATGTAACTAAAATTATTTAAAACAAAAGTTCTCTAGAAGTGAACTTACACCTCTGACTTATCTTAGCTTTTTGACTTAGTATTTTGCTTATTTCAAGAGTGGGATTGAAGTTTACCCAA
>JAGQYP010000025.1 GCA_020436025.1 Crocinitomicaceae bacterium
TCTGTTTTCTGACTAAATGTGAAATGGAAAACGAATAAAATGCAAAAAAGGAATACTATTCTCATGGACAATTTGACTTTAATTTTCACGAAAATACAATATTCCCTTCACAAATAAATCTGGAGATCTTGGATTTGAACTTACAGTTCTTTGTCGATCGCTTCTTTGATCTTGGCATCTTCAGGATCCACATCCGAACGCCATCTTCTTTTTAAATGACCATCTTTTCCAATAAGAAACTTCTCAAAATTCCATTTGATGTCTCCTTCGAAATCTGGATTGTGCTCACCACATAGCCAACTAAATAAAGCATGCTGATCTTTACCTTTTACAGAAACTTTAGCAGCCATTTCAAAGGTAACTCCGTAGTTTGCAGAACAAAACTCAGCGATTTCCTTATTGTTTCCAGGCTCTTGCCCCATATAATTGTTTGCAGGAAATCCAATGATGATCAATTTGTCGCCATAAGCTTCATGTAAGCTCTGAAGTGATTTATACTGTTTCGTATAACCACATTTTGAGGCTGTATTTACGATTAAAATGGGCTTACCTTTGAAAGTGGATAAGTCTAATTTAGAACCATCGATTTTCTCTACTGTAAAATCGTGAGCCGTTTTGTGTCCTTCGTGTTTCATACTGATTCCGAATAAAAGGGTGATTACAAGTGCAACTATTTTCATGTCTATTTGTTTAAATTCTTATAACTTTGAATCTTCTAACAAATATAGTATGAAAATTGTTCTGTCACCGGCAAAATCCTTGGATTTTGATTTTGATTCTCCAACTGCAAATTACACACAACCAGAGCTGTTGGAAGATGCTGAGACCATAGCGAGCGTATTGAAAAAATATTCACCTAAAAAGATTGCTAGTTTGATGTCGATCAGTCCAAACTTAGGCGAATTGAATTACGAAAGGTATCAGGATTGGGACAAACAATTCACTTATCCAGAAGAAAAACAGGCTTGCTTGGTTTTTACCGGAGAAGTTTACAGAGGTTTGAGAGCAAGAGAATTGTCTCAAGCTGATTTGGAATGGGCTCAGGATAGATTACGCATTTTATCAGGTTTGTATGGAGTTTTAAAACCTTTGGATCTGATGAAAGCCTACAGGTTAGAAATGGGAACAAAATTGAAAGTGAAGTCGAAAAAAGATCTTTATGAATACTGGGGACCCAAAATTGCGAAAACGATTTTGAAGGACATGGATAAAGATGAGGTACTGATCAATTTGGCCTCCAATGAGTACTTCAAATCTATCGACAAAAAGACTTTCAAAAACAGAATCATTACACCTGAATTTAAAGAGTTGAAGGGAGATCAATATAAGATGATTGCCGTATTTGCGAAAAAGGCTAGAGGTTTAATGACTCGATTCATCATCGAAAATAGAATAGAAGATCCAGAGCAAATCAAACATTTTGATGTAGAAGGTTATGGATTCGATTCGAATTTGAGCACAGAGAATAATTGGGTCTTTACACGTTCAGGAAATTAAACGCAAGTGGGAACAAAGAAACGCTCCAAAATTGAAAAATACGCCTTTGAAAGTATTTCTTCCAAAGAGTATCAAAATCGCGACGGAGAAATCCATATTTTGAGTCCAGAGGAGCAAAAAGATCTAAAAAGAATTCGTTTGGTGTCTCTTTCTCTGGCGGCTTTGGCTGGAGCAGTTGGGGTGGTTGCATGCTACGTGCCTTATCACACTTGGCCAGAATACTTTCCTGATCACATGATTCAAATTCCAATCTGGGACGAACCCCATCCAGTTCCTGTGGTATTTTTGGTTTTTAGTTTGATTTTGGTGATCATCGAAATCGCTTTTCTGACCTATAATAATATTCGAACCGTTCGCGAAGTTTCGCATGCTTGTGGGTATCCGAGTCCGACAGACAAAGAATTTGAGCAAAGGGTTGACCAGCTGGTATCTGTAGGTTTGGAAAAGAAACCCAAAAATCAATCTGAATTGGGAATCAATCCATACTTCGGAATGCCTAAATTTTATGTTTTTCTGATTACGGTTTTCAATATTATAAAAGCCACCTTAACCAATGCCTTGATGAAATTGATCGTGCGCAGATTATTGGGGAGGTATGCTTTAAGAATGTTGGTAGATCTTCTCGGAATTCCAATTTACGCTTTCTGGAATGCCTGGGCAGCCAACAGAGTCTACAAAGAAGCAAAAACACGAGTTTTGGCTCCACCCAATATTCAAATTTTATTGAACCATTTAGTTCGAACCCAAAAAGACAATCCAGAGTTTCGAGCTGAGCTTTACCATATTTTAGATTATTTGGCGATTACAAAAAGGGCTTTCCACGACAACCATTATTTGCTGTCTAAATTTGCTTTAGCTGAGTTCGAAATCAAAGTAGATCCTGACCACGTGCATGACGAACAATTTTTGGAACGCATTCAAAATGGAAGTGAACTCACCAAAAAAGGCTTTTCACAGTTGATGCTTTTCGGAATGTTGATTGAAGGGAGTTTGTCCTTTACCGAAAAGAGAAAATTAAAGGAATTGAGCGAAAAAGGAATATTTATATACTCTATGGAAGAATCAAAAATGGCCACGAAAGACTATTATGAAGGTAGGGGGATAGGCTTTTTGGTTCAGGGTTGATAATTATGTATTGCAAACAAAAAAGCTCTCAGATCCGGCGACCATGAGAGCTTTTTCAACTAAAACTAATTACTATGAAAAACTTACTACTAACCTATAAGCGTTCTTTCATAGTTAAATCCGCAAAAATTATTTAGAAATATGTGTTTTTAAGAATTTTGTTACTGCATTATTCCATGCATCAATGTTCTTGGAACGCTCTTTATTAGTGACTTTCACAACTTCATTGTATTCATTTACAGCTTTGTTATATTCTTCAGTTGCTTTATTCACTTTATTCACATCATCCTGAGTTCTATCTTTCTTTTTGATGTTGTCAAAAGCAGCTTGGATTTTTTCAAAGGTTTCTTTTTTCAAATAAAAATCTGAAATCACTTTAGCGTCCGTTTCTCCTTCATTTTTGTAAAATTTCAAAATGTCCACGCATGCCGTTTTCAAACTTAGATCTCCATTGAAGTCTTTTATTTCTTCAATCAAAGTCAAACCTTCTTCTGAAGTCGTAATCAAAGATTTTCTGGCTTGCTCAATTCCGTTGATATCATTTTCAGCAATGGCTACATTCATATAGGCTTCTTGTTTGTAGGATTTAAAGAAGATCAGATAAATAGGATTGTAATAATCATAAACTTCCCCTGCTTTTTGAAGTTTCTTTCCGATTTTAGATTCATCATCCAGAATTTTAATGTCGTGTGCATCTCCAAATTTTTGTTGCTCTTCTCTTAACATGTCAGCTGCCGCATCCATCATTTTACCTGCTTCGGATTGAGCTAATAAATAAGCTTCCATTAAATCGTAAGATTGTTCAGCAATTTCCTCCATGTCCAGAATCTTTTCATAATTCTCAGTCAATACAATTTCCTGAAGTTTTAAATAAGAAAGAACCGAATCTCTGTAGGCTGTACATCCTTCAAAATCACCCATTCTTGAAATATTGATTTTGGCTAGACGTACGGAAGAGATCAATTCCTGTCTTTTCTCGTCAATTTTCTTTCCGCTTCTGGAATGTGCTACGGTAGAGGTGTAGTCCCACATCCTGCTTGAGATTTCAGTGTAGTTTTCATCAATTTTTGACATGTACTGGAAGGCATCGCTCTGTCCGAATGTCAAATTCATCATTACCATTCCTAAGGCAAGTAAAGTTGTTTTCATTTTCATTTTGATTTAATTAAGTCATTCATTATTAAGGTACATTCTCGAATATAGATATCATTTTTAAGATCTTCCATGGCTTCAAAATTTACTTCCTTTTTCGCCGCATCAAAATCATACAAAATGGCATCCGTGGAGTTGTTTTTTACTTGATTAAATTCATCTTCAGTAAGATCTGTATCAAATTTCAAAAAGCTATTGAAATACTCGTAAATCTCTAAAACTCCTTCATAATTAAGAGAGAACATCTTGGTGTCGAATTCATCAATTAGTTGTTGGATTTTCAACCTGTTCTGAAAGTATACATCCTCTGCAACTCTTTTTTCTGAAGCAGATTTCACGGGATCAATGTTGATCTCCGGTAAAATTTTAACTACTAAATCCTTTTCAACCTTAGGGAATTCCAAAGCATATTTCTTGTTCTTTTCTTTTGGTCTTTTGAAATAGAAATTAGGCAAATAAATATCTGGGGCAATCCCTTTATTCTGATGCGACTGCAGATCAATACTGTAAAATCCTTCCATGGTAATTTTGAATCCGGTATTGTCCTTTTCAGATTCATAAGTTCGCTGCACAGATCCCTTACCAAAAGTAGTGTCACCCACAATAATAGCGCGATTGTAGTCCTGCATGATACCTGCAAACAATTCTGAAGCAGAGGCCGAATAGGGATTCACTAAGATCAACATAGGGCCGTCGTAAATTGTTCCTCGATTCATGTCTTTCATTACCCGAGTTCCTCCTTTTTCACTGTGTGTGATGCAAAGTGGACCTTCATTAATGAAAATCCCACACAATTCAACCGCTTCACGTAAGGATCCTCCGCCATTAAATCTTAAGTCGACAATCAGACCTTTGATATTGTCTCGATTCAGCTTCATGACTTCCTTTGCCATGTCTTCGGCACATCCAGAGGCCCCCAAATTGTCCCAAACTGAATAGAATCCGGGTAAATTGATGTAACCGATATCCTCATTTAAAATGTAACTTTTGATGACATTCTCATCCATTTCCGTTTTGGCTTTTCGGATGGTGATGCTTTTGATTTCTCCGTTGGCTTTTTTGAATTTAATCTGAAGTTTTTTACTCTTTCCGTTATTCAATTCATCAATCAAATCATAAGGATCTTTACATCGAATGTCGATGGTGTCAGAATCACCTGCAATCAACATGAGAATCAAATCCCCCTCATTTAACTCCCCGGAATTCCAAGCGGGTCCTCCAGGAATCAAATAAGTAATTTCCAGAGAATTGGCCTTGTTTCGATCCATGTAAAAGCCAAAAGTCATGTTTTCAGAAGAAAGTGAATTGAAAAAATCAGTTGACTCCTGATAGGTGAAATACGAACTATGAGGATCGTGGGCTTTGGCTATGCATTCCAGAAATACATTGCAAAAATCTTCATAGGAAAGATCGTAATCGTCGAGTCCGCAGGTTTCATCTTCTACCACCATGTCCCAATACTTAGGAAACAATCTCAGAGTGGCATTTTTGTCGGTCATGATTTTCGGCTCAACTACATCAAATATTTTCAAATAAGTCGAATAAGCGATGTATCTTTTCCATTTCCCTAAAAGTGCGGGGTAGTCATCTTTGTAGCGCTGGTTGCCTTTTCCAAAATAGAGTTCACCAAATTCGGTGTACTCGCTCCCTTTTGCTTTTAGGTTTTCGAGTGCCTTGCCTACGTATTCAATTCTTTCGTGATAGTTTTTATAGATGTTTCTAAGGTGAAAATCCAAAGTTTTGGATAGTCCTTGCTCATCAAAAAACTTAGTTTCCATGATTAAGGTAGAATCAAACTTTAGATAAAAATAACCGCGATCATCCATTTCATCTAGAAGTAATTCCCCAATGCGAATACTAAAAACGGAATCCCTTGCTGGAGGGGCAACATGTTTTTCATTGAACTCATCCAAAAGATCTTTTGCACGATCGTAGATGTTTCCTTCTTGCGACAAAAGACTGTTTGTCAGTGAAAAGCATAGAATTATGACTAGTAGAAGTTTGATAACGTTTGGTTTTGGTCCCACAAATTTAGGAAACGTGGGGCATTTATCCTCAAAAAAAAATGAGATAGATAGAAAATCGTCAAAAACTGAATTCAAAAGTCCTTATCCCAATTTATCGTTTAAATTTGCGTTCCTGTAAGTCGATGACGAATTTGCGCTATCAAATACTGCTGATATTATTCCTTTTCTGTGGGAACCTAGCTTTTAGCCAGGACACTTTGCATTTTTTCAAGGAAATAAATCCTTATATGGATTCTACTGAAATTCAGGGATTACCTGGGATTATTCGCGATGTAGATTCTTTTGATGTGGTGCATTATACCGAAGAAGTGAGTTTGGATCTGGATCCCAGAGAGCATTTGTTGTTTTATTCTTTGTTTGATAGAAAATCAGATTGGACCAATCAATCTTACTTACTCAAAAGATTCTCAAAGATTTTGCCTTATTATGATTCGAAGGTCCCAGTTTTAGAAGTGTTCTACAGTTTGGGTCGAAGAAATACGCATAATTTAAATGCTTTTTTCACACAAAATATCCGTCCAAATATCAATTATACTTTGGATTATAACTTAGCAGTTTCCAATGGTTTTTTAAGAAGATCCAGAAACGACGGACACCAGATTCGATTGAGTTTTAATGCCAGATTCAAGCGATACAAATTATTTGTTCAGGGGTATTGGGAGAAAATGGATTTTCAGGAAAATGGAGGAATCATACCCGATTCGAATCAAAGACAACTTGATTTGGATCTTATTCCGGTCTTGAGAACCAATGCTCGTCGCCAATACATCAACGGGGGATTAGAGTTGAATAATTATTTTAGTCTGGACACCAATAATCGTCATAAATTCAGACTTTCTGCAGGTTTGGATATTAAATTCAGATTGTATCAGGAGGAAGATAGTTTGGCGGGATTGTACTCCAATATTTATTATGATTCCACTTTTACAAACGACAAATTTCAGATTTCAACAGTAAATGGTTTAGCATCTTATGTTTTGAATTTAAAAAGACTGGAACTAGATGTAGGATACAAGGTTCAGTATTATCAAGCAAAGAATCTGGGAGTAGCCAATTATTTGGATAATTACGTTCATTTCATGGCTATTTTGAAGTACGACAAGGTGAAAATGAACGCCTATTTCGACTATGATTTTTATGGACGAAATCAAAATGCCATCACAGCCAAATTTGACGCTCGATTTGCGTTTGGAATATGGCGTTTTGGGGCTTATGCTAACTATTATTCCTCTGCCGGGATGTTGGATCAGGAAAAATATCTATCAAATAATTATCAGATTGATACTTCAAGAGCTTATCTAAGTGATTTAAAGGTCGGACTGGATTTTCAAATTCCAAAAACCAATTTGATTCTCTTTGCAGATGTGAATTTGTTAGACAAACCCATTTACTTTGATTCATTGGGGAACATGATTCAGCATGACGGACAAATTCTGAATTTTAGAGCAGGGTTTAAAGGTTATGTGAAATTTTGGAAGTTTAAGAATGATTTTGACGTGTACTACATGGGAACAAGCAAACAGGACATTTTCCTTATTCCTGATGTATACATCGGTTATCGATTCTATTTTGACGGAAAACTATTTAAGAAAAAGAAGTTACATGTCCAGTTGGGAGTAGGTTTGCGCTATTTCAATTCAATGAGGTTGTATGCCTTCAACAATGCTCTTTCAGTGTATCAAATTGGAAACACCAACGGAGCCAATTTCCCTTATTTGGATGCTTTCATCAACATGAAATTAGGAAAAGCAAGTTTCTTCTTCAAAGTCTACAACATAACAGCCATGTTCTACAAAACCCCTTCCGATATCCGAATTGCAGAAGGGTATCCGGTTAATCCATTCCAATTCAGAGTAGGGTTGAGATGGAGGTTTTTGAATTAGATCGAAAGCTTCAAGTCCTTTTTTTAATTCCACTGCCACTCAAACTATCGACTCAAACTCCAGTGAGGGATGGTTGTTTCACAAAGATTCACAAAGAAAGCACAAAGATGCACAAAGGATAGTAAGGAAATTCTTCGTGTAACTTTGCGACTCAGCGACTATAGGAGCGACTTTGTGTAACTTCGTGCAACAAAAAAAGTGTGAGAGTGGAGTGTGAGTGATCAGAATCGTTCCACTGTTCACTCAAACTATCCACTCAAACTCCAATGAGAGTTTTTTCACCAAGTTTCGCCAAGAAATTTATAAGATTTATTTATCCAGCGCCTCCAACCTCTTCAAAACAGGAGGGTGCGAATAATGCACAAATACGTAAACCGGGTGGGGATAAAGGTTGCTGAGATTATCCACTGACAACTTTTTCAATGCAGTTCCCAGAGCTTCTCCATCATAAGTTTCTTTTGCAAACGCGTCTGCTTCGTATTCATTTTTCCTGCTGATTACAGACGAAATGATTCCCATGATTTCTGAAATCGGACTGTAAAGCACTGAGAAAGCTACCAATCCTAAATAAAAAGTGTGGTTTTCAGCGCCAAGCGCATACGAGATTTTAGGTTCAGTAATGAAAAGATTCAATATGAATAAAGTCAATCCTGTTTGTAGAATACCTAAAAACAAACCGAGTAAAGTGTGTTTTTTCTTGTAGTGCCCCACTTCATGAGCTAAAACTGCCACCAATTCTTCTGTGCTGTGTTTTTCGATTAGGGTGTCGTACAGAACAATGGTTTTTTTCGGACCAATTCCACTGAAAAAGGCGTTGGATTTGGTAGATCTCTTACTTCCATCGATAATGTAAATGTTCTTCAGACTGAATCCTACTTTCTTCGAATAATCTTCAATTGCTTGTCTCAATTCGCCATCCTCCAAAGGCTTCAGTTTATTGAATAGGGGAAGGATGAGATCCACATAAAACATGTTCATGAAAAGCATGAAAATTGTAATCACTGCCCAAGCCAAATACCAGAAATGATCGGCATAATTCTCGAAAATGAAGATGATTGCCCATAAGATGCCTGCCCCAATGATTCCTCCAACCAAATAGCCTTTGATTTTATCCATGACGAAGGTAGCCGGACTAGTTTTATTGAAACCGTATTTTTCCTCAATCACAAAAGTGCTGTAGACCGAAAAGGGCAAGCTAATCATGTCATTGACAATCATCAAAACTCCAAAAAATATAAGCGAACCGATGAATGGACTGGAATAATAACTCAGAATGAAATCGCTAAACTGGCCTATCAATCCAGAAACAAAAACAATCATGGTCAGCAAAAAAGAAATTGAACTTGACCAAGCATCTAATCGGCCGTGTTCTTGATGGTATTTTTGAGATTTCGTGTATTTCTCTTGGTCGTAATAGTCTTTCATGATATCCGGAATCTTATCCGACCAGTTTTTGTCGTTGATGTATTCCAGAACCCGATCTAAAACAAAATCAAATGCAAGTATTCCGATGATGATGTAAAAATAGCCTTCTGTCGTCATTAGTATGTTCCCAGTCTTTTTCTAAGCCACCATTCGATTGCCAGACACAGGGCAATGATGACAAACAACCATTTGTAATCAATGATGTCTTTGTAATTTTTTTCCTGATAAACCACGCTTCCAATTTGTTTGTCTGTTTGAATCAAATCTGCCAAGGTGTTCATCTCATTTTTACCTATAAACTGTCCTTCACTGTTTTTCGAGATTGTTTTTAGGATACCATGATCAGCCTGTAAATTGATGTATTCCAATAAAATCTCCTTAACCAAAAACTGTCCCGTTTTGGTGTAGGATTTTCCGTTTAGTTCAGTTTTAGCAGTATAGGTATAAAGTCCTTTTTTAAGTTTACCTAAGCTCAATTTATAGATGTCTTCATAAGGCAACAGAGAGTAGTTGAACAATTCTCCAGCTTCATTTTTCAAAACAAAATCAACGGTTGAAGTATTGACAAGTTCAAAAGCATCATTGTACAATTCTGCAGAAACCACTACGTCCTCATTTTCGTTGTAGATGGCTTTGGTTTTAATTCGGAAGTTGGATTTATCTTCTTTCACCGCCACATACTGTATGAATTTGTCAATCAGGTTGTCAAAATTCTCTGTGGTTTCGTTTTCATTGTAATCATTCAGTCTCCATTTCCAGATTCCATCGGCGTTGATTACGGCCTTTTTGATTCCGTTGAGTTCGTTAAAGAAAACAAGAGGCTCATCCTTCACAATACTTCCTATTTTCTGATAGAGAAACACTGAATTGGCACCGTTGAATTTTACTTTGGCAAACCTTGAAAATACTGGTGGAGAACTTTTAAAAACCTTATTAAATCGATCGTCCAATTTAAAAGCCGAAAAACTCTGATTGATTGAAGGGGAAACCGCATCCGTATTCCAGTTTCCAGAATAGGTGAAGCCCAAATTCATCCGGTTGAGTTTGTTCAGGTCTGTTTGTCCACCCACCACAATCAAAAGAGGTTTTTTGGAATTATTGATTTCCTCTGGTACTCCAAATTTACTCGAAGGTAAATTGTGTAAAACAATCACGTCATAATCCTTAATTTTCCCTTTGAAATCAGCAATATTGGATGAACTTACTTCCATGTCGGAGTTGTTCTCGACAGCAAATTTGATGGCACCCACGTCCGGGTGAGGAGCATTGGCAAGAATCAATACTTTTTGTCTGGAATCAATCACGTTGATGTAAAAAGTTCGACTATTATTGGTCGAGATTTCTTCGCCAGCAACCTCCGAAAGACTCACCGTATATTTATTGATACCCACCTTTTCAGCATCTAAAAGAATCTTTTTGGTTTGGTTGAAACTTTCCGTTTCAATGTCAAGATCCTCTTTGTATACTTCTTTTTCGTCACGTAGAATTTGGAGTCGGGTTGACTGACCTTTAAGCCCTTCAGCATTGAGATCCAGTTCGAGTGGAAACTTGTTTTTCAAAAAGGCGATATCATTATGGAAAATGTTGATGATTTTCAGATCCTTTATTGGAGTTGTATCTCCAAGTCCGACCGTAAAAATAGGCGTGTAGTTCAGCTTTTCTGAGGTGTAAACCGGATTCATTCCATCATTGAAAATCCCGTCTGTAGCAAGAATGATGGCTCCAATATTGGAATTGTAGTAGCGATCTTTAATCTCTTCAAAGAAATTGGAAATATTTGACTTCTTGTCTGTGAAATTCAGTTCCTCATTTTCTACTGTGTTATCTCCGATTTTCAGACTAACCACATCGTAATTTTGCTTGAGTTGATCCACTAAATTTTGCCAATCCGAAGTGATTTGATCAATTCTTGCAGAGTCTTTTAGGAAAACAGATTCAGAATTATCAAAACCAACGATGATGACCGGTTTCATCTCCACATCCTTTTTCGATTCTAAGAAAATATCGAGAAGAAGCAAGATGATCAGAAATAAACTGATGCTTCGAAGTGCGATCAATCCCCATTTTTCCCTTCCAAAATTATGATCCTTTCGATAAAGAAACCAGGCCACCAGCAAAGCAAAGGCAGCAATGATCAAAAAAACAAATCCGGGGAAATCGTAATGTAACTTCAAATTTATTCGCCAATTATATTTTTGTTAAAATCGGTATTCCATTTAGGGATAATCCGTACATTTCAACGAATCAAAAATAAAAACAAGTATGAAAATATGGGCTTTTTTATTGATAATTATTGTTAATGGCGGTCTACTGGCTCAAACCATAGAAGAAAAAGCCAATACAGCCAAAAATGCCAATTACTTAACTGAAAAAGAGCAAAAAGTGGTTTTCTATCATAATATTGCTCGACTAGACGGAGAATATTTCATTAAGAATTATTTGGAGCCTTTCATGGCTAAAACAACTGAATACAGCAAGAATGCAGATTACAGTACGCTCGTTCGAGAATTAAAAAAGATAAAAGATTTACCTGTCTTGGAACCAGCACAAGATTTGACTACTATGGCCAAAGAACACGCCAGAACTTCCGGTAAAACAGGTCATGTGGGGCATCGAGGATACAATCAGCGATCAGACAAATATTGCAAAGATTACAGCCATTACTCAGAAAATTGTGACTATGGTGTGGATGATCCACTGGAAGTCGTAATCGATCTATTGATTGATGAAGGGGTATCAAGTAAAGGTCACCGAAAAAATATACTAGACCCAAAAGTAAATACTATCGGAGTAGGGTACGCACCTCACAAAACGTACGATGTGAATGTAGTTTGCGAATTCGGGAAGAAAAAGTGATTTTGTAATTCAAAATTCAAAGTGAAAAGTTCTTGGTTCTAAGTTCTAGGTTCTAAGTTTCTTGAACTCATAACTCTTGCTCTTGCTCTTGCTCTTGCTCTTGCTCATTACTCTTGCTCACATTTTGCACTTTTCACTTTTAATTCCTTACTTTTTTCCCATCAAACTATAGCGCTGCAGATCTAAGGGCATTAATTCATAACCTTCTGGGATGGGTTCGTTTTTTCCTTTCAGAATATAGGTGAGCGAATCATTATTTAAATCAAAGCTGATTTGTTGGAATCTTTGGAAATGAGCAATTGTATTCCAGTCTTCTTTCATGCTTGGAGAGATGCTTAAAATAGCTCCTTTTTGTACTTCTTTGGCAACAATCGCCATATCGTGATGGAGTTCGTGGTCGCGTTCTATGGTTCCCGCTTTTATTATCGTAAAGACTAAAGCGAAAGAAATCATGGCTAATCCCAGGAATTGAAAGATTCTCGAAGGAACAGATCCAAAAGCAAGTCGTTTCATCAAGTCAGACATTTCAGGAGCGATCAAGGCCGACAAAGAAATGGCCATAAATGGAATTCCAGGAACAATATAGAATTGGGAAAGTTTCGGACTGATGAACAAGGGGAGGATAGCCGAGCATCCAATCAGAAAGAAAAATAGCGCATGTTTAGAGAATTGTTTCATTTTTGGGCGAATGGAACGAATTCGAATTAAAGTGAAAACCAATGAGAAAATGGTCATTGGAAGTAATTCCAGAATGATGTCTTTCAAGAAATTCAGTCGAGACCCAACTCTTTGTTCGCCTTTGATGCTGGATAAAACCTGGGCATTTAAATAGTCATGCAGGAAAGTATAACTCTCTGGAAAAATCAAAAACAGCAAACCAATGAAAACGGCAAAAGAAACCAATACAATAAGTGTTTGAGTTACTGCTTTGCTAAATGATATGTTTTTGTGAAATACAATAAAATACAAAGGGATGAAAGCAAGAGGAAATAAGCCCACCGGACCTTTGGTTAAGAACGATAAAAGCAGAAACAATCCCGCCCAAAGAAGATGAAGAGGTTTTTTATCTTTAACGGCAATCAAACTAAAATAGGCCGAAAGAAGCGTCATGGCACTTAGTGTACCTTCCAGCATATTGTTATTGAATACCCAAAAAACCTTCGAAGTAAAAATCCAAAGGAAGAGCGGCAACCACCATAAATCTTGTATTTCTTTTGAGTCGAAAAGTTTTTTCCAAATTCTGACAATGGCGTAAGCACAAATTAGCGCCATGACCAAACTGTAAACTTTTTCAGCAAAAAATGCGCCTCCAAAAAGTTGAAGGAACAAGGATTGCAACCATAAGGCAAATGTAGGATGCTCATGAAAGTGTAGCCAGATTGTTTTAGAAAAAGAGGGATCCCAAACTGAACCCTGACCTGAAGCAAGATTATTGGAAACAGATGAATAAATTAATCCGTCAAAGAACATGCCTTGCTGGAATACTTTTGGTAAAAGCAGGATCAAAAACAATCCTAAAACCATCAATTCAGGTCCTTTAAATCTCAATTTTTGAATCATACTCCAAAAATAGAAAGAAATTTTCGCACTTTTTTAAAGACTTTGAAAACTATCTAAAAGTGCTATGAATAAAGAGTTTAAATGAGATTCGAAAGGTCGTCTCAGAAAAAATATTTAAAAAAATATACTACTTTGTATTGCATAGTACCATATTTTGTATATATCTTTGTAAAAGAAAATACTATATAAATGAAAATTGAGAATACAAAGCAACAAATGCGGAAGGGGATACTGGAGTATTGCATTCTCACGATCTTATCACATAATGAAGCTTATCCATCAGAGATTATTTCTGAATTGAAGGCTTCCAAAATGATCGTTGTAGAAGGGACACTTTATCCACTTTTGACAAGGTTAAAAAATGCTGGTTTACTCACTTATAGATGGGAAGAATCAGTGTCTGGACCTCCAAGGAAATATTACACCTTAACCGAAGAAGGAGAGTCCTTTTTAGCTGATTTGGACACGACCTGGGAAGAATTGGCAACAGCGGTAGAAACAACTAGAAGAAAAAGATTAAACAAGTAAAAAATGAAAAAGACAGTTTCAGTAAATATTAGTGGATTCATTTTCAATATTGAGGAAGAGGCCTATGAGGTCATGCTCAATTATTTGAATACATTAAAAGAACACCTGAAAAAGACAGAGGGTGGAGATGAGATTTATGCTGATATCGAAGCTCGTATTGCAGAATTGTTTCAGGAGAGATTGAATGAGAACAAACAGGTGATAAATGATGCAGATACTTCCGAAGTAATTGCCATTATTGGAAAACCCGAAGAATATCTATTCGATGAAGACTTGGATTCAGAAAATGATTCGGAGCCTAATGTGGAAACCGATGAATTTGAATACGAAGGGGAAAGAAGAGTGTTTCGAGATACGGATAATGCCGTTATAGGAGGTGTTTGTTCGGGAATTGCTCGATATTTCGACCTAGATCCGATTATTATCCGCTTGGCTTTTGCTTTGTTGTTCTTCGGATTTGGAACAGGAGTATTGCTCTATATCATTTTATGGATCATCATTCCTGAGCCTAAAAATAATGCTGACAGACTCAGAATGCATGGGAAGCCTATCAACATGGAAAATTTAAAGGAACAATTCCATAAGGTGAAAGGCAATCCCAAAAGAAAGAAAAACGCACATAAAACAGCTGAGTTTGCCCGAGAAGTAGGCGGAAATTTCTTTGGAGTTTTTGGGAAAGTTCTTGGTTTTGGAATGATCTTTTTTGCTCTATTCTTCACAGTGGTTCTTTTAAGTCTGGCTTTTGGGAATTTCGGGATTTTCACGGATGAAGATGGTTATAATTCGGTAACGATCATGGAGTTTTCCAATCTCGCTTTTCAGTCGTCCTGGATGACTTTTTTCGCCTGGATGGGAATTGTATTTGTTTCCTTGGCTCCAATAATTGGAATGCTGATCTGGGGAGTGCAATTGATTACCAATGCCAAAAATAAATATGCCAAAGCCACCAACTGGAGTTTGAGTATTGTTTTCTCTGTGGGTTGGATTATTTTGATTCTGGTTGGGATTTACACGGCAAGAGAATTTTCTGATGAAGCCGAATTTGAAGAAGGGTTGTACAATATTTCAAATACTGAGGAAATCTACATTGATGTGAAAGAGGATGAATTTTTCTCAAGTCATATCGATTACGAAGACTTTGAAGTGATGGAACTGATTCAGGTACATGAAGAATACGTGTTGGTAGGTTATCCATCTCTTTCGATTCAGCAATCTCCCGATACAAATTACCATGTAATTACGGTTTACTCTTCTCGAGGAATCACTAATAAAAGTGCAATCCGAAAAGCAGAGAACATTGTATACGATATCGATAAAAAAGGGAATCACATTTATTTTTCACCTTACTACAAGTTTCCGAAGGAGGATAAATTCCGTGGACAAACAGTAGAAGTAATTGTTCAAGTTCCAGCCGGGAAGAAGATCACTTTCGGCCCCAATTCATCTCGTATTTTGAATCGACTGGATGATGACAGAGACTTGGACTATGACCGAGTGAATAAAACATATGAAATGAGAGGAAAAAGACTGATTCTGGCCGATTAGGCACATCTTTAAAGCAACAAGTAATACAGAATCCCACCCCGTTTGAGTTCTTCGAGCGGGGTTTTTTCAATTAAAAAATAGTACTTTGCGTTATGGATTGGATTCAATATTTAATATATGGACATGCCGGATTTGGAGGCTTGGCTTTGTTATGCGGACTCATTTCCATCAGTGTAAAAAAAGGTGGGCCCGTTCACAGAAAAGCAGGTAAGGTCTTCTTTTATTCGATGCTCATCTCAGCACTGTTGGCTTTAATTGTTTCTTTACTTCCAGAACATGAAAGTCCATTTCTGTTCAGTGTAGGGGTTTTTTCCTCCTATTTCCTTTTGAGCGGTTATCGAAGTTTGAAATTTAAAAACCCAAATATCCATCTAAGTTTAGATCGATTACTGGCCTGGATCATTTTTTTCACAGGTTTTGGAATGATTACTTATCCCATCTATGTGAGTAATTCCATCAATATCGTTCTTACAGTTTTCGGTGTTGCCAGTATTATCTTCGGTTTTCAGGATTTGAGATTGTTTCGAAACAGAGAAAAACTTAAAAAATCCTGGCTCAAATCTCATTTAGGAAAGATGATGGGCGCTTACATATCTGCGGTAACTGCTTTTGTTGTCGTAAACCAATTACTCCCAGGTGTTTGGGCATGGTTTGGTCCTAGTATTCCGGGAACTTTTTATATCGTTTATTGGATGAGAAAAGTGGGAGGGAGGTATCATTAATAATTAACAATTAAAAATTAAAAATGAAAAATTGGTTGAGTGTTTAATTGATTCATCCTAATTCCATCATTTTACACTAGCAAGTCTAAAAATCTAATTGTCTGCAAATGCTCGAGATACTATTTGAGAATGAAGATTTGATTGCCATTAACAAGCCTCATGGTTTACTTGTGCATTGGACTAAATTAGATAAGCATGCGACTGAGTTTGCTTTGCAGCTTTTAAGAGATCAAATAGGTCAGGAAGTACATCCTTGCCATCGCTTGGATCGCAAGACTTCGGGTGTTTTGCTTTTTGCTAAATCCAGAGATGCTTTGGTAGAAGTTAGGAATGAATTTGAAGCCAATCGGGTACAGAAAGTCTATCATGCCATTGTTCGTGGTCACACTCCCGACACACTGTTTATTGACTATCCTCTGACCGAAGAAGAAAAGACACAGGAGGCACAAACTGAACTCAAGACTTTGGAACGATTCGAAATCAATTTACCTTTTGGAGGTTTTCCAACTTCGCGTTATTCTTTGGTAGAATTAAAGCCTCAAACAGGACGTTTTCATCAACTAAGAAAACACATGAAGCATATTTTTCATCCTATTCTTGGGGATCGACCTCATGGTTGCAACAAGCAAAATAAACTTTGGAAGGAGCAATATGAAATGACCACCATGATGCTATGTGCTAGGGAGTTGCAATTTAAATATAAAGAAGAGCAAATACGGATTTCAGCTAATTATTCTCAGGAGTTGAAAAGAACTTTAAACATGTTGATTCATTAGTTCTATAAATGTAAAAATCTCTGTTGAAAACAACTGTTCAATTCTCTCGATCTTCAAAGTTTTCTGATTTCTTGTCCTTGATCCGCTTAAAAATCAAATAGATTAATAAAACGAGGGCTGCCGCTATTCCCAGACCATAAAGCCAAACAATTACTGTTGCAACGGTGTCCATTATTTATATTTTACTGCGGTTCCGTAGGCTAAAATTTCAGAAGCTCCTTGCATGATCATCGAAGTCGAAAATCGAATGTTGATTACCGCATCTGCACCCATTTTTTCCGCATCATCTTTCATTCTTTGTAAAGCTTGTTCTCGCGATTGCGCCTGAAGTTTAGTGTATTCATTGATTTCACCACCCACAATATTCTTCAATCCCGCGAAAATATCTCTTCCCACGTTTCTTGCTCTAACGGTAGAGCCTCTAGCAATACCAATGACCTCAATAATCTCTTTTCCGGGTATAAAATCTGTTGTTGAAATTTCCATATTTATGTGTTTTTTAAAGAACTAAAGATAGGGAAATTTGAGCTAGGTTATTTCACAAAGATTCACAAAGAAAGCACAAAGATGCACAAAGGATTTTGAGTAATTTCTCCGTTTTGAATTAAGAATTATGAATTATGAATTATGAATGAACAATTAATAATGAAAAATGAATAATTTGGTTTAATCAAAGACAGTAAGGAGGATTTCAATCCTCAAACTAAGGGCGATCAATTCTCCATACCAAAGTCTAAGGTCGAGGTAATTCCCATTTGAGATTCACTAATCAAAAAATGATAGTCACCACGAAAAAGCCATTTTGTAACCCTGTGACTTCAGTCCGGGGGTACAAAAACGGAAAATGACTACGAACCGAGCGACAGCGAGCTCATCGACCGATAGGGAGATAATTAAGAATTAAGAATTAAGAAATAAGAATTAAAAATTAAAAATTAAAAATTAAAAATTACGAATTTCGAATTCCGAATTCCGAATTGCAAATTACGAATTCCCTTTCTCCTCATTCCAATACAATGCCGCAGCTCCGAAAATAGCCGAATTTTCAGCCAATAGACTCGAACAAACGATTTGCACTTTGCTTTTGAAATCTTCCATTAAGTTTTCGTCCATGTAGCGTTTGGTAGGCTCTGTGATGATTCTTTTCGCTTTGGCTAAACCCCCTGCGAATACAAAAGCTTCCAAATCTAGTACTGTTGTGATGTTTGCTAAAGCTTTTCCAAGAATTTTGCTGGTGTCGTCAAACAATTCCAATGCAAGCGGATCTCCTTTTTTAGCTGCAATTGTTATATTTTTGGCAGTGATATCACTAGGCGCGATTTTGGATAAAGAACTTGAACCTTTGTAAAACTCAATCTTTTCTCTGGCCGATAAGGCAATTCCAGTGGCAGAGGCATACCTTTCCAAACAGCCTAGTCTTCCACATCCACATTCTCTTCCAAGTGGATCAATGGTTATATGTCCCATTTCCCCGGCATTTCCGTGGGAGCCGTGTTGTAATTGACCATTCATGAAAAATCCGGTTCCAATTCCAGTTCCCAAGGTAATCACCATGAAATTCTTCATTTCTTTGGCTACTCCGTACATTTTTTCCCCATAGGCGGCAGCATTAGCGTCGTTGGTTAAGATTGTAGCTACACCAAAAACCTCTTCAAAGATGGGATTGATTTCTACAACACCTTTCCAGGGTAAATTCGCTGCAAACTCAATGCATCCAGTCAAGTAATTCCCTTTTGGAGCTCCAATTCCGATTCCATGAAGTTTGTACTTTTCTTTTTTCAGAATGGGGGAGATCTCCTCTTTTAGATTCTGTGCCAGTTCTTCTATGGATTCTATGGATTCGGTCTTCAGAAAAGAAGAATATAAGTTTTCTCCTTCTTTGGTGATCAAACCATATTCAATATTGGTTCCGCCAATGTCGATTCCAAGTACAACTGAAGCCATAGATGCAAAGATTTTTTGAGATGTCGAATATAGTAAAAATGTCGGTGAACCAAAATTTTAATTGGCCTCCCATTCAGCATAAAACTGATCCAGAAAATTTTGCATGAAATCGTGGCGTTCTTGAGCGATTTTTTTCCCGGTTTCGGTATTCATTTTATCCTTCAGAAGCAACAATTTTTCATAAAAGTGATTAATTGTATGTCCTTCATCATTCTTGTAGGCATCAAAACTCTCGTGCATGGTTGGTTTTTGCGTAGGCAGATATATCGCTCTGTTTTTATTACCTCCATAAGCGAAAGCTCTCGCAATTCCAATGGCTCCAATGGCATCCAATCGGTCGGCATCCTGAACTATTTTGCCTTCAAGACTTGTGATTTTGTTGGCTACATTCGCTCCCTTGTAAGAAATATTGTGGGCAATGTGTAAGACTTCATCTACAATCGATTGGGAAATATTTTCACGACCTAAAATCTCACGAATTCTCTTATCCGTTTCACTTTCATGATCTTCAACGAATTTATGATCGGCAATATCATGCAGTAAAGCAGCGTAGGCAATAATTTCTGGATTTCCACCTTCCAACTCATGAATCTTTAGAGCATTTTTGTACACTCTTTCAATATGATACCAATCGTGACCAGTAGCTTCTCCAAAAAATTCATCTTGGATCTGTTTTTTGATCTTAAGAATGGAGGGGTAGGTATTTTCAATCTTAGTAACCATCATCTTCAGAGTTTTGTCTTTTCTTCTGATTGAAGTTGTTGAAACGGTAACTCAAACTGATGGTAAATTGAGGCGCTCTGCTAAATCGATATTGATAGCTATAGAATGTCGGATCTTCAGAAATACTTATTCTTCTTCCCGTAGCGAATAAATCGCGAACATTGGCAGTCACGTTCAAGGTATTCTTTAAGAAACTACTTCTGATTCCGAAGTTCACCACAAAATAATCTTCATCTCTTCCTTGAGTCGTAACTCCAGCTGAAGTGTAATTTCCGTCAATCTGGAATCTCAACATTTTATTGACTTTAAATGTCATGCTGAGTAAGGCGGTCCAGTTGAAAGACTGCGTAAAAATATCTTCTCCATTGGCGAATCCTTCAATTCTATAAAAGAATCCGTTTCCACTCAAACTCAATTCCCACCATTTGAAAATGGTAAAATTGGCCATGGCTTCCATACCAAGAGAATGACTCTTTCCAACGTTTTCATATTTAGTCAATATCACCCCATCTGAATAAGCCGATTGAATTCTATTGATTCGATTGTTGGTTAATCGGTAATAGGTTTCAAAAGACAATCTCACTTTTTTCCAGGTTTTCACCATGTTTAATTCGAAAGATTCAATGTATTCTGGTAAGAGTTCCGGATTTCCTTGTCGCACATTGAATAAATCGGTCCAAGTGATAAAGGGCTCCAAATTCCACCCTTTTGGTCTGTTAATCCTTCTAGTGTAAGAAGCCATGATTTGAAACTCCTTTTTGAAATTATAGGACAAATGCACACTTGGAAAGAAATCCAGTCTGCGTACCGAAACTGTTGAATCTTGGGTGATGGAATAAACATCTCGGTGGGTGTATTCTGATCTTACTCCTGCTTGGAAACCAAAGTTTTTAAATTCCCCTTTGATGATAAAGTAAGCTCCGGGTACATAGCGCGTATAGTTGATATTGTTGCTTTTACTTGAATCCACAACCATGTCATTTATAGTCGTATCGTAATCGGAAATATCTACATCGTCTGCACTGAAATTGTATCGAAACTGCAATCCCATGTCGATTCCAAAAGTCTTGGCAAAAGGAACTGAATAATCCAATCGGGTATCCACAGAGTGCGAAGGACCTACTTCATCTAATCTTGAAGCCTGATAAACTGGCCCGTTTCGGAAAGGGTAGAGGTAAGTTTCATTGAATTCTGCATTATTTCTATTTCCGTAAGTTCCTTGAATCGAGATTTCGTGCTTTGGTTTTTTGAACTTATGAATATAGTTGATACTCGTATTGTAGTACAAACCACCATATTTGGAAAGCCCAGTTACATATTGATTCAGGTTGGTGTCTGCCGGATTAGTATAAGTAGCATAGTCCGACTCCCGATCGTGTTTCATACTCCAAACGCCGACTCTACCTTCGATGGTAAGCAAATCATTTTCGGTAAAATCTACGTCCAATCCAATTCTTCCGGATCCTCCACCTCTTTGTCGACCCGAGTAGCCCTCAGATGTTTGAAATGTTGTAGTGTCCAAAAGAATGGTTTCTCTTCTATCTTCTACGTCTGTAATTCCTTTATTCTGATTGTAATCTCCTCCAAAAGTAAAGGTGATTTTGTTTTTCTTGTAATTGAATAGGGCATCTGCTCCGTAAGTTCCAAAAGAACCCACATTTCCATTCAAATTTCCGCTAAAACCATTTGCTCTGTTCTTTTTAAGGATGATATTGATGATTCCTCCCACACCATCTGGAACATATTTAGAAGAAGGATTGGTAATTAATTCAATGCGTTGAATGGAAGAGGCTGGAATTTGTCTTAAGGCATCTGTAGGATCTAAAACGGATGGTTTTCCATTGATCAATACAAGAAATCCAGTGCTACCACGTAAAGAAACATTCCCGTCAATATCAACTTTCACAGAAGGTAGGTTTTCTAGAACTTCCACCGCAGAACCTCCTTGGGCAGTAATTTGGTTGTCTACATTTACTACCTTTTTATCCAAATGGTATTCTACATTATTATAGGCTGATTCCACTACCACTTCCTCCAGCATTTCTTCATCCAAAGCCAGCTCAATGGTTCCTAAATCTACCACTTTGGATTGCTCAAAATTGATATTGCCAATGGATTTTTCTTTAAAACCTAGAAAGTTGATCAAAGCATAAAAATCTCCCTTGTTTTCAAGATCAATTTTAAAATGCCCCGTGCTATCGGTCACACCTCCAGTCACCATCGAACTGTCAGCCACATTATAAATTCGAATTGTAGCATATTCAATGGCTTTACTGTCTTTTTTGTTGATGACTTTTCCTTTAATCAAGAACTTTCCGGGTAACACAACTTCACTTGTAAAACCGTAAGCAATTGAAAAAAGAGTAAAAAGTAAAAACAGACCTCTGAGCATACTTGAATTTTTTGACAAATTTGGCAATAATTGTTTAAACGAAGAAAGAATTAACAAAATTAAGGTCGCTTCGCGAAGGGAAGAGTCAAAATCTTATCAATTAACTATATTTGCACCATGTTTAAGGAGGTGAGTCTTCTGGTAAGAAAGGAAATTGTATCTGAACTAAGAAACAAAACGGTTCTGAGTAGCATTGTTTTGTACTCATTAGTGGTTGTTTTTGTCGTGTTTCAGATGTTCAAAACCATTTCTGATCCCATCGTTTGGAATGCCCTTCTTTGGGTGATCGTATTATTCACTTCGATCAATTCTGTAACAAAAAGCTTTATTTCAGAATCCAAGCCGGTTCAGTTTTACATGTACCAGTTGGCTAGCCCAGGAGCCATTATTTTATCCAAGATTATTTACAATTTGATCTTCGTTTTAGTCATTACCGGTTTAACCTTCTTGATTTATGGAGTTTTTCTAGGGTTTGCTCCGATTCAAAAAGTGGATATTAGTTTATATCTCACTTTATTTTTCATGGGATGCAGTGGGTTTGCCATTGTCTTCACAACGATTTCAGCAATTGCGTCTCGAACGAATAATAATTTTGGATTGATGGCGGTGATGTCCTTGCCAATCATCTTACCCTTTATCTATCAGTTAGTTGAAGTTTCGGGCTTCATTATGGATGGAAAAGGATGGGAAGATGCATGGCGATTTTTACTTGTGATTTTCAGTCTAAATGTAGCAACTGTCACGCTCTCTTATTTATTATTTTCTTACCTTTGGCGCGATTAATTTGAGGGGATGAAAAAGAATTGGTGGAAAATACTTGCAGTGGTCCTTTTGACGTACACCATCGTCATGGGATTTTTGGGTGAAGTTCCGGCCATGTTCATTCTAAGAGAAACCATCCGAAACCTTTATTTTCACGTGACCATGTGGTTTGCCATGCAGACACTCATATTAATCTCTATCATTTTTGCGATAAGATATCTTGTGGTTCAAGGAAAGGTAGACAAAGGAATGGATGCGGATGGAAAAATGAAATTAGAAGCCACAAAATTTGATATTATTTCCAAGGAATCAATCAATGTTGCTTTGGTTTTCGGAGCAATTGGATTGGCAACGGGATCTGTCTGGGCCAAATCTACCTGGGGAACATATTGGGCAGTAGACGATCCAAAATTGAATGGTGCAGCCCTGGGCTTTCTGATGTATTTGATTTACAATGTGCTAAGAAATTCCATTAAAGACGAGGATAAAAGAGCTCGAATTGCGGCTGTTTTTAATACGTTTGCTTTCATGATGTTCATGGTTTTTGTGAATGTTATTCCAAGAATGAAGGATTCGCTTCACCCAGGAAATGGAGGGAACCCAGGGTTTAGTGCTTACGATTTGGACAGTGATTTGAGATTGGTGTTTTATCCTGCTGTTTTAGGATGGATCTTATTAAGTGTTTGGATCTTACAAATCCGAATCAGAATGCAGAAAATAATTAGAATAAAAGAGTACAATGAATATTTGGACTAAGATTTTACTATTGTCAATGGCGATTTTGAGCGGAGGAATGTCTTTCGCTCAAGAAGCTGAAAAGCCTGAAATGGCCACCGGTTTGAAGTCAAACGGAATGATTTACATCGTTGTAATCGTACTTTTAATCGTTTTCGCAGGAATCGTTTTTTACCTAATTACCATCGATCGCAAACTAAACCGCATCGAAAAAGAGTTGAAAAAATAAATTATGAAGAAATCACACATCATACTTTTAATCCTTTTGGTAGTTGCTTTGGGAGTTGTTTTAAGTCTGGTTTTGAATACAGCGAATTACGAGACCTTCAAAACGGCATTTGAGAAAACGGGGGAAAAAGTGACAGTAATTGGTCGGTTAAACTTGAATAAAAAAGTAGATGAGTCCATTCCGAATCAGTTGACTTTCTACATGACAGACAAAGATGGAGTGGAAAAAAAAGTGATCCTTTCAGAATCTAAACCACAAGACTTCGAAAAGTCTGAAGAATTAGTAATTACAGGAATTGCAGACAAAGACTCTGACACATTCATGGCCACGCACATGCTAATGAAATGTCCTTCTAAGTACAAAGACAATCAGGAGGTGGGATCCAAATAGATGAATTACGTTGGTGAACATACTTTCATAGGTCAGTTAGGAGAAGCTTTCGTTATACTGGCTTTGACTTCAGCTTTATTGGCCGGAGTAGCTTATTTGATGGCCTTCCGTTTAGAAAAAACTCCAGAAGAAAATTCTTGGAAGAAAATTGGAAATTGGTCTTTTACCGTCCACACAGCTGCAGTACTCGGAATTGTCTCCTGTATTTTTATCATGCTGGTTGGCAACTATATTGAATATGATTATATCCAAAAACATTCCAGCAAAGACATGCCTTTCAAATACATTCTGGTCGCCTTTTGGGGTGGACAAGAAGGGAGTTTGACCTTATGGGCATTTTGTCATGTACTGGTAGCAAGTGTTTTCAGATTTACCAATCGAAAAAGTGAATATAAAATCCCCGTAATGGCTGTAATTTCAATTGTGCAAGTCTTTGTGACAGCTGTACTTTTAGGAATAGAGTTTGGAGATTACAAATTAGGAGTCAGTCCATTTCATTTGCTAAGAATGGAAGACGGTTTAGGAGAGCTTTGGGCTTCTATTCCGAACTACTTAGAGATTGATCCCAATTTTAAAGATGGGGCCGGATTAACGCCTGCTTTGCAAAATTATTGGATGATTATCCACCCACCGACATTGTTTACAGGTTTTGCATTGACTCTCATTCCTTTTGCTTTTGCGATTGCGGGGATGTGGAAGAAAGATTATTATGGGTGGATCAAGCCTGCCTTACCATGGACCTATTTTGGTGTAGCCATTTTAGGAACAGGGATTTTAATGGGAGGAGCTTGGGCATATGAATCTTTGAACTTTGGAGGATTTTGGGCTTGGGATCCTGTGGAAAATGCTTCTTTGGTTCCATGGATTTTTCTTGTGGCCGGAGCGCATGTCATGTTGATCAGTAAAAACAGAAAAAAATCAGCTTATTCCTCGATTTTGCTGACTGCTTTTTCATTCATTTTTGTCATTTATTCTTCTTTCCTGACAAGATCTGGAGTCCTTGGAGATTCTTCTGTACACTCTTTTACAGGAGACGGTATGACAGAAGAGTTTGTGATCATGTTGGCCTCTTTCACCATCTTGATTTTATGGTCCATGCTAAGTTCGAAGAATCTTAGATATATTCTGGTTTTTTCTTCATTAGCCGTTTTAGTTCTAGCCGCTTTCACGAATATTTCAGAGACGAAAGTCATCGTTTTTAGTTTGTCCATGCTGATCCTAGTGGCTTTCCTGGTTTTAGGAAACTTATATGGTATTCCAAGAGACAATGTTGAAGATTCCATTCTATCGAGGGAATTCTGGATGTTTATTGGGGCCTTACTTTTGCTGGTTTCGGCATTTCATATTGCTTTGACCACTAGTTTACCGGCCTTTGGGTTGGTTTTCGATACTGAGTGGAAATTATATGGAGATAATGTAGATAGAAATCAATTTTACAATAAATGGCAGTCGCTTTTTGCCATTTTCATTGTGCTTTTAGTTGCCATTAATCAGTATTTCAAATGGAAAAAGACCGACGGACAGAAGTTCATCAAACAAATTGGAGTACCTTTTTTACTTTCTCTGTTTATCGGAATTCCCATTGTAATCTATTATGAATTCAACGCTACTGAGGTTCATTTGAGTATTCTTTTAATTGCTTCCATTTTTGCCATTTTCGCCAATTTGGATTATTGGTTGCGCATCCTCAAAGGTAAAATGAATCATGCTGGTGCTTCCATTGCACATTTTGGATTTGCCATGCTGATTGTAGGAGCAGTAATTTCCATGGCTAAACAAGAAGTCATCTCGAGAAATACGACGCATTACATGATGCAGGGTATCGACAAAAACCTGAAAGAAAATGAAGACATGCTCATCTTTAGAGGTGATACGGTGGAGATGAATGATTTCTATGTGTATTACGGGAATGAATATATTGAAGAGGAATACATTTATTACTACGATATTGAATACTTTGATAAAGTAAAAAGAAGATACGGAAAAGGGGATACGGTAAGATACAAAGGGGTAGTGTATGTAGCAAATGAGGATCATGAAGCTTCAGATAATTTTCTTGCTGATTTGGAAGCCAAGAAATGGACCTTTGGAGGACAGCACGAAGACAATGCCTATTTCAGTTTTAGAAAATGGAACCCAACCATGCCAGGAGCATTTCAGTTTAGAAATAATCCGAGAGTTTTACTGGATCTAAAGAATTTCAGATCGAATTTTCCAGAACCAGGTACCAGACACTATTTGAGCTACGATATTTTTACTCACGTAAGACTTGCAAAGCTGGATAAGCAAAAGTATTTGGAAGTAAGCGGAGCAACAGATGAAATCAATGGATATTTTCAAGGATTTTCTTTAGAAGGAGCAATTGGTGATACCATGTACATTCCTGGTCATATGGTCATCTTGGATTCAATTTATCCTTTACCTCCTGAAAGCAAGGCTAAGCACGAATTACTTGCAAATGATGTTGCCATTGGAGCTAGATTGAAATTTAGAGAATTCAAGGAAGAATCCAATCGTACCTATACTTTGGAAATCGTAAAGGCTTTCAGAGATGATATTGAGTTACCAATGGTATCCAAAGTTGCGCCATTGCGAATGGCTTTTAAATTGGAAAGCATCGACTTTGGGAAGAAGGAAGAAGAAGTTGAACCAGGTCACGAAGGACATGATCACGGACCAGGAGAGCATGGGGAGAATGAGAATGAGAAACAGAATGAGGGTGAAGTGGCACATGAGCACAATCATGATCATGACAGTACGCATATGCAGGATTTAACTCCGGAAGATAGTGCGATGATTCAGACTATTCTTTCGCATCCAACGATGGTGGATAGTATTGCTCAAAGGGTGAAAACAAACCCTTACTTGGAAGCAAGAGTGAAGATTGACGCCATGGAAGAAGAATATTTGATCATGAAAGCCATCATTTTCCCATGGATCAATCTACTTTGGTTAGGAATTGTAATCATGATGATTGGGACGATCATGGCTGTCATTTATCGCGTAAAATCCAACAAAAGGGGCGATGCCAATTAAGTCGGTTGTCATAGTAGGAACCAGAAACATGGCTGAAAACTTGATACGTGCTTTTCAAACAGCCGTTATTCCTGTAATAGGAGTTTTTGGTCGCAACGAAGAAAGAATCCATCATTTAACGACAACCTATTCACTTTCAAGAATTACAAATCTGGGAAATATTGATAAGGAAAGTTTGGTAATACTCGCAGTGTCTGATGATGCAGTGGAAGATATATCCTCCCAAGTAGATCCCGAAGCCAAAGTGGTGCATACCAGTGGTTCAGTACCAATGAATGCCATACAAGTGGCAAATCGAGGTGTATTTTATCCCTTACAAACGATGACTTCCGATCGAAAAATAGATTTCTTCAAAGTTCCTGTTCTCATCGAGGCAGAAAATGAAGCACTTCTTTTGGACTTGAAGATGATGGCGACACGCATGACCGATAAACTGCATGTGATCGATTCGGAGCAAAGAAAAAGAATTCATTTGGGTGCAGTGATCCTGAACAATTTTGTGACAGAACTGGTTAAGCTTTCAGGCGATTATATGAATCAAATCGGCGTAGATCAAAAATTATTGAACCCTTTGTTGGAGGAAACAGTTGAAAAAATAAAAGATCTTGGTCCTGCAAAATCCTTAACCGGGCCTGCAAGGAGAGGAGACAAGCAAACAATTCAATCTCATTTAGAGATGTTGGATGGAGATCTTAAAGAAGTATATCAAACCCTTTCGAATATCATTTTAAAAGAGAATGGAAAACTATAAGATCGGATTAAATAAGATCAAATGTTTGATTTTTGATGTTGATGGAGTCTTTACGGATGGATCTGTTTATCTGTTTAAAGACGAAACAGTTCGAATATTAAATTCCAGAGACCGATTGGCTGTTCAATTTGCAGTGGAAGCAGGTTTAAAAGTCTTTGTAATTACTGGCGGGTATTCGGATGCGGTTAAAGCGGACTTGGAAAAATTTGGAGTAACAAATGTCTATTTGAGAGTCCAAGATAAGCTTAAGATCTACGAGCAAATACTTTCAGAAAACAATCTAGAAGATGAAGAATGCCTTTTTATGGGGGATGATTTACCAGATTTAGAAGTTCTACAACGAGTAGGCGTGAGTGCTTGTCCAGCAAATGCAGCTTCAGACATCAAAGAAATAGTTAGCTACGTATCCAAATACGAAGGAGGAAAATTCGCCGTAAGAGACGTGATAGAACAAACATTAAGAGTTCAGGGAAAATGGGAGGGAGTGAAAAATTAAAAATTAAAAATTAAAAATGAAAAGTGCAAAATGAAAAGTGCAAAATGAAAAGTGCAAAATGAAATACTAATCACTTTAAAAACTCTAAACTCTACATTCTAAATTATCTCCCTATCGGTCGATGAGCTCGCTATCGCTCGGTTCTACACTCTACACTCACTTGATTCTCGTCCAATTTACAGACTTTCCGAAAAGTGTGATTCCCATGTAGCCGGTAAGTTTTATTTTATTTCTATCTAGCAATTCAAGTTTAGCAGAGTAGGTGTTTCCAGATCGTGAATCGTAAACTCTTCCTTTGATCCATTTTTTGTTCTCGGCATCCCACTGGAAGCCATACAGAAAATTCATGTGGTAAATGGTTCTGGATCTTAGTTTTTCATCAGGATTTTTCAAATCTTTTGCTTTGGAGCCATCTGCTTTATAAACTAGCGGACCATCAAGCACTTTAGCAACAATGCTCCCTTCGGAAAGATAAAGTTCTACTTTTCCATTGGCTTCTCCTGTTTTTTCATCGTAAGTTCTCCAAATACCAACAAAGTCTGACTGCTTCCAATTTTGTGCGCTTAAACTTGAGAAAGCGATGAATGAAATAGCTAGGATTAATTGCTTCATTTTTTCTTGATTTTAGGATTGTAGAACATGATGAGCAATACAGGTAATAGTACCAAGTCACTAAGCAAGGCAAATAATAAGGTTAAACTAACTAAAATTCCAATGTAGAAGGATCCTAGATAGTCGGATACACATAAGGTAAGGAATCCTCCACTAAGCACAATCGTAGTTAAAACGATGGCCTTACCAGTTCCTTCAAATGTGTTTTTCAATGCGATCATTTTAGAAAATCCTTTTTTCAATTCTATTCTGTATTTACTCAAGAAATGAATGGTGTCGTCTACAGCAATTCCAAAAGCAATGGTAAAAACGATTGAAGTAGAAAGCTTCAAGTCGATACCAAAATATCCCATAATTCCAGCCACCATTAAAAGTGGAATAATATTCGGAATCAAGGTTAATAGAATAATCATGAACGACTTGTACATTAATCCAATAATGATGCCAATGATCACAAAAGCAATGATCAATCCCATTAGCACATTATTCACTAGCATTTCATTGTTCAGCTCCATTAAATAGGGACCTCCAGTAATGTGGACATCTAAAACTTCTTTAAATCTAGGTTGATCAATAAATTCTAAGAATTTGGCGTGGAGTGGGGCTGTATTGTACGATCCCATGTCTCCCATTCTCGCGGAAATTCTGGTTTCCGTTTGAGTAGAATCGATAATACGAGCGAGTTTGTCTTTGTCTGCATACCTTTTAATGTCTTTCAGAATTTTCTTCAAATCCTTGTCCTTCTCTGGAAGTTCGAAATATTCCTGCATTCCACCATGGTTACCCACATTGGTAGATTTGGCCATCATGGGGATGGAGAAGACCCCACCCAATTGATAATTTTGAATGGCAAACTCTTCAATTTCATTGATCAGTCTCACAACATCGGGATCGTAGACAGATTTAGAAGTGTCTTTTAACTGTATACCTAATTCAAATGGTCTGGCACCAGCAAAATTACTTTCTAGGAAATTATAACTTGTCATCATCGGATTGTCTTCTTTCAAGTCCTCCATGATGTAATTGTTCGGTTTGATTAGAATGGTACCGTAAATGGAAACAGCTAAAATAATTCCAAAGGAAGTCAGTACTAATATTTTGTGACGAATCAGCCACAAGAACATGTCTCTTAACTTATGATCCCATAATTTCCCTTCTTTGTAGGTATGATTCAGTTTAGGTTCTTTCATTAGATACAAGATGGAAGGCATGAATACCAAAGAAAGAATCAAACAGAAAGCAACCCCAATGGCAGTGTACAAACCAAAAGTGATGATAGGAGGGATGTTAGACGTAGTTAATGAAACAAAACCGACAATCGTTGTGGTAGAAGTAAATACAAGTGCAAAACCTACTTCCTTTAAAGTTTTCTTGAGAGCTTCGTATTTATGCAAGCCTTTTCTAAGTTCCTGAAGGTATTTTGAAAGGAAATGAACCACTCCACTAATTCCAACAACCATCAATACTGTGGGTAGGGCATTGAGCACAATATTCAGATTTTTACCTGTTTCACTCATCAGTCCCACAACAAAAACTACTGTAATCGCGACCACACCAAAAGGGATAAGGATGCCATACCAGGATTTAAAGGTTATAAACAAAAAGATGATGATTAGGACGACGCTAGCCGCAACAAGAATAACAATTTCTGAACTTGTAAGGTCAGTGAAGAAAATATGCCCTACAATTCGTCCACCCATATGGGTTTGATCGAATTTAAACTCTTCAATTTTCTGATCTAAATCTTCCAGTAACGTACGCGACTCTTCCACATCGAGATTGTCTTTGTGTTTGAGGTAAATAGAAATAGATTTGGCATCAGAAGAAATGAAACTTCCAACCATGGTGGAGGATTTCATCAATTGCAGCGAATCATTGCTGAGTTTTTCTTTGTCGTGAATATGGATGTAAGGAATCTCATAAATAGATCCAAACATGTCCTTAACAATGAAATTCAGATTGGTAGGAGACTGTACAAATTCTATGTTTTTAACTTTGCCTAATACATTAGTAAGACTGTCAACTTTAGTTAAAAACGCTTCATTAAAAACCCCTTCCTCGTTATGAATCCCGAGAATTAAAAAATCATTTTCAGAACCAAATACTTGTCTGAAATGCTCAAAATATTCACGGTCATCTCCTTCTTCAGGGAAAAATTTATCGAAATTATGATCGACCCCAATTTTGGTTGCGAAGAATATTTGAACCCCTGCAATCAGTGTAAATAGTGTGATAAAAAGTATGCTCTTTTTCCGTGTAAAGGTCATTCTCAAAATTTGAATCGGCTAAAATATTAAAAATATCGGTGAATGAACTATTTAATAAAGGGTTTTCCGAATATTGTCTAATACATTTCTTCGGAAATCATACAGTAACTGAGATTACGAAAAGTAGGAGAAAAAAAAAGCCGCCTCTGGAGGGCGGCTAAGACTACTTTGTTGCTTTAAGATCGCCCCGGGCGGGGGACCTAATGAAAATTTACTTTGTTGCTTATATATGTAACACTAAATTATATAATTTGTTACACTCAAAGGGCTACTTTAACAATACTTAACAGAAGTTTAACATTTTCGCATTCCTAAGTAAGCATAGGAAATATACTATTTTTCAGTGTTTTAAAGGATAAATATTAAATATGTGTTAAATTTGCAGGCGTCAATTGATTATCAGTGAGTAAGATTTTAATAATATTATTTTTAGTTCCAATTTCACTTTTAGGTCAGCAAATGGATCTATCTGGAGAGTGGGAATACCGTGTCGGAAGAACGGGAGAGTGGAAGAAAGTAAATCTTCCAGGTGATTTATCACAGGTGATTCCAAATTACAAACACGATGATTACCTAAGAATTCGAAAAACCTTTGATGTTAGTTTGGATTTATTGGACATTCGAACAGTACGATTGCAATTGGAAAATGTAACTCCATATTGTCAGATCCTTGTCAACGGGGAACTAATTGACACCTTAAAAAACTTCTTTATTCCATCTGACATTGATATCAAGGAGAGTTTACTTCCTGGGGAAAACGAACTGGAATTGGAGTTCATTCCTGCAAGGTTTGTAATGGAAAAAAGATGGAAAGGTTCCAATTCTGAGTTGTCCGATAAAATGAAGGATTTAAAATTGGATATGGAAGTTAGACAGCCAAGATACATGAATAAGGGAAATTCGGTTGGAGTATTTGGAAACATGATACTTAGAGGAGTTGAGAGCATTTTTGTGAAGTCTGTGAATTTTAAATTGATTACGGAGGAAGCAACAAGAGCGAAAGTGATGATTAAAATGCGAGCGGATATATATGAATCTGGGCAATTCAAGTTTCAATCAACTTATTTCAGTCATCAGGAAAAAATTCTGACGGGAAGAGATCGGGATATAATTTGGACATTTTTTGTGGATGATTACAAGAATTGGAGTCCAAAAAATATGGGGGAAGTTAACTTTCTGCAAGATGCCATTCAAATTGATTTCATGTCATTCAATGGAAAAGAGTTTGTTCATGACACTACCGTAACTTATAATTTAGGATTCAATCAGGTAAAACTTGTTGAAAATCCGAAAGACATAGAAGATTATTCCTTTGAGATTAAAGAGAAGTCAATAAATGTAGTAGCTACTTCTTTCGAAAACAGATATTTTGCCAGTGCTGACAAACAAGAGGATTTCTATAGTCAGTTTTTTAGAAAATTAGAAGAAACGGATGTGAATATGATCCATGTTTCAGGTGCTGGAGGCTATCCTTCTGAAAGATTTTATCATATATGTGATTCTTTGGGGTATATGGTTTGGCAAGATTTTGCCTTTTCAGGAATTGGATATCCAGCCGATTCAGTGTTATTCAAAAATGCCAGAGAAGAAGTGGATATTCAAATGAGAAGAATTTCAGGGCATCCATGTCTTGTTCTCTTTTCAGGAAGTGAGGATTTGAGTAATTATTTTGATTCTGAAACTACTTTGGGAGATTATGGTATTACCAAAAAAGATCTGAAAGTACTGGAAAAAGGGCAGGAAGATTTATTTGGCAGAATCATACCAATTCAAATCAACAGGTTCAACGCACGTTTAAACTATAAATCGCATTCCCCTGATTTTGGAACATCAAAATCCAAATATAGCTTTGGAAGTTTAAAATTACTGAACGATTAGTTTTTTTCTCAAAATGCCTTTAGCGTTGTAAATAGTTACCAAATAGCTCCCAGAAGGAAAGGAATCTGAAGGAATTTTAATGGAGGTCTCATTCACTTTTGTTTCATAGATTATAGCTCCGGTCAAATTGTAGATTTTAATTTTCTCTATTAATTCTTTAGACTCTACTGTAAACTCATTTTCTGTTGGATTCGGAAACAGAGAAATTTCTGAAGAATTTTCATTCAAATCTGAAAGAGAAAGAACGACCTCCGAGGAATCGCTATACAAAGAATCTATTTCTTGGGTATTTAATGCTCGGTTATATAATCTACACACGTCTACATCACCATCAAGGAAAGAGTCAATTAATCCAGTTGTATTCCGAACAACAGCTCCTACAGAGTGATTTAAATTGCAACTAAGATTCATGTTAGCAGGAATGATTTCTTGTCCAACAAGTTGATTGTCTATGTACAAGGTGAGTTTGATTCCTTGTCTCACACCTACAATGTGAATCCATTGATTTAATGGAGGGTTTGAATGGTTTACACCATAATATGTGCCCCCACTTCCTATTGAAAATCGCACCACTAGAGTGTTATTAGAGTTTCCAATGTAAAGTCCAAAACCATTATGTGCAGGAGTTCCAAAACTCGATAATCCTTTGCCAAATATTCTATGGAAGAATGTAGATTGAGCTGCGTCATAAGAATAAACTTTAACCCATGCTTCTATGGTAAAGTCATCTGTACCAATATCTACATTGTTTCCTGCATCAAGATATTGATTGATACCATCAAGAGCAATTGCTTTGTTTGGAACACCAAATCGATTATCGGTATAAGTTGGGCCATTAATGGCTTGAGCATGGTATCCATTTCCACTATTGTCCAATGTGTTTCCATCCAATTTGAATTCCATGATTAAATTGGTTGTTGGGACCTGTGAAAGCAAAAAAGAACACTGTACTAAAGAAAGAAATAAGATAAGTTTTTTCATAATAATAGGTTTTGAAAAGCTAAAATATGAAATTTTTTTTTAAAATTATATTTCTCTGACTTCTCCCGGCATCATGTTTGTCAAAGAATATTCGTCAGACGCTATCCGTATGAGTCTCAAAGTAGGGCAATTAATTTGGGCTGTCATTTTCCTGATTTGTCTGTTTTTCCCCTCTTTAAGCTCAATTTCAATCCATGTTGTTGGTATGTTTTTTCTAAAGCGAATAGGTGGGTTTCTCGGAGGAATGAGCTCGAATTCATTTTGACTTAACAATCTTATTTTGGATGGTTTGCAATTATAAATACCAGATTTAACTTTAATTCGGATATCACCAGTTTCAAATCGATGCAAATCTCTTTCTTCGGGAATTCCCTCCACTTGAACCCAATACTTTTTTGCTTTTTCAAATTTTGGGTCTGTATGTTGAAGTTTAAAATAATTGTTGTTTGTTAAAATCAGAAGTCCTTCACTGTCCTTATCTAATCTACCTACAGGGTAAACATCTTTCGGGAAATCAAATTCTAAATCTTGCAATGTAGATTCGTTTGGATTGGACTTTGAAAACTGAGAAAGCATGCCAAAAGGCTTGTATACCAAAAAATATTTATTCTTGGACGACATTCTTTTTCAGTTTTAAGCGAATTAAAAGTTTGTCAATTAGCGTATTGATATCCGGACTCACTTTACTAAAATAGATTCCTGGCCAAAATAGAATTGTCAAGATTCCACCATTAATAAGTATTCCAATAGCTGGATTTAATTTTCCAAAAAAATCGATTGGGATCTTAGGAATTAGACTCATGATCCCATAAATAATTAGACTAATAAATAGGGCTTGAACAAAAGATTTACTAAAAGGGGTGAAGTTGTACTTTCTTTTTAGATATAAAAAGCGCAAGAGATTTACGAAAGCAATGCTAATCATGGATGAATAAGCTGCGCCGATGATGCCATCTATGGGAATGAAAATATAATTTAGTCCGGCAACTACACCAATTAGGGTTGCAATAAACCAGGTATTCATTTTATAATGTTTGGATGATACCAAAATTTCCGCATTTACTCCTGTAGCAAGTTCAATTAGCTGTGCCAAACCAATAAAGAATACTATATATTTTCCGGTTGCAAATTCTTTTGGTAGAAAATCAAGAAGATAATCCATTGAAAACCAGATCCCCATAAATAAGTAAGCTCCTGAGATTAACAAGTTTAGAGCACTTTTCTTATAAATATCATTGATGTTATCTAGATCTTTTGATTTCCAAGATTCAGCAATAATAGTTGCGGCAATTCTCTTGATATTGTCTGCAGGTGTAGCAATGAATAGGCCAAAAAAGAACATGGTAGAGTATATTCCAGTGGCACCTAAACCAACCATATTATTTACCATGATTCTGTCTATTTCCATCATGAACATAGCTCCGGTTCCTCCAATTACTCCAAATACAGATAATCCAATAATCTTCTTGTATCGTACTGCATATCTTCTTTTGTTTTCCCAATTGAAAAATTTCTCTTTTTGGCTAATCAAATAAAATAGAATAATAAAGCCTGGAAGAGACATTACAATTATGTTTGAAATAAAAATCCCATCGAAATTAATCATACCTAAAAGAAGGGCAATTAAGGATATGGAAAACAATATTTTAGCAAGGAATCTTTCTAGGAGTACCCCAATAACTGTTTTTCGATTGATTCTCAAGTAGGCATCAAAATTTAAAAACAGCAAACGAAAGATAAAAATAATGACAAAGGCAAGCGTAAAGAATTTATAAGCCTGAGTTTCTTTATTAGTAACTATGAAATCGTGAAATAGAAAATAAATTCCCAAGCCGACGATAATTCCTAAAAGACTTAAAAAAGTCAACAAGCTTAAAAAACCGTTGTGATTTGATTTAGGATTTTTGTATTTGTTAAACAAATTTAGAGCAACCAGGGGACCTCCAAGTGTAAATACAACTGCGAAGATTTTTGTAAGGGAATTCACAACACTCAGAAGGCCTATCTCTTCAATAGAAAGAATTTTAGGCATTAAAATACTAAGATTTAGGAATCCAAATAATGTACCCAGATAGGATAAAATTGTCGATTGGATTGCCTGTTTTTGAATGATTCCCATTTATTCTATCCTATTGGAAACATTTTTCAGTTAGCGCTACTCCAAATTCAAAATCAGCAGTGAAGGTTTTTCCTAAAACCTCATAATATTTTTCGGGTGGAAGCCCAACATTCGGCCTTCTGATGATGATATTGTCTTCTGTAATCGTGTCTCCTTTTTTTACATTCGCTGAAATAAAGATGGATCTTGAAAATACTCGACTTGCTTTTTTCTTGTCATCCAAACTATAATCCACTTTACCGATTGCTTTTTCAGCTTCTCTTACATGGTCAACCATGTCCTTAAATTCTTCTGGAGTAAGGGAGAATGCAGCGTCTGGCCCCCCCAAATTACGATCTAGAATAAAATGCTTTTCAATTATTCTAGCTCCGAATGCTACGGACATTAAAGGAACCGTAATACCTAAACTATGATCTGAAAGTCCGACAATTGTATTGAATTTTTTCTTCATGTCCTCGATCATAATCAAATTTGCGTCTTCGACTTTTGCTGGATAAGCACTTGTACATTTGAGAAGAGCAATATCTTGTAAACCATTATCACGACAGACTTTTAAGGCTTTTTCAATATCCTTATCGGTTGCAATACCTGTTGAAATGATCATTGGTTTATTGAGTTTTGAAATATAATCGATTAATGGAAGGTCTGTGATTTCAAATGAAGCAATCTTATATGCGGGTACATTCAATGTTTCAAGGAAATCAACCGAAGTTTTATCAAAAGGGGAGGAGAAACAGATAAGTCCTTCCATTTCAGCTTGTTTCATGATTTCTTGATGCCATTCCCAGGGAGTATATGCTTCTTTGTATAATTCGTACAAGTTTCTTCCATCCCAAATTGTACCTTTAATTCGAAACTCTTCCTTGTCAACATTCAAGGTCATTGTATCAGGGGTGTATGTTTGTAACTTTATGGCATCTGCTCCTGCCTTTTTAGCAGCTTTTACGGTTTCTAAAGCAACATTTAAATTCTGATTATGGTTTGCTGATAATTCGGCTATAATAAAGACCTTTTCTTCTCCAAAAATTTTTGATTTGATATCCTCTGCCATTTTTTTTAGCTATTTAAAGATCGTACCAGGCAAAATGCTTCTGCCATGTGAACACCGACGGTTTGACCACGATATTGAGCAAGTATTCTCAATGATTCTGGAGATCTTGGATGCGGGTAGCTTCTTTTTTCAAAAGTATAGGATTCCATTCCCTTAATCTTTGCCTGCAAATTAGTTTCACTTATTTCGACATAGAAATTTGGTTTAAAAACTCTTTCATCTGTGCTAGGAATCCATTCTGTTCCAGATGCTGTTTCGAATGTAAATAGCATTTTTACATTTTCTGATTGCATCGGTCTAATGGAAGTATGGACCGCTTCAAATGTTCTTTTGTGATCTATGTTTACATCACCACCATGGTGTGTGAAAATAACATCTGGATTGAATTCTTCTTTTTCTTTTTCAATCGTTTTGATTAAGTCTAATAAATCAACAGAATCAAAGCGATTGTCAGGGAAGTTATAGGTGATAACCTTTTCAAAACCTATTTGTTTTGCTGCTGATTCGATATTCTTTTTGTGTTCGGCCAATTGTTCTTTCCATTTTTCTTGATCCCTAACATCAGAGCGAGAAGTAATTCCTTCTCCTAATATGAGGACTCGAACAATAGCATTAAAATCTTGTATTAATCGATTCATGGAAGCTCCTGGTCCAAGCAATTCATCATCTGGATGAGCAACCACCAGTAGTATTTTCTTATTTCTTAATGATTCTAACATTTGCTATAATTTCACTATCTCCCTTCAAGGAGGCATTTTCAAATTCAATTTTTAAATTTTCCGTTTCTAGAAAGGCTTTCGGATAACCTTCTGCATCCATCATTCGAATATAATCATATACTTTTTCGATTTCGGAGACATCTTTCAAATTGCTCATTTCAGGTGTTCTTCTTTTGAATGTAACTACTTCTCCAGTTTGTTCAACTGGAAGGGGTTTCTCTACAATAATATAACGAATAATTTCCTCAATTTTGGTGTTTGCACGTTCAAAAATTTCTTGAGCACTTCCACTTAAATCTAAATCTACTTTAGCAAATATAGGTCCTGCATCCAATTCCTCGACACATCGAATCGCAGAGATTTTTGTCTTTTTATGACCTCTTACTATGAGGTTTTGCAATGGTGAACCACCTCTACCATAAGGCAAATCCGTCATATGGAAAATGATGCATTCAAATTCACTGAAAATTTCTTTTGGAATGATAAATGACCAATGAGGAATGAAAACCATTTTGGGTTTTATTGCTTTTAGCATTACTGGGTCAAAAGAAGATTTATGTTTGATGTAATGGAAATTATACTGGTCAAATGTTGATTTTAAATCAGTTGTAAGGTTTTGATTCCAGTCTTTAGAAGAGACCACGACATAATTTTGAAGTTTTGGATTTTGTTTGAAAATGAAAGCCCCTTCGTTTTCTAGTTTATCAAATCCACATCGTATAAATGTTTTTTGGGAGGCTATGTTTTCTTTTTTTACTTCCCCAATTATTTCCTCTCCTCTATAATTCAACTCTTTTGAGAGATGAGATATCCCTAATCGGATCAAATATTCTCCAAGGTTCTGCGATCTAAAACTAACGGAAACAGAATAATCTATATACCAAGAATTCAACCTCAAATCAAATCTAATTTGTCCTGCAGGAACGTTGTTCACCTCTAAGATGTAGATAAAAGAATGAGCTTCTTCTAGCTTATTATTGAACCATTTTTTATGATCCTCATATGCAATAGGATCCTGATTGAAAGCATTTTTTCTGACCTCAATATCGTTTGCCCAATCAAAGATCAACTTTATGTCATCGCTTGTAGCTTTTCTTAAAATCATCTTAGACTTGAAATCAAATTATTAAGATTTTCTTTTTGTTGACCATGAAAAAACTTCTTTTGGTTTTCAAGATAAACATTTTGTTTAGACTGACTTAATTCTATTATTTTGTCGATTGCTTCAATCAAATTCAATTTCTTTATTTTGTTGAAATCACCTAATCCAAAAATCAAATTTCTTTCTAATAAACCATTGTAAATCAAGTTTTGATTATCCACATAAGTACCAGAAATAACGAACAGACCACAACATAAAACTTCATAGGAAATTGTGGATGAAGGAACTATCGCTATTTCACATTTTTGCATTACAGAAATTAATTGATTTGCATTTAGATTTTTATGAATAAAAACATTGTTTCTCGAGCCAATTTGTGCTTTTAACTCATTTTCAACCGAAATACCCGCTAAAACATGTAGTTCCTCGAACTTATTTTCTTCTAGGAGCATTTGTGAAACTTTGATGCTAATCTTATTCAAATCGGAGCCTCCAAATGATATAAAACAATTTTTGATTTCCCTAGGTTTTCTATTCAATTTTGAAATTTCAATAAATTCGGTTCTTAGTAGGGCATGGTCTATGCCAAAAACCTCTATTCCTTTAAAATCCATTGTAGCGCTGATAGGAGCTGGATTCAGAATGACGTTTGATGCGTATTTTTCTTGGATGAAATCATCAATGATTATAAGTTTATATCCTAAAGATTTTAACTCAGATTGGTACTTAAAATCAAAATGGTAACCATCAGCGACAATAATTGATTCTGAAGCTGGAAAAACTTCCTTGATCCATTCAATTTCCTTTTCAATAGATTCAGGACAAAATAGTATTTCGATATCATTTGGAAAAAAATGAATTAAACTAGACTTTCGAGTAATAAAATAATGATCCATCTGAGAAATAAGTGAATGGAAACCTAGAAGACGATATAAATGTCCCAAACCAATGTCAGCATTTCCATCCGCTCTAAAAATCAGTTTATTTCTCATGCATTATTAAATATTTTAGTTCTGCTAGTTTCCAGTCTGAAGGCGTATCAATATCCTGACTTTCCATTTCATCAAGAATATAAGGTATGGTAGTTTTACCGTATATAGATCTGTTTTTAAGAAAAGCTTTTGTTCTGATTATATAAAAAGAACCTGAGTCATGGTAGAAAGACTCTAAATCTTGAGAACGGGTAAATTCGTACTCTGGTTCTCTTAGTGTTAATCTATTTTCATGGATTTTAAAGGCTCTTTGAATTGGAAAGGAAAATCGGCTAACAGCTACAAGTGTATCTGCTTTTTCTTCATCAATTATTTTGGTTAAAGCATTTTGCAGAGTTGTTGGCTGTATCAAAGGAGAAGTAGGTAAAAGTAGAGCGATGTATTCGTAGGATTGGTATAAGTGTTCAAGTTCAAGAAGTACATCGGTTAACGTCGCTTGGTCATCTGAATTTTTCGCACTTCTCAATTCGGGTACTTCAGCTCCATTCTTTTTAGAAATTTCAGCAATATCTTCAGAATCGGTAGAAACAATAACCTTGTCGAATATTCCGGAATTAATACCAGTTTCAATGGAGTAGGTAATAATGGGTTTACCACAAAATGCTTTTACGTTTTTTTGAGGGATTCGCTTACTACCACTTCTTGCTGGTATAATGCAGATAGCTTTATTCGTCTGAGAGATCATTTATTAACTGATATGTTCTTGGATATTGAGATTTTAGTTTCTTTTGTTCTACACTCAAATTTGTTGGTTTGGGTTGACTATAGGATTGACCAAAAAGAGAATTAGAAAACTGGAGTTGGAAAAGTAATCTTTTGCCTGCAATTAGAGGTTTTCCTTTATGAAGACCCCTGGTGTCAACAGCTAAAATGCTGCCCTTTTTACCACAAAGTTCTAAAATATCCTCTTTGGGATAAAGGTCATTCACTTCTTGATCCGTTATTCTTCTGTCCTCTCTTATTTTTTTTGGTAATCTTTTGTTTGATTTTCTTACATAACAATGCGGTCCATTTGTTTCATCAACATCAGTCAAGTAAAAAAAGAATTTCAAGAAACCAAAACGATCCATGTCGAAATGATACATTTGTGCCGCTTTATCTTCAGCTTCTTCGCCATAAGGAAGGGACCACCACATGCTTATAAGATCTAGAATAGGTTCCGTGTTTAAATATTCAGCAGCGATAGCTCTCATGGATGCATCAAAACAAAGTAACTTTATTGTTTCATTTTCGAGCAATTGATCTGTTTCAAATTGAAATCTAGGAGTGAAATTGTTTTCAGAATTGAAAAGAACCTTTTCTTGGCTATAAGTGATATATTTTTTGTCGAATTCAAGATAGCTTACTGGGGTAGATTCCGCAAATCGAACAAGTTCATGTATGTAGGAATCTGGTAAATGAACATCGAAAGTAGTAAATCCATTTTCTCGGATATCAGAGCAAATTTCTTTAATCTTATTAGTGTCTAATTCTCCTAGAATACCCTTAGAATTTGAACTTGATTTATTGGGGTGAAGGATGCTTATAAATTTGCTAGCGAAATCGTTGGAATAGCCATTAGTTTTCACGAATAAATATCTAAAACCTTGGTAACCCAAATTTGAAGTTCTTTGAATAAATGAAAAAGAGAACAAATCCGCAATGAATAAAATGGGAAATAAAATGGCCTTCGAGATTTCTTTAATCATGTTCTTTATTTTATAACTTCAACTATGGCAGCAACATTAGAAACATTCTGTATCTTCTCTTTACTTGTATGCGATCTCTTTAATGGAGCATCATGATCGAAGTATACTTTTCCTCCATTAGAACCGAATAGATTAATTATCTGTTTGGTGGAATTAATTCTATCCTGAAGTTTTTCATGTTCTTGAATAGAGTATCCCAGTAGTGATTCAGAATCTTCTTTACTCAAATTTGTGTACTCGACTCCAACAGCAACAAGTCCTCCACTTTTCGTTACTCTAACGATCTCTTGAATTGCCTTTTCAGGTTGAGAACTATAACTGAGTGTCCATCCAAAAACAACTACATCAAATGTGTCATCGGCAAACTCCATTTCATGCATGTCTCCAATTTTTATTCTTGAAGAATAAGTGATCAAATCCAAGCCCGTAATGTTTGACATTTTAATCCCTTCAGATGCCATAAGATACAAATCATGCTCATTCCTAGGCCCGATAATTAAAACTTTCGAGTTTTTGTTTACTTTTTCTATTGCTGTTAGAGGCTTGATCAATAATTTCACTCTATCATTACAATGATACAATCCTTTTAAATTGTGCATCACGGTAACGTCAAAAGCATTTTCTGAATTCATGGTCTTTAATCGTTTTCCTAATTTGACCAAGACAAATATTCTAATTTTCACAATTAGAGTTCGTATTCTTCTAATTTTATATATTTCCAAGTTTACTAGAGTTATAGAAGTTATTAATAGTTTGAATTACATAGTCCTGTTCCTCAAGACTCAAAGAATGAAACATTGGGATGCTCAAACATTTGGAGTAATAGTCTTCAATCACAGGGAAATCTCCTTCCTTTGTGCCCAAATTCTTCTTGTAATAAGGTTGAAGATGAACGGGAATATAATGCACTTGTGAAAAGATGTTGTGATCCATCAAATATTGCTGCAAATCCTTTCTCTTTTCAGTTCGAATCACAAATAAATGATACGCATGGTATTTACCATTTTCTACCAAAGGAAGTTCAACAGGGAGATCTCTCAGTTGATCAAAATAATGATTGGCCACATTTTGTCGATGTTCCAAATTTTCATGGATTACTTCAAGTTGAGTAATTCCTAGTGATGCTTGTAGTTCAGTAAGTCTATAATTGTAGCCCAAAACAGGCATTTCATAATACCAAGGCCCATCATTTTTTTCAAGAAGATCTGGATTTTTTGTGACTCCATGCGTTCTCAAAAGAAGCATCTTTTCATACAACTCTTTCGAATTGGTTGTTACCATCCCCCCTTCACCACAAGCAATGTGTTTGACCGGATGAAAGGAAAAGCAAGTCATTTCTGAAAACTCACAGGAACCGATTCTAGACCATTCTCCATTTTCTTTCTGAAATTTAGCTCCAGGAGCATGACAAGCATCCTCAATGATCCATAAACCATGTTTTTCAGCCAATTTCCCGAGTCTTTCCATGTCGACAGGATATCCTGCAAAATGGATGGGCATGACACCTGAATATTTTCCAGGGTTGGCATTTAAAATCCTTTCAAGCTCGTCTAGATCAATAGTGAAATTGTCTTTATTGATGTCGCAGAAGGATACATTCCCACCGCAATACAAAACGGAGTTGGTTGTAGCTACGAAAGTATTTGGACAAGAAATCACATGATCCTTTTCTGAAACTTCCAGAGCCATGGTAGCTAAATGCAAAGCCGCCGTACCGTTTGAACAAGCAATTGCATATTTTGCACCTACAAATTCAGCAAATTTTTCTTCAAATTCCGGAACTTTCGGACCTTGAGTCATGAAATCCGATTTCAGGGTTTCGATGACGCCATCAATATCTTTTTGGGAGATACTTTGCTTGCCGTATGGAATTTTAAATTGATTCAAATCTTATGCTTCAAATGAAGGATCAACGTATTTTTTAATTTTTTCTCTCAAGGATTCTACGGTTTCCCATTCCTCGTTCTGACCTGAATTATAACTAAATCCTTGAGGTACTTTCTTTGCATTGTGTGCTTTAGCATATTCCTCTTCGCTCCAAGCAGGAACGGTAGGAAGTATCGCGTAATATTTTCCTAGATCGTACGTATTGAAAGAATCTGATGAAGTAATCATTTCCTCATGCACCTTTTCTCCTGGTCGAATCCCGATTACCTTATGTTCCAAATTAGGAGCTATGGCTTTTGCCACATCCATGATTTTGTATGAAGGAATCTTAGGCACGAAAATTTCTCCTCCCCAAGCATGTTCCAAAGCATGCATGACCATTTCAACACCACCAATTAAAGGAATATTGAAACGCGTCATATTTGGATCTGTGATGGGTAAAAAACCATCTTTTCTTTTATCCAGGAAAAATGGAATAACGGATCCATTTGAGCCCATCACATTTCCGTAGCGAACCACGGAAAACTTAATTGGATTGAATCCTTTGATATTGTTAGCTGCTACAAATAGTTTGTCCGAAGCCAACTTTGTCGCACCATATAAATTGATAGGTGCAGCGGCTTTATCAGTTGAAAGTGCAACTACTCTCTGAACCTCAGTTTCCAAACAAGCATTGATAACATTTTCAGCCCCTAGAATATTGGTTTTTACGCATTCCATTGGATTGTATTCCGCAATTGGAACGTGTTTCATTGCCGCAGCATGAATGACAATATCAATGCCTTTCATGGCTCTTTTCAATCTTTCTCCATCTCTGACATCACCTATAAAGAAGCGAATGCCATCGTACTTTGATTTTGGATATTCCTGAGCCATTTGGAATTGTTTCTGCTCATCTCTGGAGTAGATTACAAGTCTTTTAACCTGATGATTTTCTAAAATATATTTTGTCAACGCTTTCCCTAAAGAACCCGTTCCTCCTGTGATCAATATTGATTTTCCTTCAATAAACATGCAATGTCAATTTGTGCTAAAAATAGCGTTTTATCTTAATACGGCTCCCAATTTGGACTCCAAGTCACCCCGAATGGCTTCCATGATCTTGTCCACTTGTTTGTCTTGAAGCGTCTTTTCATCATCTTGAAAAATAAAATTAACCGCGTAGGACTTCTTTCCTTTATCGAGATTTTTACCCTCGTAAACATCAAACAATCCTACATCTCGCAAAATTCTCTTTTCATTTTTAAATGCGATCTCTCTGATCTCTGCGAATTTCACTTTCTCGTCAAGTAATAAAGAAAAATCTCTTCTTACCGACTGTGTTTTAGGCAATTCTTTGAATTTCACCTTATTCATTTTCAAGAGAGAAAGAAGGACATCCCAATCCAAATCGATGGCATATACTTTTGATTTGATGCTGAAATTCTTCAAATCCTTTTTGTTGATCCAACCGATGTTTCCAATTTCTTTATTGGCAATATGAATAGACAATCCATCTTCCTTCAAATCATTCGAAAGTGCATTGTATTGGATGTTTTTATTGATTCCTAGCTTATCCAGAATCAAGTTGAGAAATCCTTGAATATCTGCAAAGGTCACTTTTTCTGTGCTCGTATTCCAGGATTCAGTTTCCATAGAACCTGTAATGAAAAGAGCTAATCTTTTGTTCTCGAAATATTTTCCCTCCGATTTTTTATAAGTCTTTCCGAATTCAAATAGCTTTAAATCTGGATTTTGTCTGTTTTGGTTATAAGCAATAGTTTCCAAACCATTAAAAATCAAGGATTGTCTCATCACATCTAAATCCTGACTCAAAGGATTCAACATCACGACATTTTGATCCCCACTCAATTTTTCTGTGGCCGATTTTTCAATATAAGCTGAAGAGGTAAGTGAATTATTCATGATTTCTAAAAAACCATTACTTACAAGCATGTCTGAAATCGTATTCACTACTTTTTCCTCATCAATCTCTTCCGAAAAGGATAGGGAAGAAGTCATTTTTGATGGAATCTCCACATTGTTGAATCCATAAATTCTCAATACTTCTTCAACGATATCTGCTTCTCTTTGTACATCCACTCGGTAGGGTGGAACACTCAGTTTAGCCTGATCTCCATTTTCTTCAATAATTTCGATATCCAAATTTTTCAAGATTGCATTCACAGTATCTTTCGGGATTTCTTTTCCGATCAGCATATTGCATCGATTGTAAGAGAAATCTACGGTAAAATTTTCTATTTTATTTGGATAGATGTCTTCAATTTCAGAGCATTCTCCACCCGCCAATTCACAAATAAGACTCGCGGCTCTTTCCAGGGCAAATAATACATTATTTGGATCTACTCCTCTTTCAAATCGAAAGGAAGCATCTGTATTTAATCCATGTCTTTTAGCTGTTTTTCGAACAGAAACCGGATTGAAATAAGCCGCCTCTAAGAAAATAGAAGTTGTTTTTTCAGATACGCCTGATTTCAATCCTCCAAAAACTCCACCAATACACATGGAATCGGAAGCGTTGGCAATCATCAAGTCTTCGGAATCCAATGTTCTATCAACTTCATCCAAAGTCGTAAATTTTTCACCCTTTGTTGCTGTTCGTACAACTACTTTATCTCCAACTACATCCGCATCAAAAGCATGCAGTGGATTTCCAGTTTCATGCAATACGAAATTGGTAATGTCGACAACGTTATTAATCGGAGTCAGACCAATCACACCCAATTTGTCTTTCAACCATTTTGGGGATTCTTTGATGGTCACATTTTTGATCAGCATTCCAGCATATCGAGGGCATTTTTCCTGGTTTTGCACCTCAATAGGCAAACACTTGAAATTTCCTTTTTTATAACTAGTATCTGGTAATTTGATCTCTAATTTTTTGTCCTCATGAACATTCAAGTAAGCTTTCAAATCTCTTGCTACCCCGATATGTCCCATGGCATCTGCACGGTTGGGTGTCAGACCAATTTCTATCAAATAGTCGTCTTCCAGTTTAAAATATTGTGCGGCCGCCGTGCCAGGTTGTGCAGCAGGATCCAAAACCATGATGCCGTCGTGATCTTTACCTAAACCTAATTCATCTTCTGCGCAAATCATCCCATTCGACTCAACACCTCGAATTTTCGATTTTTTAATCTTGAATTCTTCATCAGGCGAAGGATAAAGCGTTGCTCCAACAGTGGCAACAGGTACTTTCTGACCTACATCTACATTTGGCGCTCCACAAACGATTTGTACCGGCTCACCATTCCCTAGATTTACAGTTGTTACATTCAGTCTGTCCGCATCCGGATGTTTTTCTTTTGTCAAAACTTCCCCGATGACTACACCTTCCAAACCACCTTTGATCGCCTGAACTTTTTCTACACCTTCCACTTCCAGTCCTGTATCAGTTAGGATTTTGGAAACTTGCTCCGGAGAAAGATCAAAATCAAGATAGTTTTTAAGCCAGTTATAGGATATATTCATTGTATTCGAAATTTGACCGCGAATTTAAGGTTTTTGGTGGTTTTATGTAAGTTTGAAACATTCAAAATTTATGGAAACAAAAAGAACACGGATAACACCATTGGAAGAAAAGCATGTAGAAGATGTGTTGGAAATGTATTTTGAGCCGGATTCCTGGAAGTATATCAAACCTCATGAAGGCAAAGATGAAAGCTATTACAGAACTTTTTTGAATGGGAAAATTGAAAAAAATGAAAATGAGATTGGTTTTTGGGTAGTCTTCTCAAAAGAGGGCAAATTCATTGGAACCATCAATTTGAATAACTTTATGGATGAGGCGATTATACACATGGGAGTACATCTTAGACGAGATATTTGGGGAAAAGGCTTTGCCACTGAACTGATGCAGAGATTGTTGAACTATGCTCAAGAAGAAAAACAACTTTCAGAGGTTTATGCAATTATCGCGGAGGGAAATCATGCCTCAATTAAAATTTTTGAAAAGCTGGGGTTTAGTTTGAAAGATAAAAGGGAAGTAGATGGGGAGATACTCCGATTTTATTCATTACAGTTTTAATTTCTAGTTTATTTACTATCTTTCACCCTCAAAATCAATCAACTTATGAATTGGAAACTCGGTTTTGCTTTAGCTGGCATATTTTTTATTTTTTCTTGTAGTGATTCTCAAAAGGAATCTAAAAAGAATGCCACGAAGAAACCGCCGGTTAAGGAAAACAAAGAGTTGAGCCAAGATTCATATAAAAGTATCGTCGGGGAATGGAGGGCAAAGCAGATTGCAGAAACTCCAGAAGAACCACTTACCGATATTCCTGGGAAGGCTGAGATCTATTTAATTATTCGAGAAGACCGGACTTTCTATACCTTATTCAATATTGATACGGTAACATCCGGGAATTATACCATTAAGGAAGAGCAGGTTGTTTTTAATGAAAAAAAGAACTTTACGGGAAGAGCCACAAGGTTTTTGTCTTGCAAAGTGAAATTTGAAGGAGACCAAATGGAACTGGAAGGAGAGTGGGTTGAAAACGATGGAAGCAAAGAATACCATCACTCCACATTTAGAAGATCTACCTACAATGTTGAATCAATCATAACAAAATTAGATAGCCTTGAAGCGAGTAAGTAGTGTCATATTTATTGGGTTGATTTGCCTTGGAATTTTTTCATGTGGTTCAGATAGTGAGTCTGTAGGAAAGAAAGAAGGAAGAAAAATCTCAGAAAAAACAGACTTAAGAAAAGCGATGAATGGCTATTGGGTATTGATTAGTCAAAGCTTTACCCGAGGACACAAACTCGAAAAATTTCCAGTTGGAGGAACCGTTGGATTGATTTTCAATGAAAACGACGAATGGTTTTCCGTTTCAAGAAAATTCCACTTACCAGAAGATACCATAACGAAAGGAAAATTTTATTTGGAAGGAGATCATTTGGTAATGGAAGTAACCGAATCCAAAGACCTTATTTCTTATGAAAAACTAGATGGCAAAATTCAGCTGCACGGGCGATTTATACAGATAGAAGGCGAGATGTCCTACGCGAATAAAGAGCAAAATGACTACATGCACGCCATTCTAGGAAGATCCGCCCGATCCCTAGAAGAAGTTTTCGAAGCAAGCAATAAATAAGGAATAAAGCATTCAAACTTCCCCCAAAAAACTCTAAACTCGAATCATTATCTCCCTATCGGTCGATGAGCTCCCTATCGCTCGGTTCTACACTCAAAAGTTTTTCCGAAACAAAGTATACACATAAGGTCTTTCTCCTCCATGGGGATTGATGAAAGTGTAATCTGAAGCCTCTTCAAGCTGGAAATCCGTTCCAATTCCTTTTGCTAACATATCTGCGGAATAGCGATGTACAGGCAAACCACAGCATTTTTCCGCTCCCTGCAAACTGAAAGCAGCAATTAATGCATATCCACCAGGTTTTAAGACTTTATTTAGCAATTCCCAATAGGCTTTTTGGTCTTTTTCTTCATTGAAAAAATGCAACACGGCCCTGTCTATCCATAAATCAATGGGCTCAATATCTTTCAAATTTTGAGAATGGGTTAAATCGTCTTGAATGTAAGTGACTTTGTCGGACTGGACTCTTTTCTTCAATTGATCTAGAGCAGAAGTACTTATGTCACTTGCGAGGATATTGGTAAACCCTTCCTCAATTAAAGCTTCGATCAATGTTGTTGTCCCTACTCCCACATTAAGAATTCTGGCGTCTTTTGGAATATTGCAATGGTGAATCAATTCCAAAGTTTTTTGAGGCGTAGTTTCATACCAGCCTAATTTCTCCGTTTCTGTTTTTTCGAAGGCTTCGTCCCAGTGTTGTTTGTAGTTTGTTTCCATTGATTTATGACTTATTGATGTATGATTTTATGACGTCATGAATGAGTACTAAATCATTCAGCAATACAAAATTAATGGAATAGCTGATTTAAATTGTAATCTATATCACTTTAGTAGGAATCAACATAGTTTTTTTGATCGTGAGCTCCAGATTTCCAATTTCGATCCCAAAGAGGTTTGATCATCCATATGTTCAAATGGAAAGAATTACTTGTAGAGGTTTCACCATCTATGTTTCTGAACTCTTCTGTTAGAATGAATTTACCAGCTTTAGGATGCCAGACAAGCGATTTAACTGAAGAAGCATTTAGAATATGGTGAGAGGCGGAATACCCACTATGTCTTCCATAATCTGAAATACAAAGAAAATCCCAAGTTTCCACTTCTAGTGTATTTGTGTTTACATAGAAAAATGTAGGTTGAGCAGGGAAATAGCTTTTCCCATCTTCATTTTTTACCTTCATGGCATCATGTGCTAATCTTTTGCATACAATATAACCATCAGAATTAGGATCTTCCGCTAATAAAACTCTGGATCTTAAACTAATATCAAACCAATCATCTTTCTGCACACCCTCATATCCACTAGATCTTGCCCATGTTTCTCCTACAACATGATCAGTATATTTAGAATTGATCAGCTCTCCATTTTTAGATATTTGAACTAACCCGAAATTTTTACCTGATTTTAAAGCAATGACAATTTTTTCCTTACGATCTTCAATTAGGTCTTGAAATTGAGAATCATATTCCTTTGATATTCCTAGTTCCCAAGTAAAAGAAAGAGCTTTGCTTTCAAGAGTCTTCATTGGATTTAGTTTGAATACTTTATTTTTATAACTACTTATACTCGCTGTTAATTCGTCTTCACGATTTTTTAAATTCAATTCACTGTAGGCAATGACTACTTGGCCATCTTTGGTTTTGATTGCTTTTTGGAATTTGCTTACTTCTTGTTCAACTATTCTTTTCATGATTTTTTGACCTGTCTCGTAGTTCCATACAATGA
>JAGQYP010000026.1 GCA_020436025.1 Crocinitomicaceae bacterium
TTTTTTTTTTGCAATTTGGGGTCAATCAAACTGACTATCAATTTAATGCGCCTACGAAAACTTGAATCTATCCTTTTATTTTAAGTTTCTTTCTTGAGCATTTTACGGTAGTGTAAAATTTATAACATGAAAAAAATTCTATTTGCAACTGCATGTACTATTGTAAGCTATTTTGCTTTGGGTCAAACTCAACAAAACACCCTTAACACTACTGGAAATGTAGGTGTGGGAACTACCAATCCGGCCACTCCACTTGAAGTGGTAGGAAAATCTAATTTAAAAGGAAGTGTGGCAATTGATTCCTCTGTTACTATTGGAGATAGTATGGTGGTAGAAAGGGATGCCAAAATCAAACAAGATTTAAGAGTGGATGGAAAAGGTGTTTTTGAAAAGAAATTAAAAACAAAGAAAGACCTGATTGTAAAGGAAGATGCGCATATAGATGGAGACATCATCATGGAAGGGTATGCAGATTCCATTCAGGACTATGGAATCATGTTTTTGGATGAAGATGGGAGAACCTTTCCAAAAGACAGGACTTCCTTTGCTCGTTTGATTTTGGATATTGCCAATGCAGGCAAGGAATGTTTGCAAGACCCTTATGGAAATGTTATACCAGTTTCTCCTACCTGGCATTCTATCAATCCGGATATTGTATCTACAGGGATTTGGAATTGTGAAAGAAATGCAAAAGTGGGAATCAATACAGATGACCCTCAAGGCTATTTGCATGTAATTGGTTTTGGAGCAACGAATACAGATCGAATGCTGGTGATTGAAAATCCAGATTACGATAATGGAAATGGGAATAATGTCCTATTTCAAGTAGGAGGAGATGGATTGGTATTTGCCAGAGAGATCAAAGTAAATCTAGACAATTGGCCGGATTATGTTTTTAAAGAAGACTATGTTTTAATGCCTCTTTCTGAAGTAGAGAAATACATCGAAGAAAACGGACACCTTCCAAATGTAAAAAGTGCGAAGGAAATCGAGAAAGAAGGCTTAAATCTTGGAGAAACCAACAAGATGTTGATGGAGAAAATGGAAGAAATGACCCTTTACATGATTGAACTGGAGAAGAAAGTGAAGGCATTGGAGGAAAAGTTGAAAAATGAAAATAAGTAGTCATGAAATATTTTGCAATTTTTATTCTACTTGTTTCAAATCAAGCATTTTCTCAATTACCAGACACGGTTGAAATTAGAGAAATTGAATTTCTTGATTCTGTTTACGCTGATTTTGAACCATTTTGTGAAACGCATCGGCTTTTAAATAAATATACAGATCCTTGGGACAGCACTTTTACATATTTTTTAAAAGATAGAAATTCAGTGAATGACTCCATTTCATGTGATCTTCTTTATCATTTGATAAAAGAGATGAACTTTATATCTTACGACAGTGTCTACATGACTTCTGTTTCTAATTTTGGAGTAAGTGCAATTAATCATATTATTGATCATGGCGGACCTATTAAACAAATACCATTAGGTGTGGTTGATTATAAATTTAATTGGTTCAATAAGGACTCTGCTATTACTTCTGGAGCAATTCAATTAAATGGGATTTCTTATGAAATAGTAGACCCGAACGTACCATTTTACGAAGATCGAATAAGTTATGCAGGACCTCTTTTTGATTTTATATCAGATCCTGAAATCGAATTTGTATTAACCAATGATTTTATTATCACTGAGGATGAATCTGCGGTCATTGGATATGAAATTAATGATGGTTCAGGTTGGACAAAATATAAGCTGAATGAAGCATTTACTTATTTCTGCTCTGCAGACACCATGCAGTTTTTTAGAATTAGGGTTTCATTTGAATCCGGATTTACAATTGAGAATTCGGTTGTTTTTCAGACACCAAAAATTCCGGACACTCCTCAACAAAAATGGTCTCTTGGTTGCAGTAGATCTGGAAAAGTTCCTGCAACTGCACAAAATGGAGATAAATGGCTAGAATGGTGTTTACTGGAAGGTTGTAATAATAATGGCATAGATAAACCTTATATCATAGTTACGGGCTACAGACCTCCAATTTTTGGACAAAGTTTCACAAGAACTTTCGAATTATACAATACGAATCACGCTGGCCTAATCGGACATCTTCAAAACAATGGATACGATGTTTTTATTGTACGATTTAATTTTCATTGGAGACCCTATGTAATGGGAGTAGAAGATGCAGCAAATATATTTATCGAGTTTCTAAATATCGTTAATGCGGCAAAGGCAAATGAAAGCGATGGGTATTATGAAAATATTATTCATGGCAATTCAATGGGATGTGATGTCGTTACTACCGCTTTACTAAAAATGGAAAAAGAGCATAAAATTGACCAAAGTTCAACGCGCTTTCATCATTCAAGGTTATTCATTAGTTATGATGCAAATTATTTCGGAGCAAACATCCCATTGAGTATGCAGTACATTGTGAAAAGCCAGTTCGCTCATTATTCGGCTAATACCCTATTAACTGCTTTTTTAGGAGGTTGGATTCCTGTAGCTTCACAATTAGGAGCAATCGGAAGTATCGCACTAAGAATTTACATGAATCAAGTAGTGGAAGCTAAGTTGTTTAAGGAGCTTGTTTCTTATCATACTGATGTTAATCAATTTAACTTTCCATGGTCTCCTTGGGTTAATCGATATATGACTCCTGGAGAGCATCCTGATAGAATTGCAATGGAAAACGTGAAGCAAACATATAATTATACAAATAGTTTTGTGCCAATTCCAGGAGATACAAGAAATATTGGAATCTCTTTGGGAAGAATTAAAAATACCTTAGAATATCCCCCAACTTCTCAAGCTCTTGGAGATGGGGTAGATGATATATCCAACCAGTTTAGAGGTCCTGGAAATACATTTGCTTACTATAATGGTTTTACAGAAGGAATAGAAGCTTATGCCTTAAAGTATTCTCAATACCATTTGCCTATTTTTAAACGCCGATCTTTTTATGCCTGGACGGGAATCCCATTTATGTTTTTACACCAAAGAATGCATGGAAATTACACAAGAGAAGTGGATAATGCTTCGGGTTCCTATATGATAGGTCTAGGAAATATTGGAGCGGTAATTGGATGGGTTGGAGTTGGCGGTGGAATAGCCAGTTTAGACCCTGTTGACATTATTTCATATGCCTCTATTTTGGGCACCAAATACTCTCACAAATCAGTTCTAACAGGTCTAGCTATAAACCCAAATATTTGGCCAGCTAATGGATCTATGAGTATGGATATTCATTCTTTAAATTTGATGTATCAGCATTATAATACAATTCAAACTGACCAATCACGTCATTTTGGTTACCCTAACCTTGGACGACCCAACGACCATTTTGATATTACCCCTTTTGAAGCCATTTATGTGGATGAAGAAATTGACCCGCACATTGATCTGGAAGATGCAAACATATTTTACAAAGATTCTCTGAATCAGTTTATCTTAAATGAATCCGAGCCTTGGTATTTGGGCTTACAAAATCAAAATATTGGTTCCGCAGTATTGAGTAATTATACTTATAGAGCCAAAAGAAGGGCCAAACACCAAATTGTTTGCGGACATCTGGTAACCCCTTCTACAGATCCGGGGGACTATAATGTACTCGGTAACGGAGATGTGGTTTTGAATGCGGGTGATGAAATTGTTTTGAAACCGGGCGTACATATTTCAAACGGGGCACAGTTTCATGCCAAAATACATTATGACATTTGTGGTTCGCAATTGCCTCCCAATATCAATATAGATGGTTATTGGGAAGAAAAACCTTCCTTTCCAGAACAATTCGAGATAGAAACCGAAACTAAATCTGAACTAAATTTAGAAACCTCAATCTACCCTAATCCCTCCAAAGATGAATTGCTGATTAAATCTACAGAGGAAATAACTTCTATTGAAATTTTTGATATTTCTGGTAAAAAAATAGAAACAGTCAAAGCTTTTGGAAAAGTCTTTAGGTATAGTCACCGACTTAAGCCGGGCACTTATTTTGTCAAAATATATTTGGGGCATCAAGTAGAAATTCATAAATTATTGGTACTATGATAAATAAAAGCTTAAGTATATTTTTCATTTTACTCCTTTTCTCCTGCGCCAAGGACGGTAAAAACATCTATGTTGAAGGCCGGGTAGTCAATCCCGTCACTGGTGAGGGAATTCCAAATATTACTTTGGACTTAAGAAAAAAAGTACCCGATCCTGGGGGATCAGGGTCTGATTCTAAAACTGTTAAAACAGTATTATCCGATCAAAACGGATATTTTACTATTGCTCACAATGGATCTCTATTCAATAGTTATATAATTCACATGTCAAATTCTAATGGTATTGGGTACCATGTGGCTGGCTGGAAAGATGCAAGCGGCACATCTATAGGAGGATATAACCTAGAGGTAGACAAAGGTCAATATATGAATGTGAGGTATGAGTTGGTGCCTTATGCTGAATTCAAGGTGGACGCTTACAATGTTAACTGTTTTGACCAGACAGACACTATGTTATTATATAAACAAAACCAAATTGGATCCTTGCAAGAGGGTCCTTGGATTTATCCAGGATGCAATAGTTTTCTTGGAGGATATAATAAAGTCCCTATGGGTAAAATCTATTTTTCGTGGCACGTAATAAGAAACGGTATCACAAACATATATAGTGACACGATTTATCTGGATGAAGGGGAACAAGAAACATTTACCATCAATTACTAAATTCATTCTTTGCGAATTCCCGTAAACATCTCCAATTATAGTTTACTATCTTTGGATCATGAAAAACCTGATAATCATATCTTTGCTCTTTCTTTTCTCCTGTGCCAAAGAAGGAAAGAATATCTGCATAGAAGGAAAAGTTATTAATCCTGTTACAGGACAGCCTATAGAAGGCATACGGCTCGTATTGCATAAAAAGACCTCCGACTTAGGCTCTGGTTCCAGCTCTGTAATTAAAAGCGAAGCTTACTCTGATATTAACGGAAACTTCGTACTTTCCCATAATGGAAGTTTGTTCAATAGTTATATAGTATTGATTGAATATCCCAATGAGGGTTATCATCTTGTAGGATGGAAAGATGCAACTGGTCAAACTATCGGGGGGTATCAGTTAGATGTAAAAAAAGGGGAGTTGATGGATGTGAGGCTGGAGCTATTGCCCTATGCGAATGTAAAGTTTAATTTTAACAATGTTAATTGCGTTGATACGACTGATTTATTACAAGTTTATCTTTCTGACGATTATGATGTATTTCTTCCAGGAGCATGGGAACATTACGGTTGTGTAAATTATCTGGGGTTTTATGGAGCACTAAAACCTATGGGATATTATTATATTCATTGGGATGTAACCCGAAACAATGTAATGACATCATTTGATGATACAATATATCTAAATGAGGGCGAAATGAAAACTTATACTATCAATTATTAAACCAATTCTTTGTATAAACCGGAAACTTCCCTCGCTGGTTCGAGCGTTTCCCCCAGCTGGTTCGAGCGTCTCGCTCGGATCGATCATATATTTTTGTTCTATCGGAACTTTAAAAATAAATTTCTGGTAAAGAACCATGTAGGTTGGTCCAATTTTACCCATCAATAACTAAATTCATTCTTTAGATTATCCACAATTAAGGTATCTCAAAATGCGACATCAAGTGTTATAAAAAACAAACCCCACACTCTAAAAGAATGCGGGGTTCGAATTATAAATTATAGCGTCTTATTCCTCACCTTTAGGTTTGGTCAGAGCTTCTTTAATCTTGGTTTCTAGTTCGTCCATCAATTCAGGATTGTCTTGGATCAATGCTTTAACGGCATCTCTTCCTTGTCCTAAACGTGTCTCTCCGTAGCTAAACCAAGAACCTGCTTTACTTAAGATTCCTAAATCCACACCTAAGTCTATGATTTCTCCAACTTTGGAAATTCCTTCACCGTACATGATGTCAAATTCTGCTTTTCTAAATGGTGGCGCAACCTTGTTTTTGACAATTTTCACCTTGGTTCTGTTTCCAACAATTTCTTCACCTTCCTTGATTTGAGAAGATTTTCTAATGTCAATACGAATTGAGGAGTAGAATTTCAATGCGTTACCACCAGTTGTTGTTTCCGGGTTTCCAAACATCACACCGATTTTGTCTCTCAATTGGTTGATGAAAATAACCGAACAACCTGCTTTATTAATAGAAGAAGTTAATTTTCTTAAAGCTTTAGACATTAATCGAGCTTGCAGACCCATTTGCGAGTCTCCCATTTCCCCTTCGATTTCTGCTCTTGGAGTCAATGCTGCAACCGAATCCACTACTAAAAGATCAATAGCTCCTGAACGGATCAAATTGTCTGCAATTTCCAAAGCTTGTTCTCCGTTGTCGGGCTGAGAAATCAATAAGTTTTCTGTGTCTACTCCTAATGCAGCTGCATAAAACTGATCGAAAGCATGCTCTGCGTCAATGATTGCTGCAATTCCACCTTGTTTTTGTACTTCTGCGATGGCGTGAATGGCCAAAGTAGTTTTACCTGAAGACTCAGGGCCGTAGATTTCAATAATTCTTCCTTTTGGGAATCCACCTACTCCTAAAGCCAAATCCAATGTAATGGAACCTGTTGGGATTACCTCTACATCTACAATTGCCTGATCCCCCAATTTCATGATGGATCCTTTTCCGAATGTCTTCTCCAACTTATCCATTGTAAGTTGAAGCGCTTTAAGCTTTTGTTCGTTTACTTCTTTTGTTTCTGTTGCCATAACTTATAATTTTTAACCAAAACTACTTTGCCAGATCGTAAAGTATTTACGGTGTGATTTTTAATTTTCCAATTCAGCCAAAATTTGTTCGGTGGACTCCTTGGTTTTTACTTTTTCTATGATTAATTGAATTTTTCCTTCTTCATTTATAATAAAGGTAGTGCGGTTAATTCCGTCGTATTCTCTTCCCATGAATTTTTTCGGACCCCACACACCATAGGCATTGATCACTTTTTTGTCAACATCGGCTAATAGGCGAAAGGGTAATTCATGCTTTTCGATGAATTTTTGATGTTTGTTCTCGTCGTCTGCACTTACACCTAGTACATCAAATCCCTTGGCAGCTAGATCCTGATAGTGATCTCTAAAATTACACGACTCTGCTGTACATCCTGGTGTTAAATCTTTTGGATAGAAATACAAAATCAGTTTTTTTCCTTTGTAATCTGCCAGGCTTACTGCCTTCCCATCCTGATCCTTTCCGCTTAATTCTGGTGCTTTATCTCCTACTTTTAATTTCATCTGACGAATATTTAAACAAAATGAATGACGTAAAATTAATCAAAAATTTGAATTGGTCATCATTTCTTTCTTTAAAATTAATTAAATTCGGATTGTTAATTATTCATTTAAACGCTTAAATCCGATGACGATCTTCTTAGAAAACTGTATCCACTCAATTTGTTCATCTACAGAGGATATTGCGAAGGAAACGATGATCATTCCTAATAAAAGAGCATCGGTTTATATTCGGAAATACATTGCCAATTATTATAAAAAGCCAGTTTGGAGTCCGACCATCTTAACCATCGATGAATGGGTCAAACAACAAACTGACAAGAAAGTCATCAAAGGAAATGTCCTCCTGTTTCATTTTTATCGGGTATATACCCAAATGGAAGGGAAAAATGCCGAGTCATTCGAAAAATACATGAATTGGGGTCGGATTTTATTAAAAGATTTTGACGAAATCGATCGCTATTTATTGCAACCGGAAGAAGTATTCAGAGATCTCAGAAATATAAAGGAACTGGAAGACTGGGATTTGGAAAGATCCGAAGCAAAAGAAATTGGGAAGTATGAAGAAAAGTTTTTGGGCTTTTGGGATAAGATTCTGGATTTCTACAAGGCTTTTTCAGACTATTTAAAAGAAAATGAATGGACTTATGCAGGTCGTGTTTATAAGGAGTTTGCGCTGACAATCAATCCGGATGAATTCGAAAACATCCATTTTATTGGATTCAATGCTCTCTCTTCGGCGGAGCAAATGATTATTCACAAACTCTTAAAAAGAAAAAAGGCCAAGGTCTATTTTGACATGGATCCCTTTTTCGTCAATAATCCGGCTCATGAGGCGGGACGATTTTTTAGAGCCTTGCAGAAAAGATGGGAGGATGTTGTCCTTCAGGACCAAATGGTGGATCAATTGACCAAAGGGGAAAGAAACTTTGAGTTTATTGCTTCAGCCGATCAAGTGGCACAAGTGGGTCTGGCAAGTCAGATTTTATCGGGTCTACGCGACAAAGGGGAACTCAACGATACAGCAATTGTATTGGCTGACGAAAATTTAATCGATCCACTTTTAAGGTCCTTGCCTGATGGGATTGAGGAAGCGAATATTACTATGGGTCTGCCTATCCGTAGAACTTCCATTAAAAACCTGACGGAATTGTTTTTTGCGCTCCAAGAGCATTTACTCAAGTTCGGAGCCAAGAGTTTGTATCATAAAGATGTGACGCATTTACTGGAATTACCTCTGATCCGAAAAACCTATTCAAAAGAAGAATTAAAGCGGGTAGAAGCTTTGGAAAGAGATATTTTAAAGTCGAATCGCAAGTTTCTGGAGTTAGAGTCGATCAAAAACCAGCTTCCCGAATGCATTCAGCGACATGCCAAATTGATTGAAAAATGGGAATTTGAAAAGCTGGAGTTTTTAAAGGATTATATTGATTTAGCGGGTACTATATTGCAGTCCGATCAAATTTCGGATCTCGAGAAAGAAACCTTGGTGCTTTTAATCGATATTTTAAAGAAACTAAAAACCTTTTTGGAGGAGCATCAAGACATAGAAATCTCCTACAGCATATTTAAAAGATTGATGAACGAGGAGATTCATAATTCACAAGTCGATTTTCTAGGGAATCCAATTGAAGGTTTGCAAATCATGGGGATTTTGGAAACACGTCTGCTGGACTTCAAGAATTTGATTTTTATAGGCATGAACGAAGGGATGTTACCAGCCGGAAATTATTCAGATTCCATTCTGCCGAAAGACTTGAAACTCTACCACAAGCTTCCGGTTCAGCAAGACAAAGACGCTATTTTTGCGCATCATTTTTATAGATTAACGCTGAGAGCAGAAAAAATTTACGCGATTTATTACACCAAAGTCGACATGACTTCCACTGGGGAAATGAGTCGCTATCTGATGCAAATCAAAATGGAATATCCGGGATTGAATCCTCAAAACATTATCAGCGAAAAAACTTACAAACCCAACGAGGGGAATGTACATAAGGCCAAGTTCCAGGTTCAGAAAGATGCGATCATAGAGCAAAGACTGGACGATTTATTTGAAAAAGGACTTTCTCCGACGGCTTTGAACACCTATTTGACCTGCCCGATGGATTTTTATTACCGCTACATTTTAAAACTGAGAGAGGAAGAAAAAGTGGAAGAAGATATTGAGCATGCTACTTTTGGATCCATTGTTCACGAAGTATTGGAAGAATTGTACAAACCTGCAGTAGGAGATTATCTGAAGATTGAATTTTTAAAGGAATCCTTGAAAAAGATTGAGGAGGAAACCCATAAAAGTTTTGAGAAGAATTTTGGAAAAAAGGGCTATCAGTATGGGACCAATCAATTGGCTTTTAGAGTAGTTCAGGACTATGTAAGGCGTTTTTTGAATCAGGAAATCCAATTTTTAAAAGACAATCCGGGCAAGTCTTTAAAAATCATTCAGCTTGAAAAAGAATTGCGTAAAGAGTTTGAATGGGAGATTTTAGGAAAGAAAAGAAAAATCTGTTTTCAGGGAAAAGCAGATCGCATTGATGAATGGGATGGAGTTACTCGAATTATCGACTATAAAACAGGAAAATGTATTCCAGGTGATTTAAAAGTACTCAACGACGACACCCAGGCGATATTAAAAAATGATAAGAAAAAGTTCATGGCTCAAGTGATGCTCTACGACCTCATGAACGATGAAAATGGACATGTTGAAGGAGGGATATTTTCTTTTAGAAATATGAATGAAGGGGTGATGACAATTCAAAGGAAAAGCAAAACTCAAGAAGAATTCAGAGAAGAATTTATTGAAGAACTAAAAAAGAAAGTCGAAGAAATTTATAATCCAGAGTTCATCATCGAACATAACTCCGAAGCGAAATACTGTAATTACTGTAAAATGGACTAAAGGAAAAAAGAAAAGGTCTGAAAGGAGATTATGTTTGTAGTGTGTGTGTGAATATCGAGGAAAATCTCATTTCAGACCTAATGCAAGGAAATCTTTAAAAACCAGTTAGCAAATCGATATTTGCTTTATTATAAGACGCCTAGAAAAGTAAATGGTTGGCTGTTAGCAGAAAATTTTTCCAATAATTCGTTCAAAGCCTTAATTTTGGAGCATGTTTGGTAAGGAAGAAAGAAAAGAATGGGTGACCCAATTTTGGGAGGGATTTAAGCAATTCATGAAAGGAACTAGTTCTTTGCGCGGCAACCACGTTCCTTGGATCAATTATCCGACCAATGTCAAAAGCATCTATTTTCGTTATTATGTAGATCAACATCATGCCAAAGTAGTGATTGAAATACAAGAGAAAGATGAAGGTATTAGAGATTTGCATTGGGAGCAATTCGGCGAACTTAAAAAAATTTTGGAAGGGTATTTTGGTGATCAATTGATTTGGCAAAAAGAAGCGATCAACCAAGCCAACATGCCTTGTTCTCAAATTTATATGGAACTGAAAGAAGTAAATCTTTACAAAAAAGAAGACCACCAAAAAATCTATTCATTCCTAAAAGAAAACATCATCAAACTAGATGATTTCTGGGAAACCTACTTTGATATATTTGAAGAACTGCAGTAATTTGAATTATGAACCGAGCAACAGGGAGATAATTAAGAATTAAGAATTAAGAATGTATAATTAGTCATTCTACACTCTACATTCTAAATTCTACACTCCTAAGATTTGTACTTCGTATCCAAAAAGTCCAGATACCTCTTGGCGTTTTTGAATTCTCTTTTAAAATGGCATTGGTCGGTCCATCTGTTTTTTTCTTTGTCTTGAGTGGTGCTGATTAGGTATTGTTCGCCGATTGTAAATTCCGACATGCATTTGTCCATTTTCGTTCTAAAAGTTAGGGTTTCAACATAATTTTTCAAGTTGTATTTTTTGATCACTTTTACAGAATACTCCATGAATTTGATCTTCCCTTCTTTTTTCTCTTCCACTTTCGTGATTTCAGCTAGAAAAAATTCATGTGATCCCTGGGCTAAAACTTTTTCATTTAATGGGTTTGGAATCGTCTTGCAATCACAACTGTAACCAAGAGATAGTGTTAGTACGAATGCTAAAAATGCTAAATATTTCATGATGTTTCTTTTTGAATAGTCTAACTAAAATCAGACCAAAAGATACAATTTTTATGAAATTAATCGGTCAGCCATTTGTTTGGGTCAAAGTATCGCTCGAGTGCTTCGTAATCATGATTCTTTTTTTCAGAGAATCCTACCACATCCATGTTTCCCAATAATTTTCCCTCTTCATCGTAATAATTGTGGACCTTAAAACTCTTGGAAACATTACCCATGAACTTCATTTTTTTATTTTTCCATTTCATTTTAATGGATTTCAGCTTACCCTCTGGTAATTCCTGGTTGTGGCTCGTAAACTTCCTTTCAATTTCTCGACCTTTACTATCGTATTGAAGCTCTATTTTGGCAATGGCGAGATCAGCTAGTTCTCCGTTTTGTTTGTGGTAACTGATTTCAGATCTTCTTTTCGTATCACCTTCATATTTGTACTGAATTTGCACGATAAACACATTATTTTGATCGTAGGCATTCATCTCAATCACTCGATTCATTTCATCATATAAAAATTCTCCTCGAGCAAAATTCCCACAAGTATTTCTCATCAATTCATCTTTTCGATCTTTAAATGAGATTTCTTGAATGTTTCCCCGGGCATCCCAGGAATAGATCGTTTTTGGATTTCCACAATCCAGATAAATGGGGTTTTTGAGTCGATCCAACGTATCTGTATACTTGATCATGACCACCATACCATTCTCATAGAGTACAGTTTTTTTCCAATCAAGTATTCCATATCCCTTCAGTTCGTATTTAAATTCCATGAATTTCCCGGTAGTTCCCTTGAAATGAACAGTTACTTTGGAATCATCATAATCTTCAGGGTTGAAATCATCCGGATGCTGAGTTCGACCAACAGTCAAAAGCAATACAGAGAAAAAAAGAAGAATGAAACGCATGAAGGGTTAAAATTTTCGATCTAATTCGTACCAATGACAAGGTTCTTGTTCGTAGAGGAAATCTTTGGTCTGAGTAAAACCCAATTTTTGCAAAACATGATTTGAGGCAATATTGTCGACATGAGCCACCCCACAGATTTTTTTAATATGCAGACAATGGAATCCAAAATCCAAAGCGGCTTCTGAAGTTTCTGTTGCGATGCCTTTCCCCCAGTGCTTTCTTTTTAGGCGGTATCCCAAATCGTAATATTTCGATTGATCGATATGACTGGTTTCATATTTCAGTCCGGACCAGCCCAAACATTCTTTGGTTTTCATGTCTTCCACTATCCATCTTCCGATCCCGAAATCCTTATATTGTTGTTGGACTGCTCCAATATATTCAAATACCTGATCTTTGCTTTTCAAAGGCTGATTTCCAAGATAACGGTGTACTTCTGGGTCAGAATCCATTTCAAAAAGATCATCGACATCCGTTTCGCGGAATTCTCTTAAAATAAATCGTTCGGTTTCTATGTGGAAGTTCATTTTTCCTAGTTTGACTTCAAAAATAATTCAAATATTTCAGCCTGCCATAGGAAAGAAAGTTTCTTCTATTGTAAGGGATAATTTAATTTAGTATATTGCTCAAACACAAGACTAACCGAGTGATACATAGATTCTTACAAACTATTGAAGAGCTTTCTAAAAGTTCTCATTTGCATCAAGGCGATACAGAAGGTTTTGCCAGTGAAGTATTACAATGTTCGACCCGTGTATTGGAATGTGAGAGGTCGAATATTTGGATCTTTAATGAGGATCAATCTGAAATGTATTGTTTGATGGCGTATGATCAACTTACGGGGGACATGAGCAAGATGGATCCTTTAAGTGGGGTAGAATTACCTAATTATTTTTCCCATCTTAAACGCAATGAGATCATTGTTTCAGAAAATGCTAAGAAAGAACCCATGAATGCAGAATTATTGGAAGATTACCTGATTCCGTATAATATTGGAGGGATGATTGATATTCCCATTCGATCTGAAGGGAAAATGATAGGTGTAGTGTGCTTTGAACATGTTGGCAAAACCCATCTTTGGAGTATTGAAGAGCAAAAATTTTGTCAGTCGGTTGCCCAACTCATTACGCTAACGCTAGAAACGAATCAGAAAAAAGCACTTCAAGAACAATTGGAGCAGATTATCAAACAAAAGGAAATTCTCATTCAAGAGATCAATCATAGAGTGAAAAACAACCTAGCAGTGATCATGAGTTTGCTCAATTTGCAAAAGCACAACGCTAAAGATGCTTATCACGAACGATTGTTTGACGAAATTAAGGACAAAGTGTATACCATGTCTCTTATTCAAGAGCAGTTGCATACAAGTGAAAACATAGACTCCATCAATTTGGAGGATTTTCTTCGCAACTTGGTTCAGAATCTCAACCATTCATATGGTCAGGGCAAAAATATCCATATCCAAATGGATCTCGATGTAGTGCCGGTGGACGTCTCGAAGGCTATACCTTGTGGTTTGATAGCCAACGAAATCCTTACCAATTCATTTAAATACGCTTTTTCAAATCATCATGAACCGGTATTAAACATACATTTAAGTCAGCGATCAGGTGACTGTGTATTGGAATTCAAAGATAATGGGCCGGGATTTGATCCAAAAGTTGACCATCCAGGAATGGGAATGGATCTTATTTCGGATTTATCGGGTCAAATAGATGGAGATCTGCAGATGACAACCCAGAATGGTGTAAGTGTGAGTTTGACTTTTCCTTGTTAAATTACTCCGCTATTCTCAACCAATAAGAACCCCCATGTTTTTCTACCTCTTTCAGATTCGGATGCTCCCAAATCGGAGCGAGCTGCTGTGCTAATTCTTTGTCTTCTGAAATAAAATAATTAGGGAAAATCGTCTCAAATTTCTTTGGATTGGCTAGAAGATAAAAGCTCAAGCCATATTGTTCGGAATAAAAACGATCACACATGAATTGAGGATAATCGTAAGGAATGTAGATGTCATGAACATGCACAATTACTCCTTTTTTCAGTCGAGGTAAGATTTCCATAAAGAAAACCATGGCATCTGAATTGGGAAGAATACGGTGGGAATTGTCCACAAACAAAATATCTCCTGCTTCCAATTCTTCCAACATTTTCAAATCGATGTTTTCGAAGGGCTCACGAATCACCTTATCTGCCAAAACATCAATCTCAGCGCGTGGCATGGGGTCGATGGAAATGATTTCCGTATTTAAATTTTGTTCTTGTTTTGCTTTGTAAGCGACCTTCGTAGAGTTCCCGGAACCTATTTCCACATATTTTTTGGGTTTCAATTCCGCCATCAATGTGTAAATGGCTACGATATCCAATCCTGGTAAAAAGCCATTGTTCCAGCCTGGTTTTTTTGAATCCGTTTCTTCTTTCAGGTCTTTGATTTCCCAAATCTGCTCTTTATACGAAAGCGCCTTTGCGATGAGGTCCTGATAAGTTGTACGATGTGTATTCACAATAGCATACAATTCTTTGTGAGGAGGCAATCCATGTCCATATCTCGGCTTCATGTCTACCTTATATTCCGAAAAGAAAGTCTGAAATTTTGGGTTTAGGAATCTGTACAACTCTTTAATCATCGACTGTAATTTTGGCTAAAATTAATCTTTTTTGCAGGAAATGGTGTGTTCTCTTGGGTTCAAAAATAATTGTAACTTTAAATTCTTAAAATCGAATCAAACATGAAAAATCACTACTACACTCTTTTGGGAGCTTTATTCATGAGTTCCTGGAATTTTGTTTACTCTCAATGCAATTTATTACAACACACTTGCGACAATACGGTCGGACTGAATACCTCAGGAATTTCGGCGAATGCTGGATCTATTTTGGCCTGTAACGGAATTGGAAATTATTCTTTGTATTCCTCTTCCGGAAGCAACCCTTACATTGCTACGCAAGATTTGTACGTGAGTCAAGGAAACCAAGTGACATTGAATTTTCAGGCGCATAAAAACAGTAGTTATTTCGGTACTTGTGAGGTTTGGATGAAAATTGGAGGCTACTGTAATTTCTCTGCCTATTCTACTTTTGATGACAACGGATGGGTAGAAATAGGAACTTTTTCGCCTTCTACTTCATGTAATAGTATGCCAACATTTACGGTTCCATCCAATATTGCCGGGGGAAACATCATTTCGTTTTGCATTGTACTTAGAAATGCGAGTTCAACGAATTGGGTAGCTGTGGATAATATATGTATCAATCAAACTACGGGATCTTCGGTACCAACAACCTATACAGAAGATTTTGGAAATGATGCTTGGTATCCAGACGCAGGTTATGTGAATATTCCTTACCACACCTATAAAAATGCTTCGGATGCCTACACATTGTTGGGATCTGGGGTAGATGGATTTGGAGATTATGCAGCTTATTTTTATACAGGATTTGATTTTTGTTCGTCGGTTTCCGGAACTGGAATCATCACTCCTGAAGTAAACACTTCGAGTTATACGAATGGACAAATTCGATTTGAATTTAAGTCAAAATACCCTTGCTCTGGTTCTCTAGGAGCTACTTTTGATGAAGATTATACTTCTTACTCTCCTGAAGTTTATGTGATGGAAGGGGCTGATAATGGGAGTAATACCTGGACCGCGATTCCCGTTAACTATTATTTCGCAGATTACAATTGGAGAATTGCTTCGTATGATATTTCAGATTACAAAAATGCCAATGTACGCTTCAAAATTGAAAGAGGAGGATTTTGTGGTACAGCAATGGAAGCAGTAGACAACATTAAGATATTTGATCGGAATTGTGCCATTTCAAAACTAACATGTGGCGCTATTTCAGGAGAAGCCAATCCAGAAGTTTCTACAGACTATGCTTATTCTGTTCCCGCTACAGCAGGGGCAACTTATTACAAATGGTTTGTAAGACAAGGAGGAAATCTTTATGATACTTCTCCTTACATTGTTTCTGGTCAAGGAACGCAAAATGTAACAATCAATTTTGGTGCAACGGCAGGCTCATTTAAAGTGCTTTGTATTCCTTACGATTCTGACCCAGCTTCAAATCCTGATGCTTGTTATGCGAAAATTGGATATATGAGCATGAGTGTGACCCAACCTACAACTATGGAATGGGATGTAGTAACGGCTACTGATGCTTCTTGTTATGGCGTCTGTGATGCTTCCATTTCAGCGACTTTTACAGGAGGAAACGGACCTTTTACTTATACATGGACAAATACAACAGGAACAAATGGGAACGCTTCGAACCTCTGTGCGGGGCAGTATACTTTAACTATTGAAGACAACAATGGATTGACATTGGATTCCATTTTTACCATTGATGAACCAACTGAAATGATAATTGGAAATGTTTCAGATCAATCCATCTGTTTGGGAGACACTATTCAAGTCAATGCTTCAGTTACGGGAAGCGCAAACTATACTTCAGTTTGGACACCCGCAACCGAGATTTCAAATACGACTATATTGAATCCTGAAGTTTATCCAAGTTCAAACACTACTTATCAGTTAACGATTACAGATGATGCCACAAGCTGTTCTGTCCAACAAAACATGACAATTACGGTGAATTCAGATGCTCAATTTAGCTTGGGAACGGATCAGGAAGCATGTGTTGGAGCAACTATTCAGATTATGGGGCCTGCAGGAATGGATTCCTACTCTTGGTCAAATGGTGACAATACACAAAACACCTCCTCAATCACCGATGAAATGCTGATTTTAACAGTGTCTAAAAACAGTTGTTCTTGGAAAGACACGATCAATACGGTTTTCCATGCTTTACCTTTAAATGATTTAGGAAGTGATTTCAATTTGTGTTCGAATGAAACGGCGATATTAAATGGAACTTCAGGAGGAGATGTCTATGCTTGGTCGACTACCGAAAGTACCCAAGACATAACCATATCTTCGGGTGGAATTTATTGGTTGGACATCACCAATTCAACTACTGGATGTACCAAAAGAGATTCGATAGAGGTCTTCCCAAAAGCGGCGCCAGTAATCAATATGCAGGACACCGTGACAGATTGTGAACCCGGAGTGGTTTTAGACGCTGGAACACATACTTCTTATGATTGGAATACAGGAGCCACAAGTCAAACGATAACGGTTAACACTACGGGTTGGTACATTGTTGAAGTGATGGACGGAGGCTGTTTTGAAACCGATTCGAGTTATGTTTGGATTCAAGATTGTACCGGATTAAATGAGCTTTCAGATGAGGAAGTAAAAATCTATCCAAATCCAGCTTCAACATTCATCCAAATTGAGGTTGCCCCTGGAAAAGTTGATGCGGTCCAACTAATTGATGCGCAAGGAAAATTAATTCTTCAAACCAATCAATTAAGAATTGAACGAGGGGATAATCCAAAAGGAGTGTATTGGCTAATACTGTTCAAAGACAAAATCCCAATTCGAAAAGAGAAAGTGATTTTTGAATAAAATTTACAGCCTCTGAGTTTTCGGGGGCTTTTTTTATTCTAAAACTTTTAAAAGAGAATCGATAAAAAGAAATCCAGATATCCCCTTCGACTGCGCAAAACCTTTTAGAGCAAAGCCCAAAATCACGAAATGCGCTCAGGGACCGTTTTGAAATTTAATAAAACGGAGCACAATCAATGAACTACTAAACAAAACTTAGTACAATGTGCTCCAAAAAAAGGTCCAAAAATCCAATTAGCACATTAGCATAGAAATCCTTAATTTTGCCGCCTTAATTCTTTCTTGAAATGAGCAAAAACTATAAAGAATACCAAAAATTAGACTTACCCAATGTGGCAAGTCAGGTACTCGATAAATGGGAACAAGATCAGGTTTTCCAAAAAAGTATTGAATCCAGAGAAGGGAATCCACCTTTCGTGTTTTTTGAAGGGCCACCGTCAGCAAACGGACTCCCAGGGATTCACCACGCCATGGCAAGATCGATCAAAGACATTTTTTGTCGATACAAAACGCTTAAAGGTTTTCAAGTAAAAAGAAAAGCGGGTTGGGACACTCATGGTTTGCCTGTAGAGCTTGGTGTAGAGAAAGAATTAGGCATCACTAAGGAAGATATTGGAACCAAAATTTCAGTAGACGATTACAACAAAGCTTGTAGAGAAGCAGTGATGCGGTACACCGACATTTGGAACGATCTCACTGTGAAAATGGGCTATTGGGTAGATATGAATGATCCTTACATCACGTATCAATCCAAATACATGGAATCTGTTTGGTGGTTGCTCAACAATATTTACAAGAAAGGTTTATTGTACAAAGGGTACACAATCCAACCCTATTCACCAAAAGCGGGAACAGGTTTGTCATCCCACGAATTGAACCAGCCAGGTTGTTATAAGGATGTGACGGATACCACGGTGGTAGCACAATTTAAATTGAAAGCGGATCAAAATGCCAAAATGAAACAAGTGTTTTCTCAGATCGATGAGAATGCAGACATTCACTTTTTGGCTTGGACGACTACTCCTTGGACTTTGCCTTCGAATACGGCTTTGACGGTCGGACCAAAAATCGAGTATTGCGTAGTGTATTCTTTCAACCAATACACGAAAAAACCGATTCAGGTGATCTTGGCGAAGAACTTAGTTGGAAAACAATTTGCTGGAAAATTTGAGCAATTGGAATCTAGAGAAGAACTTGCGAATTACGATCCAGAAGGAAAGAAAACCCCATATTTTGTAGGCGAATCCTGTGTTGGGGCAGATCTAGTTGGGTTCCAATACGAACAACTTTTACAATACGCCCAACCTTACGAGGATGCAGATAAAGCATTTCAAGTAATTCCTGGTGATTTCGTAACCACTGAGGATGGAACCGGAATCGTGCACACGGCTCCTACTTTTGGTGCAGATGATGCGAAAGTTGCTAAAGATGCAGGTGTTCCGGGTATGCTGGTATTAGATCAACATGATAATCCAGTGCCTTTGGTAGATCTTCAAGGGAAATTCAGACCAGAAATGGGTGAGTTTGCCGGAATGTATGTGAAGAATGAATATTATACTGACGAAGAAGCGCCTGAAAAATCGGTAGATGTGCAAATTGCCATCAAATTGAAAGAAGAAAATTTAGCTTTTAAAGTTGAAAAATATGTCCACAGTTACCCACACTGTTGGAGAACGGACAAACCCGTATTATACTACCCATTAGATTCTTGGTTCATCAAAGTAACGGATGTGAAAGAAAGAATGGTAGAATTAAACAAAACTATCAACTGGAAACCAGAATCGACAGGTACAGGAAGATTTGGAAACTGGTTAGAAAATGCCAACGACTGGAACTTGTCGAGATCAAGATATTGGGGAATTCCTATTCCGATTTGGTCTTCTGAAGACGGGTCAGAAAGAATTTGTATTGGTTCTTTGGAACAACTAAAATCAGAATGTGAAAAAGCGGTGAAAGCCAGTGTGATGTCATCGAATCCTTTAGCTGATTTTGAAGTTGGAAATATGTCGGACGACAATTATGCGAAGATCGATCTACATAAAAACTACATGGATCAAATCACTTTGGTTTCTGATAAAGGAACTCCTTTAAAAAGAGAATCTGATTTGATTGATGTTTGGTTTGATTCAGGTTCGATGCCTTACGCACAATGGCACTACCCATTTGAGAATAAAGAGTTGATTGATGAACACAAATCTTTCCCTGCCGATTTTATCGCGGAAGGGGTGGATCAAACGCGTGGATGGTTCTATACATTGCACGCGATTGCAACTATGAATTTCGATTCCGTAGCCTATAAAAATGTGGTCTCCAATGGATTGGTTTTGGACAAAAACGGACAAAAAATGTCGAAGTCTAAAGGCAATACGGTAGATCCGTTTACCACTTTGGAAAAATACGGTCCGGATGCCACTCGCTGGTATATGGTTACCAATGCACAACCTTGGGACAACTTAAGATTCGATTTAGATGGAATTACAGAAGTTCAAAGAAAATTCTTTGGAACGCTTTACAATACTTATGGTTTCTTTGCTTTGTATGCCAACATTGACGGCTTTACTTATTCTGAAGCAGATTTGGCCAATTCAGACAGACCTGAAATTGACAGATGGATTTTATCTAAACTGAATTCTTTGATCAAAGATGTGGATGAAGCATTTGCAAGCTACGAACCTACAAAAGCAGGAAGACTAATAAGCGACTTTGTTCAGGATCACTTGTCCAACTGGTACGTAAGATTATGTAGAAGAAGATTCTGGAAAGGAGAATATACTCAAGATAAAATTTCAGCCTATCAGACATTGTTTACTTGTTTGGAAAAAGTGGCTCAGTTGTCTTCTCCAATTGCTCCTTTCTACATGGATCAGTTGTATCAAGATTTGATGTCGGTAAAAGCAAATCAAGCAAATCTTTCGGTGCATTTATCTGATTTTCCTAAAGTAGATGAATCGGTAATTGATACAGATTTGGAAGCAAGGATGAGTCTGGCTCAGGATATTTCTTCTTTGGCTTTGAGTTTGAGAAAACAAGAGCAAATCAAGGTAAGACAACCACTTCAAAAAATCGTAGTTCCAGTATTGGATGCTGATTTTGAAAGAAGAGTGGCGGATGTTTCAGAGATCATCAAATCTGAAATCAATGTAAAAGAGATCTTGATGATGAAAGACACTTCAGGTTTCTTGAAAAAGAAGATCAAACCAAATTTCAAAACCATTGGCCCAAAATACAAACAGCAAATGAAAGCCATCTCAGGAATGATCAACGCTTGGGGAATGGATGCCATTGCGGAAGTAGAAAAAAACAAAGGTTGGCAAGGAGAAATCGAAGGCGAAACCATTGTATTAGACATGAACGATTTCGAAATCTCTGTAGACGACGTTCCTGGATATTTAGTGGCTTCAGATGGAGGTTTGACCGTAGCCATGGACATCACACTAACAGAGGACTTGAAAGCGGAAGGAATTGCAAGAGAATTGGTCAACCGTATCCAGAATTTCAGAAAAGATTCAGGTTTAGAAGTAACGGACAGAATCGATTTAAAAATTGAATCCGATGCAGATATTACTAAAGCCATCGAAAGCAACATGCAATATATCTGTGATGAGGTATTAGCCAATAAAATTGAATTTGGAAGCGTAGACTACAGCTCAAAAATGGACGCCGAATTGAATCCAGGAGAAAATGTGGTGATTGGCTTGGAGAAAAATTAGATGGTTTAGAATGAATAATGAATAATGAAAAATGAAGAATTTGGTTTGTAACTGAATTCTAGTTTTGTATTCTGATCATATGAAGTTTTTTCTCTTACTCTTTTTGATTGGTTTATTGTATGCTGAATCTTTTGCATGCAGTTGTAAGGGCAATCTGGATCCTTTTTACAAAGATAATTTGAAGAAGTATTATTATTTCACAGGAAAAGTAATCGTTACTGAAGAGATAGAAGGGGACTTTCCCAAAAGAAAATACACTTTATTAATTACGAATAACTTCAATTCTGAGTTTGTGAAAGATACTTTTGTGGTTTATTCTTCCAAAGGTAGTTGTGGGCTTAAACTAGAAATTGGTACAGAATATATTTTGGGCGCTACAAAAGAAAAAGAAAGTCGTGTCGGAGTTTGCCTTTTACATGCTAGAGTTGAGGAGAAGAAAGAATTGATTTCCAAACTTTCAAACAAATAAAAAGCAATAAAAAAAGGGGCACAAGCCCCCAAAAAAATTCTTAATTTTTAATTTTTCATTGTTAATTTCAATCTCCGATTGACTACGCTTTTCCGCCTTTAAATTCAGATTCCCAATAGTCTTGTTCGATTTTTTCGGAGAATTTCACAGTTACTTTAGTACCGTCTTTACCAGTCATTTCGATTTCTCCTTCTACCAGGTCTTTTGTTAAGTTGGTAATTTTCGCTTTTCCTGAAAAATCATCACCTCTTGTGGCAGATTGCATCATCAAATCAGCTGCAGATCCTTTCATGTAAACTTGAGCTTTACAACCCATGTCTCCATTCATGAAATCACCCCCTACACCATAATCTCCTGCTTCAAGATCTGTAGGTTCAGTTCCTTTGTCAAATCTTTTTCCACTGAATTGAAAAATGATGATTACTTCACCTTCGTTTTCAGGTTGCTTGACATTTGCCCACATTTTATTGTACTCAATCTTATCCATATTGGAAACTGCAACATACAAAACAGGCTGAAATTTGGTTCCGTTCCAGTTCATACCACTTTTGAATGCAGTAGAAGACTTCTTTTCAAATTTGTCAAGTGGAGCATGTGTATTGGTCATTTCGAAAGTGGTTCCTTTAGCAGACCCTCCTCCTTCACCTTCAGCATCTCCTCCGCCACAAGCAAATAAAAATACTGAGGCTAGAGCTAGTGTTAAAATCTTTTTCATGTTAATTACAATTTATGTTTTGTACAAACATAATGATTATCAAAGAATTGATAGTCAGAAAAAATCTTAATTTAATGAGTTGTTCCTTGAGCTTCCAAAACCTTCTCTTGTTCTGGATCTTCTTTGAAAGTTTTAAGAACTTTGTGGACGTGTGAAGCACTGCATCCAAACTTATCTGCAAGTTCTTTTAAAGTCATGTTCTTGTTTTCTCTTAACCAAACAATCCTTTTCTTCTGCCCATAATTTAATGGATCTGGTCTTCCTTGACTGTTATTCCCTCCGTTTGGACCGTATTTCAATCTACGTTTTCTCCATAAGTCGGAGTTGTCTCTCTTTCCTGTTTCAAATCCATGTTTGATGGATTCGCTATAAGACGCCCAAGTCAGATTTTCAACAGAATTATTGGTGAAATCCCCATCCACATGAATAACAACTTTTCTTTTTCTCGGAGTTGGATTTTCAATAAATGCCAAAGCCACAGCCTTGTGAGGATAAACGGTTTTGCGCTTCCCTTTATCATCCACAAGATCAGTCATAAAGAATCCATTGTCAGGATGCTTTCTTAATTTCTTTACTTTACCCTTCAGATGAAAAACTTTTCCATTTGATAAGGTCTTTTTTCTTGATTTAGAACGGATTTCTCCGCGGTTAGAAACTTCATAACTAGAAAAGCCAGGTATCTTTTTCCAAATTGTTGTTTCTTCTTTACTCATAGTTGTTTTCCTTTCAGGCTTTCGGTAAAACTCTAGGATATTTCGATGAAATTACAAAATATATAAGTTAAAACCAACTAAAGACTCGACAAAAGGCTTAATCATGTCGATGAGTAGTTTTGAAAAAATTGCTATAAACTTGGCTATCAGTGGGTTCTACGAATACATCAATATATCCCACCAATGATAAAAAAATATCGACAAGAGGTCGATTATCTTCTTTTAAGGAAAAAGTTTTTTAGGATTTGAGCACATTCATTTTCTAGAATGCCGGAAACAATTTCTGTTTTTGGATGATAAATGCCCTCAAAACGTCCGGCTCCTCTCTTTTCATCTTTCGCTCCAAATACAATTTTTGCAGGTCTTGCCCAGTACAATGCTCCGGCACACATACTGCAGGGTTCCAATGTAATATAAACCTTGCATCCGTCTAGAAATTTACTCCCGAGAGTATTTGATGCTGCAGTGATGGCCTGTATTTCTGCATGAGCTGTAACGTCGTTAAAAGTTTCAGTCATATTGTGGCCACGCCCTATGATTTGTTCTTTGAACACTACTATGGCTCCAACAGGAACTTCATCTTTATCCAATGCTTTTTCAGCTTCTTCAAAAGCTTTTTGCATCCAAAATTCATCTGTTTGTTCCTTTAGCATGTTGCAAAAATAGTGGCTTTCCTTGAATTAGACTCTTCGAATTCCCTAATTTTGTCTTTCAATGAACGTTATCCTAAATAAGAGAACAAAAGAAGTCCACATTGGTTCGCTATCTGTTGGAAATGAATCTCCTATTTTGATTCAGTCGATGACAATGGCGGATAGTCTGGATGTTAATAAAACAGTGGAAGAATGCATTCATTTGTTTGAAAAAGGATGTCCATTAATCCGTTTGGCCATTCCGTCTGTGAAAGCTGCCAAAAATTTGAAGAATATTAAGTTGGAGATTGAAAAACGAGGGTATGACATACCTCTAGTCGCAGATATTCATTTTACCCCTGAGGCTGCTGAAATTGCTTCAAAATTTGTGGAAAAGGTTCGAATCAATCCAGGAAATTTTGCGGATCGGAAAAGATTCGAGTCTATCGAATATACTGCTGAAGAATACGATTTGGAATTGAAGCGTATCGAAAAAGACATCCAGCCCTTTATCGATTCTTGTAGGCAAAATCAGACCTCAGTTCGAATTGGAGTAAACCACGGTTCGCTTTCCGATCGAATCACTTCATATTATGGAGACACTCCTAAAGGCATGGTTGAGTCGGCGTTGGAATATCTAGCCTTTTTCAATAATCAGAATTTTGAAAATGTTGTAGTTTCCTTAAAATCTTCTAATCCACAAATCATGATAGAGGCCAATCGTTTGTTTGTGGTTGAACAGGAAAAAAGAGGGTGGAATTTTCCTCTCCATTTGGGCGTAACGGAAGCCGGTGATGGAGAAGACGGTAGAATCAAATCCGCTTTAGGAATTGGAACCTTATTGAAGGAAGGCATTGGGGATACTATTCGTGTTTCCTTAACAGAGAATCCTGAAAATGAAATTCCCGTTGCTCAATTTTTAGCGGAAGAATTTGGTCGGAAAAAAGCATTTCCTGAATTAAATATTTACGCGAAAAACCCGACAATTCCTGAAGTTTTTACACACCCTGAACAATGTAATGGTTGGACGGTATTTGATTTGGCCAAACAAAGTCCAGAGGAATTACATCAATTCTTGTTGAAGCAACAGGAAAAAGAACAAGCTTCTCCCGTATTATTTCATGGGAACTATTCGGAGAAGGATTTGGACAAATTTCTAATTCGAGCAACTGTAGATTTTGGTTCGGTTCTTTTAAATGGTTGGGGAAATGGAATGTGCATTCAGAATGAGAATTTTGGATCGGAAGTGATCGTAAATATTGCAAATGGAATTCTTCAAGCTACCCGAAGAAAAATTTCTAAAACCGAATACATTTCTTGCCCTTCTTGTGGTCGGACTCGATTTGATCTTCAAAAAACCACCGCCCAAATCAAAGAAAAAACAAATCATTTGGTTGGATTGAAAATCGGAATCATGGGATGCATTGTCAATGGACCCGGAGAAATGGCCGATGCAGATTATGGGTATGTGGGTTCTGGAATTGGAAGAATCACCTTGTACAAAAAGAAAGAAATCATTCAAAAGAACATTCCTGAAGAGGATGCCGTGAATGCATTAATTCGTTTGATTCGTGAAAATGGAGATTGGGTAGATCCTTAGTTCATGATTTCATCCTTCTCGAAGAAATCATTCATTAAAAATTTTCTTAACCGGTCTAATTCTTCTTTAGCCTTGATATTTCCATCCTGAGCTTTGGATTTGGTATGGTAATAATAGTCCAGGGAGTTTCCAAACAAATCGCGTTTAATCAAATTCCGGATTTCTTCAATGTAGGGACTTGCTTCAATTAAGACGTATTCGATATCGCCTAAAACCTTTTGTTCTTCATCAGTTAATTTCGACTTTGCCTTAAGTTCAGCATATTTAGGTAATAGTGCACGCACCTGCTCAAGGACCTTTTCCATGTCAGATCTTAAATTACCCATATATTTGTCAAAATTCTCTTCCATTTGTTCGGATGATGATTTAAAGATATAAATTTTTAAAAATCAGCTATCAAAACACAAAATTAATTGTCCGGAATTTATGTTCATATCCCGTTTTGTAAGCAGAAGTGCAGCTATTGCGACTTCCACTTCTCAACAAATAAACGGCTGGAATCCGAAATGGTGGGGGCAATGCTTGAGGAAATTATCCACAAAAAAGAACACTTTCCCACATTTTCAGTTGAAACCATCTATTTCGGCGGAGGTTCCCCAAGTTTTATCGACCCAAAAGGACTAGCTAAGATTCTTGACTCAATACGGGAAAATTTCGAAGTTTCAAATCCTCTTGAAGTGACTATCGAATGCAATCCAGACGATGTTTCTAGGGAGTTTGCTTTGGAAATCGCAAAAATGGGTTTTAATCGAATTAGTCTAGGTATTCAGTCTTTTTTTGATGAGGATTTGAAAATGATGAATCGGGCTCACAATGTGAATCAGGTAGAAGCCTCCATCCAGAATTTAAAAGAAGCTGGATTTGATAATATCACCATCGATTTGATCTATGGGCTCCCCGGTTCTAATTTGAAAAAATGGGAAGAGAATTTGGAAAAGGCTATAGCCTTAGATGTTCCCCATATTTCTTCGTATTGTTTGACTATTGAGGATCGTACTTTGCTCAAACATCAATTAGAATCAGGAGAACTAAGCCCGATCTCAGAAAAGGCCAATCTGGAACAATATGAATTGTTAGTTTCTAAATTGAATGATGCCGGTTATGAGCAATACGAAATCTCCAATTTTGCGAAAAATGGATATCAGTCAATCCACAATTCCAGCTACTGGAAGAACGAAGATTATCTTGGAATTGGTCCATCTGCACATTCGAAGGTGGGAAACAAAAGATTTTGGAATATATCGAATAATAATCAGTTTATAAAACGTTTTAAAACGAATAATCAATATTGGGAAGAAGAAGTTTTGTCTGAAAGGGACATTTTTAATGAATTGATAATGATAGGCTTACGAACAAAAACAGGAGTCAAGCTCAAGGATTTACAAAAATTCCCATTCTATAAATCCGAATTCCTTCCTGAGCTTGAAAAATTGATTCAAACTGGAAAAATTCAAAGAGAAAACGAGACGATTTGGATTGAAGGGAAGAACAAATTCATTGCGGATACAATAATATCCGACCTATTTATCGTTTGATGTATTATTTTTGTTGATTCATGGAAACACTACACATCGATCAGTCTTTATCCAAAGAGGAAAAATACAAATCACTTCTTCCTCAAATCGAAGGACTCATTTCTTCAGAGAAGGATACCATTGCCAACTTGGCCAATGTTGCTGCAGTAATTTACGAAAGCTTTGATTTTCTATGGGTTGGATTTTATTTGCAGAAAGGCAAGGAATTGGTTCTCGGACCTTTTCAAGGACCACTGGCTTGCACTCGTATTCAGTTTGGAAGAGGGGTTTGTGGAAAATCCTGGGAAATAAATCAGCCAATCATTGTACCAAATGTAGATGAGTTTGCGGATCATATTGCCTGCAGTTCGCTATCCAAGTCCGAAATTGTGATTCCTTTTTCAACACCTACATACGAAGCCATTATTTTCGACTTAGACAGTGAGAAATTAGCAGATTTCGATGAAACGGATCAAAAATACCTTCAAAAGGTCTGCGATCTGCTGAATACCTATTGTGTTGAATAAATTTCTACTGATTTATATAGCTCTTTTTTTAACTGCTTGTGCGCAAGTTGGTCGTTTGTCTGGCGGACCAAAAGACGAAGCAGCTCCTCAGATCAATGAGACAAAATCTTATCCTTTACCAGGTGCTACTAATTTCAACGGGGATCGCATGGAAATTGCTTTTGATGAATACATTTCACTTTCTGGAATTAAACAAAAAGTAACCATCAATCCACCATTTGAAAAGGGAAAAGAACCCGATTTTAAAATGAAAGGAAAAAAATTAATCATCAAATTCAATGATTCCTTAAAACCTAATACAACTTATAATTTCAGTTTCAATCGAGGAATTAAGGACATCACTGAAAAAAATGACTCCTTATTTCAGTTTGCATTTTCAACCGGGCCCTATTTAGATTCCATGTCGGTGGCAGGAAGAGCGATTGATGGATATACCAACCAACCATTAGAAAACGTGACCTTACTTCTTTTTGAAGAGATGGAGGATTCCACACCTTACAAAGCAACACCAACTTATTTCACACAAACGGATAAGGAAGGCGCCTTTCATTTAAGATACATTAAAGAAGGGGAATACTTAATTTTTGCCTTGGGAGATCAAAACAGAAACAATCTGTACGACTTAACAACTGAAAGCTTTGGTTTTATTGAGGAGCCAATGAAATTTTCAACGGATTCTGTACATCAAACTGGCGTGCTTTTTCGAATGTCTCAGATTACTCCGGATCAATTATTCTTGAGAGAATACGAACATGAATTTCCCGGACCACTTATTCTGAAATTCAATAAAGATGTGGAGAATTTTAATCTCAAAACGATCCGAGATTCCAGCATACAATTTTCATTGGATCTGAAAAGTGAGGATGATTCATTGATCTGCTGGATTCCCCCGATTGATACAGATACACTTGCCTTAAAGATTATTGCCAATGATTCTATTTTAGATACATTAACCTTGTCCATGAGGTATTTAGGAAAAGGATCCAATGCTGAATTACGAGTTCCGGAGTTTAAATTAGTAGCCAACGCCAAACCAAGTTTGGATTATTACGACACCTTGGAAATCACTTCCACTTTACCCATTGGGTATATTGACTCAAGTCGGATCTACGCCATAGACAAAGACAGTAATCTAGTGGAAGGATTACATTTCAATTCGAATTACAGAAAAATCACGGTTTACGGGAACTGGGAACCAAAAATGCAATACCGATTGATTATCCCGGATTCGGCTGTTGTTTCAAAATATGGGTATAAAAATGATTCTACTCAGATTATTTTCAACAAACAACAAAGTGATTATTATGGGAACTTATTCCTCAATCTCCGGGTAGCCGAACCATCGGCATATGTGCTGGAATTAATGAACGCAGCCAACAAAGTATTGCGGACTGTTGAACTAGACCAAAGTAGTCGTGTAAAATTCGAATTATTGGCTCCGGGAAATTATAAATTCAGACTGATCAAAGACTCCAATAACAACGGCAAATGGGATCCAGGGAATTACATGGAAAAGATCCAGCCAGAAAGAGTTTACTATTTGGAATCCCCCGTAAACATGAGATCCAACTGGGATCAGGAGGTGGATTGGAAGATTAGGTGATGGTTGATCAACTAATTGTTAAGTGTTTTAATAGTTTCCAGAATTGCTCATTCATCAGTAAAAAGCACACCTGAATCAATAATCTTACATTTACTTTGATTTCCCTCCAACCTTTGATAAATTGTTCACGTTCTTGTTGTTAAGACGAATCAATTTCTTAGACTACTTATTATGAAAAACCTTTACCTTCTAATTTGCTGTACATTATATTTTGTACCCTTGTTTTCGCAAAACTGGATGAACTCTGCAGGGAGTTTGTACCATGATGAATCCTATGATGTAGAAACGGATGCCTCCGGTAATATTTACACCACTGGATACACTACTTCTCAATCCGTATTCGGAGGATCTCTAACAATCAACACTAATGGATTTAGTGATGTTTATGTTTCAAAAAGTGACCCTAATGGCAATTTTTTGTGGGTGAAAGTATTCGGAGGAGCCATGGCTGATAGAGGATATGATCTAGAACTTGACAACAATGGAAATATATATGTAACAGGGTATTATCAAGGAACTGCACAATTTGATTCCTTTGTAATTACCTCTAATGGGTCACAGGATATATTTGTGGCCAAACTAAATAATCAAGGAGATGTGCTTTGGGTTAAAAGCGAAGGAGGACCTAGTGGAGACACAGGTTATGGAATTACAGTAGATGGTTCGGGAAATGTCATAGCCACTGGACAATTTAAAGGAACAGCCAATATAGGTCCGAATAATTTTAGTAGTGCTCTTAATCCAACAACTGGTCTTCCCGAATTTGATATTTTCGTTTCCAAATATGACGCCAACGGAAACGATCTTTGGTCTATTCAAGGATCCGCAAAGTATGATGATCGGGGTCTTGCCATAAAAACAGATGCGAATGACAATATTTTAGTGACTGGACAATTTTCAGATACTCTAACGATTGCAGGTTCAACGCATAACAATACGATTTACAATGCAGGGATGCTTTTGAAATTAGATCCTTCTGGGAATGAAGTTTGGTTTAAAAGAATGGGAGCTGTTCAAACATTAGTTTATGATCTTGAAATAGATGACCAAAACAACATTTTTATAACAGGAGACTTTCAAGGACAATTAATGATCCTGAACACTAATGGAATTCCTTCCTTTCTTTCTGGAAATTACCAGTATCGCATATTTCTTATCAAATTCAATGAAGCTGGAGACGTGGTTTGGATGACAAAAGACGATTCCGACTCTGAAGTTTCCTCCAAAGCAATTACCATGGATGCAAGTGGGAATATCTATCTCGCTGGAACATTTAAATGTGTCATGAATACCTATGCAGATGAATTGGGAGAAGGATATTTTAATTCAGTTGGGTTCAATGATGTATTTATAGCAAAATTTAATTCTTCTGGAACTAGAGACTGGATGAGACAGTATGGTGGTCCTTATGATGACTATTGTTCTGGAATTGCCATCAATCAAGTTGATAAACCCATTATTTCAGGTGGGTATACTGAATTTTTCAATTATCCACGAGGGGGAAATTTCGCTTATTTCAATGGGGTCAATAACCAATATGGAAGCCCGGTATCGCAGAATGGTTGTACACCTGTTGCTTATTATGATTACTTAAATGCGAGAGGAAACAAAGATATTTTTGTAGGGAATCCAGTGGATTTAAATATTTCACATTACTACTACTATCAATATACTACCTCATGTGGTTTAACAAGTGAGCCATGTATTTTGTTGACTTGTCCAGATACAGTTGAGTTTTGCTATGAAGGAGGCATATCCATAGCAAGTAAAACTCCGAATAATGGGAGATATGCTCATACGATTAATTCTTCAACTCAAAATGATCACCCTGGGCCGTTTTTCAATTACTTATGGAATACGGGTTCGACAGATCTTTCGATCCAAATCGGAACAGGCGGATCAGGTACCTATTGGGTAGAATCAAATAGGATTGATGGATGTAACCAATATATAGATTCGGTTGAAGTGATTATTCATGATCTACCTAATTTACCAGTTTTATCAGATAATTTTGGTATAAATAGCTTGACTCCGGCTCCGTACAATGATATTACTGTATGTCAAGATACAGTTACCACATGGATCAATGGACTGGATTCTAATTTGACTTTAATTTATGAAACTCCTGCAGGAACATTTAACGATACTCTTCCTCATGATTTTACTACTTCGGGACTGTATACCGTAAAAGTTGTTGATTCAAATTCCTGTGTAAACTTTGATAAGTTCAACATTACAATTGAAGCACCACAAGCAGATACTTTAGTGCCTTATGTTCTTTTTTCGAATGATACTGTTTGTGAAGGGGATAAAATCTATTATGTCATTGCAGACTCAATTTCTAACCCAACAGGAATTTATACTCCTTTCTGTAGTTCGGCACTACTCGTTCCCAATGGCCCATGTTTGAATTTTAATATTCTACCCTCCACTACAGGCTGGTATTATGTTAACAAGACGATAGTTCTAGGTTATTCAAACAGCTGCGGAACTGCATCTATTTCTTATCAAGTAGTTGATTCGATTTATATAACGGTTCTGGCACGTCCAACAGCAAATTATTCAGTTTCAGGGGATCCGCTTCTTTGCCCGGGAGATGAGGTTCAAGTTTGGACTTCAGATACCATTTCTGGATTCACTTGGAGTGGTTTTGGGATTTCGGGTATTAATTCAGCAGGGGATACAATCAGCGTTAGTTTAGATGGAATTTATGCCTATGGCGGAACACTAGTAGATAGTGTAACTGGCTGTAGCAAAAACTTTTCGAAATCCTTTACAGTTAACTACAAAAGTGCTGCACATATAGTGAGCAATTCACCTGATAATATTATTTGCCCAAATGATTCTATTCTACTTACTTGTACAGATCCTGCAATTACTTATACTTGGATTGGACCATTGGGCAATACAATTGGCAATACGCAATCGATTTATGCGGATATTCCTGGATTTTATCATTGCATTATTTTGGATCTGGATAGTTGCATTTTAACTTCAAATTCCATTGAATTAAAAGAATATAACACACCCTATATCATTCCGGAACCAGGTACGGAATTATGCCATAATGGGGCAATTCAATTAACTGCCTTTTATAGTGGTTCTCCAACTATTTCTTGGCTGGCTCCAATTAATTCAAATGATTCAATTGTTACCGTTACTCAACCTGGAACCTATTATTTACAAGTGTCTCAATGTGGATTTACTGTGACAGACAGTATTACAATTACAAATGCCAACATCACATCAGAAATCACCCTTTTGTCCGATTCAATTATTTGTCCGGGTGACACGGCAGTGCTCATGGCAAATTCTGGAATGGCAGTTTATGAGTGGACTCCAGCTTTTTATGGACAAACACTTCAAACAGGTCAGGCAGGAGAATATGTTGTGACGATTACAGATGGAGCTACAGGTTGTACAGCGACTTCAGATACGGTCACCATATCTTATTTTTCAGGAGGAATAGTACCTGATGTCCAGTCGCATACAGTTTGTTTTGGGGATAGTGTATTGCTAATTAATTCAAACACTGATGTAATAACGCAATGGTTTGTAAATGATTCAATAACATCTTCTTTTCATACTGGAGATTCACTTTGGATATATAATATTACTCAGGATACAATTGTGTATGTAGAGAATTACGATACAAGTTGTACCAGTAATAGAATTCCGGTTCAAATTAATCTAAGTGCAGCAACCTTTCCTCCCATAATACTGGGAAATACAACCTACTGTACAGGGGTAAATATTAGTCTTGTCGCTTCTCCAGCTATAAATGGGTTTAATTATTCCTGGATGAGCCCAAATGGGACAAATAACACCCAAAATCAAGTCAACTATTTTTCCGTTGACACCAGTGATTCAGGGTACTATTCATTAACCATTTCAGATGGAATATGCTCTTCAACCGATAGTGTTTATATTAATGTATTGGCACCTCCGGTAGTAGATATTTTGGAGGACACGATTTATAAATGTTTTTCAGATACAGTTACACTTCATGCTTCTGGAAATTACCAAACGATTATATGGAATACAGGTGCTCAAACAGATTCAATTTCCGTCATTATTCCTGGTATTTATACCGTAAATGTTTGGGATGCAAATGGTTGTCAGTCAATTAAAGATACAGCATTTGTATTCAATTATTTCACACCAACAGTTCAGTATACAGATACAAATATTTGCCTTGGAGATAGTTTGTTTTATGTTCCAGACACCAACGCTCTGTTTAGCTGGTATGTTCAACTTGATTCTATTTTTAGTGTAGATTCCATTTTAGCAACTCCTCCTTTATATTTTGATATGGGGTTTGTAGGAGTACTCACTGATTCAAACGGATGTGAAAACACAGTAGAAATTCTTGATGTAACTGTAACACAAGCGAATGGAGCTCCTCAAATTTTTGGAGACTCCTCCGCATGTTTAGGCGAAAACATCCTGCTTCAAGCAGCTATTTTTGGAGGCGCATCGTATGAATGGGAATTTAATGGAAATGTAATTTCTACTTCCTCAACAGTTGCTATTCCAAATGCCAATTATCAGGATACAGGAACTTATACTTTAACTATTTCAGGTATTACTTGTATCTATTCGCAAGCATCCATAAACATTTTTGTGCATCAACCACCTCTTGCACCATTTATTTCCGGGCAATCAGAATATTGTCCGGGAGATAGCATTATTTTGAATTCAACCAGTTTAACGGATTCAGTGTATTGGGTGGTTCCAAATTCAGGTATTTACCCTACGGATACTTTAATAATAACATCAGCAACATTCTATTATACTGGAGAATATTTGCTTTATGCGGTGGATTCAAACAATTGTATTTCTGAACCAGATACGTTCGATGTTCAGGTGCACTCTTTACCCCAAATGCCAGTATTGAACTCATCTATGTATTGCGTTGGAGATACCATTGAATTGGTGACCTCAACTTCCTATTCGAATGTGAGTTTTAACTGGTCAGATTCCAATGGACCAATAAGTAATGCTGATACTTTAGTTATCTTTTCTGCAGATAGTTTGAATACAGGCTCTTATACATTGGAAATAATAGATTCAAACAATTGCACTATTTCAAATACCACATGGGTTCAAGTGAATAATTATCCGGTAGTGGATCTTGGATCAGATACTTTAACAGTTTGTGTGGAAGATATACCTGGAGTGGAATTAGAAGTCAACGCAGGATATGAATTCTACCAATGGCAAGATGGTTCGGGTGATTATTTTATAAGCATCCAGGATTCAGGATTGCACTATGTTTCAGCTGCAATAGGAAATTGTTGGGCAAGTGATTCAACGTATATTATTTTAGATACTTGTACCATAGTTTATCTGGCTCCAAATGTGATTACACCAAACGGAGATGGAATTAATGATGAATTCTTTGTAGATTTTGAATTCAATAGCATGACCATTATCAATAGATGGGGTGATGTTATTTTTGAAACAACTGATATGAATGAGCATTGGAATGGCACAGATAAATCCGGCAAACCTGTATCTGCAGGAGTCTATTTCTATGTTATCGATGCGGAAAAACTGGTGAAAGGCAATGTTCAAGTCGTGAAATAATCCACATTCTTATGAACGGGAAGCCGGGTGTTAACAATTTTTGAAATCTTCAAATTTCGAAGTCTTCAAATTCCACTACTTTTGTCAAAAAATTATTTAAAGTAAATGGACGTATTAGTACTTGGATCTGGAGGAAGAGAACATGCCCTAGCATGGAAAATCGCTCAAAGTTCACAATTAGACAAACTTTTCATCGCTCCTGGAAATGCAGGAACCAAAGAAGTTGGAACCAATGTCAACATTAAAGTGGACGACTTTGAAGGGATCAAGGATTTTGTAATCAAGGAAGGTATTGATATGGTTATTGTCGGACCCGAAGATCCTCTGGTAAATGGAATTCACGATTTTTTCCTGGCAAATAAGGAAATTGCTCACGTTCCCGTGATTGGTCCAAAGAAATTTGCTGCTCAGTTAGAAGGCTCCAAAGATTTTTCAAAGCAGTTCATGAAAAGACACAAAATCCCAACTGCAAAATACGGAACATTTACAGCTGAAAATATAGATGAAGGTTATCAGTTTCTGGAGAAATTAAAACCACCTTTTGTTTTGAAAGCGGACGGATTGGCTGCAGGAAAAGGAGTTTTAATTCTGGACAAACTCGCAGACGCCAAAAAAGAACTTTACAGTATGATCCATGAAAACAAGTTTGGATCTGCCGGTGCTTCTGTAGTTATTGAGGAATTTTTGAAAGGAATCGAATTATCAGTTTTCATTCTATGTGATGGAAAATCCTATAAGATTTTACCTGAAGCGAAAGATTATAAAAGAATTGGAGAAGGAGATACAGGTTTAAATACGGGTGGAATGGGAGCTATTTCTCCAGTGCCATTTGCCAATACCACCTTCATGGACAAGGTCGAAAATCAGATTATTATTCCTGTTGTAAAGGGACTAGTTGCCGATAATATCGATTATCAGGGATTCCTTTTCATTGGGCTGATGAATGTGAAGGGAGACCCATACGTGATTGAATTCAATTGCAGAATGGGTGATCCGGAAACAGAAGTGGTGATGCCACGATTGAGATCCGATATTTTAGATCTTTTTGATGGAATTGCTACCAGAACTTTGTCTGAAAGAGACATCGATATTGATGAAAGAACTGCCACGACTGTCATGATGGTTTCCGGAGGATATCCTGGGGATTATCAAAAAGGAAAGAAAATTACAGGATTGAATCAAGTAAAAGAAAGTATGGTTTTTCATGCGGGAACTATTGCCGACGGACCTGTAGTAACTACAAATGGAGGTCGTGTTTTGGCCGTGACTTCCTATGGTAAAAATCTGGATGCTGCTTTGACAAGATCTTATGAGAACCTAGAAAAGCTTGATTTTGAAGGCGCTTATTATCGCAAAGACATCGGATTTGATCTTTAAAAAGTGAAATTTAATCAGTATCTTGCCCTCTCTTAGTGACTAGTCCATGGACGATTATTTTCAGAGTGTCTTAATCATCATAACATCCATTTTATTTTCCGGATTCTTTTCAGGAATGGAGATTGCTTTTATTTCGGCCAATAAATTGCAAATTGAAATTGATCGAAATAAGGGGACTTTACCGGCCAGAATTATTGCTAGATTCTCCTCCAATCCATCCGAATTTATTTCATCCGTTTTATTGGGGAATAATATTGCTCTGGTAATCTATGGTTTGTACACGGCTTATATTCTGGAGCCATTCATTGTTAAAAACATTTCAGACATCGGTTGGTTGGTCTTATTGATTCAAACCATCATCTCCACTTTGTTGATTCTGATTACAGGAGAATTTTTACCTAAGGCATTTTTTAGAATCAACCCTAATAGAATATTAAAAATCGGAGCAATTCCTTTATTGGTAACCTACTATATCCTTTGGTTGCCTACCAAGTTTACCATGCTTGTATCAAAAGGAATCTTCGCCATTTTTAATGTGACTGTTGAAAAGGAACAGGACACATTTACCAAAGTGGATCTCGGGCATTTCCTGCAAAACGTAAATGAAAGAATGGACGATGAGGTGGAATTGGATCACGAAATTCAAATCCTCCAAAATGCCTTGGATTTCCGAAAGGTAAAAGCAAGAGATTGCATGATTCCAAGAACCGAAATCGAAGCAATTGAGGTGGAGTCAAGCATTGAAGATCTTAAAAAACAGTTTATAGAATCTGGCTATTCCAAGATACTGGTTTATCGGGATTCGATTGACAATATTATTGGGTTTACTAGAACTTTTGACCTGTTTGATAACCCTACTAAAATTACCAAAATCATTTCTCCGATTTCCCTTGTCCCGGAAGCCATGCGTGCTAGTGAAATTCTGGAAAAATTTATTGAAGAGAAGAGAAATATTGCGGTTGTTATTGACGAATACGGTGGGACTTCCGGAATTTTGACAATTGAAGATGTGATCGAAGAAATTTTCGGTGAAATCGAAGACGAATACGACACAGAAGATCACGTTGAAAAGCAACTCGACGAAAACACTTTTGTCTTTTCTGCTCGAATGGAAGTGGATCTAATCAACGAAAAATACAATCTTAAACTTCCTGAAGATGAGGAATATGACACACTTGGAGGAATGGTTTTTCACCACATGGAAAAGATCCCAATTCAAGGTGAAAATTTTACGATTTCCAACTTCAAATTTACGGTGATGAAAGCCTCCGAAACACGTGTAGAGTTGGTTAAAATTCAACTGTTGGAAGACCAATAAATTCAGACCAATTAATCTATTTTAAAAAGTCTTTTTATTTTCGCGCACTATCCGTATATTCGCAACCCAAAATTTATATTTAAAATGGCGTTAATAGGAAAAATCAGAGCAAAATCAGGTTTAGCTGTAGGACTCGTTGGAGGGGCCTTGATTCTTTTCATTCTTGCAGATGCATTCAAAGGAATGTTTACTCCAGATGCTGAGGAATTTGTGCAGGCTAGTGTTTATGGAGAACCAGTGGACATGCAAAAAGTGAGTGAAACTACACAGCTGTTCATGAACAATGCTCAAATCAATGCTCGAAATGAGGGTCGTGAGATGACTCCAGACGAAATATCCAGAATTAAAGAACAAGCTTTTCAAGAAGAAGTGAGAAAGATCATCATGGGGAAACAAATGGAGCTTTTAGGGATCCAGGTGAACTCAGAAGAATTGAACTTTTTGGTGAAAGGGGATGGAACTTTACCTCCTTGTCAGGATATTCAAAATATCTTTAGAGATAGTACAGGGAATTTTAATATTCAGGTATTGAACAACTTCTTGACTTCAACTTTGCCAAATCTTACTCCTGAACAACAAAAGGAGTGGCAAAATATTGAATCAAACATTCGTGATAACAGAATGACACAGAAATACGTGAATTTGGTTGCGAAGTCAATGTATGTGACCAATCTTGAAGCGAAAAGAAAATATGTTGCTCAAAACCAATACAAGCAAGTTCAATTTGTAGTAAAAAGATATTCTGATGAAATGTCTAACCCAGAAAATGAAGTTTCTGACGAAGAACTAAGATCGTATTACGAGGCACATAAAAATGAAAAGAAATACGAGCAAAAAATCGCTCGTAAGTTCAAATATGTAGACATTCCATTTTTACCATCTCAAGCGGATTACGATCGCTACCAAAGAAAAATGGAGAAGTTGAAAGTAGCTTTTGAAAAAACGGAAAACGATTCACTTTTCGTAGTGAACAATTCTGTTCGACCATTCTATAACAATAATTTAGGTTATTCTCCAGGTTTTTATGATCCTAGAAAACCAAATTTATATCCGATGGATTACACAGATTCCATTGTAGAAGGAAAAGTAGGTGCCGTTTTTGGTCCTTTTGAATGGGGAAATTCTTTGGCCATAGCAAAGATACTAGATTTCAATCAGTCCAAACAAATTGCTCATGTTAGACATATTTTGATTAAGAGTTCTGGACGTTCTGATGAAGAAGCAAAATTATTAGCTGATAGTATTTATTCAGTTATTAAAAGAAGAAATAATTTCATAGAAATGTGCACATCATTTTCTGAAGATAATCCTATGAATGTTGCCAAAGGAGGTGAATACAAATGGTTTACAGAAGATCAAATGGTAGCAGAATTTACAGAAGTTTCATTTAACAATCCAATTGGTTCAATTAATCTTGTTAAGACTTCTTATGGTTATCACATAGTTGAAGTATTAAATAGAAAATATGGTGCACCAGTTCTTGGAATTGTACAAAAAGAAGTTAAGCCAGGGGATGCTGCAAATGCTGCTGCAAAGGATAAAGCGTTAATGATCTCTAACAAATTGTACGAAAACAAAGCAATTTTCGATTCGATCGCTAAAGATTCTGGTTTGGTTGTTAAAGAGGGATTTGTAAATATTGAAAACCCAAAAATCTTCAATTTCAAAAAAGGTGAAAGCTCAGCTTTGAAATTTGTATTCAACGGTACTGCTTCAAAAATGGATGTTTCTGGTCCGATTTTAACTGATGAGGGTGTTTATACGATTATCCAGTTAACTGAAATTATTGACGAAGGTGCTCCAGAGTTTGATGTTGTTAAAGATCAAATGAGATTTGAGGCTAAAAAGGACAAGATCGCTAAGAAATTTGTTCAAATGCTTTCTGGTAAAAATACGCTAGAAGAAGTTGCTCAGGCGGCGAATTCAGATATCAAAACTGTAAAAGTAAACTTTGAAAGCACCAATATTCAAGGTGTTGGAAATGAGCCAATCGTTGTAGGAGCCATCTGCTCAGGATTGAAAGAAGGGCAAATGACAGTTCCAATCGAAGGAAACACAGGTGTTTTTGTTGTGTTGGTAACCAATGTTGAAAATCCACAGGAAACCACAGATTACACAGCTCAAAAAGAAGAGTTGAAAGCTGCCATGATCCAAAACGTAAGTTCAAGAATCTATCAAGGATTGTTGGAAGATGCGGATCTTAAAGATGACAGAAAAAAGATTGAATTAGGAATCAAATAAACTAAATTCAATCAACACAAAATATAAAGAAAGGGATTCGAAAGAGTCCCTTTTTTAGTTTTGAGTAGGGAGTAAGAGTAGGGAGCAAGAGTATTGAGCAACAGTAGTGATGGTTATAATTTGCATTCTACATTATCTCCCTAATGGTCGATGAGCTCGCTATCGAGCGGTTCTAAACTTTAAATTCTACATTCTACATTATCTCCTTATCAGTCGATGAGCTCGCTATCGCTCGGTTCTAAACTCTACACTCATTATATCTTCCTAACGCCCAAAGAGGAAATACATTTCGATATGAAGTATAGGTGATCATGCAGTTTCCATTAAACACTCCCGATATATTTTCTTGTGGCCAATCCCCGTTTTTCTCTTGTTTGGAAAGTAAGAATTGAATTCCTTTGTCGATGGCTGTTTTGTTTTTGCATTCTGCTTTTAAAAGAGCCATTATGGCCCAAGCGGTATTGACACAGTGACCTTCTTCTATATTGTAATATTTGCCTTCAATACAAGATTTGAATTCTTCTCCCCAACTACCATTGGGGTTTTGTTTGGCTAATAAAAAATTAACCGCTTTCTGAACAGGTTCGCTGTCTGGAGATTCTCCGCAATTAATGAGTCCGTCTACCCCAAACCATGTTCCGTAAGTAAAACAAACGGCCCAGGATCCGTACCAACTCCCGTCTTCTCTTTGCTTTCTTTTGATGAAGTGCTTTCCTTTTTCAATGGCTGCTTCAATTTCCTTTTTGCGGTAATTGTATTTATCTGAGAATTTTTTGAGTCCTTGAATGGATGCAGAAGAACATTCCACATAACCCACTTCCACCATGATGTCTCCGAAAATCTGAGATGGATTCAGCATTTCCATCCATTTCGGACCTCTTTTCTCTTCATAACTAGCCCAAGACCCATCAATATTTTGCATTTGAAGCAGAAAATCAATCGCACCAGGCATTCGATCTTCCTGAATATTGCGATTGGAAATCACATCATATTGATTCAGCAAAATACTACTCTTCAATCCTTCCGCTGTACAATCTGTAATAGGCCAACCGTGATCTCTTGTACTAAAGGGCCAACCATGCATGGAAACTGTTCTAAAAAATTTTTCTCGATCTCGCACGTCTTCTTGAACTTGAGAAACATCCAAAAAGTGGTAAATCTTATTCGCCATTTCAGGGAATTCCTCCACCTTATTCGATTCAATCAAAGCTTGTGCAGCAAAAACAGTATCCCATAATTGAGACCCATTGTACCCGTTCATTTTCATTCCGTCTTCGGCCAACCATAAATAGTCATCAAAACGGTCAATATGCTTTTGTAGTTTTTCGGAATTTGGACCTTCAGCATGCCAGATACAAAGGGCATTCAATACTTTATTTACAGGACCAATATTGATGTAATTTGTATGCTCATCTTCCGCATGGATATAATCCAATACAAACTCATCAGATTTTCTTCTAAAGTGTTTCCAAGCTACTTTTTCATATGCATTGGCAACGACAATGAAGCTTTTGTAAAGTTTGGTAGCGGGTTTAAAAATATCCACCGAGGTACAAGCATTTCTGGCATTCTTCCAGTTGATTTGCTCGTAAGGTTCTGTATAGATTTCAGATCTTAATTCTTTAATGAAATCATTTTCTTCAATCTTAACTTTCTTGGAAAAACAATAGGTCATTGGTAAATACACCATTCTACAGTGGTTCCAGTAATTTCCTGGATGAAGAGGAAGGTTTCTCGGTAAAACCCATAATTCTGGGAAAATACTATTGTTGCCATCCCACTCATATAAGTTCAAAACCGATAAATAAAATTTCCCCCAAGGCGGAATTCCAGTTGCTCCTCCGTGATTTTGAATGAATGCTCGTGCTTTTACAATTTCTGGTGCCTCTGCAGACATCCCCATGATTCGCAGACTCACATATTGCATCACGGTCCCAAACATGGTAGAGTGATCTTCAATATGTAAACCCCAACCTCCATCTGCATTTTGATGGTTGAGCATGTATTTTTTCATCATCTCGACCTGTGCCGGATGAAATTGATGTCCAATAATGTATGAAACGATAATTAAACCCGGAGTTAGGAAATGTGGTCCTCCGTAATCCCCCGTCCAGTTGCCATCTTCCACTTGCAAGCGCGAGTAAAACTCAAATCCTTTAGTCAATGCCTGGTCTACAGGGTCGTTTTTCGAAACCGATTTTTCAGGATTTTCTTTTTCAAGCAAATAGCGAACAACTTTGTCTGCACTATTCGGATTTTTGGCCTTATCAAAATCGAATGCCAAATTCATTTTTTGAAGAAAATCGGCTTTTTCTGCATCGGTGTGCACGCCTTCTGGATAATCAAAAAACCATCTTTGTCTTCCTTTATCGGTTTCTAATCTCCAGCAATCCCAATATTCATGAGTGTTTAGCTCTTTTTCCACTGTTTTTTCCGCGTGCATAAAATTCTTTTAAAATATGTCAATTTTGGCACAAAAATTGTGCCTTTTTCATCGAATTTATACATCGAAAACGAAAAAACTTTATGATTACTGAATTATATCAGTCGGCTTTGTATCCATCCGAGATCAAGGCCATGTTTAAGATCAAAAAAGACAGTGCAAAATATGCACCACCAAAGGAGTCATTAAAAGAACTTGCCAAAGTTCAATCCGATATCGAATTCTGTTATTCTGCCTTGGGAAAAGTTTCCCGTTCATTTTCTGTTGTAATCAAGCAACTTCCTGAGCAATTACGTGACGACGTTTGCATCTTTTATCTCGTTCTGAGAGCTCTGGATACGGTAGAAGACGATATGAATTACCCTTATGAAAAGAGAATGCCTTTGTTGCAGGCTTTTTATGAGAAATGTGATGACGAGGACTTTTACCTCGAAGGTGTAGGTGATCAGCAAGATTATGTTGATCTGTTGGAGCATTACCCAAAAATTACCCGTGTTTTTAAAACATTGGATCCGGGCGCACAAGAGATCATCAAAGACATCACCAAAAAAATGGGAGCTGGAATGGCTCACTTTGCCACTGAGGATGTCATCACAAACGAAGATTTTGACTTGTATTGCCATTATGTGGCGGGATTGGTTGGAATCGGATTATCCAAACTATTTGCAAATTCTGGTGTAGAGAAAAAGGAGATGATGGACATGGAAGCACTTTCCAATTCAATGGGATTGTTCTTACAAAAAACCAACATCATCCGCGATTACCATGAGGACCTGCATTCGGATCGTGTGTTTCTTCCTAAATCGATTTGGGGGAAATACGAGAACACGATTGATCTTTTCGAACAAAACATTGACAAGCAATCGTCCATGGACTGTTTGAATGATCTTTTGAACAATGCACTAACTCATATTCCGGATTGTATCACGTATTTGAATACACTTCAAAATAAAGAGGTGTTTAAATTCTGTGCTATCCCTCAGGTAATGGCTATTGCTACATTGGAAAAACTGTACAACAACAAAGATGTGTTTGCCAAAAATGTAAAAATCCGTAAAGGGTTGGCGGCAAAACTCATGTTGGAAACAACCGACATGAATGATGTGAAACAGTATTTTAAAAAATTCCTTTTGAGCATTGATGAGAAGGCAAATTCTTCCAACAAGATTCATAAGGAGACAAGACAAATAGTTAAAAAAGGACTTCAAAGTTTGGAATTATGAAAGAAGTAAAAAATGAAACCTACGACATTTGTGTTATTGGAGCGGGTATTGCCGGTGCTCCAATCGCTTCTTATTTGGGAAAATCAGGTAAGAACATCGCAATTATAGAATTTGACTGGGGTCTGCAGGAAAGAATTCTTGGAGAATTACTACAACCAGGGGGTTATATGAGATTGTGTGATCTAGGATTGGGAGATTGCATCGAGAATATCGACGCGGTTCCAATGGTAGGTTATGCACTTTACCGTCAGGGAGAAGAATTCACCATCAAATATCCTGTTGAAGGAAAACAAATTACTGGATTTGGATTGAGAAATGGTCACTTCATGCAAAATTTGAGAGCGACATTGGATCAGTACGAAAACATAACCAAGATCTCGGGAAGAGTAATGGATTTCATCGAAGAAGATGGAAAAGTAATAGGGGTGAAATACATCGAAAACGACACCAATGAAGAGAAAATTCTAAAAGCGCATTTAACGGTTGCTTGCGAAGGACCACATGCTCGATTAAGAGGAAAATTGTCCAAGGCAAACAAGAAAGTAAATGGTCACTTTGTAGGATTGAAACTGAAGAATTGCCCATTACCATATCCAGGTCACGGACATTTGGTGATCACGGATACGACTCCTTTTATCATTTACCCAATTTCTTCTAATGAAGTAAGATTATTGATCGACTTCCCAGGAGAAAAGCCACCAAGATTTGGTGAAAAAATGAAGGAATTGATGATGGAGTATTATTATCCATTGTTCCCGGAATCAACAAAAGAATCGTTTAAAAATGCAGTGGAAGAAGGTGCATTTGACATGTTCCCAAATCACAGATTGGTTGGAGAACCTTTCATGAAAACTGGGGCCGTTCTTTTAGGAGATTCATTAAACATGAGACACCCGATTACCGGTGGAGGTATGTCAGCTGTATTCTCTGATGTGAAAAAACTAGGAGATCAATTATTGCAAATTGAAGATTATGCGAATACGTCGGATGTGAACGAGAAAATCAAAGTTTTCTATGAAACTCGTCACGATGGAACAGCAACAATCAATATTTTGGCAGATGCGTTGTATCAAGTACTTTCTGATGGAAATCTGGCAGAGGCATGCTATAATTACCTTAAAAAAGGAGGAGAAAAAGCAGAAGGGCCGATTTCTATATTGGGAGCATTAAACAAAGATGAAGCGTATTTAAAAAAGCATTTCTACGCTGTAGCCAAACAAGGAGCCAAAGAAAAACTATTGCCTTTCCCAACTCCGAAAAAGATCAAAGAAGGAACAAAAATGGTCAAAAAGGCCAACTCGATATTGCTACCGTTGTTAAAGACGGAACGCATACATCTGAATTAGTCACTATGATTAATTTAAAACCTAAAAAAGAGCTCGTCAGAAATGGCGGGCTTTTTTTGTGCTAAATAAAAAACCTTCCAGGTCTCCAAGACCTGGAAGGTTTACATATCATTAAAGTTTCTTATTAAAAATTTTAAGATTCACGCTGAATCAAAAACTCAGCAATTTCTTTCAAAGGGGCTTTCTTTTCAGATTCGATGGAGACATTATTCAAAGCTTCAATTCCAGCATTGTAATAATTCATCATCTCTTTGGTGGCGATTTCTTTGATATTGTACTTTTCGTAAAGAGCTTTTACTTTATCGATCTTTTCGTCGGCATCTGTCAGCTCGAAATAAGATTCTAAAAGCAATTTATCTTCTGGGGTAGCTAGTTCTTGTAAACGTAGCATCAAAAGTGTTTTCTTATTGCAAATGATGTCTCCTCCAACGGTTTTACCAAACTTATCTGGATCTGCATATACATCCATGATGTCGTCCTGGATTTGGAAAGAGATTCCTAAAGATTCCCCGAATTTGTACAGGTTGTTTTGATCTTCTTTCGATCCACCACCTCGGATGGCGCCTAATTTTAGAGAACAGCCCAACAAAACTGCCGTTTTAAGACGAATCATTTCTATATAATCGGCAACTGTGATGTCTTCTTGGGTTTCGAAATCCAAATCCATTTGCTGACCTTCACAAATTTCTTTCGCTGTCGTATTGAACACACACAACAACTCTGGTAAAAACTGTGCTGGAGCCTGGATCAGGTAATCGTAAGATTTAATCATGATGGAATCTCCCGAAAGAATTCCAATATTTTGATTCCACTTTTGATGTACGGTTTCCTTTCCTCTTCTCAACGGTGCTTGATCCATGATGTCGTCGTGAATCAAAGAGAAATTATGGAAAAGCTCAATCGCAATAGCTTGTGGAATAGAATCCTTGTAATTATCATCGAATAATTGATGACCAATTAAGCACAAAACAGGACGAATTCTTTTACCACCCAATGAAAGGAAATACTTGATCGGATCGTATAAATTCGATGGAAATTTAGGAACCTCCATATTTTGGATTTCCTGAGATACTTCCGCTGTCAATGCTTTAATTGCATCCATTATTTTATCAGTCTAAGTAGATAATTGCCGTAGCCACTTTTTACTAATGGTTCAGCCAGTTTCTTCAACTGAGCCTTGTCAATATAACCGTTAATATACGCAGCTTCTTCAATACATCCAATTTTTAAGCCTTGTCTTTCTTCTATTACTTGTACAAATTGTCCTGCTTGCATCAAGGATGGAAAAGTTCCAGTGTCCAACCATGCTGTACCTCTAGATAATAAACCAACCTTCAATTTGTTCATTTCAAGGTATCTTTTATTTACATCCGTAATTTCTAACTCACCTCTTGGAGATGGTTTCAAACTTTTCGCGATTTCCACTACTTGATTGTCGTAGAAATACAAACCTGGAACGGCGTAATTGGATTTAGGGTTGGTGGGTTTTTCTTCAATGGAGATGACATTCATTGCATCATCAAATTCCACCACACCATATCTTTCAGGATCTGAAACGTGGTAAGCATAAACAATTCCTCCATCTGGATTCATGTTTTCTCTAAGTAATTTTCCCATTCCGTTACCGTAGAAAATGTTGTCTCCTAGAATCAAAGCAACGGAATCGTCTCCAATAAATTCTTCTCCGAGTATAAATGCCTGAGCAAGTCCTTCTGGTTTAGGCTGAACTTTGTATTCAAAACGGCAACCAAGCTGACTCCCATCCCCTAATAATTTCTCAAAACTCCCAATATCATGAGGAGTAGAAATGATCAAAATTTCTCGAATACCTGAATTCAAAAGGGTAGTCAAGGGATAATATATCATGGGTTTATCGTAAATCGGCATCAGCTGTTTGCTTACAGCTAAAGTTAAAGGATGCAGTCTTGTTCCGCTTCCACCGGCTAAAATGATTCCTTTCATTCTTCCTTGTTTTGTTCAGGTTCTGGACCTTTATCGGTAACTTCCAATTCTTCTAACTCGATATCTTCTTCTTCATCGTAGATTTCAATATAAGGCTCTTTGAAGGCCTTTGTAGTAACTCTTCTTTGAAGCGACAATAGTAAAGACGGTAATAAAACCAAATTGGTTATCATGGCCACTAATAAAGTTAGGGAAACTAATATCCCTAATGCTTTAGTACCTCCAAATTCAGAAATTGCGAACACAGAAAATCCAAAAAAGAGAATAATCGAAGTATAGAACATACTCAACCCTGTCTCGCTCAAAGCATTGATCACACATTGATTCAGATCCCATTCTCTATGTTTGATTTCAAGGCGATATTTGGCCAGGAAGTGAATGGTATCATCCACGGATATCCCAAAAGCTATACTAAAGACCAAAATCGTTGAAGGTTTGATCGGAATTTGGAAGAATCCCATGATGGCTGCTGTCACCAACAGCGGTAAAAAGTTCGGGATCAAAGAAACGATCACCATACGCCAGGATCTAAACAAAATAGCCATGATGATGGCGATAATGAAAACTGCAATCGCTAATGAAGTAAGTAGGTTGTAAACCAAATATTGGGTTCCTTCAGAAGCAATGACAGAGATCCCTGTAATGTAAAAATCAAAATATTGCTTGTCGGCAGCTTCTTTCAATTTGTCACCAAATCCAGCTTCTTTGTGATAACTGTAGATTTTATTTGGATCCAAGTCAAATTCATACTGCAATTCATCATTTCCATTAGAAATTAAGGCACAAACATCATTATAGATAGCTGGGAATTCGCTATAAATAACCGCCAAAACAGTGTCTTTTTTGTCGTCTGCTGCGTTAGTATACAAGTTCAATAAGGAATCTACTTGAGTTCTTTCCGGGTTTAGTATGGCATCAATAACTTTATTATAGTTTTCCTTGATCTCAGCGATTTCATAAGATCCAATATCTTTCATTTGCAAACGCACACGCATGGTGGTTTCAGCGGTGTCTACCAATTCATCCAAACTAAAAGGATTGTTCTTTTGATTGGATTTGGTATTCATGTTTTCGATGTATTCCGACAAGTATTTTTTATCGCTTGATTTTGGAATGACATATTTCGTTGGATCGTTATTGTAAAAAGACATGTTGATCCATTTCACAAAATCTACAACGGAAAGCGATTTGGAAAAAAGTGGATTCTTTGAAAGCGTATCTTGAAGTTCTTCAACCTTTTTTAGAGTTGATTTTTTGAGCAATCTGTTTTTCTCTTTGTAGTTGATCAATATTTCAAAAGGAATGGACCCATGGAATACGGATTCAATTTTTTTCAAATCGGTTACAATTGGGTCATCTGAAGGCAAATCTCCTGTAAGATTTCCTGTCGCTTCTACTTTGGTAATTCCCCAAATGCTCAATCCTAATAATAAAACGGCCACTCCATACACCCATTTTCTGTGGAAGCGAACCAACCAAACAAATCCATCAACAATTCCCTTAGTAACGTTTCGGTCTAAGTGTTTAAGTTGGCCACCCTTAGGCGCTTTCAAATTCGATGTAATGATTGGAATAATGGTGATGGAAAGGAAAAACACCACCATGATATTCAAGGAAGCAATAATTCCAAATTCAATGAGTTTGTCCGAATTCGTAAAAACAAAAGTGGAAAAACCTAAAGCGGTGGTTAAATTCGTTAAGAAAGTGGCATTTCCAATCTTGTGAATGACTCTGGAAAGCGCTTTCACCTTATTTCCGTGGATCTTGACCTCCCGATGAAACATGTTGAGCAGGAAGACACAGTTCGGTATTCCTATCACAATCATTAATGGGGGAATCAAAGCCATCAAAATAGATAATTTGAAGCCGAATAACCCAATTGTTCCCAGCGACCAAATAACCGCAACAGCCACAACTAAATTACAGATGAGTACAACTTTGATTGATCGGAAGAAAAGTAATAGTAGGAGAGAAGTCACACTAATTGCCAAAGCAATAAAAATGTACATTTCGCCCATCACTTTTTTCCCTACCACAATTCGAATGTGCGGTAAACCAGAAAAGTAAATCTTTCCAATTTCGTCTTCGTATTCTTTGGCTAATTCTTCTATGTTTATTACAACAATTCCTCTTTTCAGATCCTGTAAATATTCTTCCTTGATGGAAACAATCATCATGGAAATTTTACCTGAATCTGAATAAATGAAGTTGTTATAAATAGGGATGTCTCGGACTCTCTGGATCAGACTATCCATTTCCTCCTGGCTCGAAATAATTGAATCCTGAAAAATTTCTTTGACCCTAAATCTCTTGTCTTCCTGGATGTTCTCCATGGAGATTAATTGCGCCTCAGAGATAACAGATTTAACCGCATCAAACTTTTTGATTTTGTTTCCGAGTTCAATCCATTTCTCAAAAACATCCTTATCGTAAAGCTTTTCTGAATTGACTGCGATAATCAAAGTCCCACCATCTTCTCCATAGCGTTCTTTGAATTTCAGATAATCTCTTTGAGCAGGACTATCTTTTGGTAGCATGGCTCCAAATTTATTGTCCAGTTTGAGTTTCCCAAAGATGTTGGCTCCCAGAAAAACCGTCATACCAAGTATGAAAACCGAAATAATGAGTCGGTTACGAAGTATGATTTGGGAGATTTTTTGCCACATATTATTTTGCCCTCTTTTCTATTTTAACCAACGATCCAGCCAGTTAAAAAATTCTCTGTGCCACACGATTCCATTTTGTGGACTTAATACCCAGTGACCTTCACCAGGGAAATATAAAAATCTGCTTGGAATTCCTTTGATTTGAGCCACCTGGAAAGCTTGCATTCCTTCTCCAATTGGCACTCTAAAATCTTTTTCACCGTGAATCACCAACATAGGAGTATCCCAGTTTTGAACGTAATTACTTGGTGAGTTCTTTTGATACAATTCCGCATTTTCTTTCAACCAATATGGCCCTCCGATATCCCAGTTGGCGAAGAACAATTCTTCAGTTGTTCCGTACCAGGAATAAAGATTAAACAACCCACAATGTGAGATGAAAGTCTTGAATCTTTTCTCATGGTTTCCAGCTAAATAATAAACCGAATAACCACCATAAGAAGCCCCAATGGCCCCCATTCTGTTTTCGTCACAATAAGGTTCTTTGGATACTGAATCAATGGCCGCCAAATAGTCTTTCATGGCTTGTCCGCCCCAATCTTTTGAAATAGTCTCGTTCCATTCTTGACCAAATCCAGGTAAACCTCTTCGGTTTGGAGCTACAATAATGTAATCATTAGCAGCCATCAATTGAAAATTCCATCTGAAAGAGAAAAACTGACTTACAGCTGATTGTGGTCCGCCTTGGCAATACAACAAAGTCGGATATTTTTTATTCGGATCGAAGTCGGGAGGATAAATTACCCAAGTCAGCATTTTTTTGTTGTCTGAAGTAGTGATCCATCTCTTTTCAATCTTGCTGGTCTTGATCTTTTCGTAAATTTCCTTATTTACATGACTCAACTGAGTTTCTTCTCCTTTTTTGATATCTACTTTAAAGATTTCATTGGGATGATTCATGGTAGTTTTAGTTCCTACCAAATATTTTCCAGCAAGTGCAATGGAAGTCCAGTTGTGATCGCCATCTGTAATTTGTCTCGTTTTGTTCTTTTTCAGATCGAATTCAAATAGTTGAACTGTGGCGTGCTTATCA
>JAGQYP010000027.1:0-36376 GCA_020436025.1 Crocinitomicaceae bacterium
TAAGTTCTACTCAGAGCCCAAGTATTCAAATTGATACTAAGTCCGTAACAGTTTAAAATTGTAATTATGACTTCAAAAGAAAAATCACAATACGTTGACGAACTAGTAGCTGAGCTGAATGAGGCTGGTGTTTTCTATCTAGCAGATACTTCTGAATTGACTGTAGAAAGTGTAAACGCTCTTAGAAGAACTTGTTTTAAAAACAATATCAAATTAAGAGTAGTAAAGAATACACTTTTGAAAAAAGCAATGGAACAGATTACTGACAAGAACTTTGGTGAATTGACCTCAGTTTTGGCTGGACCTACTTCCATCATGTATTCAGAGATAGGTAATGCTCCTGCTAAAGTGATCAAAGATTTCAGAAAGAAACATAGTAAACCAATCCTTAAAGGTGCTTTCATTGAGGAGGCGATCTTTATTGGGGATAATCAGGTTGACTTCTTGACTTCAATTAAAAGTAAAGAAGAATTACTTGGGGATATCATTATGCTTCTTCAATCTCCTGCGAAGAATGTTGTTTCTGGACTTCAGTCTGGTGGTAACAAGCTTTCAGGTATACTTAAAACCCTTTCAGAGAAATAAGGGGAATTATTATTATTTAATTAATTGTTGAATTTTTAAAAATCAAATAAAATGGCGGATTTAAAAAATATCGCAGAAACTCTAGTTAACTTGACAGTTAAAGAAGTTAACGAATTAGCTGACATCTTAAAAGAAGAGTATGGAATCGAGCCTGCTGCTGCTGCAGTAGCTGTTGCTGGTCCTGCTGCAGGTGGTGGAGACGCTGCTGGTGCTGAGGAAAAAACTGAATTCAATGTTGAATTGAAATCAGCTGGTGGTTCTAAACTTGCAGTTGTTAAGCTTGTAAAAGAACTTACAGGTCTTGGTCTAAAAGAAGCTAAGGAATTAGTTGATGGTGCTCCTTCAATGTTGAAAGAAGGTGTATCTAAAGACGAGGCTGAAGGTCTTAAGAAGTCTCTTGAAGAGGCTGGAGCTGAAGTTGAATTGAAGTAATTCATCTTTGTAAAAAATTGGAAAGGCACTGCCATATATTGGCATGTGCCTTCTCCTGTTTAAACTTAAATAGTTCATTTTGTTACTAATTCTCTAAAATTTTTACCATTGGCTGCAGTAGAGAAGAATAATAAGGGCGAAAGAATTAGTTTTGCCTCCGCGCACGCGCAATTAGCATATCCGGATTTCTTAGATATCCAGATTCAATCCTTCAAAGAGTTTTTCCAGTTGGAAACAACACCGGAAAACAGAGAGAGTGAAGGTCTTTTTAAAGTTTTTAGCGAAAACTTTCCAATTACGGATACAAGAAATCAATTTGTATTGGAATTCTTGGATTATTTTATTGATCCACCGAGATATTCCATCATTGAATGTATCGAAAGAGGATTGACCTATAGTGTCCCTCTTAAAGCAAAATTGAAATTATATTGTACTGATCCAGAACACGAAGATTTCGAAACTATCGTGCAGGATGTATATTTAGGTACAATCCCATATTTGACACCAAAAGGTTCGTTCGTGATAAATGGTGCTGAGAGAGTAATTGTTTCTCAGTTACATAGATCACCTGGTGTGTTCTTTGGTCAATCCAGACACGCGAACGGAACAAAATTATATAGTGCCAGAGTTATTCCATTTAAAGGATCCTGGATTGAATTTGCTACAGACATCAATGGTGTAATGTACGCTTATATCGATCGTAAGAAAAAGCTTCCGGTTACCACTCTTTTTAGAGCAATTGGTTATGAAAGTGATAAGGATATCCTTGAGATTTTTGATCTGGCTGACGAAGTAAAGGTTACAAAAACCGGTCTTAAAAAACTTTTAGGTAGAAAGCTTGCAGCCAGAGTCTTGAAATCTTGGGTTGAAGACTTCGTTGATGAAGATACAGGAGAAGTTGTTTCGATTGAAAGAAATGAAGTTCTTTTAGATAGAGAAACAATTCTTGAGGAACAAGATTTAGATCTGATTCTTGATTCGGGAACAAAAACGATCATCCTTCATAAAGAAGATGTAAATTCTGCAGATTATGCAATTATTTACAATACGCTTCAGAAGGATACATCCAACTCGGAAAAGGAAGCAGTTGAACATATCTATAGACAATTAAGAAATGCTGAGCCGCCAGATCAAGAAACGGCTCGTTCAGTATTTGAAAAATTGTTCTTCTCTGATACAAGATATGATTTAGGAGAAGTAGGTAGATACAGAATCAACAAAAAATTGGGAATTTCTGATGAAGAAGATAGTAGAGTATTGACTAAGTCTGACATCATTTCCATTATTAAATATTTGATCGAATTAATTAACTCTAAAGCTGATGTTGATGATATCGATCACCTTTCAAACAGACGTGTAAGAACAGTTGGAGAACAACTTTACAATCAGTTTGGAGTTGGTTTGGCAAGAATGGCTCGTACAATTCGTGAAAGAATGAATGTACGTGATAATGAAGTGTTTACACCTATTGACTTGATCAATGCGAAAACTTTGTCTTCGGTGATCAATTCATTCTTTGGAACTAACCAGCTATCTCAGTTTATGGATCAAACAAATCCACTTTCTGAGGTTACACACAAAAGAAGAATGTCTGCACTTGGGCCAGGGGGTCTTTCTAGAGAAAGAGCTGGGTTCGAGGTAAGGGACGTTCACTACACACACTACGGTAGATTGTGTACGATTGAAACTCCTGAAGGACCAAACATTGGTTTGATTTCTTCACTTTGTGTATTTGCGAAAGTAAATAAGTTAGGATTTATTGAAACACCTTATCGTCAGGTTGATAATGGTAAAGTAGATTTGAAAGCAGATCCGATTTATCTTTCAGCTGAAGAAGAGGATGCGAAAACAATTGCTCAGGCAAACATTGAAGTAGATCAAAAATCTGGAAAAATTACAACCGAGCGTGTAAAAGCTCGTATGGAATCGGATTTCCCTGTTGTAGAACCAGAGAAAGTTGATTTAATTGACGTTGGAACGAATCAGATTGCTTCTATTGCGGCTTCGATGATTCCTTTCCTTGAGCATGATGATGCAAACCGTGCTTTGATGGGATCAAACATGCAGCGTCAGGCAGTTCCATTATTGAAACCAAATTCTCCAATTGTCGGTACTGGTATCGAAAAGCAAGTAGCTCAAGATTCAAGAGTATTGATCAACTCTGAAGGAGAAGGTGTAGTTGAATATGTAGATTCGAAAGAGATCAAAATCAGATACAACAGAACAAATGAAGAGAAATTAGTTTCGTTCTCTGAGGACGTTGTTTCTTACGAATTGACTAAATTCCAAAAAACGAACCAAGGTACAACCATGAACCTCAATCCTATTGTTAGCAAAGGAGAAAAGGTAACCAAAGGTCAGGTACTTTGTGAAGGATACGCAACACAACAAGGCGAATTAGCATTAGGTCAAAACTTGAAAGTGGCCTTCATGCCTTGGAAAGGATATAACTTTGAGGATGCTATCGTTATCTCTGAAAGAATTGTAAGAGAAGATATCTTTACTTCCATTCATATTAATGAATATTCTCTTGATGTGAGAGATACAAAAAGAGGTTTGGAGGAATTAACTCCAGATATTCCAAACGTATCTGAAGAGGCTACAAGAGATTTAGATGAAAATGGATTGATCCGTATCGGAGCCGAAGTGAAAGAAGGAGATATCCTTATTGGAAAAATTACTCCTAAAGGGGAAACAGATCCTTCACCAGAAGAAAAACTTCTTAGAGCAATCTTTGGTGATAAAGCTGGAGATGTTAAAGATGCTTCATTGAAAGTATCTCCATCTACTAGAGGAGTTGTTATTGATAAAAAATTATTCTCAAGAGCAATCAAAGATAGAAAGGCAAAATCTCAGGATAAACCACTATTGGAGAAAATTGATGCTGAATACGATAAAGATTTATCTGCACTTAAGGGAATTCTAATCGATAAACTGTTAAAGATTATTGGAGAGAACAAATCAGAAGGTGTATTTAACAACTTTAAGGAGGAGATTATCAAAAAAGGTGTGAAATTCTCTGAGAAGAACCTTAAAATCATTGACTTCAGTATTGTAAATCCTTACAACTGGACGAAAGATGATAAAGTGAATTCTCAAATTCAAAGAGTACTTCATAACTTTAACATTAAAGCAAACGATTTACTTGGAGCTTATAAAAGAAAGCAATTCCAAATTACAGTTGGAGATGAGCTTCCAGCGGGTATTATCAAAATGGCTAAGGTTTATCTTGCACAAAAGAGAAAACTGAAAGTTGGTGATAAGATGGCTGGACGTCACGGAAACAAAGGGATCGTAGCTAACATCGTAAGAATGGAGGATATGCCTTTCTTAGAAGATGGAACTCCAGTAGATATCGTACTTAACCCATTAGGGGTGCCTTCTCGTATGAACCTTGGACAGATTTATGAAACTGTACTAGGTTGGGCAGGAGAGAAATTAGGTATGAAGTTCGCTACTCCAATTTTCGATGGAGCAACTCTAGATGATATCAATGGCTATACGGATAAAGCAGGTGTGCCAAGATTTGGTAAAACATGGCTTTACGATGGTGAAACTGGTGACAAATTCGATCAACCAGCTACTGTAGGAGTAATCTATATGATTAAACTTTCACACATGGTTGATGATAAAATGCACGCAAGATCTATCGGACCGTACTCTCTTATTACTCAGCAACCACTTGGTGGTAAGGCTCAGTTCGGAGGTCAGAGATTTGGAGAAATGGAGGTTTGGGCAATCGAAGCATTCGGTGCTGCCAATATTCTTCAAGAAATCCTTACTGTTAAGTCTGACGACGTAATGGGAAGAGCTAAGGCTTATGAAGCAATTGTAAAAGGTGAAGTGATGCCAGAGCCTGGTATTCCAGAATCCTTCAATGTATTGCTACATGAATTGAGAGGATTAGCGTTGAATGTTACTTTGAGTTAAAAAAAACTAAATAAAATTTAAAATGGCTTACAGAAAAGAGACCAAAAAAAATCAGAGTAGTTTTTCTAAAATTACCATTTCACTTGCTTCTCCGGAGCAGATTCTTGATAACTCCAGCGGGGAGGTATTGAAGCCAGAAACGATTAACTATAGAACGTATAAACCTGAAAGAGATGGTTTGTTCTGTGAAAGAATTTTTGGTCCTGTTAAGGATTACGAATGTCACTGTGGTAAATACAAAAGAATCCGATATAAAGGAATCGTTTGTGACCGTTGTGGTGTAGAAGTTACAGAGAAAAAAGTAAGAAGAGAGAGACAAGGACACATTTCTTTGGTAGTTCCTGTTGCTCACATTTGGTACTTTAAATCACTTCCAAATAAAATAGGATACCTTCTTGGATTACCAACTAAGAAACTGGATCAAATCATTTATTATGAAAGATATGTAGTGATTCAGCCAGGTTCTGCTGTTAATGCTGAGGGAGAGCCACTTCAAGTAATGGATTTCCTTACTGAAGAAGAGTATTTGGATATATTAGATACAGTTCCTAAGGAAAACCAATATTTGGATGATAATGATCCAAATAAGTTTGTTGCAAAAATGGGAGCTGAAGCGCTTTACGATTTGTTAGGTAGCTGTCAGTTAGATGATTTGTCTTATGAATTGAGACACAAAGCTAGAACTGAAACTTCTCAGCAAAGAAAGAATGAGGCATTAAAAAGACTTCAAGTGGTTGAATCTTTTAGAGATTCTCAAACTAGATTGGAGAACAGACCAGAATGGATGATCGTTAAGGTTGTTCCTGTTATTCCACCAGAACTAAGACCATTGGTTCCTTTAGATGGTGGAAGGTTTGCAACTTCTGATTTGAATGACTTGTATAGAAGAGTAATTATCAGAAACAACCGTTTGAAAAGGTTGATCGAGATCAAAGCTCCAGAAGTAATTCTTAGAAACGAAAAAAGAATGCTTCAGGAAGCGGTGGACTCATTATTTGATAACTCTAGAAAGTCTTCTGCAGTTAAAACTGAATCAAACAGACCATTGAAATCTCTTTCAGATTCGTTGAAAGGGAAACAAGGTCGTTTCAGACAAAACCTTTTGGGTAAGAGGGTAGATTATTCTGCTCGTTCTGTAATTGTTGTTGGTCCAACATTGAAATTACACGAATGTGGTTTACCTAAGGGAATGGCAGCTGAGCTTTACAAGCCATTCATCATTAGAAAAATGATTGAAAGAGGAATTGTAAAGACAGTAAAATCTGCAAAGAAAATTGTTGATAGAAAAGAACCAATTGTTTGGGATATACTTGAAAATGTATTGAAAGGACATCCTGTGCTTCTAAACAGAGCCCCAACTCTTCACAGATTGGGTATTCAGGCTTTCCAACCAAAATTGATCGAAGGAAAGGCAATTAGACTTCACCCATTGGTTTGTACGGCGTTTAACGCTGACTTCGATGGTGACCAGATGGCGGTTCACTTACCATTAGGTAACGCTGCAATTCTTGAAGCACAATTGTTGATGCTTTCTTCTCACAATATCTTGAACCCTGCAAACGGTGCTCCGATTGCAGTACCTTCTCAGGATATGGTTTTAGGTCTTTATTATATTACCAAAGGAAGAAAGTCTGAAAAAGATCATATTGTAAGAGGAGAAGGAATGACTTTCTATTCTCCGGAAGAAGTTAAAATTGCCTTGAATGAAAAGGTAATTGATCTTCATGCTTACATTAAAGTAAGAACTAAAGATCTTAACGAAAAAGGAGAAATCGTTACTAAAATCATTGAAACTACAGCAGGTAGAGTATTGTTCAATGAATTAGTTCCTGATAATGTAGGATACATCAACGATGATCTTACTAAAAAGGCGTTAAGAGACATTATTGGTAACATCCTTAAAGTTTCTGGTACAGCTAGAACAGCTAAATTCTTGGATGATATTAAGGAGATGGGATACACAATGGCCTTCAAAGGTGGATTGTCGTTCAATCTTGATGATATTATCATTCCTAAGGAAAAAGAAGAGATGGTTGCTGCTGCGACTCAAGAAGTGGATGAAGTGATGATGAACTATAATATGGGATTGATCACGAATAATGAAAGATATAACCAGATTATTGATATTTGGACGCATACCAACTCAAGATTGACACATACCTTGATGGAAAGATTGAAAAATGACCAACAAGGATTTAACTCGATCTATATGATGTTCGACTCTGGTGCAAGGGGATCGAAAGAGCAGATTAGACAGCTGTCAGGAATGAGGGGATTGATGGCGAAGCCACAAAAATCTGGAGCAACTTCTCAAGAAATTATTGAAAACCCGATTCTTTCAAACTTTAAGGAAGGACTTTCAATTCTTGAGTACTTTATTTCAACTCACGGTGCGCGTAAAGGTCTTGCAGATACGGCATTGAAAACAGCGGATGCGGGTTACTTAACAAGAAGATTGGTAGACGTAGCCCAGGATGTTGTGATCAATTCGGATGACTGTGGTACGTTGAGAGGTCTGATTGCTACAGCTCTTAAGAAAAATGACGACATCGTAGAACCACTTTACGATAGAATTTTAGGTAGAACTACGGTACATGATATTTTCCACCCAGATACGAACGAATTAATCGTGAATGCTGGAGAGGAGATCGTTGAACCAGTAGCTAAAGCTATTGAGGATGCTGGAATCGAAGAAGTTGAGATTAGATCGGTATTGACTTGTGAAATGAGAAGAGGGGTTTGTTCTAAGTGTTATGGACGAAACCTTTCAACTGGAAGAATGGCTCAATTAGGTGATGCGGTAGGAGTAATTGCTGCACAATCTATTGGGGAACCAGGAACGCAGTTGACTTTGAGAACATTCCACGTTGGGGGTACTGCATCAAATATTGCTGATGAATCAGAATTAAAAGCAAAATACAACGGTCAAATCGAAATCGAAGAATTAAGAACGATTTCGAAGAAAGATCAAGATGGTAACGAGGTTATTATCGTAATGGGAAGATCTGCAGAGATGAAAGTGATCGATCCAGAAACAGGTGTTGTATTGAATACTGCGAATATTCCTTACGGTTCTCATTTGAAGATCAAAAATAACTCTAAGATTAAAAGAGGAGATGTGATCTGTACTTGGGATCCATATAACGCGACCATTATTGCTGAAGAAAAAGGAACTATTGCATTTGATAGTGTGATTGATGGAATTACGTTTAGAGAAGAGGTGGATGAGCAAACTGGATTTAAAGAGAAAGTGATCATCGAATCTAGAGATAAGAAAAAGAACCCTCAGATTAATATCCTAAACGCGAAGAAAGAAGTTGTTAAATCATACAACTTACCAGTGAATGCTCATATCATCGTAAACCAAGGTGATAAAATTGAAGCAGGAGCTACTTTAGTTAAAATCCCTAGAGTTGCTGGTAAGTCAGGGGATATTACAGGAGGTCTTCCAAGAGTAACAGAACTTTTCGAAGCTAGAAACCCTTCTAACCCTGCGATCGTTTCAGAGATTGATGGAATTGTATCTTTTGGAAAAATCAAAAGAGGTAACAGAGAAATCATCATTGAATCGAAAACTGGTGAGAAGAGAAAGTATATGGCTCCATTGTCGAAACATATCCTTGCTCAGGAAAATGATTTCATTAAAGCTGGTAAACCACTTTCTGATGGTGCAATTACTCCGAATGATATCTTGAATATTCAAGGGCCAACTGCGGTTCAAGAATATTTGGTGAATGAAATTCAGGAAGTATATCGTCTACAAGGGGTAAAAATCAACGACAAACACTTTGAGGTAATTGTAAGACAAATGATGCTTAAAGTTGAGGTTGTTGACCCAGGACATACAAGACTTCTTGAAGGTCAAGCCGTTCATAAAGCTGATTTCATGGAAGAGAATGATGAAATATTTGGTAAGAAAGTAGTTACGGATGCTGGTGATTCTGAAAACTTGAAGGTTGGAATGATGATCACAGTTAGAAAATTGAGAGACGAAAATTCTCAATTGAAACGTAAAGATTTGAAACCAGTTGAAGCAGAGGATGCAGTTCCAGCAACATCTAAACCTTTGTTGCAAGGGATTACAAAAGCATCTCTTCAAACGGGATCATTTATCTCAGCTGCTTCCTTCCAGGAAACAACTAAAGTTCTTAATGAGGCTGCAATTTCAGGAAAAGAAGATCATCTTCTAGGATTGAAAGAGAATGTGATTGTTGGACATTTGATTCCTGCAGGTACAGGTATCAGAAGATTCCAAAATGTCATTGTAGGTTCTCAAGAAGAATACGAAAAGTTAAAAGCTAAAAACTAAATAGAAAAAGGCCGATCATATCGGCCTTTTTTTTAATTAAGAAAATCATGGAAAACAATAACGAAAATCCAAATCAATTGAATATCGAATTGAATGAGCAAGTGGCTGGCGGGATTTATTCGAATTTAGCAATCATAACTCATTCAAACTCGGAATTTGTGGCGGACTTTGTTCAGATCATGCCTGGAGTTCCAAAGGCACAAGTGAGATCAAGAGTAATCATGTCTCCTGAAAATGCTAAAAGGTTAATGAAAGCTTTGGCAGAGAATATTTCAAAATACGAAGCTCATAATGGAGTGATTAAGGAAGATGGTGGAATGGTTCCTCCAAATATTCCGATGAATTTCGGTGGACAAAATACCGAAGCATAAAATGAAATTCTAATAGGCTCCAAATCGGGGCCTATTTTTTTAACCTAAATACCTTTTCTGATTTATTACCAACAGCGTCATAGGCTACTACTTTAAGTTCGAAATCCCCAGATACATTGATTTTCTCAAAAGGAATCTCGTATGTAGACTTTTTTGCAGTAAAATAGCCAGGAATAAAAACACCGTTGCAGTAAGTCTCATACTTTTGAATTCCTGATAAATTATCCTCCACTTTTATTTTAAGATCTCTGGAAACTAATTGACCATCTCTAAAATTATTGGGTGAAATTTCAGGAGCTACAGTATCTTCTAGCACAAAAAAATCGCCTAAACCTTTCACTTCTGTTTCTATCCAACCTTCATTTATTTCTCCACCAATAGCATAGTAGTAATCTTCTTCCATGTTAGCCCGACAAATAACCAGTTTTTTTGAATGACGCTTATTATCAATCTTAAGCCGCACATGCACTTTATTATTTACAGGGGTGTTGTAATTTCCAAAATGATACTGGGTCGTTGTGGTATCCCATTTACATTCATTAGAAGAATAATCTTTCTCTATGGGTTCAAATATCGTCCCACCTGGAAGGAAAAGTTCAAACTCGGAATTTCGCTCAGCATAGGTGTCATGGGGCATTAAGAAATTTTCCCAATTTAATTTTAAAGGAGCGTTCTTTTGAAAATAGAATTTGGAATTGAGAGAAGTGGTATTTGAATTTTGATCTTTTGCAATAATTGTAAGTTGATTAGAATCAAGTAAATCTCTTAAATCAATCCCATTTATTTTTCCCTCATAGTTTTCTAATGTAGTGGCGGGATTCGAGAAAAGTTTATGAAGATCTCTCCTGTTTTCTTTGAATTCATATACATCTGTATGTCCGTTAATCATTCGATTTTTTCCAAAATCCAGTTTATCAAACTTGAAAGAATAGAGCTCTGAAGAATTACAAGAAATATGAGACTCGAAAATTCCACAAATGTTATTTGCGCCATCTAATCGGTCGATAACGTCCACGGCAAAACCCAATTTTCCATTCACTGGGAAGTCGCCTTCATCGATGATTAATTTTTCATTCAATTGATAAGATGATCCGTTTTGACTTGCATAGATGTATCTTGATTTATTAGGGACGATATAATTGTTTTCTGTAAGAGCATATACTTTCAGACCTCTTATCTCAGGTTTTTTATGATCATGAATATTGAAATTGAAAAGCAACGGGTTCAGTGGTTTTTCAGTTTTTGTTTCCCTAATTTCAAAATGTAAATGCGGGGCTACTGATCCCCCTGTATTTCCGGAAAGAGCAATCATTTCCCCTTTTTTTACTTTTATTTCATCTTTAGTAAAAAATGCATCCAGTTCATTCACATTTTCCTTTTGCATCTTCTCATACATGATTTTTTCAAATCGATCGGAGAATTTTTGACAATGTGCATAAACCGAGGTAAAACCATTGGGATGATCTATGTAGATTACTTTTCCGTAACCCCAAGGAGAAATTTTGATTCTAGAAACATATCCCTCTTCTATGGAATATAGATTTTGTCCTTCAACTCCTCCAGTTTTAATATCTATACCTGTATGAAAGTGATTAGATCTTAATTCGGCAAAATTCCCGGCTAGAATTAATGGAATATCCATTGGTGCTCTGAAATTGTAGGATTTATAATTCGGAGTGGACTGCCCAAAAAGCAGAACGGGTACTAAAAGAAGAATGAAGACAGCCTGTTTGAACATTTTTTTCGTGTAAAATTAGCAGCTTTAAGCATATTAAACATTGCATAGTTTATAAGATTTAAACAAAAGTTTTTAAATAAAATTTTTAATACTAATTTTGTTGGAGCGAAAAAGACAAGAGGAATATGAAGGAAAAAATTGAGGCAATTTCAATGAAGGTCGATGGATTGATCCTACGAAATGCAGATTTGTCTTCAGAAAACCAGAGTCTTAAAAGCGAAAATCAAGAATTTCAACGTTTAATTAATGCAAAAAACTCAGAAATCGAGGGATTGAAAGATCAAATCGAGCAATTGAGAAAAAATGCGGCATCAGATAGCGAATTTGATGTAGAGAATTATAAGAACAAGTTGAATGGATTGATGAAGGAAATTGATGAATGTATCGCTATACTGAATAGTTAATAATGGAACAAGTATCCATAAAAGTAATAGTAGCTGGAAGAACCTATCCTTTGACTGTAAATAAGTCGGAGGAAGCAATTATTTTGAAAGCTGCAGAAGATATTAACCGAAGCATTAAAGCTTTGCAGGACAGTTATGCGGTTAAAGATATGCAAGATTTATTAGCAATGACAGCGCTTCAATTCGGAGCGAAACTGAGTGTTTCTGGTGGAGGTGCTGCAAAGAGTACAGGTCCAGATCCGGAAATTGAAAAAGGACTCGATGCATTGCTAGAAAAGCTTCAATCAGCATAAATCACAATCCCTTTCGTTGGTTCATTCATAATTAAAAAATTATGGATATAACAAGTTTAGTAATTGGAGTACTAGCCGGTGTAGTTGCTGGAGGTATAGTGGCCTATTTTCTGATCAACATGGCTTTGAAAGCAAAAAGAGAAAAGGTGATCAAAGAGGCGGAATTAGAGGCTGAAGGAATCAAGAAAGATAAAATGATTCAGGCTAAAGAGAAATTCATGCAATTGAAAGAGGAGCATGAAAATGCAATCAAGAATCGTGAGCGTAAGATGCAATCCAACGAAGATCGTTTTAGATCAAAAGAAAGCAAGTTGGGTCAGAAGATGGAAGAAATGAACCGAAAGGATAAAGAACTCAGTAATCTAAAAGATAATGTTGCAAAACAACAAGAAGCTTTAGAAGCAAAGAAAACAGAGCTCGCTAAGATTCATCAAAAACAGGTTGCGGAGTTGTCAAAGATTTCTGGGTATTCGGTAGAAGAAGCCAAGAAAAACCTGGTTGAGGCTCTAAAAGACGAAGCGAGAACAGATGCCATGTCTTTCATCAAGGAAATTCAAGATGAAGCGAAGATCAATGCCACGAAAGAAGCCAAAAGAATTGTGATTCAATCGATTCAGAGAGTGGCTACTGAACAGGCTATCGAGAACAGTGTTTCTGTTTTTAATATTGATTCGGATGAAATCAAAGGGAGAATTATTGGTAGAGAAGGAAGAAACATTAGAGCACTTGAAGCGGCAACCGGAGTAGAAATCATAGTTGACGATACGCCAGAAGCAATCATCCTTTCTTGTTTTGATCCTGTAAGAAGAGAAACTGCGAGATTAGCTTTACATCAATTAGTTTCAGATGGAAGAATTCACCCTGCGAGAATTGAAGAAGTGGTGAAGAAAACGCAAAAATCTTTGAATGAAGAGATTATTGAAACAGGTAAAAGAACTTGTATCGACTTAGGAATTCATGGATTGCATCCTGAGTTATTGAAGATGATTGGTAGAATGAAGTATAGATCTTCCTACGGTCAGAATTTATTACAACACTCCAGAGAAGTAGCGAATTTATGTGCAACTATGGCTTCAGAACTTGGGCTGAATCCGAAAATTGCAAAAAGAGCAGGATTACTTCATGATATTGGAAAAGTTCCAGAAGATGAGCCAGAATTACCACACGCGATCCTAGGGATGAAATTAGCGGAGAAATATGGTGAAAAGCCTGATGTATGCAATGCAATTGGTGCTCACCACGATGAAATTGAAATGACGACTTTGATTTCTCCAATCGTTCAGGTTTGTGATGCTGTATCAGGAGCTAGACCAGGAGCCAGAAGAGAAATTGTTGAATCGTATATCAAAAGAATTCAAGAACTTGAAAGTCTTGCTTTGTCATATGATGGTGTAATCAAAGCCTATGCAATTCAAGCGGGTAGAGAGTTGAGAGTTTTAGTTGAATCTGAAAAAGTAACTGATGAGAAATCTGAAGAATTGTCGTTCTTAATCTCTCAACAGATTCAAAATGAAATGACTTATCCGGGGCAAGTGAAAGTAACGGTGATTAGAGAAAAGAGAACCGTAAACTATGCTAAATAAGCTAGGACATAGCTCAAATACAAAAGGGAAAAAGATCCTTATTACAGGAGGTGCTGGATTTATTGGGTCCAATTTATGCGAATATCTTTCGGTTGAAAACGAAGTGGTTTGCATTGATAATCTGTTAACTGGTCACCGGGAAAACATTCAGCATTTAATTGATTCTGGAAGGATTCTTTTCCATGAAGGAGATATTACAGATACTTCCTTTTTAGATTATATTTTTTCCACTTACCAATTCGATGCCGTTTGTCATCAAGCCGCATTGGGTTCTGTTCCCAGATCAATTAAGAATCCGATTCCGACCCAGGAAATCAATAGTACGGGTTTTTTGAATGTCCTGCATCATGCAAAAGAAAGTGGCATCAAAAGATTCGTTTTTGCAAGTAGTTCTTCGGTTTATGGAGACTCTAAAGAATTACCTAAAGTAGAGTCGAATATTGGTGAGCCTTTATCGCCCTATGCAGTGACAAAACTAACGAATGAAAAGTATGCAAAAGTATACCGAGACATTCATGGAATGGAAATCATCGGAACGCGCTATTTTAATGTATTTGGACCAAATCAAGATCCAAATGGAGTTTATGCAGCCGTAGTTCCCAAGTTCATTCAAATTTTAAGAAATGGAAAAAGCCCCGAAATTTATGGTGATGGATTGCAAACTAGGGATTTTACATTCATAGCAAATGTGCTACATGCGAATGATTTAGCTTTAAGCACAACGAATCAATCAGCATTTGGTGAAATTTATAATGTGGCTTGTGGAGATTCATTTTCCTTAAATCATGTTTTTGAGGTTATCAAAAGTGCTTTGAAAAAGAATGGGATAGATGTAGATTCCATTCAAGCGGTTTATAAAGAGGAAAGGGAAGGAGACATTAAAAATTCTCTGGCTGATCTATCTAAAATAGCTTCTAAATTAAATTACGAGCCTTTATATACTTTTGAGCAAGGAATGGATTTGTATATTTCTACTTTGCTTGAAGGTTAGAAAATGAGTGCAATCAAAACCATAAAAAGCAAGAATTTGAGATCGGTGCTTCTCGTATCTGTGGCTTTTTTATTACCCTTGAGCAAGCTTTTAGTTCCCTTTCTCATACTCCTGATAGGAGTGGAATGGGTTTTTCGAAAAAGATGGGGAAAAGGCTTTTTTGATCTTACTTATTTAGGATTCTTCGCATTGTTTTTCGTTTATCAATTATTCAGTTTGACTTGGTCGGAAAACTGGGATTATGGAGGAGCGGATATCGTAGCAAAATTATCTTTAATCTTATTTCCTCTATTTCTAGGAACGAAAGATGAGGATTTGGACTACATGAAAATCTTCGAATGGTTTGTTTACGGAACCTTGGTTTTATTGCTGATTAATTTAGGCTATGGAAGTTGGAATTACTTTCAAAATAAGGAACCCAATGCCTTTTTCTATTCGAAGTTATCTCCACTTTTTCACGTCGCCTATGCATCCATGTATTGCATATTGGCGATTCCTTTGATTTATTATTTCTATTTGCATGGTTATAAGTTTTTCAGGAATATTTGGATCACTTCTGGAATTGTTGCGCTGGAAGCCATTCATGTGGTTTTATTGAATTCAAAAGCGAGTTTTATTGCCATGATGGTGGTTTTTTTAGTCATTCTGGTCTACTTCATCCAAACAAAATGGTTCAAGCAGTTTATTGTTCCAGCTGTCTTGGTTTTTGTACTTTCCATTGGAACTCTTTTCAGTTCAGAATTTTTGTATGTTCGATTCTTTGGAGGATTTGAGATATTTAAAAAGAAATCAGAGCAAACCATTTCAAACGAATTTAAAGACAAGAAAATAGATACCGAAGCCGAAGCGCCTGTAGTTTCTAGTCAGGTAAGAGTCGTTGCTTGGTCAACTGCCTGGGAAATTATAAAGCTAAATCCATTTGGAGTCGGAATTGGAGATCGTAAGGATGTGTTTTTAGAAAAAGTGGGGAATAAAGGGCACAAAAGATTTGTTGATAAAGGATTGAATACCCACAATCAATATTTACAAGTTTTACTCGCAATTGGGATTCCCGGATTTCTAATTTTTCTATTGAATTTGTTTTATCCCATCGTGGATGCATTTAAAGGACGAGATTTTATTTTAATGGCATTCATGGCCAATGTTTCTATCAACCTCTTATTTGAATCCATGTTGGAAGTTCAGGCGGGGATTATTTTTTATGCTTTCTTCGCGATTTTGTTGGTTAAGCAATTGAAGGAAGGACAATTTACTTTTCCAAAACAGTAAATACTTGGGTTTTCTGCCTTCCGTATTCATCAACTAGAGTCAAAGTATGTTCTCCCGGACTAGGAGTAAGTTCGAGTTCGTGTATATCCGATGTTTCTCCGATTAATACATCATCTAAATGCCAATAAACTTTCGTAGAAGGGTTTCGATGCGAGATTTCAAAAACAATCTTTTCTTTCGTTCCTTTAAATCCTCTAGGCACAAATATGGTTGAAGGTTCTTTAGGATATACGATACTGATTACATCGTCCTCAATACTTTCTTTACAATCGGAACGGAAAGGGGGAAGTGTTTTGAAATTGGGATCAATCGTTTTGTAGTATTGTTCGGATAGAGGCGGAATAATAAACCAGGGCTGGGAAACAATATTACTCTGGATTTCACAACCTGAATTAACTCTATAAGCCCCATCTTTAGTTGTATGAATGATCTTATGAAAAGGGCAAGCTTCCGATCTTAAACTGGTATTTGGGATATAGACAGAATCAATTTCGGGACAATTAATCGAGGCTCTAAATTTAGATTTTCGACATAAAGGAACTTTCGACATTTCATCGTAAGGAATATCAAACCAATCGGCTCTTTCCAAAAAAGAGAAAACATCGAATAGAATGGGAGCTGCAGCCTCTCTACCAATCAAACCAGGTCGACCTTCACCATCGGCATTTCCAACCCAAACACCTACAACATATTTACCATTGATTCCAACGGCCCACGCATCGCGAAAACCAAAACTAGTTCCTGTTTTCCAAGATATTCTTTGTGATGAGGAGAATTCTTCCCAATTGATATCGTCTTCTGGTCGCGCTACCTCGAGCATGGCTTCCAGGGTAAACCAGGCAGCTGCAGGTTTGATGATAGGTTTTTCCAAATTAAATTCAAATTCATTTCTGGGCAGATAGGATGCTTTCCGATTGATTCCCGGTTTTATTTCCGGATATTGCTTCACAGAACGAGCCATGACACCATAAGCAGAGACCAGATCAAATAGATTGACTTCTGCTCCTCCTAGAATTAAGGAAAGTCCGTAATGCGAAGCAGAGCGATCCATAGTAGTGAAATCCAGTTTTCGAAGTAGATAATGCAATTTTGGGACACCATATTTGACCAGCATTCGAATTAAAGGAACGTTCAAACTGCGCGCGAGTGCCTTGTCTGCCGGAACCAATCCATCATATTGTAGGTTATAGTTTTTTGGGGTATAACCAGCCATGTAGGTTGGAACATCCTGAATCATCATTTGTGGTGTAATGATTCCGTCCTGCAGCATTCCCGCATATAGAAACGGTTTTAAAATACTACCTGTAGATCTTCTACTGGTGATAATATCAACTGCTGAACCATGTTCCGCTTCTTCGTTTTCCGTATTCCCAATATAGGCTTTGATCTCTCCACTTTCGATTTCCATGACCAAGATTGCACCATTGAAAATTTGATTGTCTTTTAATTTTTGATGGTGAAACTCTAGAATTTCGGCCAAACGACTTTGCATTTCATATTTGATTGTGGTATGAATGACTTGACCTTTTTTACCGTCTTTAATGGCTTTTACTAATAGGTGTGGAGCCATTTGCGGGATGGGATACGGCTTATCTGGCAAGGGTTCCATTTTGGATAGGAGTAAGGTGTTGGTATCGATCTCCCCTCTATCGTATAAAATGTCGAGTAATCGATTTCTTTTTTCTTTTAATGCATCCCTATTTTTTCCAGGGTGAATCAGTCCAGGTGAATTTGGCAGTACAGCTAAAGTCGCGGATTCAGCCCAGGTGAGTTTGTTGGCAGCTCGCCCAAAATACCTCCAGGAAGCGGCATCTAAGCCCACTACATTGCCCCCCATGGGAGCGTTAGAGGCATACATTGCCAGGATATCATTTTTGGAATAGCGCCATTCTGCTCGAGTTGCCATGTATATTTCAATGATTTTTTCGAAATACGATCGACTTTTTCCTTCTCTTGAGATCCGCATAAGTTGCATGGTGAGTGTACTTCCACCACTGACAACTTCACCTTCTTTAATGTTTTGGTACATGGCTCGAGAAAGGCCTCTTAGGGAAACTCCCCAATGTGATTCGAAAGTTCGGTCTTCGAAGGCGATCAGGGCCTTTTTGTATTTCTCAGGAACTTCAGGGTTGTAGGGAAACCGCCATTGACCATCATCTGCAATTTGGGCGGCTAAAAGATTTCCATTTTCATCTAGAACAACCGTAGAAGTAGGGGATTCAATTAGTGTTTTGGGTAGGCAATTCAGCCAAATAATAAAATTGAGGAGGAATAAGCCTAGAAACAGGTATTTCCACCTCCATAAAAATGATTTTATTTTTCTGAACAATTTACGCATCTATCTGTATGCAAATTAAAGAATATTGAATGTATCTGAAAGTCGGATTTATTTTCCGTTTGTAAAGGATTATTATGTGTTCATTATAAAATAACCTTTGTTTACATATTAAAAACATTTTTTAACACTTAGATATTTTTAAGGAAGCAGCCTCTTTATTACTTTTGCAAAGCACATTATACACATGAAAAAAATTACATTTCTTATCATTTTTCTCTTTACAAGCCTTGGTATTTATTCTCAGGAATATACTTTGTCAGGAATTGTAGAAGTGAAAACATCAGCCGAGCCGGTAGCATTTGCCAACGTGTATATCGTTGAATTGCAAAAAGGAGCTCAAACAGATCTTAACGGAAAATTTTCAATCAAACTTCCAGAAGGAGAATACACTTTAAAGATTTCTTTTGTTGGTTACGATGACTACGAGGAATCATTAAAAATCAATGGAGACAAGAAAATGACTTTCAAAATGAAGGCAGGGAAGATGCTGGATGAGGTGGAAGTTTTAGGTGAAAAAGATGATGATAAGCTGAAAGATCCAACAGCGGGAATGGTGAAAATGGACGTAAAGGACATGGAGAAGATTCCGGTTGTGTTTGGAGAGCAAGATGTTATTAAAACCATCCAATTGATGCCTGGAATTAGTTCAGCGGGTGAAGGAAGTTCAGGCTTTTATGTTCGAGGCGGATCTGCAGACCAAAACTTAGTACTAGTAGATGATGCACCGGTATTCAATCCTGCTCACTTGTTAGGTTTTTTCTCTGTTTTTAATTCCAATGCCCTGTCAACTGTTGAACTCTACAAAGGAGGTATTTCGCCTAAATACGGAGGAAGAATTTCTTCAGTATTGGATGTTTCCATGAAGGAAGGCGACATGAAGAAATGGGGATTTGATGGAGGAATTGGATTAATCTCTTCCAGATTCACAACTGGAGGTCCGCTAAAAAAGGATAAAGCAAGTATTATTATTTCAGGAAGAAGAACGTATGCTGATTTATTTCTAGGGCTTTCCAAGGACCCGACTTTTAGTTCAAGTAAGGCTTATTTCTATGACCTGAATGCGAAAATTGCCTACAAAATTGGTAAAAAAGACAAGCTTACGCTTTCAGGATATTTTGGAAAAGATGTGATGAAGTATTCTGATATTTTTGCTTTTAACTATGGGAATGCAACAGCGACGGCTAAGTGGAATCACGTTTTTAATTCAGACTTTTTCATGAATTCCAGTTTTATTTTTAGTGACTATGTTTATAATATTCAGATTCAGTCGCCTAGTGGAACGGACTTCAAAATCAAATCTGGAATACGAGATTACCAGATTAAGACTGATTTCGTAAAGAAGATAGGGAGCTGGAATACTTTGGTTTTTGGTGGAGGAGCTATTTTTCATCATTTCAGACCAGGAGAAATTGATGCGCTTTCAGATCAAATTAATGACATTAATATTCAGGAAAGATATGGATGGGAGTCTAATGTTTATATAGGTGACCAGATGCGAATAGGGACTAGATTGAATATTGATTTTGGAATTCGATTGTCGATGTACAATTGTTTCGGACCTGCAGAAGAATATTTGTGGGATGATCAAGGAGAAGTTACTGACACACTTTTCAGAGAGAAAAATAAGGCTTACAAAACGTATTTAGGATGGGAGCCTAGATTCAATTTGAGCTTCATGATAAATGAAACCATGTCGATTAAAGCAGGATATAATCGAAATTATCAATACATGACATTATTGAGTCAGACCGGTTCCGGACAACCAACTGATGTGTGGGTGTCGGCTAGTTCTTCCGTGAAACCTCAAATTGGGGATCAGGTATCTTTAGGGTATTTCGTGAATTTTGGAAAGAACTCCATGTTTGAAGCCTCTGTAGAAGTGTTTTACAAATACATGCAAAACCAATTAGACTATCGAAATGGTTCACAGATTTTATTCAATCAGCAAATAGAAGCTTCATTACTGCAGGGGATTGGTTATTCGTATGGAGCAGAATTCTTCATAAAGAAAAGAAAAGGATGGTTTCAAGGATGGATTGGATATACCTTGATGCGCTCCATTCGAAAAGTGCCAGGAATCAATAACAATGAAGAATATAGTGCGCGTCAAGATCGAATTCATGATATCAATTTGGTTTTAATGTTTGATATAACAGATAGATTGACCCTGTCTTCTACGTTTGTCTATAATACAGGTGATGCGGTTACTTGGCCAGCAGGCAAATATGAAGTAGACGGACAATTGGTTCCTTATTATCCTTCAAGAAATGCAGCGAGAATGCCGGACTATCATAGAATGGATTTGGCCTTGATTTTAAAGGATAAGAAATTCAAAATGAAGAAGAATAAGGAAACAGGAGAAAAAGAGAAGATTGAGAAGCGTTTTAGATCAACGTGGGCATTTTCGATTTATAACGTGTATGCTAGGCAAAATGCTTACACGGTTTCTTTTGAGGAGAATCCGGATAATCCAGGACAGTTTCAAGCTAAACAGTTGGCGCTATTTCGAATTGTTCCTTCTGTAACGTGGAATTTTAAATTTTAGAAAATGAGGATAGTTGGTTTAATCATATTCATAGTAGTAATCGCGTCTTGTGAAAAGATCATTGATGTAAACATCCCCGATTCCGATCCTCAAATCGTGATTGAAGGAAAAATATCGACCGATACGAATGTTTATTCTGTGTTGGTAAGTAAGACGGTTCCCTACAATTCAACTTCGAATAGTTATGTGGACAATGCTGTGGTGAGTTTGACGGATGATTTAGGAAATACTCAAGTATTGAATTCAGTGGGGAATGGAGAATATCAAACTGCATTGTTTTCGGGCCAAGTAGGAAGAACCTATACATTAACTGTGCAGAATGAAGGAGTTGTTTATTCGAATTACAGCTCAATTCAAAGCCCTGTTCAAATGGATTCTATTCACACGGTTTTTATTCCTGCCAATACTTTCCCAGGCGTGGAAGAAGGGATTTATCCGCAGATTTATTATACTGATCTGGTTGGATTAGGAGATCGATACAGAATGATATTCAGCAGAAACGATACCGTTTTCAATTCTGCAGACGATTACTTTTTGTTCAATGATGTGTATGATGATGGACTTCAAGAAGTGGTTTCTTTATTTGGAAAACGATTTAAATTGAAGCCAGGAGACAAAGTGAAAGTGGAACTTTGGAAATTGGACGAGCATGTGTATGACTATTATCAAACTTTAGAAAACATCATTTCTCAAGGATTTGCGCCCACGGGTGTGCCTGATAATCCGAATTCTACTTGGACGAATGGGGCTTTGGGAGTTTTTAATGCTTATTCGTACTCGGTAGATTCTTTGATTGTTCAATAAAATTTACCTCCTCCGTTAAACCTTTATATAGTTCGTTTGTCATAATTGGATTCGCAAGAAGTATTATTGTTGTAGTTTTGCCCAATTATGAGATATTTATTACTGCTTTTTACTGTCATAGTAAGCCTAAATCTTAGTGCCCAAGGAGGAAGACCCGGAGGTGGTGAAGGAAGAGAGCGCCCTAAGATTGGTGAATTATCTGGAAAGATTCAGGATAGCACTACGAATAAACCTGTAGAATTTGCCACCATTTCCCTTTTTCGTGTAAAGGATTCTTCTCTCGTAACTGGTGGAGTTACCAATGCAAAGGGAGAATTCAAGATTACGGAGATTCCAGTTGGAATGTATCGTGTAAAAATTAGTTTTATAGGCTACAAAGATAAATTTGTGGGACCTGTCTTTTTTAAGCCTGATAATCCTAGTGTGACTCTAGAGCCGGTTTCTATTTCCTCCACAGAAGGAGCACTAGATGAAATTGAAATTGTTGCAGAAAAAGCGGATTTGGAAACGAAGATTGATCGAAAAGTTTTCAATGTAGAAAAGAATATTACTGCAACGGGAGGTACTGTCAATGACCTTTTGAATAATATTCCATCGGTAGAAGTGGACATGGATGGAAATTTATCCTTGAGAGGTTCTGGAAATGTGACCGTTTTGATCGATGGGAAGCCCTCCTCAATGACAGGAGGAGCAAGAACAGCAATTCTATCCTCCATTCCAGCCAGTTCGGTTGAATCCATTGAAGTGATCACAAATCCATCAGCCAAATATGATCCGGATGGGATGTCAGGAATTATCAATATCGTTCTTAAAAAGAATAAGTTAAAAGGGATAACCGCAGGTGTGGAATTATCTGCGGGAACGGGAAATGTTTATAGTGCAGCAGCGAATTTCAACTATAAGAATGAGAAAATTAATTTCTATACGAATTACAGTTTCAGACATTACCGCGGGTACAGAAACTACAATAGCACCAGAAATACAACGGTTAATGACACGACAACGACTCTGGATCAATATCGGGAAGGGACTGATTTGAACGAAAGTCATATGTTAAAACTAGGTTTGGATATTTTCATCAATCCTAAAAACACACTCGGGTTTTTCGTCACCGGAAACATGGCGAGGAGGGAAAGAGAAGGATATATGAAATACAACGAGTTTAATAATAAAGACTTGGAAACTAGCTTTTGGACTAGAGATACCTATGATCCAACAAAAAGTAGAGGTTTAGATTTTGGGCTCAATTATCAGCATAAATTCAAACAGCCTGGGCATGATTTACAGCTCAATTTCAATCAATCCATTGGAGACAATGTGGATAATGGATTTTATATGGCTCAGTATTATGATTCTTTGCTGATTCCTGAAGAAAACCCCGAAAGACAGCAACTGGTTTATGACAATCGAAATAACTTCTTTGTAGGGATGTTGGATTATGTGAATCCGATCAATAAGAAGATGAAGATCGAAGCAGGGGCAAAAGCGACAATTCGAAATATTTATCAGGATAGTTACAATGAATATTTTGATTATGATTCATCATTTTATGTCTCTGCCGATTCATTGAATAATATTTTCAAGTACAATGAGCAAATTTATGCAGTATATGGAATTTGGTCTCACACGATTAAAGAGCGATTTGGCTATCAAATTGGAATTAGACTAGAGCAGGCTTTGACTCAACCCGTTTTGGTTAACACGAATGATACTTATCGAAACGATTATTTTTCCTGGTTTCCATCCTTACACTTGTCTTATAAATTAGGAGAAAAGAAAGATCATGAATTGACATTGAGTTATTCCAAAAGGATCAACAGACCTCACATGCATTCCTTAAATCCTTTTCCGAATTATTCAGATCCTCTAAACGTTCGTTTGGGAAATCCCTATTTATTGCCAGAATATATTCATAGTATTGAGTTAGGATATGCATATTATTCGAAGTATTTCACCTTTACCGGTTCGGGGTATTTCCGATACATGACCAATATGATCCAGCGAGTATTGGTTGTGGATTCTTCCGGAGTGAATCAAAGAACTTGGTCGAATGTAGATAATGGTTTTAATTATGGGGTAGAAGCCGTCATGATTGTTAAACCGTTTGATTGGTGGCGAATGAATATCTCGTTTAATCTTTATCAGATGGTTTTTCAGGATAAATCCAATACCGAATCAGATTTGAATAACCAGGGTTTGAGTTGGAGTGCCAAATTGATGTCTACCATGACTTTTTTCAAGAAAACAACAGAAGTTCAGATCAATTTAAATTACAATGCACCCAGACCTGTTGCCCAAGGGACAGTTCGAGCAAGATGGAATTTAGATTTTGCGGCCAAACAGTGGTTTTTAAATCGTACACTAGGAGTTGGTATTCGAATTTCTGATCTCTTCAACACATTAAGATTTCAAATTGATGTAGAAGAAGCCAACCAGGTAACCTACACTCAATTTAAATGGGAGACTAGAAGATTTTACATTAATCTTTCCTGGAAATTCGGAAACTTAAAGCAAGCCAGAAGCAGAGGAAGTTATGGTGGAGGTTCCGGAGGAGGAATGGACGACATGTAGTCCTGAAATATGGAAATTCCTTTGTATTTTCATCCTTTAAGAAATTCTTTCCAGATGAGAAATGTCCTTATTTTGTTTTCGATGCTTTCTTTATCTCTTTCCGCGCAAACCGTTGTTGTGAAAGGGGAAGTTCGGAACGTGGAGGATCATTTACCTATACCTGGGGTTCATGTAAGTTTAGATTCAGCTAAAAGGAATGTCGGGGTGAGTAACAATAGGGGACAGTTCGCATTCAAAGCAAAAATTAGAAAAGGACAATCTGTTTATCTACTGCACACCTCATTTGAAACCTTGGATTTTGAAATTACAAAGAGACATATGGCCTCTATTCAAAATGATACTTTGGATTTGGGGAGTATAGAGATGAGTTTCGGAAATCGAATTTTTGGACCCGTGGAGGTGTCTTCAGAAAAAATTCCAGAAACCGTTTTTGGTTCGGAAAAGTTTAGTGTAGAGGATTTTGAATTGATTGACAACGATCGAATTTTGATGTTGGTTTATGAGAAAACCTTAAAAAGAGCCAGTGAATTGATTTTGACCGATGCGAGTCAGAAAATCATCACCTCCTATTTTATACCAGGGCAAGCAAAGGAGTTGGTACACGATTTCCGAAATCAAGTGTATTTGAAAACCGAAGACAAGATCTTTCATGTACGTGTCAATCAAAATGACATGATTCAGCTTACGGAATTGGACATGAAAGCTTTTAGAGAACAGTTGGAACCTATAGAAGACAGTTTGTACGAGGATGTTTACTTTTCAGATTTTTCAGAGATTTATCCCAAGTTCAGTTATTTTGAATATGACAGAGAAGATACACTATATACAGAGATTCGCACCATCATGGATCAGGTGATGATGGACATGTATCGGGCTGAATTTAAATACGTGGATGTTCGTACAAAAATTTGGGCTCATAATCTGCAAAATGAAACGGGAATTGATAAAGAAGACATTGTAGGAGCATCTATTTTTACTCAATCGATTTATTATGATCCCTTATATGCCCCCATGTATTTGAAAAATGACACGATTTATGTTTTTGATTTTTATCGTGATTTCATGTACAAATTTGTCTCGGATCAAGGAGTATTGGATTCGGTTGGTGTCTATTTTCATCATCAGCCTAAAAAAAGAGGATGGGAGAATCACATGACACAAGATTTAATCAATGATGAGATTTACGGAGTGTTCAATAGATTTGGGTTTACTTATATCAAACCCATTAATTTGAATACGGGAGCCACGGATGGGGTCTTCAAATTGTATTACCGTTATGTAGAAAAGATTATTGTTTCGGATAATTACGTGTACTATACCTACAGACCTTTTGAATCGACACAGAAGAAGTTTATTTATCGAGAAAAAATCCCAAATGAGGTTTTGATCAAGAAAACCACCATGGATTATCTGGTCGAGGAATAGTTATTTTTTCAATCGAAGGTAGACAGGTAAATGATCTGAATATCCTCCATAATAGTTGGTTCCTCCGTAAGTTCTGCTCGGAGATTGGACTCCTTCTTTGTTGGTGTAAAGCACGAAATCCGGCTTATGAATAAAAGTAGCTTTTAAAGTAGTGCTCAGACCCTTGTTCTTTTGTAGTAAAGAATTTGAAACGATAATATGATCCAAAACACCCCAATCACCTTTATAGAAATGGGTACCTTCGTTTTTTTCTTTGAACTGCCACATTAAATTGATCAGATCACTATTTTCTTTCTTGGCTTTCAAAGTTTCAGAAACTGATGGGTCTTCGGGATGGTCGTTGAGGTCACCCATAATAATGATTTTTGCATTGGCGTTGATCTTGTAAAGTGAGTCAACTTTAGCTCTTAAAGTACTGGCTGCCTTGGCTCTGAATGGAATCGTTTTTTCTGTTCCGCCATATCTGCTAGGCCAGTGGCAGAAAAAGAAATGAATTGTATCATTTTTGACCACCGTACCACTCACATAAACAATATCTCTGGTAGAGGGTTTTTCCTTGTCAGGCAATTGAAATCGAATCCATTCTTGTGAGATCAATTGAAATTTTTTCGGTTGATAAATTACAGCAACGTCAATTCCTCGAGGATCCGGACTCTCTTTATGAATCACCTCGTAAAGTCCATCGAGTTTTTCGGTTTTAACTAAATCCTGAACGACCTCTTTGTTTTCAACTTCTGCTAATCCAAAAACAACAGGAAGGTTGGTAGAATCAATAGAATAAATAACAGAAGCGATATCATTTAGTTTTTTAGCATATCTATCTGTAGACCATTTTTTCTTTGAATCAGGAAGAAATTCATTGTCATTTTTATGTGGATCATCCAGGGTGTCGAATAGGTTCTCGACATTGTAAAATCCCACAACGTAATCCGTAGGTTTCTTCTTAGAATTTTGATTAGAAGATGAATTTGAAAATGTAAATGAAAACAGAAGTGAACTAACCACTGCAAACAATAGAATTCCTTTGAAAGTCATTGAATTGTAAAATGAAAATGAGTATGAAAATGAAACGAACCGTCTGAAAATAGTAAGGGGAAGAAAAACAGGCGTTTTTCCTCCCCAATACACTAATCAACCTAACCTAACCACCTAAATCGTATCAAAGATAATTCAAATCTTGAAACTGACAAGAAAAAAAATGAAAAAAAATACACCATTTGAGTAAAAAAATTGGATTCCTAAGTAATAAGTAGTGAGATTTGTGGAAATTCTAGTCTATTTTTATCTTTTATTGGAATAATAAATCATTCCAGAAACAGTTAAATACATCTATGAATTCTAAATCTTTCTTTGTTTTAGTGCTTTTGGGCATTTTTGTTTGGTGTCAATCTGTAATTGGTCAGGAAACAGACTATGAAATAGCCAAAAGTTTGTATGAGAAGGGAGATTATGAAGGAGCGTACGATCATTATTCCAAAGCCTTAAAGCAAAAGAAAGACTACAGGTCTTACATGGGGAGGGCTCAAGTATTAATTTCACAGGAGAAATTCAAAGAGGCGATCAATGATTACACAGCAGCCATCAAATTGGAGCCTGAAGATTCGAGAATTTATTACAACAGGGGGAATTGTTTTCTGGAAATGAAAGAGGAGCAAGCAGCCTTTGCAGATTTTAATAAGGCCATAGATTTGGATCCAGCAAACTACCATGCCTATAATTCGAGGGGTTATATGTACTTCAAGAAGGATAGTTTGGGCAAAGCAGAGGAGGATTATCTCCGCGCGATTTCCATGAATTTGAATTTTAGAAGGGCTTATTTCAATTTAGCAGATCTTTATGTGGTGAAGAATCAGCAGGAGATTGCTTTGGAATTGATTGCTGAGTATATTCAGCATAATAGTCAGGATTACAAGGCCTATACGTATATAGGATTGCTTTATCTCCGTATGGGGAATTATGAATTAGCCTCTAAGTTTTTGGGTACTTCTTTGAGCATTGAGATGAAACAACCATTTGCCGTGGAGCAACTTGGAGAAATATTGGTTTTTTATCTCAAAGATTATACTGCGGCGATTCAATTTCTGGAAGAAGCCAAAAAAGTAAATACGTCTCCTAAAATCCAGTATTTATTGGGCTTATCTTATTTTTCACAAAGTGAATTTGAATCGGCATTAAGCGAATTTAGAAAGGTGGAAAAATTAGAAAACGATTCAACGGTATTTCAAATAGAGTTGTTGGTTGTGAGTTGTTTGGATGAATTGGGAAGAGACGATGAGGTAATTCACCTTTTGGATAGTTTGGAAGGGGAGAAAGTGCTTCCGGCAGAAGTAAGCATGCAAAAATCTCTGTATTATTTGAAAAAGCAGGATTTTAAGTCTTCTATTAAGTATTTAGACAAATCCATAGAATTGCATCCCACAACAAAGGGATTTATTCAAAAAGCCTATTTGTTAGGGCAGACAGGGAAAGCCAAACAAGCCATTGAACTTTACGAGAAGTTGGATACAGCTTCCACTTATTTTAATGAGATTCAACAAGGTAAAGGGAGTTTGTTGGAGTCTATTGGAGAAATGGATCAGGCCTGTGCTTGCTATTATCGTTCAGTGGTTAATGGTGACCGGGACAAATCCATGTATTTATTAAAGAAATGCGGGTCGAATCTGGATTCAGCTCAGCAAAAAGTTTTGAAAATATTGGATTTGATGCAGGTGTACCAAGAAAAGAGAATGGCCTATACAGATTTAAATGATTACGATTATCTCATTCAGAATGAGCCCAATGTTTATGATTTTAGATTGTGGAGAGGTGTGCATTTAAAATCAGAGAAAAAATATCAGGAGGCGATTCGCGATTTTTCAAAATGTATTGAATTGAGCCCTAAGAAATTCGAGGGTTACTTTTTTGCGGGAAATACACAATTAGAAGCAGAGGACACGAATTCATTCATTACGACCATCACTTTGGGGATCCACAAAACCAAATCTATTGAATTGTATTACAATCGTGCGTTGTTTTATATGAGTATCAAGGATTTTGAATATGCCTTTGCAGATTTGAAAGAAATTTTAAATATCAATCCGAGTTATTCCAATGCCTATTTCCAGTTAGGTAAGTTATTTATTGAGAATGATGAAAAAGAAAAAGCCTGCAAGTATTTCAAGCAGGCTCTTCTTCTGGGCCATTCAAAAGCCCGTCTAGAATATAAAATATCCTGTGCAGATTAATTCATGAAGAGTTTCTTCACGATTTTATCTTTTTTATTTCTTACAGAGATCAAATTAAACCGCGTTGGTGTCGGCCTGACCCATTGCAAACCCTGTAAAGAAAATGTACAGTAAGAGTAATTTTTTATTCTTATTTAATTTTAATCTGGTTTTGAATTTAAATAAGCTGCCAGATCTTCCAATTGTTGATCCGACAATCTTTCATAAGTATACATTGGCATATAGGTTTTCTTCAATTTTTTTGGTTGCGTTCCTGTACGCGTGATTTCATAGATAGATCGATTGTTCGTTTTTTTCATCTTATTTTTCAGAAAATTCCGATTGAACTGATCATCTTCTAATGTAAAAATTGTTATTCCTTCTGGGTTATGACAATGCATGCATCCAAATTTAAAAATGTACTTTCCTTTTTTAGGATCTCCCTTTTTCCCTAACTCACGAACATTAGATGCTAAAGGATAGCCAAAAGTTGCACTTTCTTTGGATAAGTATTTGGACTCCAATAATTTTCTTTTAGAATCTTTATCCTCCGAATTTAAGATTTTCATCTCTTCTTTAGTTAATGAAAGATCCCCAATTCTCAACTGGATTACATTCAAATAATGTAAAATGGCTTCCGTCTCCCAAGTTTCTAAAATTCTACCTTCTGAACTAATCTCTGCACAAACCTGAATGGCCTTTCTTAAATCGTTTTTGGCTTCTTCTGCTCTCGGGCCATATTTTTTCACATAATCCCCATTGAAGTAAGAAGTCCTGTTTACAACACCGTAGAGAGTAGAGGCTGGGAGAAAAGGCAATTTATTTTTCATCATGTACTCCAGTCTAATTTCTGGATCTGCTGATTCCGGATGATTGGTTTCTGGAACTAAATTATGACAGTTGATACATACAAAATGGCGAGAAATTTTCTTTGAATTGGCATTGTTGATACGGGTGTAGCCGATGGTTAGCAGATCTTCTCCTTGTCTGGCTTTAGCACTATCCACAGATTCGATGTAATAAGCAGGAGGAGTCACTCCGGTTTCAACTAAAATTGCATAAACTTTTTTTCCGGAAAGACCAGAGGAATCAACTTCTTGATAATCTAATTCGAAGGCATACAGAATACCTATGAAAATGGATAAAATAATGAGAACCAATCCTTTCATGCAGAACAAAAATAGAGAATAGAAATTGGATATGGAATGAATTTCAAGTTAGATATCAAGGAAACTTTTTTCATAAGTTGTTTTAAAATTCGAAAACCAAAAGAGGGAGAATAGGTATTTTTGACTTGATGCTGGACACACCAATCGAATATTTAAAAGGAGTTGGCCCACAAAGAGGGGAAGTTCTTAAAAAAGAACTGGGAATCTTTTTTTTTAAGGATTTGCTCTATCATTTTCCATTCAGATATGTGGATCGTTCAGAATATGATAAAGTAGTTGAAATTCCAGACAAAGAAGGAGCCGTTAATTTGAGAGGTACTTTGTCTTCTATTAAAGAATCAGGTGTAGGCAGGGGAAAAAGACTAACAGCAAGGTTTTCGGATGGAACGGGATATATTGAACTAGTTTGGTTCAAGGGTGCAAATTGGGTAAAACCGAAATTGAATACTGAAGCTACTTTTGTCGTCTATGGTCGTGCCAGTAAATATGGAGCTAAGTGGAATATGGCCCATCCCGAAATAGAAGTAAGCGAAAATTTTAACGAAGGAAGACGTATTCAACCGGTGTATCCAAGTGGAGAAAAACTATCCGCCAAAGGCTTGAATAGTAAAGGAATTGAAAAGTTAATTGGGAACTTATTGGAACAGGTGGAAGGGAAAATTCCGGAAAATCTAGATGAGGTGATCTTGCAGCGCAATCATCTGCTTCGGATTAATCAAGCCATGAAACAAATTCATCAACCTGAATCATTGGAGACAGCTGAGAAAGCAAGACTTCGATTTAAGTTTGAGGAATTGTTTTTTCTCCAATTGGAAATGAACTTTCGGAAAACGACGATTCAACAAAAGCATAAAGGTTTTGTATTTGAAAAAGTTGGGGATCATTTTACCCATTTTTACGAGAAAGAACTTCCTTTTGAATTAACCAACGCTCAGAAAAGGGTGATTCGAGAGATTCGGAAAGATTTAGGGTCAGGGATCCAAATGAATCGATTGTTGCAAGGAGATGTTGGTTGTGGTAAGACATTGGTAGGATTACTTGTCATGTTGCTGGCAGTAGACAATGGTTTTCAGGCGTGCATGGTGGCACCTACAGAGATTCTTGCGACGCAACATTTTCAGACGATATCTGAGTTTTTGGAGCAACTGGATGTGAAAGTTGCTCTCTTAACCGGATCAACCAAAACTGCGGAGAGGAGAGCCTTGCATCAGCAGTTAGAAGAAGGTAGTCTGGATATTTTAATTGGTACTCACGCGGTATTTGAAGATAAGGTGAAGTTTAAAAATCTTGGGTTAGCCATTATTGATGAGCAACATCGATTTGGAGTTGCCCAAAGATCAAAATTATGGAAGAAAAACAAGACGCTTCCTCATATTTTGGTGATGACGGCAACCCCAATTCCTAGAACCTTAGCTATGACATTTTATGGTGATTTAGAAGTTTCTGTGATTGATGAGTTGCCTCCAGGTAGAAAGCCCGTTCAAACCTTCCATTATTTCGAAAAATCAAGGTTGAAAGTTTTTGGATTCATTGAAAAAGAAATAGCCAAGGGAAGACAAGTTTATATTGTTTATCCATTAATTGAAGAATCGGAAAAACTAGATTACAAGAATTTACAAGAAGGATTTGAAGCGGTTGAAAGATATTTTCCCAAACCCAACTATCAGGTGAGCATTGTTCACGGTAAAATGAAAAATGCAGACAAAGATTATGAAATGAATCGCTTTGTTGAAGGGAAAACACATATCATGGTGGCGACTACCGTGATTGAGGTTGGTGTGAACGTTCCTAATGCCAGTGTGATGATCATTGAAAGTGCCGAGAAATTCGGATTGAGTCAGTTGCATCAATTAAGAGGACGTGTAGGAAGAGGAGCTGAAGAATCATATTGTATCTTAATGACGGGAAATAAAATTAGTAAAGACGCTGAAGTTCGACTGGAAACCATGTGCAGAACCAATGATGGCTTTGAAATTGCAGAGGTAGATTTGAAGTTGAGAGGGCCTGGAGACATTATGGGAACGAAACAAAGTGGCTTATTAAATTTAAAAATTGCAGATTTGGTGAAGGATAATCAAATTATTGCATTGGCGAGAGTAGAAGCTCAGGAAATTCTGAAAGAAGATTCTGGTCTGGATCTTGCTAAACATCAAATAGTAAAAAAGGAATTAAATCAGATTTTGAGAAGTAGACCGAATTGGGGGATTATTTCTTAGATTTAATTAAGAACCGAGCGATAGCGAGCTCATCGACCGATAGGGAGATAATTAAGAATTAAGAATTAAGAATTAGGAATTAAGAATTAACAATTACGAATTACGAATTAAAATTAGAATGGGGAGATTATTTTTTTTAGGTGTGATTTTGCTGATTGGAGTTAGCACGCATGCGCAGGTTTTTGGAGATTTGGGGACTTCTCATCGGGAGGTTTTGACGGATTGTGACCATAAGATTTCGGCTTCGGGTTCTTCGGGGTTGATTTTTATTACGATTGTAGTGAATCGAGATGGTGAGGTAACTTCGGCAGTTTTGGATACGGAACGTTCTTCAATTTCTAGCACTATTTTGGTGAGAGAAGCTGTAATGAGAGCCAAGAAGATGAAGTTTAAGGCAGATTACATGGCTCCGACTTACCACAAAGGGATTGTCGAGTTCAAAGTGGTGAAAGAGTCGGCTGGGAATGAAGAAATGAAGAAAAAGAACATACTGCCCGAAAACTATTAATTCGGCTTAGTATTTTTTCAGAAATTCTATCAGTTTTTGGACGGCCAGACCTCTATGTGAAATTTTGTTTTTTTCTTCCATGCTCATTTCTGCAAAAGTGAGGGTATAGCCATTTGGCTGAAAAATTGGGTCGTAGCCAAATCCTTTGCTTCCTGATTTCTCCTGACGAATTATTCCTTCGCAAACGCCTTCAAAAAAGTATTGTTTTCCTTCCAGAAAAAGAGAGATCACTGTTTTGAATCGTGCGGTTCTTACTTTTGCATCCAGCATTTTTTCCAGAACTAGCGCCATATTGTCGTTGGAGTCTTTTTGTTCTCCAGCATATCGTGCAGAAAAGACACCTGGCTCTCCATTTAAAGCATCAATTTCCAATCCGGTATCATCAGAAAAGCAATTGACATCGTATCGTTCTCGTATGTAATTTGTTTTTTGTTGGGCATTTTCTTTCAAAGTTGCTCCAGTCTCGGGAATGTCATCGAAACATTGAATATCGTTCAGGGATTGAATTTCAATTCCACTGGGAACTAGTTTTTGGATTTCGTTCAGTTTGTTTTGATTGTTGGTTGCGAAAACGATCTTCATTTTTTATATTTTGAATTGATTGTCAAAAGTAAGCATTGGAAGGGATTTTCTAGTTTCAATATAGAAGCAATTATGGTTTTCCATTGTTTAATCTTTTCTATATTTACGCAAAATTCCAAGAAAATTAATCAAGTAAAGAATTTTGGGGAAAGAGGTTGAAAAAGTGCAGAAAAAAGAAAGACTTAAAATAGTTTATGTCTTTAATGGTTTTTCTGAAAAGATGGGTTATACATCGAATTGTTTGCCCAAGGCAGTGGCTGCGTTGGGACACGAAGTACATGTGATCGCACCAAATGTTCAAGTATATTATAATGCACCTTTTTATAAAGAGACTTATGAGCAATTTTTGGGGCCACCGATAACAGAAATAGGTAGTAAGCAAATAGATGGATTTACTCTTCATCGACTCCCGCATAAGAATTTTAAAACGGAAGTTGATATTGAAGGACTAAAAGATAAGATTAAGGAATTGAAGCCTGATATAGTCCATACTTTTCATTTAAACTCCATTATCACCATTAAACTTGCGTGGTATAAATTATTGTACGGATACAAATTCTTTACCGGGAATCATGTTGTTTTATCTGTTTTTCCATTACATAATAATTGGAAGAATTTATCCTGGAGAGCGAAACTTACATGGAATATCAAGCACAAGCTAAGTGGTCGATTAATAAGTTTGCTGACTTCTAAATGTTATCCAGCAACCATTGATGCTAAACTAATAGCCACGGATTATTATGGAATTCCCGATCATAAGTGTATTATAGCTCCTATTGGAGTTAGTTCGGATGTATTTACACCTGAAAGGAACAAAAACAGGGAAACATTCTTATCGAGATTTGGATTCGATCCTGGAGATCTTATTTGTGTCTATACTGGAAGGTTTACCGAGTCGAAGAATCCCTTAATTTTAGCGAAAGCTATTGATTTGGTCTCCAAAAGGAATCCAAAAGTAAAAGGATTGTTTATTGGAAAAGGGGAGCAGAAAGAAGCGATAGAAAGTTGTCAGAATTGCAAAGTTTCGGATTTCATGCCTTCAGATGAGTTGCCATTGGTTTATCAAAATGCATTTTTAGGGATTTGGCCAAGAGAAGAATCAATGAGCATGCTGGATGCTATTTCTACTGGTTTACCTATTATCGTGAGTGATCAAATGAAAGCGAAGGAGAGAATAGATGGGAATGGATTAACCTATATCGAAAAAGATTTTGAAGACTTAGCGAAACAAATTGAAAAGTTGATTCAAGATTCTAACCTATACCAGCAATTTTCTGAAACTGGTGCTAAGAAAATTGAGAATTCCTATAGTTGGAATAGCATAGCCTTGGAACGAATTAAAAACTATGAAGATGCTCTTTAGACTGCTAAGAAGGATTCGAGATGATTATGCCAAGTTGATTGCAGAAAAAGCTTGTAGGCGATGGACGTATAAAGGTTCAGGCAATTTTTACGCTACTGCTCGAGTACAAAATATGCAATTGGATCCGGAAAAGATTAGAATTGATGAGAATAGCCATATCAGGGGAGAGTTACTGGTATTGGCGTATGGAGGAGAGATTACAATCGGAAAGAACTGTTTTGTTGGAGAAGGTAGTCGAATTTGGTCAGGTGAAAAAGTAGAAATAGGAGATAATATTTTGATTTCACATAATGTCAATATTATAGACACCAATTCGCATGAAACAGATCATATTCTTAGAGCTAAAAGTTATGTAGAACTTCTTAAAGGAGGATATCCTAAAGAAAAAGGAGTCATTGAAACCAAGCCGATAGTGATTGAAGATTATGCATGGATCAATTTCAATGCAGTTATTTTAAAAGGTGTTACAATAGGTAAAGGAGCAATTGTGGCTGCTGGAGCGGTTGTAACAAAAGATGTTCCACCATTTACGCTTGTTGCCGGAAATCCTGCAATCGAAATTAAAAAAATTCCCCCTGGAGTAGAATGAGGATTTTAATTGTAGGAGCCAAAGGATTTATTGGGTCTCATTTTGTGGACTATTTTAACTCAAAAGGAGACGAAGTTTTTAAGGTGATTTCTTCTGGAATTGCTTCAAATACTACTTTTCTTGTAAACCAACTTGATCCTGATTTTCACTCCATTTTAGATTCCAATTATTTTGATTTGATTATTAATGCATCGGGATCTAAAGGTGTAGGTTTCTCATGGGAAAATACTGAAGAAGATCATAAGTTAAATGTAGTTGTCAATCAAAAATTACTGCAAGCGGTATTGGATTCAGGGCAAAATCCAAAAATCATTCATTTTTCTAGTGCGGCTGTATACGGGAATCCACAGGAACTTCCAATTAAAGAATCATTTGAACCAGCTCCCATCTCGCCTTATGGGTTTCACAAATTACAAGCTGAAAATCTCATGCAGGAGTATGCCAGATTGTATAATTTAAATACGGTTAGTTTAAGGGTCTTTTCCGTTTATGGTCCTGGATTGAGAAAGCAGTTGCTTTGGGATGTGTATCAGAAATTAATGGCAGCTAAGGATGGGGAGATTATTCTCTATGGAACCGGCAAAGAATCCAGAGATTTTATATTTATTGATGATCTAGTTTTTGCGGTTCAGCAGATCATTCAAAAGGGTGAATTTACTGGAAGAGCCTACAATGTTGCCAATGGAATAGAAGTAAGTATCCATGAATTGGTCGAGAAATATTTGAGTAATTTTAGTAAAAAAGTGGAGTTGAAGTTCGGTGGCGAGATGAAAAAAGGAGACCCTGTTAACTGGAGAGCAGATATTTCGAGTTTATCGGAACTTGGATATCAACCAAAAATTGAAATAGAAGAAGGTTTACAATCATATTCTAAATGGATAGAAAACGCATAGGTTTACTTGTATTGGGAGGTTACGATTGGGTAGGAGGCTTGTATTATACTTTGAATCTGATCAAAACTCTAGCTGTATTACCTGATTCGGAAAAACCGGAAATATATGCCTTTTGGGGAAATGACATCGCCAAAGAACATCTAGATAAGTTAACTTATCCCTATTTGCACATCCAACCTTACAACAGAAGTAATTCTGAAAAATACCTGACCAAAGCATCGCAAATGGTATTCTCTTCAGATCCAAGGGCTAGAAGGCTAATTGA
>JAGQYP010000027.1:36475-50321 GCA_020436025.1 Crocinitomicaceae bacterium
GATATTGCTAGCAGAGATAGTTATTTAGAGAAAATACAAACTCGTTTAAATCACATAGTGTTTTCTAGTTATACCGCATTAGAGCATTACAAGAAATTCTATCCAAAATCGACTATGGAAAAGTATGTGATTCAATTTTGTTCTGTAATTGATTTTGCGCTTCCTGAAAAGAGAGCATTGGAAGAGAAATACGGTATTGATTCACCTTATTTTATTTGTTCTAACCAATTCTGGAAGCATAAAAATCACGAGTTGGTATTTCGGGCATTGGCATTTTTGAAAAAACAAGGGAGTTTAAATTTTAAGATGATTTTTACAGGTAAAGAAGAAGATCCCAGGAATCCCGAATATTTTGGAGAGATCAAGAAATTTGTCTTGGAAAATCAGCTTTCTGATGATGTTTCGTTCCTTGGATTTATCTCTCGAGAAGATCAGCTAGGATTAATGCAAAATGCCATGGCAGTTGTTCAACCTAGTTTATTTGAAGGTTGGGGTACCGTTGTTGAGGATGCCAAAACTTTGGGTGTCCAAGTCTTATGTTCAGATATTGCTATTCATCATGAGCAATTAGAGGATAGTGCTTATTACTTTGATTCGGTGGATGAAAAGGATTTGGCTGAAAAAATGAATGATTTTGTGAATCATGAAATTACTGAAAAACATCATTATCTAGCAGTAAATGAGCGATTAAAGGAATCCGCTAAGGCGATTATCCATGCACTTACTTGAAACGCATTAAAGTTCTGAATATAAAATTGTTCCGGGGCAAGGCTTAATTCGAGAAATCAATTCACTTTTTAATTGCTATTTTTGAAAAATAAGAATTTTAAAAAGGGATCATTGAAGGACGAAAAAGAGTTATACGTGACCAGACCAGATCTTCCGGATTTCGGTTTGTATGCTGAAAAGCTTAAACAAATTTGGGAAAATAAAATTTTAACCAACAATGGTCCTCTTCATCAAGAATTTGAGAGTAAACTTAAAGCTCATCTTGGGGTAGATCATTTGAGTGTTTATTCTAATGGAACCATAGCTTTGTTGGCTGCCTTGAAAGCTCTTGATCTCAAAGGGAAAGTGATTACAACTCCTTTTAGTTTTGTTGCAACGGCCCACTCGATACTTTGGAATAATTTAGAACCCGTATTTGCGGATATCGATCCCAAGACAGGAAATCTAGACCCTGAATCGGTAAAGAAGCTCATAACGAGTGACACATCGGCAATTATGCCCGTTCATGTATACGGTAATCCTTGTGATTTGGAAGCCTTCGAAAAGATCAGAAAAGAATATGGGGTAAAACTGATTTACGATGCCGCGCACTGTTTCGATGTTAAATTAAAGGATAAAAGTATATTGCTTGAAGGCGATCTGTCAATTTTAAGTTTTCATGCTACAAAAGCATTTAACAGTATCGAAGGAGGAGCGATCGTATCCAAAGATCCTGCGCTTATAGAGAAATTAAACCTATTTAAAAATTTCGGATTTAGAAATGAGTTGGAAATAGATGGATACGGTATTAATGGGAAGCTCAACGAGTTTCAAGCGGCTTTTGGAATTTTGCAATTGGATAATCTATCCAATAACATCCAGAAGAGGAAGATTTGCTTTGAGTATTATAAAGAGTTGCTAGCTGGTGTAAAAGGAATTGAATTTATTGATTTTACGCCATCATACTCCTATAATTATTCCTATTTTCCGATTATCGTTAAGGATGATTATAAATTGACTCGAGATGGACTTTATGATCGATTGAAAGCGCATTCTATTTTTTCCAGAAGGTATTTCTTTCCTTTGATTAGCAATTTGAATATCTACAAAGATTTCCCTTCTGCTTCTCCTGAACTATTGACAAATGCCAATTATTTAGGAGATCGTATTCTTACTTTACCTTTATATTCTGAATTGAGTCGTGAAGATATTGAGCGAATATGTAAATTAGTTGTATGATTAATTTGCATCTTTTTCATGGACGATCATTTGTTGAGATTGTAAAAAAAGACTTTGAGTTTTTGGATACTGAAAACCTATTCATTATTCTTGAGGATCATGGCATCCAATCCGTAAATGAGACGATCCAGAAGATTAATGACCTACAAAAGGAAAAAGGAATTCGTAATTTGATTATTCATAATTTGGATGGAAGTAAGGCCAAAATAGTCAATCGCATCGATATTAATTACAATGTACATTGGTGCACTTGGGGATATGATATTTACAATACGCATTTTGGATTTAGGATACGACAATTTTTATCGGATAAGACATTACAGGTGATTGGAATCAAAAAGATGAATCCCAATATCATGTACAAAGTTCGTAATCCTCTTGCTAGAAAGATTTTACTTCGTGCGTATAGGGTATTAAGGAGAGAAAATCATTTTTATACAGAAATTGAATCGGCTTTGTTCAAGATGAATACTGTTTCTTGTGTATTGCCAGAAGAGTTTGAAATAGTAGCAAAAAAGATAAAGTCAGTCAAATTCCGGCCGTATTCCTATGGGACAATTGAAAGTATAATTCCTGAGAAGCTAGTAGGTTTTGACAGTCGGAAATTGGGTACCAAAATTTTAATAGGTAATTCAAGTTCTGTTTCAAATAATCATGCAGATGTGTTTGAGAAGCTGGGATCAAAATATCAAATGATCGCACCCGTGAGTTATGGTGATACAAATTACAAGGAAGCCTTGATGGAAAAATATCCTGGAAAAAATATAGAATATCTTTTAGATTTCATGGAATACGATGCCTATTTGAAGAAGTTGACGGAAGCAAATACGTTTATAATGAATGTATACAGGCAACAAGGTATGGCAAATTTGAATGTGGCTTTGTATTTGGGAATGCGAGTCTATTTGTCACCAAAAAATATTGCGTTTACATTTTACAAAGAGCTTGGGATTCACATTTTTTCTTTCCCCGATGATTTTTCTAAATATGAAAATAGTCCGCTTTCGGATGAGCAAATTCAAGATAATAGAGCAGGGCTGGAAAAGTATTATGGTCGGGAAGCTTCACAGAAAAGAATCCTTGCATTTCAATAAATAAGGAATGGAATATGAAAAAAGTACTTGTTATATCAGACAATGAAGGGCTTTTAAATAGGTTCAGACAACTTCTTGAGAAGAAAGATCTTAGGAGTCGGGGAATTGATTTTGAATTTGCCTTTAGTTACTTTCACCGGGAGATGTTGGAAAAGTTCAAAGGAGCTAATTGGATCAAACCAATCAATGTTAAGGAAGACTGGAAAGATCTGATAGTGGAGTATAATATGGTATTTTCCCTCCACTGCAAGCAATTATTCCCAAATGAGCTGGTGAGTCAAATAAAATGTATCAATATTCACCCAGGTTTGAATCCTTTTAATCGTGGTTGGTTTCCTCAGGTGTTTTCCATAATTAATGGATTGCCATTAGGGGCCACTGTTCATGAAATTGATACGGAATTAGATCATGGGCCGATTATTTGTCAGAAAGAAGTGGAGATCGAAAGTTGGGATACTTCTTTGACGGCATATGAAAAAGTACTGGATGCCGAAATGGAATTACTTGATCAATACTTAGAACTCATTTTAGAAGAAAATTATTCCACCTTTCTCGTCAAGGAAGGAAATCTCAATTTGAAAAAAGACTTTGATGAATTATGTGAATTGAACTTAGACGAAAAAGACAGTTTTCAGAATCATATAAACAAACTCAGGGCTTTAACCCATGGGGAATATTCCAATGCTTATTTTTATGATAAAAATGGGAAAAAGGTCTACGTTACCGTTCAATTGAAGAGAGAAGAATCTTAAGTTTAAAGGCTAAGTCCGAAAGATTTTTAGTTTCCTTTATCCTTTTTTAATTGTACTTTTGCGCCTCTAAATTTTATAAGTGGGAGAAATTAAAAACCGTATTTCTAAAGACTATAGAAACGTCATTACGTTGATGTCTGGAACCACAATTTCTCAGGTTATCCCAATAATTGCCACAGTTTTCATCGCTCGTTTGTATACGAGTCATCAGTTTGGAGAAATTGAATTGTTTTTGAAAATCTCCACTTTTTTAGTTGTACTTTCTACATTGAGGTACGAATTAGCCATCCCTTTACCAAAGCTGGATAAGCACGCATTTCATATTTTCAATTTTAGTTTTCGCTGGAATTTGATTCTGATGTTGATTGGTCAGACTTTGTTGTTTTTGGCCTATTTTTTTGTCAATCCCTATTTAGGGAAGTATCAGTTTTCTTATTTCTATTTATTGCTTCCAGTTTATGTTTTTTTAATGGCCTTTAATTCTCAAGCAGAAAACTGGTTATTGAGGAAAGAAAAATTCAGATTACTTACCTATTCAAAAGTGAGCAATGCATTTGCAAACAATGTTTTTAAAATTGGAATAGGACTGATCAGCATAGGATCGGTTGGATTGATTTTGGGTAATATTATTGGTTATTTGATTGGAGGACTTGTGTTCCTACCTGAAACGATCAAAGCTTTCTCAAGTCATACTTCTGAAAAAGGAAAAGCTGCAAGATGGGTTAGTGCCAAAGCTTTCCGCGATTTCCCATTTGTCAACGCACCACATGCAGTTGCAGATGCGCTCAAGGAAATTTTTGTAGTAGTATTGTTTATTAAATTTTTCAATAAAGAGACAGTGGGGTATTATTATTTTGCCCTAAAAATTATAAGAATACCGATAAGTTTGATTGGAATTGCATTTGCTCAGGTTTTCTACAATAATGCCGCTGATTTAATTTCTAAGAAAAAATCCATCCGGAAATACGTTATGAAAAATGCACGAGATTTGTTTCTTATATCCATTGTTCCGGTTCTAGTTTTAATGTTTTTTGGAGAGGAATTGTTCAGTTTTGCTTTTGGGTCAAATTGGGCATTTGCAGGGAAACTCGCGGCTATCAATGCTCCAGTATTATTGGTATTATTTGTGTCCTCTCCTTTATCTAGAATTCCCATGTTACTCAACCAACAAAGATGGTTTTTTGTGATTTCCATGTTCAATAATGTTTCCATTCTAACCACCATTTTTATTGGGTCAAGATGGTTTCACATGAGTTTTGAAGATTTATGGATTGCGCTAACAGTTTTACAATTTGTCGTATTGTCGAGTGTCATAGTCTGGTATTATGCTATTGTAAGCAAATACGAGGCTAACTTGCAAATGGAAGCAAAGGATTAAAATAGAAGGTAATCTACCTGACCTTTGATTTTATCATCGTTGATCACTTCGAATTGATAGCCAAGATCTGTGGCAATATCTAAACAAGCCTTTTCTACTCCAGGAACATGAGTGTCATGCGTGGCAAGAATCATCTTTGGTTTGAATTTTCGCAAGAAATTGAGGCCTCCTTGCAAGAAATCTTCTTCAGCGCCTTCAATGTCCACTTTCATGAAGATGGAGCTGTCCCAATTGTATTTTTCTGCCAAATCATCCAACTTCGTAATTTGTACTTCAATCTTTTCTCCAAATTCGTGCATGGAGGATTCCTTTTTATACGTATTCGCACTGTCATTTCCAGAGTCAGTGAATTCGATGGTTCCATTCATGTTTCCCACTGCACAAGGGTCTAAATGGTAATTCTGCTCTGAAAAATTAGCCTTAAAATGGTTTTCAATAATCTGAATATTCTTTGGAAGTGGCTCAAACATGAAAACTTCGGCATTCGAGTACATTTTTTTCACCATTAAGGAATAATAGCCTGAATTGGCTCCGAAGTCGGCAAAAGACTTACTGGACTTCATCTCTTTGAGGATCAAATCTGTTTGACCTTCTTCGTAGGTTCCAAGAATATATCGAGAATCAGAAATGGACAGTAACCAAAGAAATCCCTTTAATGGCCCACGTTGAATACGAACCATTTTGTCTGGATTATTATTCGACTTCTGTTTTAGCTTTACCAAGATTTTTCGCAAATTCGCGGTCATATTCAGAGATTAATTTGTTTCAGCTTTCAATAATAACGATAAATTTTAATAACCGAGAAGGGCTTTCAAAGACTTTTCAAAGTATTCGCAAGATCAAGAACGATCAGATTGAATATATAGTTATTGATGCCATGTCGAGTGATGGAAGTGGAGAATTAATCAAAGAGAATGAAGAATGGATTGATCTTTCTGTTGTGGAGTCGGACAAAGGAATTTACGATGGAATGAACAAAGGAATTGCTCTAGCAAGCGGGCAATATTGCATTTTCATTAATTCTGGAGATCTTTTGGTTGACACAGAAATTCTTCAGCATATAGAAAAGACAAAAGCAATGGATATTGTTTACGGAAATACTTTGGTGCATTACGACAGTGGATTCGAAAGAATTGCCAAAGCAGTTCCAGTAAGTGAAATCTGGAAATCCTTGCCATTTATCCATCAGAGTGTATGGGTGAAAACTGATATTCTTAAGCAAGAACTATTCGATTTGAATTATAAATTTTGTTCCGATTATGAATCGTTTTGCCGACTGGAATCCAAGAAATATTCTTTCAAGCAGATCGATTATACTATTGCGCAAATAGAAGCTGGTGGACTCTCAGATGAGAAGAGAGATGAGGCTACTGCGGAAGTTTTTGAGATTTCTAAGAAATACAGGAATTTATCTGAAGAACAAATTAAATGGTTCAAAAAGGAAATTCGAAAAGGGAAGAAGGTGCAGGCGATTAAAAAATGGGTACCCAAATCTTTAATCAAGTTTGCTTTAAAAATGAAGTATCGAAAATGAAAGTACTTTTTATTCAAAATATTGAAGGAATTGCGGGGTCGGAAAAGTACTTTTTACAATTGATTCCAGAACTTGAGAAGAGGGGAGTGGAAGTCGAATTTTTATCTGTATATCTTCATTCTCATAAAGAGGGCTATCAACAATTTCAAGCTTTGTTGGATGAGAAAGGCATTCGTTCTTATGCACTATCGACAAAAAAATACCCCAGTCCGAAATTAATTTTCAAGCTGAAAACATTCTTCAAAGAGCATCAATATGATATTGTACATAGTCATTTGATTTATGCTGATTTTTGGATGGCTTCTTTAAGAAAGATGGGCTGGATGAAGCATACGAAGTTGATTTCTACCTTACACGGTTATCAAGAGAAAATCTATGTAGACTATTGTTTGAAACCGGAAGAATTGCCTAAAAACCTGTATTACCGAATTGCCAAATTCAGCTACGCAAAATTAGATCATGTTTATGCCTGTTCTCACGGATTGAAAGAGTTTTATTCCAAATCCAGTATCCAGTTTCCTCAGGGGATAGATGTGATTCAGCATGGGTTTGATTATCCCGATGTAGATACAAGAGAGGAACCCAGAGACCGAAAAATTGTGACCATAATAGGAAGAGTAATTCCTAGGAAAGGACATGTTTTAGTTTTGGAGCAATTCCAGAAAGTAATGGATCAATTTCCAGATGTTTTGCTTAGGATCGTTGGCGACGGAAGTGATTTAGCACTATTGAAACAAATGGTCAAGCAAAAAGGATTAGAAAAAAATGTGGAGTTTACTGGTTTTCAGTCTAACGTACATTATTATTATCAAAATTCTGATGTGGTCTTAGTTCCATCTTATGCAGAAGGTTTGCCTTTGGTGATCTTTGAAGCCTACAATCATTCAAAACCTGTCATTGCCTTTGAGACAATTGGTCCAGCCGAAGCCGTTGAAGATGGTCGTACAGGATATTTGGTTCCTCCATTTCAGGCTGAAGTTTTTGCCGATAAGATCATCCAATTATTAAAAGATGAAGTAGCTATAGAGCGATATGGAAAGCGAGCAAAAGAGCTTTTAGAGTCTCATTTTACGATTCAACGAATGACGGATGAGACGCTTGAATATTATCAGAAGATCTTGAAAAAATAGAAGCTCGTTTCCATTTTAGTTGTGCTACATAAATCAGCATAAAAAAGGCAAAGGGCATGATAGGCATTTTATAACGAACTAGTGCTCCAAAATTGTAAGATGTAAATCCGGCAGCGAAAACCCAAAATAAAGCAGAACATTATTGTAAATCCAAAAAGGGGGTCATTCAAAGCAAATCGGATAGACTTGATTCCTCGATAAAACAAGAAGTATAGGAATAGAATTAATAAGATGATACTTTCAACGGCCGCCAAAGCCATTGTAGCATTTCGTATTTCCCATGGGTAAGGCCTGAAGAAAGTAACATTTAAAGCTGCTGGGACCTTACTAAGAACACCTGTAGCGGAATACTCAATTTCTCCCAATGTGTAAGCAGAACCACCAGTAGTCACGTGCCAAGTATGAAAACCACGTGCTTGTTTTTCAAGATTGTCCAATTGATATTTTTTGGAAGATTCAATAAGTACATTGACAAGCAAACTCAAGAATACACCAAATACGACCAACATTGCAGGGCCAGCAAGTCTTTTCATGAATGGATTTGTAAGTTGGTTTTTCATTTGGAGATAGAGTGCAAAAAATAATGGAGGCACCAAAGAAATAACGATGTAGGACTTAAGGTTAAAAGTAATCCACAATGAAAATAAAAGTAAAAAGGAGTGTAAAACATATTTCCTATCTGGCTGTATAAAAAGCTTATAGAAACTGTGAAAGGCCAGGCCGATCATTCCAAAAACAAGACTGTCTTTAATGATTCCACTAGACCAAAAAATCACAGTAGGAATCAAGAAGGACGCAATAAAGGCGGTTTTGGTGACATTGTTGAACCAAGAATTAAAAACTTCAAATATTTTCCATGAACCGATGAAAGAAAACAAACTAGTCCAAAAAATCATTAGAAGGTAGTTGTTAAAGGAAATGATTTGAAATACCGATAATATCCGGACCATAAACCATTCTTCTTCCGTTCTGGCATAGGGGATTTCATAAACAATTCCAGGAATCAATTTTAAGGTTTCCTCTGACCCTGAAAATAGAGCTTCAAAATAAAGTTGAGGGTTCTCCCAGAAATAGCGCGACAAGGTTTCAGAGCCTCCAAAATAAAGAAAAGTATCGCCAACTTTATACAAATAGAAAAAAGTAGCCGTAAACAAGGCTCCACCAACTAATTTGATCAAAACAGCCCAAGGAAAATAGGCGTACTTCGGATCATTCTTTCGCTTTATTCCAGCGTAAAACCACGCACTTGCAAAAGAAATCGCAAGCACCAAAATAAATACAATCCAATCTAGAAACGTAAGTTCCATAGCCTAGTATACTGATATTTTCAGGAAAAGTTGGGGGGATTGATTAAGAATTAAGAATTAGGAATTAGGAATTAAGAATTAAGAATGAAAAATGAAAAGTGAAAAGTGAAAAGTGAAAAATGAAAATTGGGATAAGTTTAAATTCTACACTCTACACTCGAAAAACTCTGCACTCAATACACTCAAATCACTCATGATGATACGGTTCTCCTTTTAGAATTGTGAAGCTTCGGTAGACTTGTTCTAGGAAAATCATGCGGATCATTTGGTGAGAGAAAGTCATTTTGGATAGGGAAAGCTTGGTGTGAGGTAGATTGTAGATTTTTTCGTCAAAACCATAGGGTCCGCCAATAATAAAGCAAAGCGATCGCGTACCTGAATTCATTTTTTGTTGGAAAAAGTCGGCGAAATCCATCGAAGTGAACTGTTTGCCTTTGTCATCGAGCAAAATGATTTGATCCTGTGAATCGATCTTTTTTAATAGCTGGTCTGCTTCTTTCGATTTAATTTCTTCCTCGGAAAGTTTATGGGCATTTTTGATATCGGGTAGTTCAATAACCTCCAATTTCACATAATGCTTCAATCGGCTGAGGTATTCTTTTTCACCATCAATTAAGAATGATTTACCTGTTTTTCCTGTATAGATGAGTTTTAGTTTCATTTTTTTTTAGTTCTAGGTGTTGAGTGCTAGGTTCTAAGTTCTAAGTTCTAAGTTCTAAGTTCCTAATTATCTCCCTTTCGCTCGGTTCTACATTCGAATAACTCTACACTCTATTAACTCTACATTCCAAAGGTTTCCCATTCTTCCTCTTCAATCTCAAAAAACGTATTCGGTTTGCATTCGATCATTTCGTTGATTAAGAGCATTTCGGGGTATTGTTTTGCTTCTACTTCATGGATCAGAATATTGCTTCCAATTCTTTGTTTTTCAATGAATTTGGTGTCTGTTTCAATCTTGTAAACCGAATTGCCTATTGAATTTTTTCTGTAAACGGGATAAACCATGTAATTTTGTTTGTCAGTTCAAAGATATGGAAGAAGAATATCACAGAAAAGCAATTGAGTCGATCCAACAGGGGAATTATCAACAAGGTTTGATTTTTATAGGAAAGGCTTTGGAGATTTCGCCCTATGATCCCGTTTTTTTAGCCGAAAGGGGGACCTTGTATTTGCATTTGGGAGAGAAGGAAAATTGTTTGAAGGACATGGATTCTGCAGTGAATTTGGAGCCTAAAAACAGTTATCGTTATTCCTGCAGAGCTTATTGCAGATCTTGGTTTAAGGATATTGATGGAGCCATTGCGGATTATGAAATAGCCATTGAATTGGATCCCGAAGATGCGATTGCTTATAATAATTTAGGATTGCTTCTTGAGCGTAAAGGAGCCATGGAAAAGGCCAAAAGAAATTTTAAGAGAGCGGACGAGATTAGCAAAGATAATGAAGAATATAAGGACTTTTTTGATACGCGAACAGAGGAAGAAAAGCAAGCGCGTGAAGATCAGTTTAAAGAAGAGGCCAGACAAGCGGAGCAGGAGAGAAAAGCTGTGAATCCGATTGTTATTGAAGAGCCCCGATCGAAATCACAGATTGCCAAAGACGTTTTTCGGAAGAAAAGTACTTTTAAAGAGTTCATAGGATTTATCCGAAATGGATTTAAATTGAAACAAAATGACCAAGGCTGAAAAAGTTGACTACTGTATTGCGGAATTAGAAAAATTGTACCCACATGTAGAGGCACCACTGGATCATAAAGACGCCTACACCTTATTGATTGCCGTTTTACTTTCAGCTCAGTGCACCGACGAACGCGTGAATAAGATTACCCCCACTTTATTTGACGCAGCTGATAATCCCTTTGACATGAAGGAGTTGGAAGTGGATCAAATCAAAGAAATCATCAGACCTTGTGGATTATCACCTAGAAAATCAAAAGCGATATATGATTTATCTCACATTCTGGTAGATCGCTACCAAGGGAATGTGCCCGATAAGATGGAATTGTTAGAAGAATTGCCCGGAGTGGGACATAAAACAGCTTCTGTAGTCATGGCTCAGGCCTTCGATGTTCCTTCGTTTCCAGTAGATACCCATATACACCGATTAATGTACCGATGGGGGTTTACCAATGGCAAGAATGTGGAGCAAACTGAGAAAGATGCCAAGCGGATTTTTCCTAAAGAATTATGGAATAAACTGCATTTGCAGATCATTTTTTACGGTCGTCAATATTCCCCAGCGAGAGGGTGGAGTTTGGAGACAGATTTCATCACGGCAAAGATTGGAAGAAAGAATTTAGACAAGAACGGGAAGTAAAATTTCCTGATTCTGAAAAGCTTGCAAAAAATTCAAAAAAAAGTTCAGTGATTCCATTGCTTTTAAAAAAAATGGTCTTACTTTTGTCCTCGCTTCTGCGGAAGCAAGTAGCAACTTCTGGTAAAGTCCGCTGTAGCAGACTTCCGAAAGGTTCAGAAAGTTGGTCCGGTAGTTCAGTTGGTTAGAATACATGCCTGTCACGCATGGGGTCGCGGGTTCGAGTCCCGTCCGGACCGCCAACTAAGAAAGCTCAACATTTATGTTGAGCTTTTTTGTTTTAAATCATCTTTCTTGGAATCAACCCAATAAGACCAATCAAAAGGGTTTATTAGTACCTTACAGATAGATTCATCAAAAAACCTTAAGATGACTAAATATTGACCTACATCTTTTTTCATATAAAAAATTCACGAAAAAAAGGAGATTATAATTTGGAATACTGGCGTGTAGTTTGCACTAATGCCTTGGTAAACAGTGTGGTAAATTAAGTTTCTTTATGTTTTGCATAATGTTCTAAAGACAGTGCGAAATTGGCGTTTCATTTATTGACGGAAAAACAATATTTTTGATTGATGATTCAAAAACTACTTTCTATTGGTTCTCAGGATGGGGACTCAGAAATAATCAAACAACGTAAAACCTTTGTTGTGGCCATGGGAGCCGTGATGGGTATGGGGGGAATTGTTTGGGGGGCGATTTGTGAAACCTATGGATACAACTTTGCCGCTTCTATTCCTTTTGGATATACAGTAATTACTGTTTTCAATTTGATTTATTTCAATGCAACTAAGAATTTCAAAGTAACTGCATTTATTCAGGTTTTTATCAGTTTAATGCTTCCGTTTTTGTTACAATGGGCTTTAGGAGGCTTCATTTCAAGTGGTGCAGTTATGTTATGGAGTGTACTTTCTGTGATTGGATCTTTAGCAGTTTATTCAACAAAACAGAGTATCTACTGGGTTATCTTATTTGCAGTCCTAACCATTTTTAGCTGGTGGTTAGAGCCGCATTTGGTAGAGTATAGAATAGACGCTCCTCGTTGGGTAAATACTATGTTCTTTGTGATAAACATTTTGATCATCAACATTTCTGTTTATTTTCTTGTCGTTTATTTCATCAATAGCAGAGATGAAAAAATGAAAGAAATTGAGCAAAAGCATTTGGAATTAGAACAATCACAATCGCAGCTGGTACAGTCCGAGAAATTAGCAGCTTTAGGTCAATTGATTGCAGGTGTAGCTCATGAGGTAAACACACCATTAGGAGCCATTCAAGCTTCAGTTGGCACGATAAGGTCTGCTATCAAAACATCCGTAAAGTCATTTCCAGAAGTTTTTGAAAAGTTAAATGATGAAGAAAAGGCGTCTTTTTTCATCATGCTACAAGCAGGTTTTGATTCAAAAGTTTCACTTTCTTCTTCCGAAGAGCGACAGGCAAGAAGGAAACTTACAACTGCACTTGATGAGCTCGATATTGAAGATGCTGATGAGGTAGCAGAGATGATGATTGATATAGGAATTATTGAAGTGGCCGAGAGCTATCTTCCTATTATCAAAAGCGAAAATAGTTTGCAATATCTGGATTTGATATATAATCAAACGGAACAATGCAAAAACAGTGATAATATCCAAACGGCGGTTGATCGGGCGTCTAAGATTGTATTTGCGTTGAAAAACTATTCAAGATTTGATCATTCTGGTGAAAAGATTCCAACCAATCTTGGAAACAATATCGATACGGTCTTGACATTGTATCACAATATGATTAAAAGGGGAGTGACAGTAGAAAAAGATTTTGATATTGTTGCAGATATTGAATGCTTCCCGGATGAATTAAATCAAGTTTGGACCAACTTAATCCATAATGCAATACAAGCAATGAACGGAGAAGGAACCTTAAAAATCTCCTTAAGAAAAGAAGGTAATGAGCTTGCTGTTCGTATTGCTGATTCAGGATCTGGAATTCCAGAGGAAATTAAAAGCCGAATTTTTGAACCCTTCTTCACAACTAAAAAAGCGGGAGAAGGTTCCGGATTAGGATTGGATATAGTTAGAAAAATTATTGAAAAACATGGTGGAACCATTAGTGTAGAAAGTGAACCTGGAAACACAGAGTTTACCGTAAAATTACCTTATTAAGATGGGAAAGAAAACGATACTTTGTTTGGACGATGAAAGAACTATTTTAACTAGTTTGAAAGGTCAATTGAGAAGAAATTTTGGTTCGGAATATGGATATGAGTTTGCCGAAAGCCCAGAAGAAGCTTTGGAGCTGATAGAAGAATTGAAACAAGAAGATATAGATATTCTATTGATTGTTTCCGATTGGCTAATGCCGGAAATGAAAGGGGATGAATTTTTGATCAAAGTTCATCAAAAATTCCCTAAT
>JAGQYP010000028.1 GCA_020436025.1 Crocinitomicaceae bacterium
GCCAACTTCTCCGAAAATGGCATTGGAAAAATAAAACTGCAACATGCCAAAGAACATAAATACACCTGCAAGACCAAAACCATAGCTCCAACCTACTTTTTCACCAATATATCCGCAAAGGAATATTCCAAGAAAGGCACCTGCATTGATACCCATGTAAAAAATTGTATATCCTGCATCTTTTTTACTCTCATTTGTTTTAGTATACAACTGCCCTACAATTGAAGAAATGTTTGGCTTAAAAAAACCATTCCCAACAATCAGTAAAGTAAGTCCTAAATAAAATGTTGCTTCAGTTTCAAATGCCATACTTGCATGACCAAGTGTCATTAACAAAGCCCCAAGAGTTACCGCATTTCGATAACCTAAAAATTTGTCTGCTATCATTCCTCCAAAAATCGGAGTGACATATACCAATCCTGTATACGTAGCATACAATTGCAGGGCATTTTCATTCGACCATTCCCATCCTCCAAGGCCTGCTGCACTTACAAGGAATAAGACTAATAGTGCACGCATCCCGTAATAGGAAAACCGTTCCCACATTTCTGTGAAAAATAAAATAAACAGACCGGCTGGGTGTCCTAGCACATTCTTCATATCTGTATTCATATGATATCTAGTATTTATTGATTTTTAAGCCACGAAAATTAAACAATTTTTAACGATTACCAAGAGATAGCTTAAAATTAATTTAATGTTCATTTTTCATCATTGGTTTTGACCGTTTAGGCGAAAAAAACACATATTTAGTATAATAATCAGACTATCAGTGGAATTATATATTATTTTTGCATCCCTACTACAACAATTGAACTTTGAGACAAGTAGTTGATAACCAGAATAGGTAAAAGGAAAATGATGAAGTTGATAATTAGTGCAGCGCTTATCGTTACTGTTCTTGCGTCGTGTAATGGCAGTAAAGAAGGGAACGAAAAAAGCAAGGACAACACCGCCAGTAAATCAGAAAACATGATCGTTAAAGATGCACATTCCTATGCTAATGTGGCTGATGTACATACAACACATTTGCATTTGATCTTAAATGTAGATTTCGATAATCAAAAAGTTTCAGGGATTGTAGAACATAAAATTGAAAACACTGCGGGTGTAGATAAAGTGATTTTCGACATCAAGGATTTGCAAATCGATAAAGTAACGATTGGTGAAAATGATGAAGAAGCAAAATTTGAAATTGGTGAAGCGGATGAACTTTTAGGTTCTCCTTTGACGGTTTCAATTACTCCGGAAACTAAAATTGTTAAGATTCATTACGCTACAACAGATAAAACAGAAGCGCTTCAGTTTTTGAATCCGCAACAAACTGCCGGTAAAAAATATCCTTATTTGTTTTCACAAGGAGAAGCCATTCTAACTAGAACTTGGATTCCTTGTCAGGATACTCCTGGTAACAGAATCACTTATTCTGCTGATGTAAAAGTTCCTTCGGAATTGCTTGCCGTAATGAGTGCAGACAATCCACAGGAGAAAAACAATACTGGGGAATATCAATTTAAAATGAAGAACCCAATCCCATCTTACTTAATCGCTCTTGCGGTAGGAGATTTAGTTTTTCATCCAATTGGACCTAGAACAGGAGTTTACGCTGAACCATCGATGATTCAATCGGCTGCTTTCGAACTTTCGGATATGGAAAGAATGGTTGAAAGTGCTGAAAATCTATATGGTCCATACCAATGGGGACGATATGATGTAATTGTTCTTCCTCCTTCCTTCCCTTTTGGTGGAATGGAAAATCCAAAATTGACTTTCGCTACTCCAACTATTCTTGCTGGAGACAAGTCGCTAGTTAGTTTGATCGCACATGAATTAGCACATTCTTGGTCTGGAAACCTGGTAACGAATGCTACTTGGGAAGATTTCTGGTTGAATGAAGGATTTACAGTTTATTTTGAAAACAGAATCATGGAGCAGATCTATGGGAAGGAGTATGCAGACATGCTTGCCTTGATCGAATACCAAGAATTACAACAAGAAGTAAAAGATATTTCTGAAGGTGAGCACCCAGAGGATACGCACTTGAAATTAAATCTTGCTGGTAGAAATCCTGACGACGGGATGACTTCCATTGCTTACGTGAAGGGAGCATTCTTCTTAAAGTCTCTTGAAAATGCTGCTGGAAGAGAAAAATTTGATGCTTTCTTGAAAAAGTATTTTACTGAACACCAATTCCAAACAATTACTACGGAAGACTTTGTGGCGTATTTGAAAGAAAATTTATTGGAGAAAGATAATGTGGCTTTCAATATTGATGAGTGGATTTACGGTCCTGGTATTCCTGAATCAGGTATTTCCATCACTTCTGATAAATTCACTAAAGTGGATGCTAAAATTGAAGAATTGAAAAATGGATCTGCAAAAGATCTTAAGCTTAAAAGGAATGATTGGTCAACTCAAGAGTGGTTGCATTTCATGAGACATCTTCCTTCAGACCTTAGCGTAGCTAAAATGAAAGAATTAGACGATATCTACAATTTTAAAGCTTGTGGAAACTCGGAATTGATGTCTGAGTGGTACGTGCAATCTATTCGTCACGGATATCATGGTGCTGAAAAGGATATGGAAGCTTTCCTTATTAACGTAGGTAGAAGAAAATTCTTAATGCCGATTTATGGCGAATTAGCAAATTCTGAAGAAGGAAAACAATTGGCTAGAAAGATCTACGAGAAAGCTAGACCAAATTATCATGCAATTAGTACAAACAGTATAGATCAGTTATTGTCATACGAGAGTTAATTCGAATTACAGATTGATGTAGAGAAAAAGCGATTCCAATGCGGGGTCGCTTTTTCTATTTTAGGGATTTATGTTTTGAATGGGAGTGTGAGTTTGAAGTTTGAGTGAAGAGTTTTTTTAACCCTCCCTTACTTCCATCTCTCTAAACAAGACTTTTCTGAAGAGCAAGACTACCAATAAAGAATTGATAAATACTCCGGTCATCATGGAAAGCAAAGCAAATGTAGAGGAGTAAAATGGGGAATAGACCCACGTGGACTGCTCTACTTTTAAATCGATAATATCTTCTTTGGATAAATCTTTAATGTTCTGATTTTCTTCCCTGGCTTTCTTAAGATTTTCCTCATCTGATAAATATTCCCGAACTTCCTTTTCTCTCATGTCCGTTAACTTCTGAATATATCCAGGATCTACCCATGCATAAAAAGCATAAATGAAAAAGGTTAGAAAGCCAACATAGACCATTCCCGATTTAATCGCGATCTTAATGTCATCCAAGAAATTAACATCTGCATAATTCTCCGCTTTTTTCTTGAGGAAAAGTCCTACCGCCACCGATGCCAAAAGCAAAAGCATATTCAACATTACCCCCGGAAGCAAAGAATCTTCAATTCCTGCAAAAAACAAAATACACTTTACCGCAAACCAGATTACGGCAAAAATCACTGGAAACTTTAAATAACTATTCATGTTTGCAAAAATAAAAAAGGTCGCACTCACGCACGACCTTTCTCCAATTTTATTTTAATTCATTATCCATTCATGGAAACTAAGAACTCTTCATTCGAAAGCGTATTCTGCATTCTGTCTTTTAAGAATTCCATTGCCTCAACCGGATTCATGTCTGCCAAATGCTTTCTAAGAATCCAAATTCTTTGTAACACATCTTTATCCATCAACAAGTCTTCTCTACGCGTACCTGAAGCTAAAATATCGATAGCTGGGTAGATTCTTCTGTTCGAAATCTTTCTATCCAACTGCAATTCCATGTTACCTGTTCCTTTAAATTCTTCGAAGATCACCTCATCCATTTTAGATCCTGTTTCAGTCAAAGCTGTTGCTAAAATTGAAAGTGATCCTCCATTTTCGATCTTTCTTGCTGCTCCAAAGAATCTTTTTGGCTTGTGAAGTGCATTGGCATCGACACCTCCTGAAAGTACTTTTCCTGATGCTGGAGAAACCGTGTTATAGGCTCTAGCCAAACGCGTAATCGAATCCAATAGAATACAAACATCATGTCCGCACTCTACCATTCTCTTCGCTTTCTCCAAAACTATATTCGAAACTTTTACGTGTCTTTCTGCTGGCTCATCAAACGTAGAAGAAATTACTTCCGCGTTTACTGATCTCGCCATGTCTGTTACCTCTTCTGGTCTTTCATCTATCAACAAGACGATCAAATAAACTTCTGGATGATTTTCTGCTATGGCGTTCGCGATTTCCTTTAATAAAACAGTCTTACCAGTTTTAGGTTGCGCCACAATCATTCCCCTCTGTCCTTTTCCGATTGGAGCAAACAAATCCATGATTCTTGTAGACATGGTTTCATGTTTGTGTCCAGTCAATTTCAATTTCTCATCTGGGAACAATGGCGTTAAATATTCAAACGGAACTCGGTCTCTTACAAAACCAGGCTCTCTTCCGTTGATCATTTCCACTTTGATTAATGGAAAGTATTTTTCTCCTTCTTTTGGTGGTCTTACTGCTCCTCTTACAGTATCTCCTGTTTTCAACCCAAACAGTTTCACCTGAGACTGAGACACATAAACATCATCTGGAGAAGGTAAGTAATTGTAATCTGATGATCTTAGGAATCCATATCCATCTTGCATCATATCCAACACTCCTTCAGTGATGATGATTCCATCAAAATTATATCCGTAGAAATCCGCTTGATTTTTCTTCTCGTGATTTCCGTTATTCTTATTTCTATTTTGCTGATTTTGTTGGTTTGGTTGGTTTTGCTGATTTTTGGGATTGTTATTGTTCCCGTTTCTTCGGTTATCAGGTCTTCCTGCAGGTTTTTTGTTTTCCTCAGCATTCCCTTTATCCTCTTGGTTATCTTCAGCTTTTACTTCTTTAGTTGTATCCGCCTCTTGTGATGAAAAAAGATCTCCCTCTGGTTGTTTCTCATTTCCTCCTCCTTTTTCAACTTTTTCAGTAACTCTTTTACGTGGTCTTTTGGATTTTTCTTCTTCCGAAGAATCGTTGGCTCCATTGGCGTCCATTTCAGATAAAATGTCAACGATATCAGCTTTCGTCATAGTTTCACTTTCGGCAACACCAAGTCCTTTGGCAATTTCGCGTAAATCAGAAACTTTAAGCTTTTCTAACTGTGCTTTTGTATACATACTTAACTAATAGATACTATACTGAGATCAATGTAGATTACTTTCAGTAAATTCTTTTGATTATTCTAAATATAAATTGGGTGATTCAAAAACGGTCCTTAGACCAATTGTGATGCAATAATACAAAATAAATTTAATTCTCACCTATTTTTTAAAAATCTATTGAACTGACTCAAACCCTTTTGAGATTCCACTTTGTTTGGTATTTTTGCGAAAACTATTTTTCATGTTACAGAGAATCCAAACAATTTATCTTATCCTGATTATAGCAGGATTGTTCATCGCTTCATTTACAAGTATCGGAATCTACACTTTTTCGGAAAGTGGCGTGGATGTTTCTGCCATAGTTGGCGGACAAGGAGTAAGCTTTGAACTAGTCGTTGACGGAGAAGTTCAAGATCTTTCCAAAGAAATTTCAGAATTGGAAAAAGCCAATCGAGCACAATTAGTGAATCCAGATACACTGAAGAAAATGAAAGAAGGGATTCCAATTCCCCTATATATTAGTTTCATGCTTTTGATTTGCTTGAATATCTGGATCATCATGTCTTATAAAAAATTAAAACGTCAATTGGCTTTGGCGCGATTCAATACCATTCTGTGTTTTCTAATGGTCGTTCTTACCATCGTTGGTTTTTCAATGGGTAAACCAATCGGTGCAAGAATCCTTCATGTAGAAGATTTAGCTTCCCAAATTTCCATTACAACGGGATTGGGTGCAGGATTCTTCGGAATAATGGTTTGTTTGCCTTTCGCATTATTGGCACAACTGTCGATCAAAAGGGATTTGAAATTGATTCAATCCATCGATAGAATTCGTTAATGAATTACCTTTCTGTTGAAAATATTTCCAAGGCTTTCGGAGAAAAAGTCTTGTTTGAAAATGTAAGCTTTGGACTCAATAAAGGAGAAAAAGCTGCTTTGGTGGCTAAAAATGGATTTGGAAAATCAACTCTAATTTCTATTCTGAAAGATGCTTCGAATTCCGATTCGGGCGCGGTTGTTTTTAGGAATGAAATTTCTGTCGGATTTTTAGATCAGGATCAGGAGCCCAATGATCAACACACCATTCTGGAAGAAATTCTATCTGTGGATGATGAAGATTCTCGCATTTTGAAAACCTATAATTCAAAGGTGAGTCAGCAGGAAGAAATACCCCAAGACATTCTCAATAAAATGGATGAGAAGAATTTGTGGGACAAAGATGTTCTGATCAATACGATTTGTACTCAGTTAAAAATTCCGGCTCTTCACAACAAAATTGAACACTTGTCGGGTGGACAAAAAAAGCGAATTGCTCTAGCTCAGGTTTTGATTCAAAATCCGGATTTACTAATTCTGGATGAGCCAACCAACCATTTGGATCTGGACATGATTGAGTGGCTGGAAGATTATCTTAAAAATTCGAAATCAGCCATTTTAATGGTCACACACGACAGGTATTTTCTTGAGGTGATCTGTGATTTGATTTTTGAATTGGCACGAGACCGCATCCATCGCTACGAAGGAAATTTCTCTTATTATCTGATGAAAAAAGCGGAAAGAGAAGAACAACTTCAGGCCAATATTGACAAGGCAAAAAACACTTTCCGAAAGGAATTAGACTGGATCCGAAGACAACCAAAGGCAAGAGGTACAAAACAAAAAGCCAGAGTTGATGCTTTCGCTGAAACCAAGAAAATAGCCAAACAAAAGATCGTTAAGGACGAGCTTTCCATTAATGTGAATATTGAGCGTTTGGGAACCAAGATCATCGAACTACATCATATTGGTAAACAATTCCCTGATAAAAATATCATCAATGATTTCTCCTATCTATTTAAAAGAGGTGAAAAAGTTGGGATTGTGGGGAATAATGGGGTTGGAAAAACAACATTTTTGAATCTTATTCTTGGTAAGGAAGAACTTAGCAAGGGAAAAATAGTTATCGGAGATACGGTCAAAATTGGCTACTATTCTCAGAAAGGAATGCAAATCAAAGAGGATAAAAAGGTGATTGAAGTCATTAAGGACATCGCTGAATACATCCCATTGGAGAAAGGAAAAAAACTATCTGCCCTTCAGTTTTTGGAGCGGTTTTTATTTCCTAAAGACATGCATTATCAGTTTGTATCTAAACTGAGCGGTGGAGAAAAGAAAAGATTGTATTTAATGACCATCCTGATGGAAAACCCAAATTTCCTAATTCTGGATGAGCCTACAAATGACTTGGATATTTTCACTATTTCAGTTCTGGAAGATTATTTGAATGATTTTCCTGGTTGTGTGATGGTAGTGAGTCATGACAGATATTTCATGGATAAAATCGTAGAGCACATTTTCTATTTTAAAGGTGGTGGCGAGATCAAAGACATCCATGGAAACTATACAAAATACCGTGAGGAATTAGCCAGCGAAAAGAAATCAGAGAAAAAAGTAAGTGTTGCTCCAGTTCCTGTGAAAAATACTGAACCTACTTCTGAGGCACCCAAAAAGAAATTGAGCTACAAAGAAAAGGTAGAATACGAACAGCTGGAGTCTGAAATAGAACAATTGGAAGCACGTAAACTGGAAATAACAGAAATGTTGAGCTCGGGAAGCTTGGAATCAAATCAAATCAATGAAGTTTCAATTGAGTTGTCCAAGTTGATGGAGGCCATTGACGAAAAAACCAATCGCTGGATCGAGCTTTCAGAGTATGCCTAACTTTGTATTCCTATCTGAGGACCTCAAATCAATAGACTTACTATTTTATAATTGAAATTCCGCCTTTTAATAGATGGAAAGCATTATCTATCCAATTTTTAGGAATCCAATTTGATAATTATTATTTTTGGAATGCTAAAACGGATGAAACTATGAAACCCTCTACAGAACTCTTTGATCTGATCAAATCATTAAGTAAGTCTGAAAAACGATTCTTTAAGTTAACTTCTTCCCTACAATCGGGAGACAAGAACTATCTAAAGATTTTCGATTACATAGAAAAACAGAAAGATTATGATGAGGAGAGATTGAAAAATCATTTCAAGAAAGATACTTTCATCAATCATTTACCTTCTGAAAAAAATCATCTGTATAAATTGATATTGAAAAGTCTTCGTTCCTATTATTCGGAACAAGATATCAATTCGATCATCAAGCAAGAGATTAAAAATGTAGAGATTCTTCATAAAAAAGCACTGTATAAAGAATGTAAGAAATTCATTAAACGCGCTAAGAAACTGGCTAGAGACTACGAGAAGTTTTACTATCTGTTTGAATTGGTTTCCTGGCAGAAAAAACTCCTGGAAGAGGAATATGAAAGCGGGAATTTTGATGAGGATTTAGATGCCTTGATCGAAGAGGAATCTCAGATCATTGAAAAACTAAGAAACCTGGCTGAATATCAAATTTTGTACTCGAAAATCAATTATGTTTTCAGATCGGGTGGTTTCATTCAAAATGAAAAGGATAAAGCCACTGTTGATGCCATTGCCAACTACCATTTGATTATTGGAAAAAATACGGCTTTGTCAGACAGGGCCGCTACCATTTGTTATTATATCAAAGGTTTGTGTGCAGTAACCTACAGGGAATATCAAGAATCTTACATTTATTTCAATAAGGTTAGATCGATTTTGGATCGCAATCCGAATATTAAAAGCGATACGTCTAAGCGTTATTTGATGGCTCTGACACATTTGTTGAGTTCTTATATCGATAATAAAGAATACCAAAAAGCAGAGGAAACCATCCAGGATATTCGCAATCTTTCGAAAGAAAAAGGCTTCAATAACATGGATGTGAAAGTGAGTATTTTCACTTCTGCCTTTATTGCTGAACTGACCATGCACAATAGAAAAGGTGAGTTTGGAAAAACGCTTCAGATCATGGACAAAAATGCAGCCATGGAAGAAGAATTGAAAGATATAATCAACAAGGAAAAGGAAATCAATATTTATTTCAATAAAGCTTATGCCTACTTCGGCGTGGGAGAATACAAAAAAGCGCTATCCATCGTCAACATCATGATCAACGACAACGAGCAGATGCTTCGTCAGGATTTATACAGCTTTTCAAGGGTTCTTAACATCATGATTCACTTTGAGCTGGAGAATTATGATTTCTTGGAATACGTGACGAAATCCACTTCAAGATACCTTGGAAAACAAGACAAGGATTTTACCATCGAAACGGTATTCGTGAAGATGATCTCCAAAATCATGAAAAAAGGAGAGGAAAACAAAAACGAAATACTGGCACTCCTGAAAAAAGAAATGGAAGAACTTTTTCAAAACAAAAAGGAAAGAATCATTTTGGACTATATCGATATTGAATCTTGGGTAGAATCCAAATTGAACGATGAAAACTTCGCCGATACGGTAAAGAGAAAAAACGCTTAAGACTAGTTGATAAAGAAATGTCTGAAGTTTGAATTTAAGAAGGCAGACATCATTTCTATGATCGCAACTCCTTCCCTATTCTTAAAGGATAATGTACTGTTCAATTGAATATTTTCCCCTTTCGAACTCAAACCGACTTCTACACGATCAAACGCTTTCAGGAATTCTTGAAAATTTCCCAATATTCCTGTAAAGGCCATGGATTCATATGCATTGGCTCCCATCATTTCAAAATTCTTGAAAAATGGATTCAAGTCGAAATCCATGTAAAAATAGGTTCCTGGTTCCTTAATGTCCACTAAATCTACCCCTACTTGATCCGTTGGAAACAAAATGAACATCTTATCCATCCACTTGTACTTGAAAACTCCAAAAGGTCCCAGATTCATTTGGTGTTTAGCCGAATCAATAGCAATATATCCGGTATCTGCGAGCCCCTTAAAATAACGTTCAAATTCTTCTTTAGACTCAGGCTCAAACAAGATTTCAAATTTGTTTTGGGTATTCAAAGAGATCTTTCTTTTGAGTTCTGGAATATAAATCCCAAAGCTTTTGTGATTATCCACAATAAATTCTCCGAATGAAGACTTGAAACGATAAACCTCATTCACTGAATCCATGGGAACATTATTTTCCAAATGAAATAAAGAACCCAAATTGTTGATGCTCCATTTATTAATCTTCGGAAATTCCTTTATACTTCGGTAGGTCTTCATTCCGAAGGTATTCAAAATATCCTCCATCTTCATGGAAGAAGACACATGGAGATTTTTCGCTTTCAACACTTTCCCATTAATCGGCTCAACTTCATATTTCTCGTTGGAGGTGTAATGGACATCCATGATGGCACTTGAACTCACAAGATCCAGACTTGCAAAAATGTTTTGTAATTGGCTTCCCTCTAAATATGCCTGGGTATTAAAGTGGATGTTGATGTCGCGATCTAAATTGAACTTTTCATTCAGATCATATTTGGTTCGGATGGATTCTACATTTTTGTGAATCACTTCATCCAGATAATCAGAAGCCACTTTCTTGTCTACATTTTTAGCAAATCCGAAAATACCTACCTCATTATTGGAAGCATATACCAGATTCTTATTCTGCTCCGCCAGCTTCCCAACAAAATCATCGAAAAGCCTTTTAGATTCCAATTGAAAGATCAAATAATAGAAATCACCTGTTCCCCATTTCTCAACAGCAAATACAAAATTGTTGGCTGGCGAAATCCCCATGGATGGAATATCTTTTCTTCCTGTTCCCGTTGGAAGTGGTATTTTTTCATTGAAATAGGCACTGTTGTACATCATATTGTACATAAAAGCAGAACCAAAATGTTTGATGTCAAATTCGATCAGCACATCTACCTCATCCGGTATGTAATTGTGAATCAATGGTTCATCGCGTCTCAAAAAGGCATTGGAAATTAAATACACCAAAATGAAACACAGAAACAATGGAATTATCAGTAAAAACCGGAGTCTTTTCATGAAGAAAACTTAATTTTGTCTCTAATTTATAAATTTATCTTAAGCTCTTGAAAGCATTATCTAAGTTAATTTTAAAATGGATGGGCTGGACCATCGAACCACTTCCTGAAAAGGCTAAAAAGTGTGTCATGATCATGGCTCCTCATACAAGTAATTTCGACTTTTATATTGGCATACTGGGTTTTTGGTCCTTAGGAGCAGAGGCTAAAATGCTGATTAAAAAAGAGGCTTTCAAACCAGGAATTGGTTTCATTCTGAAAAAATTGGGAGGGATTCCGGTGGATCGACATAAGAAAACCAATCTCACAGAAAAAATCGCGGAATATTTTGATCAGGAAGATGAAGTGATTATCCTCTTTACACCAGAAGGAACCCGTTCTTTAAATGAAAACTGGAAAAAAGGATTCTATTATTTATCCAAATCGGCGAATGTTCCCATCGTTTTGGCTTACATGGATTACAAAAGAAAAGTTGGCGGATTTTTAGACGATTTCGAACCAACCTGGAACGAAGAAGAAGATTTTAAAAAGATTAAGGAACTCTATTTATCCAAAGGAATTGTAGCCAAGCATCCTGAAATGACGGATGTTAGCGCTTCTTCTTAAAAGACTGAGATTTCACGTCCCAGCCATAAGGACAATGACGACATCCACTTTTACAACAATACCCTCTTTTTAATAGGTACTTTTCTGTAAATACACGATAACCTTCAGGAGTAAAATAAAAATCCCCCTCCTCGAATTCTTTGGTATTGAAATCTTCAGACACTTTTGAGTTTAGAATTTAGAATGTAGCGCGCAGAATAACTAATTTTGAACTTTGCACTTTGAACTTTGCATTTTGAACTGACAACAAATCTAATGCTTTTAAATTTACCGGAAATACAAATCGATCAACTTCAGGATCCTTTATTTGCTGAAAAGGATGTGGAAGTTTATTTGCAAAGGGAAGATCTTATTCATCCTATCATTTCTGGCAATAAATGGCGAAAACTTAGGTACAATATTGAAAAAGCCCAACAGCTGGGAAAGTCTTCCATTCTAACTTTCGGTGGGGCGCATTCCAATCATTTGATTGCCACTGCAGAAGCTTGTTCGCTTGCAGGCTTGAAGTCAATTGGAATTGTTAGAGGCGATGAAATGGAAACTGAAACCCTCTCCAATTGTAGAAAAAGAGGAATGGAACTTCATTTTGTTTCCCGTGAGGAATACAGCATGCACGACTCAAAAGAATATCTGAATCACTATTACGAACAATTTGATTATCCCTATATCATTCCTCAAGGGGGAGACAATTATTATGGTACTTTAGGATGTACTGAAATTTTAAAAGCTTCTCACCTTAATCCCGATATTATTTTTGTGGGTTCGGGAACTGGAAATACAGCCGCCGGACTCTTAATCTCGCTAAAAGAAAACCAGCACTTATTCAGTGTTCCTGCACTCAAAGGAGATTTCATGCACGAAGAGATTCAAAAATCAGTGATGAACTTTTTCCAGAATGAAGAAGTTACGGAGGAATATTTAAATCAGCTTTCGGTTCTAAGTGATTACCATTTTGGAGGTTTCGCCAAATCTTCGGAAATCCTTGTGGAATTCATAAATCAATTCTACCATTTACACCAGATTCAACTTGATCCAATTTATACAGGAAAAATGATGTATGCACTTTACGATCAATTAAGGCAAAACCAAATTCCTGAAGGATCAAAAATACTTGCCATCCACACAGGAGGCTTACAAGGTATTCCGGGTTTTGAAAAAAGATATGGCGTTCGACTTTTCGTCTAGTTTTCTATTTTCCGCTCTCCTCACCTCACTTTGTTAACTCCCTTGTTTCCAGCTTATTGATGTGCTTTTGTAACAAAAAAAACGAGTCTTCCGTAATAGCTAGTGTCCGCTTAACAAACGGCCACAACAAACAAAACAAACACAACAACATGAAAAAAGTAATCTTATTTCTCGCAGTCGGACTGACGCAATTTTCGTTCGGTCACTACGCTTCCAGAAAGGATTATATCGAAACCTGGAAGGAAGAAGCTATCAAGCAGATGAATCAGTACCAAATCCCGGCTAGTATTACATTAGCTCAGGCGGTTTTGGAATCTCAGTATGGAAACAGCAAACTTTCTACTGAAGCCAACAATCATTTTGGAATCAAATGTCACAAGTGGACAGGCGAAACTTTTTTCCAGGATGATGATGCGAAAAATGAATGTTTCAGAAAGTATGACAATGCCAATGAATCCTTCAAAGATCATTCTGAATTCTTAAAATACAGAGATCGATATGCGTCACTTTTTGAATTGAAACTTACAGATTACAAAAGTTGGGCTAAAGGGTTGAAAAGTTGTGGTTATGCTACCAATCCTAAATATGCTGAACTTTTAATTGACATTATCGAAGAATACCAATTGTATCAGTATGATCATCCTTTAAAAATTGAAAAAGTAACGGTTCATTCTATCGAAAACAACCCGGCGAATAAAACGATAAAGCATTCTGCATTCATCGCTCCAAAACATAATAAACACAAAGTAGAAGTTAAACCAAATGGAGTACATTTTGTGGTGGCTAAAAAAGGAGACACATTTTATAAAATCTCCAAAGAATTCGAATTGGGACTTTGGCAGTTGTACAAATACAACGATTACGGAAAAAAGAAAGATGTTTTGGTACCAGGTGACATTGTTTACCTACAACCAAAAAAAGGAAAGCCAGGAAAAAATCATGATAAATCCATTACTCTAAAACAAGAGTCTTCGATGCGTGAAATTTCTCAGGAATACGGAATGAAACTAACAACATTATTGAAAAAGAATAATTCGTCTGCACCGGACGAGACATTGGCGAGCGGGACTAAAATCATCCTCAAGTAAACATAGTTTAATATTGATGAGGTTTTAGTTTGTTGTTTGTTTGTTTGAAGAGGCTGGTTGTTCGGCCTCTTTTTTTATGCCTAAAAGTAAGATTGGAAGAATGGTGAGATCGGCAATAACAGCAAAGAACAGAGCAATGGTAATTAAAATTCCAGTGTAGAAAGTCCCACTGAAATCTGAAAAAATCAGCATTAAAAATCCAGAACACAAAATCAAAGAAGTCAAAACTATGGCTTTTCCAGTTGCCAAATAGGTTCTTTTCAAAGCATAAAGCACGCTTTTCCCTTTCTTCAACTCCAAATTGAATTTGCTCAAAAAATGAATGGTGTCGTCCACACAAATTCCAAACGCAATGGTGAAAATAATCGCGGTTGTAATCTTAAACTGAATCCCAAAAAATCCCATGATCCCTGCAATCATCAGCAATGGAATAATATTTGGAATCAAAGAGATAAGTACAATTCTCAATGATCGATAAAGCAAGGCCATGATCAGCGAAACAATGATCACCGCAATCACTAATCCGAAGGTAATGGAGTCGGACAAGGTTTTCATGTTTTCGTCTAGCAAATGCGCGGTTCCGGTAATCTTCACTTGGATGATTTCAGGATCGATCTCTTTTTCAACAAAGGCCAACAACTCTTTATTCTTTGCAGCTACAATTTCAGAACCCCAGTCACCTATATTCCCTGTTATTCGAGTGGTTTTTCTGTCTTTGGAAATGAGTTTTTGTGTGAGATCCATGGATTTACGTGACAAAAACTTTTTCTGGTATTTCTTAACTTCTTTATTGCTCTCTGGTAATTTAAAGAACTCCGGATTGGCTGTATGATAAATTCGATTCAAAGTTTTAAAGACAGTCACCAATGAATTGATCCTACCTACTCCATATTCATCCTTCAGAAAAACTTCAATTTTATTCATTTCCTGAAGCACTTTCAAATCGGTAATGCTATCGGCTTTCGGACCTAAAATTACCGCCAATTCGAAAGGACGCACCCCACCAAAATATTGATCAAAAAAGAGTGCATCTTGTTTCACTGGAGCTTCTTCTGATAAGTCGTCCAGAATATAATGATTGCGATCTATTTTGGTAATTCCCCAGATGGAAAGCACCACAATCACGCCCATTCCCCAATAGATTTTCTTTCTATTTGTCATGATACCTGTAAAAGCGATACGCAGATATTTCTCCCAGAAACTAGATTTGGATCTCAGTCCTCGCCCATCTATCTGGTTGGATAACAACAGAAAGAAAGGTAACATGCCATATGTAGCAACGAACGCCAAAATCACTCCAATTCCAGTGTAAATTCCAAAATCTGCAACGGGTTCTACTTTCACGAGAACCAAAGAGAAAAAACCAACTGAAGTAGTAAAGGAGGTTAAAAAAGTAGCCAAACCCACTTCTCGGACGGTTGTTTTCAAAGCTCTTATCGAGGGCTCTCCAATCCTCTTTTCATCAATATATCTGGAAACAAAATGGATGACATCCGACATGGAAACCACAAACATGATCGTAGGTAAAATTGTAAGCAGAATATTCATCGGTTTCTGAATTACCCCCATGAATCCAAAAATCCAAATCATGGAGGAGAGCACGATAATCAAAGGGAAAAAGATCCCCTGAAAAGATCGAAAAGCGATAAAAAGAAACAGAATGACTAAAACGGCCGACACGATAAAGAAAAGAAGCAATTCTTTTTGCATCTGACTCACATAATAAGACTGTCCAACTGCCCTACCCGACAAATGCACCTCATCAAAAGTGAAATCTGCAAGAATGTTCCGCACTTCTTTCAATAGGGTATCACATTTGGCTTTGCTTAGATAATTTTGGTGTTTGATATATATGTTGACCACCTCCGCTTTCTGGTCAATCAGAATTCCTACCAATTCTTCATTATTGAATAAACTGGTGGAATCTTTTTCAGCATTTTTTTCTTCAAAATTGATGTAAGGGATTTCAAGGACTTGTAAACCTAATGGGGCTACCGCATAATTATATTGATTGGTGATGGAAACAACGAAATCGACCAGCTCCAGACTCTCTAGTCGTGAAGTAACGCTGTCAACATCTTTCAGAAAATCATAATCAAAAACTCCTGAGCTATTCCGAATACCCAGCAACATATAGTCGTTGTCTGAGTCGAACTCTTCTCTATAATTCAGGAAGTAATCCGTTTCTTCAGAATCTTTTGGAAAAAACTTCTCGAAATCGTAATCAAATTGAAGGTTCAGCATCCCCAGACTAAACAATAGGGTGAGTCCGATAGAACTCCAAAAGAACAATCGAACCAGTTTTCGAAAACCTTTATCTGACAAATTCATTCAATCAAAAATACAGATTATGAACACAGATAGGCGGGAATTTGTTCAGCATTTTTGGATTCCATTTGGACAAAGTAACTATTTCTTCCCAACCCATTGACTTAGAACCTCGTTAGTGTATCCGAAAGAATTACTATTTTTACCAAAACCAAAAAAAAGGAATCAATTATGAAAAGAAATTTACTTTCTCTATTTGCAGTAGTTGCAGGGGTAAGTGCGACTTTCGCTCAACCAACCTTCAACTCTACTGATGAAGCTGCTATCGGTAACCATAATTACTATGTAGCAGATACTGCTGGCTTTGACATGAAAACGTCTACCAATGGAGCTAACGCTACCTGGGACTGGTCAACTTTGATGGAAAGCACAGTTATTACACCGAGAACAGCTAACGTAAATGATGCGACTTCCGACATGACTTTTCAGCCATTAGGAGCAACGCACAATTTTGAAATTCAAGATTATTTGAATCAGTATTACAATTACAATACTTCAATCAAACATTCTCAAGGATTTAGATATTCAACTGCTGGAAACGAGTTGGCAATTGTTGAATTTGATTCGGCGTCTTACGATATGATGACTTTCCCATTCAACTATACAAATATGATCAGTAACACAATTTCTGGTCAAACTTCTTTGAACCTTCAAGGGAATTTGTATACAGATCCAAGTACTTCTGGTACAGGAATTATCGAGTACGATGCTTATGGTACTTTGATGCTTCCTGATACTACATTTACGAATGTAGCGAGAATTCACCAGAGAGATTCAGTTCACGGAACATTTACATTCCCTATTAACGACGTGTCTTTCGTAATCGACAAATATGAATTCTACGATCACGCGAATTCTGATATTCCAGTGTTCATTTGCTCTAGAGTAGAAGTTTATTCAGCTCTTCTTCCTATTGATCCAATTGTAAGTGCCTACAGCATCGTTCCATTGGCTCCCAACACAGCAGGTTTGAACGAGGATATCGCTGCAGAAATGAATTTGGAGATTTATCCAAATCCAGCGAACGATAACTTGACAATTACTTTCAATGCTTTGAATGGTTCGGATAGCCAAATCGAACTACTTGATCTTTCTGGAAAGACTGTTAAAGTTATTTCTAACGGATTTTCAAATGGATTGAACAAAGTAAAAGTTGACGTTTCAGATATTGCTGAAGGAATCTACATGTTAGCATTTACAATAGATTCGAAAGTTGTTACTAAAAAAGTTGTGATTCAATAAGCGCAAAAATTTTGATGTAAGTTTTTTATTTATTTAATTTGCATCACTTGTTGCTTTAAGATTAATAGAAGATTTACCCTGACAGGCTTGCCTCGTCGGGGTTTCTTTTTTTAGAACGTAACCTTTTCTTATTTTCTTTATTATTTTTAGCAGAAATTCAATTCGTATTCAATGAAGTTTATTCACTTTTCCTGGATCGCCATTGTCGTACTTTGTACCTCCACATTCAATTATGCTCAAAAAGAGATCGAACTCGTTGGTGAGAAAAAAGCTTTTATTTATCACGTTATCTGGAAGAATAAAAGACTAGACGACCACTTGGGAAAATACTTTGAATACATCGGTGAACCTTATCTGAAAAGAGATGGAAAAACACCTAAAAGAGATTCGGTTGAGTGGGCCATAAAAAATAATGGAGAAAAACTACTGATCCGTTCCACAGAGTTGGGGAAAGTAAGTAAAGGAATGTTGCAGGAACTATGCAATAAACTGGCGCTTCACGATCTAAATTTAATGGTCAAACACCGAAATTCAGAAGAACCTCAACATGAATATTTGTTGGAAGAATACAAAGAGTTTGTTGACTTGTACGCTACAAAACTCCCACCATACGCCATGAAAAGCGAAGGAGGTGAAGACAAACCTTTATTAAAAATGGAAAAGATTTTGGCTCCCACCTACTCCACAAAATCTAAAATCAATGTGGCGGCTTCGGGTGGTGCATTTGACGTGAATGAAACGAAAGCGATTGTAGTAGCAATCAACGAAACCATCAACAATTGGGTAGCCAATAGAGCCAGACAATATTTTGAAGCATTTGGCGGAAGAATGAATTACTTCGATAATCAACTGATGTCGGCCGGAGATGGTGGTGGATTTTCAGGCGCTTCCAAAGAACAAAAAGAAGATGAATGGTTTCGTGGACTTACTCCCGACATTGGATTTTTCTATTATGTCCCTGAAGTTCACACCGATGATAAAGGCAAAAGAAAAGTGCAAGCCATGCATGTTCCGGTTGTCGATTACAAAACTTACGGTCATGACACGATAACGAATATCCATTTTGATATTTGGGGAAAAAGCAAGGAAAGACAAACAACTGTAGTCATCCAGAAAGGAATCAATTCTTATATTTTATATGATAAAGATGAGTCCGATCTATTAAGCCCGGATTCCAATTACAATAAAGATGGTGTAACAACCTACCAAATGCTCATCGACGAACTGAAAAATGTTCATATCGCTTACTATGAAGAAATGATCTACGGTAAAAGAGGATACGATTACCAAATCGAATACCACACCAAACAAAAAGACATCTGTCTGGAAAAAATCAAAGTAACCGAATACAAACTGAATAAAATAAGATACTCCACGGGTTCTGGAAACGTGGTGAACTACAAACCGAAAGAAAAAAACCATCAACCCGGCTCCAATGAATCGGTTAAAAAGCAAAAAAGAACCACACAGGACGAATTGATGTATTGGTACAAGCAACTGGAATACCACAAAGAAATGATTGTCAAATTAAAGAAAGAGAAAGAAATTGCTCTGGAAATTTTGGCTACGCTCAAAGACAAACTAAGCAACATGGAGAAAAATATTGGTTACCGTGTGCTGACATACGAAGAAAAAGACGGTCTCTATATTTTTGAAGATTCCTCCACCTTCAATTACGAAACACAGGATTTCAAATTCATGGGAACCAAACATCCGGAAGAATACAATATCCGAGTACTGTCATTTGATGATAAAGTATTGAGCACAAAAGCCGATGAAGTCCAAATCCACTGGTCCATTTGTGAAGAAGACATTGATGAAAGTTTAGCGCTCAACAAGAAGTTTGTGGACGCCTTTGGGATAAACAGTTATACAGGCAAATTCCCAATTCTGAAAGAGGAAGATTCGGTTAAAATCAAAGAATTGGTCCAATTCATCATTAAAAATCCAAAAGCGGTTCAATTTGATCTTTCTGGAAATGGAAAAGGCAAAATATTGGAAAACGGGAAATACGAAAAAGATAACGTACCCGAATATTTCAAAGAATACCCTAACGGAGATTCGATTAGTTTCCAAAGTCAAAATGCCACAACATTGAAAATTGCCATGGATAAAAAGTTGAACATCCAATTGGCAACTTACACTGATGGAAGGGAAGTATTCTTCAAATCCCTACAAAAAGACGTGCAAAAACTATTGGAACCAGGATCTGGGGTGCACAGAAATGAAGTGATTTCAGCTGCACGTACCCAATCCGTATTGATGAATTTCCTATCCAACTTCAATTCCCTAGCCAGTAAATTTGCCGATGCAGAAGAAGCAGCCAAAGCTTTTAGCATCTTGGATAAAGCAGCCAAAAAGGCAAAAATTAACATTGGAAGAGTAAAAATCAAAGCTTGGGATAAGTCTTTGGTTGGGAAGTATTGATATGGGAACTACCCCTTTGGTAACTCCTCTCGACATTTATCGTCGATGATGCAGAATCCCGGTAGAAATGAAAATGGGTAATATCACAATTCAAGAATGAACAATATTTTTCTAAAAATAATAAGTACGTTGGATGAAAACAGTATTTTTTCCTTAGAATATCCGCTACTGTTTAAGTTTGAAGATTCAATTGGAATTTGGGGAAATGCAAACTTATCAATCGAAGAAAGGGAAGAGGAAATATTGAGAATAATCCAACCGAGTATTAATACTCGAGAAGAATATTTTAATTTTATTTTCATTTCTTTTCTCAAAGGTTTGGTTGAGCATTACAAAAGAAATAAAATAGAATATATTGAATGTTCTAAGGAATCAGCATTGGATAGAGAACAACTCAAAGATTCAAGCTATTGGTTGTTTTCTGTTCCACCGGATAAAATAGATGAGGATGTATATGATTCAAGTGTTCGTGAGTTAGAAGAGATAGTATTTTGCTTGGAACTAGATTGTTTAGAGAAATGGGATTCAAATTTCTTTGTTCGACCACGTCGTGAGTAATTAATCCTAACGCTGGTGCGGGCGTCACGCTCGTATCTAAAAACGGTTCAGTACAATAAACTCCCAACACTTCGACTACTTCTCGACTCCACTTCGTTACGCTCGAAGTTGCTCTGTGACCGGCAATACCATTGAAAAAGATGGCCGCAATCCCTCAACATCGTAACACCTCTTCCCATCAATGCGGCCTACCCACTCCTGCAAATCCGCGGTCGCTGAGCCGGACCGAGTGGAATGGAGCCTGAGCGGAATGGAATCGAGGTTCAGTCGAAGCGTTTTGAGTTGATTTCCACTTCCCAGTGGTGCAACAACCTAGACCAAACCAAATTATTCACTAACTTAGTTCTAAATCGACCTTTATGAGAAATCAAAGAAGTTTTAAAATGAACCTACTATTGATCCGATACGAACGAGAGGCTCGCAACTTCGGGTGGTTAAAATTTTCTTTCTCATATGTACTTTTCTTCTTTCTCACTCCAACGCTTGGGCAGCAAACTGACATATACAGGATTGGTGGATTATGCTTTTTCGAACAAGAATCTAAAGACTCCATAAGGCAAGTATATTTTTGCAAATGTACTGAAGAAACAGACCATCTTATTGTAGACTCATTTATTGTTGTTAATCATTCAAAAGATAGTTTATGGATCGTGGAAAAGAACATCAATTTTGAAATGAAAATAAATTACGAAGCTGGGAAATTATCAAAAGAAAAATCTGTTCAGATCGAAAATAAATTGTTTCAAATAATTCAATCTGTCTGGAGAGATGCCGATTCTTCTTATATGTATCCAAAATGGGAATACTATACAGGCAAAAACAACAATATTAGAAAATACTATGGTTTGGCAAAACTAGTCAACTACCTAGCAATAAATGAACTCAAGTTTATGGAGGAAATCCTGAAATTTGCTGGGTGCGATGAGGATTCTTTAGCTATTCAAGCATTGGATTTTCTGAATTCAGAATCCTTTGGTTCTGCTTTATATATATCTAGATTCTACAATATGAAATCCTCGAAAAAAAATGAACATTGGGAGGAAACTTCAGATTATGAAGAAAGAGCGCTTGTAAATATTAAAGATGATATTTTTCTAGGAATGTATCCTAAAAATAACAAGCTGAATGATTATTTGAAAGAAGCATTACATCGTTATTGTGATAGAATTAAAACCTTGAATTGTGATCTATCTGAAGAATTATTCAAATAGGATTTGCATTTATTGTAAAATTAACATTTGGAACTCGAAGGGTTTGGCTAGACCGAGCTATCGTTTCACGCACCGACTAAGGGATTTAAAGTTAATTCAATTAGTCGGATTTGAATTAATAATAATATTATTCATTAATTTAACTTCATGCGATATATTGCCTACATGTTCTCAAGAAAACATGAATAATTATGTTAATGAACAAGAAAAAATCATGGTCGGAATAGATGCTTTTGAAATGGACGTTATATCAAAATATATAGTAAAATTTGATGACAGTATAATAATTTCTGAGGATATTCCTAATACGGAAATAAAAAAGATCTTGAAAAAATATAAAATAAGAAAAATTGTAATTAACTATAAAGATATAGCTGAATTAAGTTTTATACTTTATCCAGAAAAATTTAACGATTGTCTTGAATGTGTGGTTTTGTTTTCAAAAAGAGTATCTGGGATTAAAGAAATAGAAGAAAGAAAATCTCGAAAATTAACCCAGATTTGTAAAAACGTATTCTTCATTTGCGATTATCGTTTTTAAAGTACTCCCGCTGGTGCAAGCGTCACGCTCAAATCTAAACTCCCGGGCCTCTCGACTAGCGCTCGAAGTCCTAAATTGTAGATTCCTAACGCTAGGTGTCCGAGCGCGCTTGTCCAGACTACTCGTCAGGGAGTCGAGGAAACCGATAGCTAAAGCCCCAACCAAACAACTAAAAAAAAACAAACCAACTAACTAACCAAAAGCTCCCGCTCAAAATTCACCAAAAAAACCTTCGATTTGGCTCTTGTCACAGCTGTGTACAACCATCTCAAATACTCCTTATTCTTCGCATCCGGATGCAAATAGCCCTGATCAATATACACATGCTCCCATTGGCCGCCTTGAGATTTGTGGCAGGTAACCGCATAGGCATATTTCACTTGAATGGCTTGAAAATAAGGGTCATCCATGATTTTCTTGAAACGCTTGGTCTTGTTTTTCTCGTCCAGATGATCTTTCTCAATTTCAAAAAAGAGCCTTTTTTGGTCTTCCCGACTCAAATTGGGGGATTCGGAATGTAGTGTATCAACCAATAGTTTTACTTCGATCTCATCCATATTGGGGTAATCGACCAGTTTTACTCGGGCATCGGCAAACTGGAAGCCGTACATTTCTTTTCTTCCCAGTATCTTATTGACCTGCATCATTTCACCATTGGCAATAAAACCGGGCTCCGAATTTTCTGGAAGCCAGGAATAATTGTTTTTCACGGCCATTAATATATCACCTGCACTCAATTCATCTTCATGATAAAAAACTCTTGAACGAATATGGTTGTTGTAGGAATTCGCTCTTTTATTGGAGCGGGTAATGACCAAAGTCTCCTCTACTCCAACTTGTCGGTGGCTTTCTTCTAGCGCATCCTGCAATTCCTGTCCATTCAAATCGATAAAATCCGTTGTGTTGGTTTCTAAAATCAAGTCTTCGTAAGATTGAATATTTCGAATTTGAGTGGCGTTCTTTAAAATACCTGAGTCGGCCGCTTGCCGGGAAACTTCTGTGAGTCGATGATCAAAAATTTCAATATTGTACAGGGTGTTTTCGAGGTATTCTTTGTTCAATGCCGGACTAAAATCTGCTCCAACTGGAGGCAACTGACCTTCATCTCCCACTAAAATGAGCTTGTTATTGGTACCGCTAAAAATAAACTCGACCAAATCCTCCAATAAATTGCGATTGGCCCAGGGATTCGAACCGGATGGCATGGAATAATCTGCAATCATCGAAGCTTCATCTACTATGAAAATAGTGTGATTGTTCGGATTAAAAGCCAATTCAAATGCTACCGCTCCGTTCTTCATCACCTTCCTCTGGTAAATCACTCTATGAATGGTGTGTGCTTTCTTTTTGGAGTAATTTCCGATTACTTTGGCCGCTCTTCCCGTTGGAGCTAGTAGTTGAGTTCGAAACCCATGTTTGCCCACAGATTTCACAAATGCACTGATTAAAGACGTTTTTCCAGTTCCAGCATACCCCGAAAGGATCAGGGCATCTTTTTTGTATTTTCTTTTGACAAGATCATCTAATTTTTCAAGGAAAAGTGTCTGACCCTCATTGGGTTCATAACCTAGATTATCTCGAATATCTGCAACTAATTGACTCATTTCCTTCTACAAAAATAGAGCAATATGTTTCTCCTTTATTGAGCTGTAGAAAAAATATATTGAATGAAATCGAATTTTATGTAAAAAATTGTAGTTTTGCCCTGTACGTAATTAAACTAAAACATACACTGATGAATAATATTTTGCGTCTTATTGGAATTTACTCGCTTCCTGTTTTATTCTTTATAATTGGAATCTGGAGAATTATTGTTGGACTTACCACTGAAGTTGTAACAGATTCTGCGGGTAATGAATATTTGATTGAGCAAAACAATTATGAAATTGTAGCAGGGATTCTATGTTTCTTGATCAGTGGAATCATTTTACTTTTCATTACTGGAAAATTAAACAGAAAAATGATCTTCATTATTGGAGGGATTTCCGTTCCGGTAGCCATTATCGTTTTGGTCATGAACTTCATGGCGATCAAAAACGAAGTAGACATGTTGGCTTTCAGAAATCAAGTGAAAGGAGAAATGATCCTGCGTATTTTGGATATTAAAGATGCACAATTAGCTTATAAGACTGTTCACGGAAAGTACTGTGACAACATGGATGAGCTAATCAAATTCGTAAAAGAAGGAAAAGTTCCAAAAGCAGTTTCTGCCGGTAACGTTCCATCTAGAAGAATTACACCTATCGAAAATGATTCACTTTATCCAGGAGAAAACAGAGCCATTGACAATACCATGTCTGAAATGGAAGCTTGGAGACTTTCCAAGATTGCTCAGAGCTTAACTCCAGAACAAATTGAAGAAATGAATGCAGGTAAACCGAAAGACCAATTGTCTTTCCAAGATCTTTTAGAATTCAAAAGAGATACGATTTACATTCCAGTTATTGAAAAATATTTCTCTGGTGAAAAATACGCTGAAAAGAGATCTACCATTGAAAGAACTTTTGAATTCAAATCGGAATTCCCTTTCAATCCAGATTCCATGGCGGTTATTCCTCATGCAGGTGATAGAAAACCAAGATTTGGTTTAGCTACTGGAGAAATTTTTAAATCAACTGGTGCAGCTCCAACACTTTTGATCTGGGCAGTTCACCCAATGGATTCTTTGCAAATGGATTCCATTTCTTTGGGTGCCTTAGATAAAGTAGATTTCAACGGAAGCTGGCAATAATCCAATGATTAATAGCTCGAATGCGCATCAGCATCAATTAAGCATTGAACTTTCTGATGCTCAAATTCGCTTTGCCATTCTCAAAGGAAAAGAACTAGTTAAGTCTTTCTCTGAAAACATCAATGAAAAATCTCGTTCGGAAGTTGAGCGTGTAATCAAAAACAATGCGGATCTCGATTTCGATTTTGGGGATGTGACCTTGAGTTATTCGGAACAAAAAAGCACTTTGGTTCCCGTTCAGATGATCACGGATTCTCAACCTGAAAAGTTATTCAAATTCTGCTACGGCGATGTAAAAGAAAATATCGATTACAATCGGATTCCGGAATTGGGCTTGGCGAATATTTTTCAGATTCCTTTATGGGTGAAATCGGCTTTTGTGATCAATTTCCCTGTGATCAATATTTACCATTCCAATACCATCTTTTTAAAAGGTATTTTCAATGAAACGGTTTTCAAACCAAAAGCACATGTGTTGATCTATGAAGATTATTTTCATTTGATTCTGGTTAGCAAAACCCATCTTTTGCTTTCCAATAGTTTCATATACAAATCTTCAGAAGATGTGATTTACCATTTGTTGTTTGCTCTGGATCAGAAAGAAATCAGTAAAAATGATGTGGAAGTACATTTATATGGAGAACACATTACAGAAGATCTTATTTCCAAATTGAAAAGAGAACTGAAAAACACACAGGACCATTCTACCAAACACAAACATTTTATTCTTCAAAGTCAGTCATTGTGCGTATAATCAGTGGTAAACTTAAAGGTAAATACATCGCTTTTCCGAAAAATTTTCATTCGCGCCCTACAACCGATCGCGCCAGAGAAGCTCTTTTTAGCATTATCGATTCTCAGTATGAGTTTGATGGCCTAAAAGTACTGGATTTGTTTTTTGGTACTGGCAGCATCAGTTTGGAATTCATTTCTAGAGGATCTAGTCGGGTGGTGAGTGTCGACAATAATTTTCATTCGATCAAACACCTCAATAAATTCATTGATGGTGAAAAAGTGGAGAATATCCAAACTTTGAAATCGGACTACAAAACCTTTATCCAAAACAATCAAGAGCAATTTGACATCATTTTTGCCGATCCTCCTTTCGACATGCCTGAGGTGGAAGAAATACCGGATTTAATCTTCTCTTCTGATTGTCTGACTGAAATTGGCACTTTGATTGTAGAACATTCTGATAGGATTGACTTCTCCTCTCATCCTAAATTTGTAGATTTAAGGCGATATGGGGGAGTAAATTTTTCCTTTTTTGAAGTGTAAAAACGAATAGTATGTCTAAAGTAGTTGTATTTCCAGGTTCCTTTGATCCTTTCACCAAAGGTCACGAAGAAATTGTTAACCGAGGCCTAGAGATCTTTGATAAGGTGATCATTGCCATCGGTGAGAATTCACAGAAAAACTACCTCTTCAGCTTGGAAAGTAGAATTCAGCATATTGCATCCATTTTTGAGGGAATGGAAAATGTAGAGATCAAATCTTTTACAGGTTTGACCGTAGATTTTGTCAGCGCTCAAAATACCAACTTGATCTTAAGAGGATTGCGAAATTCTTCAGACTTCAATTTTGAAAGAACCATTGCACAAATGAACCATGAGATCAAAGATGTAGAATCTGTATTTTTAATGACAACTCCTGAACTTTCTGCAATAAATTCTTCGGTGATCCGTGATATTAAGAAAAACGGAGGTGATATTTCGAAGTTTGTAACAAATGATCATTTCCTAGCTTATAATTAATAAAGAAACCAGATGACGAAAGCCCTTTTTATTTTCATATCCCTATTTGTATCCTTATTGTCTTTTGGGCAAACAACCGTAATTGGATTTGCCCCTGAATTTATCGGGAAAGAAGCCAATATTTACCTTGTGGATGACTTCATTACCAACAAAAGAAAACAAGTTGGGACGGGAATTGTGGAAGCCAAAGACAGTTCTTTTCATATTTCCTTTGAAAATAAAGAGATCAATAAAGCTGTAGTCGAAATTGGGAATATTGTTGGGTACTTGTATGTAGATCAAGGGAAAACCTATGAAGTAATTTTCAGACCCGTTTCCAAAGACCCAAAAAGGCTGACAGAGAATGTGATTGTACTTTCTTTTCTGAATTTGCCAGAAGACGATATCAATTACAAGATTCTCGCTTTTGACATGTGGGTGGATGATTTTCTCTTTAAACATTATTACAAATCACATGTAAACGCGGGTTCAGTAAAAAGTGATTCTCTAACGGATGAAAGAGCAAGAACCGATTTCTTTTCTGAATTGGATACTTTCAAGATTTATGTTGACGATTATTACAGAGACGAACAAAATGTTTTCTTTCTGAACTATATCAAATATTCCGTAGCTCAATTGGATAATTTGCATCATAAAAAGATGACAAACAACGAAGGAATCAAGCGATTTGAAACTTATTTAAAAGATGTTCCCATTCACTACAATAATGAGAAATTCATGAACTATTTCAAGTTCTTTTTCTCGGAATATTTCTCTACCCTACCACATAGCAATGAGGAGGATATTATTCGTGCCATTCACAAACAAAGTCCAAGAGAATTGTGGAAAGCGTTGGCCTTTGATTATAGATTGACCAATCCACAACATAAAGAACTTGTCATGATTCTGGCTTTAGGTGAATCTTATTATTCCATGCCTTACGAGCAAAATGACATTATTATCATCATGGACTCCTTGACTCAAATATCAAGAGTGCCGCAAAACAAGATCATTTGTCAGAACATTTTAAATGAAATCACGAGTTTGATGCCGGGTTATCCCGCTCCTGTAATTGCTTTGAATGATGGTGGGAAAGAACCAAAAGCGTGGATCAATTATGAAGGATATCATATTTATGTTTCGTTTTTTGAGACTTGGTGTACCGAGTGTATCAAGGAAATGCGTATCATAAAATCGATGAGTGAGAAATACGAAGGTGCGGTGAAATTTGTATCGATTTGTACTGATTCTGATCCTGAAAATTTTGCCAAATTCAGAAAAAATCACCCTGAATTCGATTGGGATTTTTACCATGTCAGTGGCAATAAAAATGAGGTTTTATCTAAGTTCAAAGTAAAGGATCTTCCAGCTTATTTCTTGTTGGATCAAGATGGTTTTATTGTTCAGGCTCCAGCCCAATCACCAGTACCAGATGGTGAGTACGAAACCATCGAAAAGACTTTTGACGAAATCATAAAGGCTCTCAAATATAGAAATGAGTAGCTCTGATCCAATTGTTCTGGGTTCTGGGAATTTTTCTACAACCTATCTCAAATCGGAGCAAGGGAAGGACTTTGTTTTAAAACGTATCAAACCCAAACATCGGGACAATCCAAAAGTTATACGGATATTCGAAAATGAAGAATTATTTCAATTCGATCGGGAAGGCTTGCCCAAAGATGTTCGTTATTTCGAAGATTATGGAGATCATTTTTTAGTCAAACCATTTGTTGCAGGCAAATCTCTTGAAGAGCTTCGAAAAGAATTGAAAGGTGAGCAATTGAAACAAATTATTCTCGAACTTCTGGAACTACTCATCTATCTCGAAGAAAATGAAATCACACATTGCGACATCAAACCTTCCAATGTGCTTTTGGGAGAAGATGGGAAAGTCCATTTACTGGATTTTGGTTTGGCTCAGAGATTGGGAGACCCCAAAATAAATTACACCTTATTTTCCCTCGGATTTGCTGCCCCTGAACTTATTTTGAATAGAAGAATGATTGTCGACACGCGATCCGATATTTATTCATTAGGCATGTTGCTTTATTTCATGATTCTGGGACAACTGCCCTACACAGACGACAATCCAAGTCATTTTACGCAATTGCAAATTACCTACCCCATTCCTTCTTCCAAAAAGGTAGATAAAAACCTAATGCAGCTCATTTTGAAATGTTGTCACAAATACCAATTTGAACTTCCACCCAATCGTTATCAAGATTTGGATTTGGACAAAAGACTTTGGGCTGGAATGAAGGAGCGATATCAGAGTTTTTCAGATGTAAAAAGCGAAATTGAATCCTTTCCAGCCTCTGCTTTTCAAAAGAAAAGGTCTCTATTCTAAAATCTAAATAAAAGTTAAATTCTGATTCACCAAGCCACCATTTGTATTTTCCCCTCGTTTTTCATTAAATTCGTTCCAACGAATAACAAACTAAAACAAACGAACTCCATGCATAAAATCATTTTGATTTTCGCAATTCTTTTGGTCAATGCCTCTTGGGCAAACAAAAATCCTGCAGAGATTTATCAGAATTTACTCAAATTCAAATCCATGAAACGTGTGCTCTACATTGCTGCACACCCGGATGATGAAAATACCCGAGCCTTAGCAAACTTTTCTCTAGGAGAAAATGCGGAAACCGCTTATTTATCCTTGACACGTGGAGATGGAGGACAAAACCTCATCGGAAGCGAATTAAGTGAAGATTTAGGGATTTTGAGAACACAGGAACTTCTAGCTGCACGTTCCTACGATAAAGCCAATCAGTTTTTTACCCGAGCAGTTGATTTTGGTTATTCCAAGTCACCGGAAGAATCCATGGAAAAATGGGGAAAAGATCTTATTCTTTCTGATGTGGTTTTAGTGATTCGAAAATTTAAGCCGGATGTCATCATCACAAGATTTCCTCCAGATGAAAGAGGAGGACACGGACACCACACTGCCTCAGCCGTGTTGGCCATTGAAGGTTTAGAAAAAGCAGCTGATCCGAATTTTGAACCAGAACAAGTAAAACTATACGGTACTTGGAAGGCATCTGCAGTGTATTGGAACTCTTCTTCTTGGTGGGACGATTCGCTTCCAACCAAATCCAAAGACAATCCCAAATACCTTGTTCAAGACATTGGAGGATACAATTCTTTGTTAGGAATGTCTTACAACGAAATCGGAACCATTGCGAGATCTCAGCACAAGTGCCAGGGATTCGGAGCCATTATTGAAAGAGGATCACGAATAGAATATTTTGAACATTTAGCGGGAGAACAACTCACAAACTTTTTTCAAAAAGAACATCATACTTGGTCCGATCTCATCAACAAAGACTTTGAAAAAGAACTCAATCAAATTGTCAATGACTTCGATTTCATCCACCCTGAAAAGAACATTGCATCTCTATTTAAAATTAGATCTTCGGTTCTAAAAATGCCTAATTCCTATTTGAAATCGGAAAAACTAAATCGGATTAATCAAATCATCATTGACTGCGCTGGCTTGTACATGGAGGCAACTTCAGAAGACTTCGCCCAATCCAGAGACAAACAACTGAAAAGTAAACTTACCTTTTTGGTTCGCTCCGATGCCAATGTTGTGGTGAATTACTATTGGTTGACAGACAAAGATATTATCGACATGAAGTCGGCGAATCTTACAAAAAATGAACCTTTCAGCCATGAATTTGATTTAAATAAAACGAGCTTACTTTCTAACCCTTATTGGTTGCTGAGAGAATATCAAAACACATATCAAGTTGAAAACAAGGCACTACTGGGGTTCCCGGAAAATCCGCCTTCATTTGTAGGAAATGTCTCTCTTTCCATCAACGGAGAAGAATTAGAGGTTCAACTACCTTTTGAATTTGTAGAAAGAGATCCCGCTTATGGTGAAAGAAGAAGAGAAGTGGTGGCGAGTCCACTTTACACCGCAAATTTTGAGCAGAAAATAGCTCTGTTTCAGCCTGGAAATTCTAAAACGGTGAAAATTCGTTTTCATTCCTTTGCGGACAAATTAGATACAAAAGTGCAATTATTGGCTCCTGAAGGTTGGACCGTTGAGCCTTCAACCATTCAACTTTCTGCAGATCGCAAACATCAGGAAGTTTTTCAGGAAGTGAAGATTACCGCAAGTTCAAATAGTAAAAGAGGAAAATTGTCTTTGATAGATGATCAAAAAAATCAGGTTCATTCTTACACAGAGATTGCCTACGATCATATTCCAAAGCAAGTGATTTTTAAACTGTCGCAAATAGAACTCATCAAACTGGATGCGAAAACCAATCCCAAGAAAATTGCCTATATCAAGGGAGTTGAGGACGCTGTTCCAGATGGTATTCGCGAGCTTGGTTTGGATTTGAAATTATTTGAAGTTGAAGAATTAGCCGATTTGGATCTTTCTAAATTTGATGTGGTAGTACTCGGAATTCGTATCTACAATGTCAAGCAGGAATTGAAAAATTTCGATGAGAAATTGTTCCAGTTTGTTGAAAATGGAGGAAGAGTCATCATGCAATACAACACAGCCTCCCGTTGGGTAAAAGAACAAAGTTATGGTCCAAAACCATTTGAATTGGGTCGAAAAAGAGTTACGGAAGAAGATGCAGAAGTCACTTTTCTGGAAAAAGAGCATCCCGTACTGAACAATCCGAATAAAATCAGCAAGAAAGACTTCGAAAATTGGGTTCAGGAAAGAGGATTGTACTTTGCTGAAACATGGGATGAAAGTTACATACCTATTTTAGCTTGGAACGACAAAGGGGAAGAACCAACCAAAGGTAGTTTATTGATTCTGGATCATGGAAAAGGACAGTTTATTTATACAGGAATATCCTTTTTCAGGGAATTACCTAACGGAGTAGAAGGCGCATTTAAACTTATTGCCAACTTATTGAGCTATGAATAAAGAGCAAGAAGAAATAATCGATTCTAATTCTGAATTGGAGTCAAAAACCAACTGGACGGCTTGGTATATTGGGGTTTTAGGATTTCTTCTGATTCAAATTATTGTGTATTATCTAATTACTAAATCGTATTAAGAGTGAGTGGATTAGATTGGCTGATATTAGGATTGACTCTCGCTCTAATTGTTGGATACGGAACTTGGAAAACCCGTAAAAACAACAATTTAGAGGGCTATTTGAAGGGTAATAATTCTGAGAATTGGGCCACCATCGGACTTTCCATCATGGCTACTCAAGCTAGTGCCATCACCTTCCTTTCTACCCCCGGACAAGCCTATGAAAGCGGAATGGGATTCGTGCAATTCTATTTTGGTTTGCCTATTGCCATGGTATTGATTTCGGTCTTTTTCTTACCCATCTATTATCGTTTAAAAGTTTATACTGCCTACGAATATCTTGAAAGTAGATTTGATGTTCGAGTTCGAGCATTTACGGCATTTCTGTTCTTAATATCTCGTGGATTAGCCGCTGGAATCACCATCTACGCACCAGCGATCATTTTGTCAGCCTTGTTGGGATGGAACCTACAACTGACCTGCGTTCTGATCGGAGGATTAGTCATCGTTTATACCGTATCGGGAGGAAGTAGAGCCGTTTCTTTAACTCAGAAATGGCAAATGGGTGTGATTATGGGGGGAATGTTTTTGGCTTTCTATTATGTTCTCCAAAGCTTTCCCGAAGGCATGGGCATGATGGATGGTGTTCAAATAGCTGGAGAATTAGGCAAAATGAACATCATTGATACCTCAACCGATATTGACAATCGATATACTTTACTTTCTGGATTGACAGGTGGATTGTTTCTTTCTCTCTCTTATTTTGGGACAGATCAATCTCAAGTACAACGGTATTTGGGCGGAAAAAGCTTGAAAGAATCGCGCCTTGGTCTGATGTTCAATGGTTTGGTTAAAATTCCGATGCAATTTTTCATTTTATTCATCGGGATCATGGTTTTTGTCACCTACCAATTTAATGAACCGCCTATTGTCTTCAATAAATCAGCAACCTCCATCAATACGGGGGAATATCCGGAATTGGTGAAAATTGAAAATGAATTCAAGGAGCTGCATTCTCAGAAGAAACAAATTTTGAGCAACTCAGACATCAGTGCAGATTTCCCTGTGAATATTGCCTCACCTAAAACAAAGGTGACCGATATAATGGCTAGACAAAATGAATTGAGAACGGCTTACAAGGAAAAACTCACTGAATTGGATCCAAATTATGAGGCTAAAGATTCTGATTATATTTTCTTGGATTTTGTTCTGAAATATTTACCTCACGGACTCATCGGATTGCTTCTCGCTGTTATTTTTTCTGCTGCCATGTCCTCAACTGCGGGAGAATTAAATGCGCTGGCTTCCACAACTACCATCGATTTCTACAAGAAGTTTTTCCAAAAAGAAAAGGTATCAGACAAAAGAGAATTGTTGATCAGTAAACTTCTAACTGTAGCCTGGGGAATCATTGCCATCGCTATTGCTTTAATCGCCGGACTATTTGAGAATTTAATCCAATTGGTGAATGTTTTAGGTTCTCTGTTTTACGGAACCATACTTGGAGTTTTCTTAGTAGCCTTTTTCATCAAATATGTTAAATCCAATGCTGTATTAATTGGCGGATTGGTGGCAGAAACGTTCATCTTATTTGCACATTTTACTAAGGATTTGGACTGGATGCCTAAAATTGAATTTTTGTATTACAATATTATAGGAAGTTTAATCGTAATTTTAACCGCGCTAATTACACAACTAGTTATTAATAAATCATTTAAAACAAAAACTTAAAGAAATGAGAAAACTATTTTTTGCTCTTACAATTGGAGCTTTTATCGGAACAACAACTGCACAGGAATTGCCAGCTCCAAGTCCTGGATGTAAAATTGAATCAAGAGTTGGATTAACAGATGTAACTTTGGAATATTCCAGACCAAGTGTAAAAGGGAGAGAAATTTTCGGATCTCTAGTACCTTACGACAAAGTATGGAGATTTGGTGCAAACAAAAACACGATGGTAACCTTCTCAACCGACGTAACTATCGATGGTAAAGAATTGAAGGCTGGAACTTATTCCATTTTCGCTACTCCAAATAAAGAAGAGTGGACAATTGCTTTCAATACTGACACAGAACAATGGGGAGCAGGAGGCTATACAACTGAAAAAGATGCGCTTTCTATCAAAGTAAAACCGGAAGAAGTTAAAAAGCACGAAACTTTTACCTTAATGGTGGGAAATTTAAGCAACAAAGGAGCTACCATTTGCATGGTATGGGACAATGTGAAAATTAAAATTCCATTTAAAGTGAAAACACATGCAATTGCTCTTGCGAATATCGAAGCAGCAATTAAAGAAGGAAAAGATCTTGATGTAGTTTATTATACAGCTGCTAGATATTTCCACTCAAGCAAAAATGATGATAAAACTGCAATGGAATACATCGAGAAGTCATTGAAAGTAAAAGAAAACTTCAAATGTTTGTTTTTACAAGCACAGATTTTTGAAGGTCAAGGAAAAATGAAAGAAGCAATTGATTCAGCTGAAAAAGCTCAAAAATTAGCTTTAGAAGAGAAAAATGAAGGTTGGGCTAGTTATATCAAAGAAACTCTAGACGACTGGAGAAAGAAAAAATAAGCAATAGAAAAGCGGTCTTTGGATCGCTTTTTTTATATCCTTATCCCAATCATACATACGTCATCCAATTGCTCTAAGTCACCTTTCCATAGTTCAAAAGTAGTTTCGAGATGATCTACTTGTTTATCCATTTCGTATTTACTGAACTTGGCAACCCAGGTTTTTAAGTTTTTTGTTTTAAGCTTTTTGCCTCCCTTTTTACCCGTTTTAATGTCACCACCACCAAATTGATCCGCCAATCCATCAGAATAGAAATAAAGGGTATCTCCTTGGGTCAGTTTGAAGGAAATCGTGTTAAAGGAAACTGAATTCTCATAGAAACCAACCGGCTGCTTATTTGCTTTTAATTCGATTAATTTTCTTTCGTATTGATCAAAATCTTCCAAATAGATGTTTTCAGTATTGGTTTCTATATTATTTTGATGCTGATCTCGGACAATCCATAAATTGTTGTTAGCTCCAGCCCACTCCAATTCTCCTGTATTGAAGTTGATACGAGCCAAGCTAATATCCATTCCATCTCTCAATCCTTCCCCTTTGTTGAACTTTTCAATGACCAATTCTTTGGTTCGATCCAATATTTTCCCAGGATCCGTGATCTTTTCTTCTATTAAAGATTTTGTCAAAGCATTACTGCATACCACCGAAACCATGGCTCCTGGTACTCCATGACCTGTGCAATCTGCAACTGCAATATAAGTCCAGTTCTCATAACTTTCAAGCCAATAAAAATCACCTGCTACTATGTCTTTTGGTTTGTACAAAAGAAAATAGTCTTTCAAGTATTTTTTCAAATCCGCCTTGCCTGGAAGAATTGCCGACTGTAATCGTTGAGCATAATTGATGGAATCCATGATCTCTTGATTTTTGGATTCTACAATTTCCTTCTGAAGTTCTGCCTCAGCCCTTTTTTCTTCCACTACGGTTTTCTGGACTTCAATGATCTTTTTTTGTTTGGAAATAAGTCTTAGCCTGGAATAAATGAAACCTCCCGCTAGAGCAAGTGCTATCAATCCAGCAATCAAGAAATTTCTTTTTTGTTTCTCTATCTGCGTTTTTTCTCTCTCAATTTCCAAATCTTTTGCAGCAATTTTATCCTTTTCCAGTTGCGCTATGCTATCCGCCATCACTTTGCGATCATAGTCGTACTGAAATGAGCGTTGCAATACCTGCTTCTTATCTTCTTCGCTTCTTAAACTGTCCTTCATTTCCATGAAAAGCTCGTGCATTTCCAGAGCTTTAGAAGTGTTCCCTGACTTCTTATACAACTCATACATCAAATTGGAAATAGAACTCAATTGTTTTACTTCCCCTACCTCAACAGCAAGATCATAGGCTTCCTTTCCCATTTTCATTGCCTTCTTTTGATCTCCTTTGGCTAATGCGATTTCACTAAGACTCGTCAAGACCATGCTGACTCCCTTTTTCTCTCCTAAACTTTTATAATATTCATGGCAGATTTGATAATACTTTTCAGAATTTTCATAGTCTTTAAGCTCCAAATAGACCGCAGCGACATTCAAATTGGTAGTCATTTGTCCATGCACATTTTGAACCTTTTCGTCCATTTCAATTCCCTTTTTGAAATAAAATAAAGCCGAGTCTAAATCGCCCATGGATTGCTTCAATAAACCAATGTTTCCAATAATGAAAGCCTCCATCATTTCGTTCTTCTCTTTCCTTGCTGTGGTTAAGGCCTCTCTGTAAGTTTTATCTGCTTTCTCAAATTCTTCTTGATAGATATAGATACCTCCAATGTAATTCATTGCATTAAGAGCCCCATTCACGTTTTCCAATTTCTCGAACGTAGATTTACAATACAGCATGTTTTCCAATGCTTTTCCATATTCAGCTTGACTCATATAGAGAATCCCTAAATTCCCAAGAGCAGAAGCTTTACCATATTCATTCTCCAATTCTTCATTGATTTTAACACATTTTTCAAGAGCCTCAATCGCCTTGAGGTATTCACCTTTTATTCTATTTGCTGACCCTATTGAATTGTAGCCATCCGCAAGCCATTGTCGGTTGGAATTCTTTTCAGCAAGAGCTAAGATTTCATCCCCATACCGAAGGGCAGAATCCACATTTACCTCCAGATAGTGCTTCCAAATTAATGTTCTGGCAGTTTTGTATTTAGTAGAATCATGAGATTGATCAGAATGAAAGACTGCTTTGAGAGAATCAACATTGATTTGCGACTGAATTTCTCCAAAAAGGCAAAGGAAAAATATGAATATTATTATGCGCATATAGTAAGTTGATTTCTAATTTCAGCTGAAAATACTCTTTTTCAATCAATAAAAAAAGCCCACGCAATTTACGTGGGCTTTCTATTTTAAAGAAAATTATTCTTACTTCTTAACTACTTTCGCAGTAAATAGTTTTTCGCCTTGCTGAACTTTTACAAAGTAAATTCCAGTAGTGTATAAACTCAAATCAATCTTGGTATCATTTTGTCCGTTTCCTTCCATAATTTTTTGTCCTAGATCGTTTGTTATGTGATACACATACTCACCTTGCAATTCAATGTTTAACTCAGTTGCAACTGGATTTGGATATACTAAGAAGGTAATTCCAGTATTCTCATCAAGTCCCGTGAAATCATTCACCGTATATGAATCTTGAATCGAACATCCGTTAGCATCTGTAATCGTTACAGTATAAGTTCCTGCTGCCAATCCAGTTAGATCTTCACTTGTACCTTGAGCACCCCAGTTATAAGAATATGCAGGAGTTCCTCCAGAAACAGTGATATCTACTTCACCATCATTTCCAGCAGACTCATCCACTACAGTTCCTGAAACAGAAAGTGCAGTTGGTTCAGTAATTGTAACTGACCCATTGCTTGTACAACCATTCGCATCAGTTACAGTATAGTTATAAGTTCCAGCTCCTAAAGCTCCGATATTGGCTCCACCCCAATTTTCAGTATAAGGTGCCGTCCCTCCTGAGATACTTACCATATCTACACTACCATCTGTAAATCCATTACATGATGCATCCGAAGTTGTTGTATTTACACTAAGTGCTGCAGGCTCTGTAATTGTCACATCATAGTTCAAAGTACAGCTATTTGCATCCGTAATGATCACTGTATAAGTTCCTGCACCTAAAGCAGCATTGTTTTCTCCTTGCCAGTTTTCACTGTATGGTGAAGTACCACCAGTAACATTTAAAAATGCTGTACCGTCCGTTCCTCCGTTACAATCGACATTTGTGGTTGTTTCAGTTGCTGCTAATGCCGCTGGCTCAGTAACTGTAACATTTGTATTGTAAGTACATCCTGCATTATCTGTCACAACTACTGGATAAGTACCAGCAGAAAGTGCACTTGGATTTTCTCCAGCCCAGTTTTCAGAATAGGGTGATGTACCACCAGAAACGTTTAAGGTAACAGAACCATTAGCTCCTCCATTACAACTTACGTTAGTTACACTTGGTGAACTTGAGAAAGCAGTAGGTTGTGTAACTACTACTGTGGCCGAAGAAACACAAGAGTTGTTATCTGTTACGTCTACAGAATAAGTTCCTGCAGTCAATCCTGAAATATCTTCAGTTGTGCTACCTTGCGCACCCCAATCGTAAGTATAAGGAGCTGTACCACCAGAAACAGTTAAGTTAATAGATCCAGTATTTCCACCTGGACATGTAACATTCACATGCGTAGAACTCAAAGATGGTCCACCAGTTGTAGAAATAGAATAAGTTCCATTGTAAACACATCCTACGTTATCAGTCACCGTATAATTGTGGGTTCCTGGAGCTAAAGCATTTGGATTATCTGCTCCATAGTTTTCAGAGTATGGTGAAACACCACCAGTGATATTCAAACTTACTGTACCATTACTTGCCCCACAAGTGGCGTTTGCAGTGTTTTCGGTAACTGCAATAGCTGTATTTTGTGTTACAGAATAGGAGCCGTTAGCAGTACATCCCATATCTGAAGTAACCGTAACATTATAGTTTCCTGCTACTAATCCGCTTAAGTCCTCATTTGTTCCTTGAGCACCCCAGTTGTAGGTACAATTTACCAAATTCGTGACGGTTAAATCAATGGCTCCTGTGCTAGCCCCATTACAGTCTACATTTGTAATTGAAGTTGTTAACACTGGAATTTCACCAACCTCAATTTGAATAGAAGCTGATCCATCACATCCACCTTGAGATCCTGTAACCGTATAAGTTGTAGTAGTGGTCGGAGAAACTGAAATTGCAGCAGTCGTCTGTCCTCCTGGGCTCCAAGAATAAGAAGATGCTCCAGAAGCTGTAATTGTTATTGGTCCATCCCCAACACAAATATCTGGATCTGGAGTTGAAATAACGATTGTAGGTGATGGGTTAACTGTAATAGTAACAGAATCTACCAAATAATTACCACATCCACCTCCAACGACTTCTAAATATGCTTTATAAGTTCCAGAGTTATTATAGACCGCATTTTCCATGACATTAGTTGAATTTACCGGATTGGATCCTTGGAAAGTCCATACTAATGTATCATCATAAGTTGATCCTGTTGCATCAAAATCTACAGATTCACCTTCACAAATTGTTGTTGCAGAAGCACTCAAACTAATTGATGGTGGTGCACTTGTTAAGTCTGGAAATATGTAATTTGAAAGTGAGGTTACTCCCCATCCAGCTATATATGTGTACCAAGTACCTGTATTCCATTTTTCAAAACCAATAGAAGAGGAAGCTTCGCCATCCGCATTGGTAACCAATCCCATGGTATCCCCACCATTATAATTTAAATTCGACATGTCCACTCCTACAGCAATTTCCGCTGATCCTGGAACTGCAATTGGAGGATTAAATGAATAATAGAAAATACCTCCAGTACCAATATCTCCCATGGTAACAGTTCGTGTTCCTAATATGGCACCTGGAGTTCCTCCAGTAGCATCATAAACATTAATATCCACTGTTTTACTTGCATTTCCAGAGTAAGCTGCACCGAACCAAACATAGGTTCCTACCACATGACTTGATGTTCCTACCATTCCACTTGGGAAATACTCTGCTTTTGCTACATCTCCATATTCATTGATTCCCGCCAAATAGCCATCTCCTGTGGTTCCATAAAGTGACGGAGTCCATCCAGCATGAATCGATGTTAATGATGCAAAAGTTGGATCGTCAAGATTCAATTGAGAACATCCAGCAGGAGAATTCACGGTAATATAGGCTGTCTTCGTTTCCGTATCCGATCCATTACCGTTTGAAACTGTTAAAGACACTTCATAAACTCCAGGAGTATTATAAGTTACCGTATGTGGTCCTTGCGTATTTGCAGTTGCAGGAGTCACACCTCCCAATGATTGATTGTCAAAATTCCAGCTCCAGTTATTCGGATTATAAGTACTCAAATCTGTAAATTGAACTGAAGCACCAGCTGTAATGGTCGTGAAGTTGGCTTGAAAATCTGCTATCGGAGCATTGCTAGAAAATGCAGTTACACAGTTAAGTGCTTGGAAAGCATTAATTCTTCCACCTCCTAAGTCACCATTATAACTAGGGTTTTGTGCACTAATGTCGTCACAAGAAGAAATCAAACAGTCAACATAATCCTGTTGTGGCAATCCAGGTTGAGCAGACATCATTAATCCTAATAGTCCAGACACCAATGGAGTTGCCATTGAAGTACCTGACATGTAAGCATAAGTGTTGTTTGGAACTGTACTTCTAATATTTGATCCAGGAGCCGTTACATCTACCGCTGAACCATAATTTGAGAAGCTAGACTTTGCATCTGACGTTGTTGAAGAAGCCACGCACACTACATTGTTGTAGTTAGAAGGATAATGCGCATTACCTCCTGTATCCATATTGTAGTTATCATTCCCGGCTGCACCAACGACAATGGATCCTTGGTTCCAAGCCCAGTTTACAAGGTTTTGTCCGGTTGTTGAATACCCATAACCACCCCAAGAGCATGAAATCACATCTGCTCCTGTCAATGCGGCATAATAAATTCCGTCATATCCATTCGTTACCGAAGATGATGAAGCACTATTGGTAGTTACTTTAACTGGCATGATAGAAATTCCAAATCCAATAGAAGAAACTCCAATCCCATTATTAGTTTCTGCACCAATTGTTCCGGCACAATGTGTTCCATGATCCCAACCTGAATTTAATGGATTAGGATTGTTATCATCGTCACCAACGTCCCAACCGTTTACATCGTCAATATATCCGTTTCCGTCGTCATCTAATCCATTTCCCGCTATTTCACCAGGATTGGTCCATATGGCATCATTCAAATCTGGGTGCGTGATCTGAATGGCATTGTCCGTTACAGCAACCACAACGTTTGAATTTCCAGTTGAAATATTCCAGGCCAAATCAGCTTGAATAACTCCCAAACTCCATACAGTTGAGTGCATTGGGTCATTTGGAGTCAAAGTTAATTTATGCAAGGGCACTTTCTCCACATATTCCACCATATTGTTGGAAGTCAAATCCCGGATCAGATCGTCCACTTTTGTATGGTCATCAAACTTAATAAGGAAAGTTCTTTGCAGAGCATCTCCTCCAATACCATTGGCTTTAGGGAATGGTCTGGTCATACTCGTTACACCGTATTCACCGGCAACAGCTTCAACAAAGCTATATTTGGAAAGTACATTGTAATCGACCGTTCCTTCTCTGGCCATTACAAGTTTTAAAGGAAAGTTGTCCTTTAATTTTAAATAGATTTTACCGTCTTGATAGTGAGGGTAAACAGTTTGTGAGTGAGTAGTAAAAGTGAAAAATAAGGCAATAGAGCATAGAAAAGCTCCTAAGCTAACAATTTTCATAACAACATAAATTTTCTTGGTTTCGCCGCCTAATTTAATGATTTTATCGAGACAATCATTCGATTAAACGAAAAAATGTACTCTAATTCTCTGTGAAAGGGGTGACTTTTGAGATATTCAGCGATTAAAAAATAAAATCGGAAAACGATATTCAATTCTATTTTTTAGAAGATTTTTTCTCAGCTTTTGCTTTTTTCTTTGCTTCTTTTTCGGCTTTTCTTCTTTCTTTAGCAGGTAAATCATGATAAGGAATGATATACTCTTTGTAAAGAATATTTTTATCCTGCGCTTCTTTTAATTCTTCAGGAGTGATCCACCCTCCTCCTAAGGATTTATAGAGTAAGATATAATAAGAAAGTAACTCTTGATAAATTCTGGTATACTGAAGTTGAGCATCAAAAGACTGTTTTTGGCTTTCTAAAACCTCCAAATAACTCGTAACCCCTTTATTGTATCTTTCCAAGGATAATTTTTCTGCATTTTGCGCTGCTGTCATATGCTTACTTCTAGCTTCCAACTCTTCTTTTAACTTTTGAATCGTAATCAAATTATTTTCAACTTCTTCAAAAGCCTGAAGAACAGTTTGCTCGTATTTGAAAGCCACTTCATCTGCTTTGAACTTTTCAACTTCCATTCTCCTTTTATTCTTGTTAAACTGAAACAAAGGGCCAAATAGGGTCGCTCCAACATTCCATCCTAATCCTATCAAGCTAAAGTTAGAGGCAATTCCGATTCCTCCTCCAATTGTGAAAGATGGAAATCGCATGGCTTGCGCTACTCCAACTCTTGCCACTTGCTCGTGTAAATCTGCTTCTGCCGCTAAAATATCAGGTCTTCTCTTCAACAACAAGGAAGGTACAGCGGAAGGAATAGTGTCGGGAATAGGAAAATCAAACAGATCTCCATTGGTAACTATTTCGTGAGGGTTTTCTCCTAATAAAACTGAAATATTGTTCTCAAGTGTAGCAATACTTCTTTCATAAACAGGAATTTGCGATTGTGAAATGGCCGTTTGAATTTGAGCTTGGTTCAAATCAATTTCAGGCGCATATCCTCGATCATATCTAGCTTGAATAATTAGCTCCGAACTATCTCTTGCTTCATAGGTGTTTTTGGCAATTACAAGTCTTCTTTTATAATCCAATAACAGAAAATAATTCTTTGCAATATCAGCTATTAGTGACATTTGAATTGATCTGTGACCATAAATAGAAGAGACCAAATTTGCTCTCGCTGCTTCAGAAGCTCGTCTGAACTTACCCCAGAAATCTAATTCCCAATTCAACTCTGGAGTTACTCCCCAATTAAACTGATTTGTATTCCCCAAATAATTCCCCCCAAAATAATTTCCTCCTAAAATTCCTGCATTAATATTAAACTTTGGAAACTGATCAGAACGGACCATCCCTAAATTCGCCTTAGCCTGTTGGATCCTTGCGGCCGCCATTAAGAGATTCTTGTTGTTATTTAAGGCTTTTACAATAAGTGTATCCAGGATTGGATCATTATAGAAATTCCACCATTGCATGTTCAAGGAAGTATCTGTAGCCGTAATAGTCCTAAATTGTTCATTTGCCTTATATTCCGGCTTTTTAAAATTTGGCCCTACAGCACATCCTACCAAAATGAATATGCTCGATAAAATAATCGATATTTTCCTTATTCTAGGCATTCTCTTTCTGTTCTCTTTTCTTTTCGTAACCAGCAATTTTACCTACCAATACATATAACATTGGATATAAAAAGACTCCCAAAATTGTCGCCACTGTCATCCCTCCCAGTAAGGCCATTCCCATTACTTTTCTTGCTTCTGAACCAGTTCCACTGGCAAATACAAGTGGTAAAATTCCTAAAATAAAAGAAAATGCCGTCATCAGAATCGGTCTAAATCTTGATCTTGCAGCTTCTATGGCTGCTTCAACCAATCCTTTCCCATTTTTAAATTCATCATTGGCAAACTCAATGATCAAAATGGCATTCTTAGCAGCCATTCCAATCAGCATCACAAAAGATACTTGAGCAAAAATGTTGTTTTCAAAAGATTCACTAAACATTCTAGCAGCCCATAGCCCAAAGAAGGCTCCAAAAATTGCAAAAGGTGTACCTAATAAAATTGAAAATGGTAATGACCAAGATTCATATTGAGCTGCGAGAATTAGGAATACAAATAACAAGGAAAATGTTAAAATCACCCCTAAAGATCCTGACGCTTTTTGCTCTTGGAAAGACATCGCATTCCAAGCATATCCCATTTCTGGCTGTGGCAAAACTTCTTCTGCTACTTCCTCCAATGCATTCATGGCATCTGTAGAAGTAAATCCTGGAGCTGGCGTACCCGTTACTTCAACCGAACGATATAGGTTAAATCTTGTGGTATAATCAGGACCACTAATCTTCCGCACAGAAACAAGGGTTGAAAGTGGCACCATTTCTCCATTATTATTTTTTATGAAGAAACTTGATAATTTAGTCTCGTCCACTCTATATTCAGGTTCTGCTTGAATGTAAGTTTTATATAACCTACCGTATTTAGTAAAATCATTCACATATGCACCTCCCATAAAAGTCCCTATGGTAGCATATAATTCGTCTAGAGGTACACCTAATTTCAATGCTTTATCTCTATCAATATCTAAATATCTTTGAGGTACACCAGCCTGAAAGGGAGTAAACGCACTCGCGATTTCCTCTCTTTGATTGGCTGCTTGGATAAATTTCATTGTATTCTGGGCTAAATATTCAGGCGAATTCCCAACCTTATCTTGAATCATGATACTAAATCCTGATCCATTTCCTAATCCGGGTATAGCGGGAGGGCCAAATGCAAAAGCAACAGCCCCTTTTACTTCTTTCGCAAACCTTTGGTTAATCTTCTGAATAATTTCTTTAGCTGTCTCAGGGCGCTCACTCCATTCCTTTAAAGAGATAAACAAAAAGGCATTATTAGGAATCATCGAACCTGAAAGCATGCTATATCCAGTTGCTGCTGAAACATATTCTATTTGAGGATATTCCTGCAAAATATCTTCAACCTGTTTGGTAATCACGTCTGTTCTTTGAATCGAGGCTGCATTTGGTAATTGGATATTTACAAATAAGTACCCCATATCCTCTTCCGGTATAAATCCTCCAGGAACACGTTTTCCTAAAAATACTGCAAGTCCAGTTACAATTAACATATAGATGACACCTCTTTTCATCTTTCGAGTAAATACAGAAGTGATGCTCATGTAACCTTCGGTAGATTTCCCCATCCATTTATCGAAGCCTCCAAAAAACTTTCCTAAGAGTCCTTTATAAGGTTTGGGTTCACTCAAAAGCAAACTGGCTAATGCTGGACTTAATGTTAGAGCGTTAATTGATGAAACGCAAACTGAAACAACGATGGTAATTGCAAATTGCTGATAGAGTCTACCCGTAATCCCAACCATTCCAGCAACAGGAATAAAAACGGCAACCAAAACCAAAGTAGTAGCTATTACCGGGGCTGTAACTTTTCTCATTGCGTCAAGAGTTGCCTCTTTGGTGGACATTCCTTTGGAAATATTTACCTGTACGGCTTCTACCACTACAATCGCATCATCTACAACAATTCCAATTGCTAATACCAGGCCTAACAACGACAAAACGTTAATAGTGAACCCAAGCATCGGGAAAAATATGAAAGCTCCAATTAGAGAAACAGGAATCGCTAATGTTGGAATCAATGTGGCTTTCCAATCTTGGATGAATATAAATACTACTAAAATTACAAGTAATAGAGCAATAATAAGAGTAACAACAATATCTTTAATTCCAACTACAATGGGCAAGGTTGTATCTAACGACACATCATAATCCATAGCTTCAGGAAAGTTTTGTTTTAATTCATCCATTCTCTGAAGTACCTGACTTGCCAATTCAACTGCATTTGAACCAGGTGCTTGATAGAGTGCTATCATGGCACAAGGCTTTCCATTTAATCTTGTAAAGGCATTATATCTTTCCACACCAAGCTCAACTTCCGCTACGTCCTTTACCTTCACCGAGGACCCATCTTCAAGGGTTCTGATCACAATTTCCCCAAATGCTTCGGGTGTATTAAATCGCTCTGGAAGTCTTACTGTATAAGTATGTTCGGTTCCCTCTGGAGCAGGTTCAGCTCCGAATCTACCTCCTGGTACAATTGTATTTTGTTGGTTAATGGCTTTTCGGATTTCAGAAATACTCATTTTGAGCTGAGCCAGTCTGTCAGGTTTCACCCAAATTCGCATGGAATAATCTGAAGCACCAATGACATTAACCCTTCCAATTCCTTTTATACGGGCTAATTGATCTTTTATATTGATAAGTGCATAATTTCCAAGAAAATCTTGATCATACCTTCCATCATCAGCAGTCAATGTCAATAGCATCAAAATAGAAGGAAGTGATTTCTCAGTTGTTACACCATATTTCTTAACATCCTCTGGTAACTTTGCAGTGGCAGCAGATACACGGTTTTGTGTCAATACCGTATTCATGTCAGGATCCGTACCAACCTCAAACGAAACATCAATCACCATGGTTCCATCATTGGAGTTGGTTGATTTCATGTAGATCATGTTATCCACACCATTGATTTGTTGTTCCAATGGAGTTGCAACTGATTCTTCTACACTTGTTGCATTCGCACCATTATAGGTGGCCCTAACTTGAACGATTGGAGGAGTTAAATTCGGATACTGTTCGATCGGCAAACCAATCATCGATACGGCACCCACAATTACAATAACTATTGCAATAACCATTGCAATAATGGGTCTATGTACAAAAAAGTTACCTTTAGATTCTGCCATTCCCCTAATTATTCTGCTTTAATACGAGATTTGAATTCGGTTTCAGCAACCGTTACTTCTGCACCTGGTTTTACCTTTTGTAACCCTTCCAAAACAATGCTTTCGTTTCCTGTCAAACCTTCATTCACAATATAATAATCCTGATATGAACCAAAAACACCAATTGTTTTAGATTCAATCTTCTTCTCTCCTGATACAATATAAACTGAAAATTGACCTTGGGTCTCCATCACACATTGTTTCGGAACTAGGATTGATTTTTCATTTGTAACGAAAGTATACCTCATTCTACCATATTGACCAGGTCTTATTAAGTTCTGTTGATTAGGAAATGACGCCTGAACAAGAATAGATCCTGTTGACGAATTTACATTTCTATCAATGAAATCAAATTTCCCTGGATAAGGATGAACTGTACCATCAGATAATACCAATTCTAATTTGTTTTCCTGGTTTGAAGCGGAGGAATCACCCGTCCCACTTGTTCCTAGTGTTTGACGTGCCATTTCCAAATATTGATTTTCCGATAAGAAGAAGTCCAATTCAACTGTATCTGTTCTAGATACCGTATTTAGAATAACTGGATTTGGAGATTTCCCGACATATTCTCCTGCCTTAGCAAGTGTTTTCCCAATAGTCCCATTAATAGGTGACATAATTCTTGTGTACGAAAGTTTTATTTGTGCTAAGTCAATTTTGGCTTTTGCAGCGTCTACCATGGCCTCTGCAGCACCTTTTGAAGCAATTGCAGCATCTAAGTCTGTTTGGGAAACAGCTTTCATGTCCGCCAATGGCTGAATTCTGTTTAGATCATTTATAGCTTTAACTAAATCTGTTTTTGCTGCTGCTAGTTCGGATTTTGCAGATGCTAATTCTGCCAAAAAGGGTTGATCATCAATAACATATAATAATTGTCCCTTGGTTACTTTTTGCCCTTGACTAAATGCGATCTTTTCTAAGAATCCGTCTACGCGAGCTCTAATTGGAATATCCGATTTTCCTCGAATTTCTCCGACAAATTCCATTACAATCGGAACTTTTCGATTCTCTGCTTTGATTACTCCAACCTCAGGTATAGGAGCTACTTTAGGCTCTTCTTTGCATCCAACAATAAAAATTAAAAGAACCAAAAAGAGATAACTTTTGTGCGCCATAAAATTAGTTTAGCGCAGCAAAAGTATCACATTATTTAGTTAATAGCCAACATTTAAGCGTCTATATTTGCGTATTTTGCATTCTTCTCAATGAATTCTCTTCTTGGTGGAACATCATCTCCCATCAACATTGAAAAGATATGATCGCATTCTGCCGCATTTTCAATTGTCACTTGTCTCAATGTTCTCTTTTCAGGATTCATTGTTGTTTCCCACAATTGCTCGGCATTCATTTCTCCTAGACCCTTATATCTCTGAACTCCAACTGATGACTCATTTCCTGAACCTTTCATTTCCTGAATCATTCGATCTCTTTGATCATCGTTCCAAGCATATTGGGATTGCTTTCCTTTTTTAACTTGATACAAAGGAGGAGTTGCGATATAGACGTATCCATTTTCAATCAACTCTTTCATGTATCTAAAGAAGAAAGTGAGAATCAAAGTTTCAATGTGAGATCCGTCAACATCGGCATCACACATGATGACTATTTTATGATATCTCAGTTTTTCCAGGTTTAGGGCCTTGGAATCTTCTTCAGTTCCCACACGTACGCCTAATGCAGTATAGATGTTTTTAATTTCTTCATTTTCAAAGATTTTGTGCTGCATCGCTTTCTCGACATTTAAAATCTTTCCTCTAAGAGGCATAATAGCTTGGAACAAACGATCTCTACCCTGTTTTGCTGTACCACCTGCAGAATCACCCTCTACAAGATATATTTCGCACATAGCTGGATCTTTTTCAGAGCAATCAGCCAATTTACCAGGTAATCCACCTCCCGTCATGACATTCTTTCTTTGAACCATGTCACGAGCTTTTCTAGCTGCGATTCTAGCTCTTGCTGCCAAAACAACTTTATCAACAATCATTTTTGCTTCTGCCGGATGCTCTTCTAAATAGTCACCTAGCATTTCAGAAACAGCTTGACTAACAGGTGCGTTCACCTCTCTATTTCCTAATTTGGTTTTAGTCTGCCCTTCAAACTGAGGTTCAGCTACCTTTACGGACACAACTGCTGTCAAACCTTCTCTAAAATCATCTCCAGCAATCTCAATCTTTTCCTTAGCTAGTAATCCTGAATCCTCGGCATACTTCTTCAATGTAGATGTAAGACCTCTTCGAAAACCTGAAAGGTGAGTTCCTCCTTCATGCGTATTGATATTATTAACATAAGACTGGATATTCTCACTGAATGAAGTATTATATGTCAAGGCAACTTCTACAGGAATTCCTGTTTTATCTCCTTCAATATGAATCACATCTGGAATTAAAGCTTCTCTATTCTCATCAAGATAAGTTACAAATTCAGACAAACCACCTTCTGATTTGAAAGTATTCGTGATGAAGTTCCCCTCATCATCCTTTTTTCTTTCGTCCGTAATTTTAATAGTAATTCCTTTGTTCAAGTAGGCTAATTCTCGCATTCTACCAGAAAGGGAATCGTAGCTATATTCCAAAACATCAAATATTTGATGATCAGGCTTAAATGTTACTTCTGTCCCTCTTTTATCTGAAGTTCCAATTTCCGCAACAGGAGCTTTTGCTTTACCTCTTTCGTATTGTTGCTGCCACATTTTTCCATCTCTATGAACTGTAGCTGTTAATCCTTCAGACAATGCATTCACACAAGAAACACCAACACCATGTAATCCTCCCGAAACTTTATAAGAGTCCTTGTCAAATTTTCCTCCTGCTCCAATTTTAGTCATTACCACTTCAAGAGCAGAAACTCCTTCTTTCTTGTGGATTTCAACAGGAATACCACGTCCGTTATCCGATACAGAGATTGAATTGTCTTCATGAATGATCACATTAATGTCGTCACAATGCCCGGCTAATGCCTCATCGATTGAGTTATCGACTACTTCATAAACCATGTGATGCAAACCTCTTACTCCAACATCCCCAATATACATTGAAGGACGCATTCTTACGTGTTCCATTCCCTCAAGGGCCTGGATATTATCTGCTGAATATTGTGCTTTTTTATTTTCTTCGCTCATACCTAAAAAATATAGTGTTTTCAGTGCCAAACAAAGATAGCAAAATCCATATTTTAAAGGACTTTGATCGAAGGAAACCACTACTATTTATTAACATGAAATTAACAATATAAGAGTAGTCAAAATACTTCAAGAATACAGTTCTTTGTAGTTCTTTTTGGATAAGATTAAGCTCAGGCAAAAACAATGTACGGCTACAAATAGCTTTTATCGACCCCATGTCGCACAGAAAGTGGTATCTAAGTTGTGCTGATAAAAAAATGGCATCGAAGCATGGGGTAAAATGACCGTACCATCTGAGTTTTGTTCAAAAAAAAAGCCACGCGAGAAGCGTGGCTTTTAAAAAAGTGGCATCGACATACTCTCCCACCCTCAAAAGGGCAGTACCATCTGCGCAAATGAGCTTAACTTCTCTGTTCGGAATGGTAAGAGGTGGACCTCATTGCAATAGACACCTAAAATCGTGTGTTCTAATGAACAATATCATAATTATTGGAACTGGTCGGAACAGCAAGTAAAGTCAAGGGACTTAAGTCTACGGGTAATTAGTACTACTCGGCTTTGATGTTA
>JAGQYP010000029.1 GCA_020436025.1 Crocinitomicaceae bacterium
ACTTCCATACTTCTAAAACTTCTGAAATTTTAATTCTATAGGGCTTATACAAAGGATTTGTTGAAATGAGTTCTAACTCCCTATTCTCAAGCAAATGGTTGAAAACGATTTTAAAAACGACCCCTTCATTTTTTGTCACAATCACATAAGGTTTTCCATCTCTAATATGATTCCAATTCTGAATGTATTCGCCAATGACATAACTATTATTAGAAACAGGAGGCATCGAATCGCCAGAAATTTGAAATGCTCTGTAAGTTTTGTTTCTAGAAAGAAATGGTAAACTAAAAGTTGGGAGAACTTTTAAATACTCAGGATCAGAGAAACCTGTGGTATAACCTGCTTTTGCTTTTTCTTCTACCAACTCTACCCTTTCTCCATCATTTTCATCGACACAAATAGTCAAAATCCTTAACCCCTCACCTTTAGTGTCTGGACTCCCCATCTTCAATACTCGATCTACTTCTTTATCATCGAGATCACCTAATTTTTGCCTTAATAACACATCAACAGACAATCCATAAAAATCTGCAATTTTAACCAAAGTATCCAAACTTGGCTCGGCAGCTGCATTTTCGTAGCCCGAATAGGTAGACCTTGTTAATTCTAGCTTTTTTGACAATTCTTCCTGAGAAATTTTGTTTCTTTTTCGAAGAACTTTCAGATTATCTCCAATGTAAGTCGATTTATCCATCATATATTTTGACTAATATCCTGTCAAAAATAATGATATTTTTTTAATCAGCACATATTTTTCATTTGTTTTTGGGAATAACTTAATTTTGCACAAAATGAAGATGATGGAAAAATATCCGTGGGAAGGGAAAAGACCTTGGAATGATTATTCAAGTTATGTGCGTCGAACTTTTGGTGATCGCGTTCAAAAGTTATCAATCGATGCTGGATTTACTTGTCCAAACAGAGATGGATCCAAAGGAATCAAAGGGTGCACCTATTGCAACAACAATTCTTTCAACCCGGATTATTGTCGTCCAATCAAATCCATTACGCAGCAGCTGCAGGAAGGAATGGAGTTTTTCGAGAGAAGAAGTCTACAAGGAAGATACCTAGCCTATTTCCAAGCTTATACAAATACATATGATAGTCTGAGCAACTTGAAAAGAATGTATGAAGAAGCTCTCTCCGTTGACGGAATTGAAGGACTTGTCATAGGAACTCGTCCAGACTGCATTGATGAAGAAAAATTGGACTACATCGAATCAATTGCCAAAGAAAAATATGTTTCTCTGGAATTCGGAATAGAATCCATGAACAATGATACTTTGATGAGCATTAATCGATGTCAAACAGTCGAAGACACCATCAGAGCATTTGAAATGGCATCAAACAGAGGAATTCACTTAGGAGGGCACATTATTCTTGGTCTTCCGGGGGAGAATTTAGACATGTATATAGAACATGCGGCAAAAATTTCACAACTTCCTTTAGATAGCTTTAAAATGCATCATTTACAAGTTGTTAAAGGTTCTTTGATGTACAAGCAATATCAAGATGACCCTACCTATTTCGATTTATTTACTCCAGAAACTTATATTGACACGGTAATCCAGTTTGTTGAGCATCTAAGACCTGATATCGTGATCGAAAGATTTATTGCAGAAGCTCCTGCCAACATTCTGGTAGCTCCTAAATGGGGAATGAAAAACTTTGAGTTTATTGACAAACTAGAAAAAGAAATGCTCAAAAGAAATACGTTTCAAGGAGCAAAAGTCCTGATCGAATCGTAAATGGAACGATTAATCACAATTCTTGGTCCGACAGCAACCGGAAAAACTAATGTCGCAACTCATCTTGCACAAAAAATTAATGGTGAAATCATTTCTGCCGACTCTAGACAAGTGTTTCAGCACATGGATATTGGTACAGGAAAAGATCTGAATGAGTACCAAATAGAGGACACTTTTATTCCCTATCATCTTATCGACATTAAAAAACCGGGGGAGGAATACAGCTTATTTGAATTCCTAAAAGATTACAAAAAAGCCTTTCAATTAATCAAATCGAACAATAAAGAAGCCATTATGTGTGGTGGAACCACCTTGTATTTAAATGCACTTCTACAATCATACTCTTTTGTAGAAATTCCTGATAATTATGAGCTACCTGAGCAATTCTTAAATAAAAACTTAGAGGAGCTCGTTCAGGAATTGGCTAAAAGACAAGCATTGCATAACACCACTGATACTAGCGATAAAGCCAGAGCATTAAAGGCATTGAGAGAAGCCATTTATATAGAGGAGAATCCAAGCCAAACCATGCAACTCCCGAAAGTTAGGCATCTCGTTTTTGGAATAAGTTTGGAACGCGATGAAATTAAAAAGAGAATAACCCAGCGTTTAAAGGAAAGATTGCAGAATGGAATGATTGAGGAAGCCGAAATACTGCTTGAAATGGGATTATCCTTTGAAGATTTGAAATATTACGGACTTGAATACAAGTATCTAGCATTGTTTTTGGAAGGAAAAATCAACCGCAATGACCTATTTCAAAAATTGAATAGCGCCATTCATGAATTCGCCAAAAAGCAAATGACTCGATATCGAAAAATGGAAAAGGAAGGTATTGAAATTAAATGGATTGATGGAAGACTGCCAACAGATGATAAGGTACAGTTAATTCTTGACAACCTTTGAGTTTCCAGAAACAAGTGTTTTCTGAATCAACTCTTCCCCTATTTTAATATTGATGATGTTCTGTTGTTTCGGAAAAGTTTGAAACAAAATTTTATTTTCAAAAACAAACCCCTTTTTTGAATTGAATTTGTCGTAATGAAAAAACAAAAACAGATCTCCTGACAAATCGTATTCATAGCCATCAATGTGAAGATCTAAATCCTTTCCGTTCTGAGAAAGACTAGTTTTGGAAATCAGGTATTTTTCCAAATAATATGTAGTGGAATCCGACTGTTCTTCAAGTTGAAATTTTTTCCCATAAATAGTTTCCATTTCTTCATCTAAATCATGTGCAGTTAATTTAACTGATGCTTCCATTTTTTTAGAATTTGCATTGTATTCCAATTCTGTAAATGAAATATAGAATGCGTGCAACCCACTGAACAATGATATAATTAGAAATCCATTCATACCACAAAGTTATAACAAAAAAAGGGCCACTCATTGAGCAGCCCTTTAATTTATTTATTTAATAGCTTAATCTACTTTGGAAATTCTAGTAGTAAATACTTCTTTTCCATCGTTAATTCTTAACAAGTAGAATCCTTCAGCTTCATTCGAAAGATCAAACTGGTAAATTCCACTTGAAACACCTTGAATATCTCTTGTTTGAATTACTTGACCAAACATGTTCAAGATCTCAACATTGATATTTTTAGTGGCTTCAAATCCAACAGCTAAATTAATTGTTCCGTTAGATGGATTTGGGAATACATTTACAAACTTCCCAATTTCTGAATCATCCAATCCTAAAATTACAGTAATAGTAATCTGATCAGAAGCTTCACAACCGTTTGCATCAATTGCGTTTACGATATAAGTCGTAGTCATTTGAGGAGATGCAGAAGTTGATTGAGTCGTTGCAATTGTTACGTTACCCTCAAACCAAGTATAGTCCACACCACCTGCTGTTGCATCCAATGTAACTGATTGACCTTGGTTGATAGTTGTACTTGGGGTAGCACTCGCAGTAACTGTGAAGTTGTTGATTCTTGTTACGTTTTGCTGTGCAGTATACTCACATCCTGAACCGTCTGTTACCACACAGTTATAAGTTCCAGCAACTAAACCAGTAAAGTTGGTTCCAGTAGCACCACTCACAGTAGTAGCTCCATTATTGATTGAGAAGTTGTATGCACCACCATCTCCACCAGAAGTTCCAGAGAAAGTAATTTGCCCATCAGAAGCATTACAGTTTTCTGAGGTTTGAGAAATAGTAGTTGTAATTTCCGGATTCACAACTAAAGAAGTTGTTGCCATGTCTGTTTGACAAGATCCTTCAGCATACAATTCAATTGTCCAAGTTTCTGCCCAATAAGAGTAGTTTGTATTGGCATTACCATCGTAATATGGTCCTGAGTTTGCAGAATCATCTAATAACCAGTAGAAAGAACCAGCATTTGAAGACCCGTATCCATTCATAGGAACATCTACTCCTTCACAAGCTGTTGTAGGTGCAGAAATAACCGCTACAGGAGAAGGTCCAGTAGAAGTTAAAACATCAAGAATAAGTGATGTATTAATACCTCCGAAAATTGTACCTGTATTATTCCATCCAATACCTGATTCAATGTTCATCATAGTAGTAGAAGTAGCTCCTGCTCTATCATTAAAATCAACAGTTGCAAATACTAAAGTGTCAAATGTTCCAGTATAATCCCATTCTAAAGCTACCCAGAAGTTTCCACTTACAGCAACTGGAGTTGTGAATTCAATAACATTCCAATAACCTGCGTCTATATCAGTTAAAGCAATAGTGTGCGAACCAATTACTGAACCTGGAGCACTTGCTACATCCGTATAAACATTAATTGTTAAATTATCTGCTGCACCCATATCATCAATTTGATAAACCGGAAGTCTGATTGCTCTAACTTCAGTTGGAGAAGCTACAGTGAATGGTTCTGCCAAACCTGCATCAGAGAATGCACCAGTATTTAATGTGTGATGCCCAGGATAATATCCAGCATTTCCAGTCACTGTATAGGCAGTCATATTCGCTGCTTCTGGCGCTGTGTAATTTCGAAGTGTATCACATGTAATGGCACCTCCACCTGAACTAACAACTGTAATATACGAAGTCTTAGTTTCGGTATCTGATCCTTGACCATTAGTTGCAGTCAATTCAACCGTATAAGTCCCTGTATTGGCGAATTGAACAGTCACATCCTGATCTGTACTTGTACTCCCTAAGAAAGTAGTTCCAGCTGAAGGTGTAATTGTCCATTGCCATGAAGTTGGATAATTCGTTGACAAATCAGTAAAGTTTACTGAACCATTTTGTAGTATTGTTGTTACATCAGCAGAAAAATCAGCCACTGGTGGTTGAGGGTTTACTGGAGTACAAGCATTTGAAGAAGTCAAACTGTTTCTTGAATTCGCCAAAACAGAAGACATTAAGTTCACTTGCTCTGTTGTAAACATACAAGTACAGTTACTGTAATCCATGTAGTTCTCATACATTGTTTGAGTAGAACCACAAGTAGTTTGGTTTCCAGAACATGATCCTGAATAATCAAAAGATGGTCCAGCTGTATTTGGAGTGTCAGATAATCCATCATCATCCGAACATCCAGCAGCTTGATTTGAATTCCCCCATGTGTGAGACAATCCTAAATAGTGACCTACTTCGTGAGTCAATACATTACTGTTTGCAGTTGTACCGATATTGTAATCAATTACGATTCCGTCAATATCAGAAGGAATACCGATTGAGCTAATCCCTGGCTTGTAAGCATATCCAGCTGTACCAAAAGTTGCTCCATTCGTAATATCACAGATCCAAACGTTCAAATAGTTGTTTCTGTTCCAAGCTTCAGTACCTCCCGAAGAAGTGTATTTCATATCGTTTGTATTCACATCCGGATCGAAATAAGTAACTGAAGTAGATACTCTATGCACCCCTGGCTCTGCCAATGGTTGGTTTTGAGGGTCTCTCATCGCCAAACAGAAAGAGATATCTGCATTGGCAGGAACAAATCCAAAAGCACTTCTCGCATTTGCAGCGTCAGCGTTCATTAATTGATAATCATCATTTAATTCGTCCAATAATTGCTGAATAAGAGCATTGGATACGTTTTCAGATCCATTACTGTAAATTACGTGGAAAATTACAGGAATCGTGTAAGCAACTCTTGAACCTTGGAAGTTTTGTGCTTCATAGTTCATTCTCGCTTGCTCATTTGCATACCACTGAGTTTTTCCAGTTTGTTGCAAATAATCTTCCATCAATGCATCTGATGCACAATGCCCACTGTGATTGTGGTTGGTTAAGTCCGCACGGTAAGTCCCGGCATTTGCTCCAGTAGTGATATGCTGAACGTTATTCACCACAGAAGTCTTGTTTTGCTTCGTAAGTTGCTGTGCATTAGCTGTTCCAAACATCATGGATAAAGCCATCACCCCAACAAACAAAGAAGTGTACCTTTTTTTCATAAGCTATTAGTTTAATAAATTTTCGACGGCCTAATTTAAAATAAAATACGATTATTTCAAAGGGCGTTATCTGATTCACACGGAGATACACGAGAAATTGCGATTAACGGTTGAAAAAACAACGAAATAGTTAAAAACTCCTTAATTTTGCACATTCAAATTACTATGAGCAAGAGAGTTGTTGTTGGATTATCTGGTGGAGTGGATTCCAGTGTTGCTGCATACCTTTTAAAACAAGAAGGTTATGAGGTTATCGGACTATTCATGAAAAACTGGCACGACACTTCTGTCACTATTTCGGATGAATGCCCATGGATCGATGATTCAAACGATGCGCTTTTAGTTGCCAATAAATTGGGAATTCCTTTTCAAACAGTAGATCTAAGCGAACAGTACTACAAAAGAATTGTGGAATACATGTTCAGCGAATACGAAAAAGGAAGAACCCCTAATCCCGATGTGCTATGCAATAGAGAGATCAAATTTGATGTATTTATGGACATTGCTTTAGGATTGGGGGCAGATTTTGTTGCCACAGGTCATTATTGTAGGAAAGATTTTCAGAATGGTAACTATCAATTACTAGCAGGGAAAGATAAGAACAAGGATCAATCTTACTTTTTATGCCAACTCAACCAAAAACAATTAGAAAAAGCCCTTTTCCCTATTGGCGAATTGGAGAAATCAGAAGTGAGAAGCATTGCGAAAGAACAAAATTTGGTGACCGCAGAGAAAAAAGACTCACAGGGATTATGCTTCATAGGAAAGGTTAAATTACCTGATTTTTTAAAGCAAAAACTACAACCTTCCGAAGGAAAAGTGATTGAAATAAATCCTGAAAATGACATCTATAAAAATCTAAATTTAAGCGAATTAAAGGAATCATCTAAACCTTTTATTTACAAAGAAGAAGATGGCTTTGAAGTTGGGAAACATCAAGGAGCTCACTTCTATACCATCGGCCAAAGAAAAGGGCTAGGTATAGGAGGAACACCACTACCATTATTCGTAATTGGTTTGGATACTGTAAAAAACATTGTTTACGTAGGACAGGGAGAAGAGCATCCAGGGTTGAATCGTAAAGGGCTTTTCATAGTAGAGAATGAATTCCATTGGGTCAATCCTACATTTGCGATTGAAATTGGAGATTCTTTTGAATGTGAGGCACGAATCCGCTATCGCCAACCTCTACAGAAGTGTGTATTCACAAGAGAAAAGGAAGGATACTACGTACAATTTGATGGTTATCAAAAAGGAATCACTCCCGGACAGTTTTGTGCTTTCTATCAAGGAGAAGAACTGTTCGCTTCAGGGGTCATCAACGCATAAAAAAAGCCTCTCAAATGAGAAGCTTCCTTGTCGACATAGTATTAACTCAGCTTATGCTTAATTCAGACAAACTCTGTAATTGATCAAAACATCATTGTCTGGATATTCATTACGCTCTTGCGCTCGGATACCATCCATGATTCTAGCCACTTGATGAATACTTAAACCACTTTTTTCTCCATTCTTTTTATGAAGCTCTAATCTCTTGCGATAGTCTGCGTTTAAATTACTAAATGCCATAATCAATTTTTAAAAGTTTGAATCTATGTTACGTCGGTTTTGTAAATAGGTTTTAAAATTTTAAAATTATTCGGTTTTAAATTGTTAATTTAACGATTGATTTTAAGCTAAAACACTATTAAACAAATGGAAAAAAGAGAATATCTTTTTTATGGATTTGGTCAGGTTTGCTATGCTTTAGCAATGAGTGACGGAAAAGTTCAGAAGTCAGAACACGATGATTTGGTAAAATTATTAAAGGACGAATTTGAAATTTTAGATATCGATTTCGATGTATTAGAAATCTCATTTGAACTAATGTTCCGAGACGGGATTGAAAACTCGGACGAAGCCTATTCTTTCGGTCTGAAAAACATGGAAATGGGTAAAAATTCGCTCAATGAAGAATTAATGGCTAAGTTCAATCGTATTTTAATGAATGTAGCAGATAGCTACAAAGGAGTGGATACGGATGAAATGAATTTTATCCGGCAATTCAATAAGGACATGGACACCATGGTCACTTCTTGATTAAGGGATAAATCAATTGTTCCAACCCATTTACTTTGATTTCATGAATCTCGATAATGAACTCCCCCAGTTTTCCTTTTGGAAGCGCATTATTTTTAAGCCAAACAACATATGGTTCAGGAAGCTCTACAAGATACCTTCCTTTAAACTTCCCATAAGGCATGCGGTAATTGGCGAGTTCGATCAAATGTTGTTTATGAGATTCCATGTTATGCAATATTCTCTTTAAAGATGCTAAGATTTTTGTCAATATTCTTGTTTTTATGCCTCATTTCTTCATTTGGGATGAGTCAGGATGTTATTGAGATGAAGTCAGGAGACAAAATCAAAGCAAAAATCATTGAAGATCTTGAACTGAAAATTCGATATACCAAGTTTAAGGATTCTGAAGGCCCTGTTTATGTATTGTATAAAAAGGATATCGCAAGTATTACCTATGAAGACGGAACAGTAAAAAGATTTGACAATCAAAAAAATGAAAACAATCGTTCCAATTCAGAAGTCGTAATTGATGAAAATATTAGTGGACCCGAAGCAGAAATCATCCGAATAAAAGAAAAGTCCAAAGTTTACAATCAAAAAAGACACCTTATCGGATTTAATTACCTTCAAATGGTCTTTTTAAATATTGGTCTGAGCTATGAATTCATGATAACCAAAAGTGGTTTTTTTGGAATCAAGATCCCTTTAGACATTGGAATGAATGTCAAAAACAACTACCTGAAAAAAAATACCATTGTAGGAACGGGAATAGATTTTAATGTTTATCCAACAGGACAAGGAAGAGCTTCCTATCTCACTGGTATTTCAATGAGATATCGATACTTAAGGGACAACCCATTTTTTTATAAAGCCACCAACTCAGATGCAACTAAAGCACATTATATCGGATTCTACATAAATAATGGGGTATTGTTTCAAGCAACTTCGTTTTTAAATTTCTCTTTGGGAATGGGCATGGGAATTCGAAAAGATATTTCTCGATCTACCGAACCTACAAGATTTGACATGATATTTGACAGTTCAATAATTTTCAGACTTTAATGAGATACCTTGTTCTCATATTGTTCTTTCCTGTTTTCCTGGCAATAAGTCAAGAAGCCGATACCGTGTTCCTGAAGGATGGAGACAAAATTTCTGTAAAAATTATTGAGATAGAAGAAACCAAAATTCATTATAAGAAAATTGACAACCCAGATGGCCCAAAATACCTTCTGACTGTTGAAGATATCAATTACATCATCCTTTCTTCTGGAGAAGTCATAAACAACAAGGGCGGTAAACTTATTGCCTATAACGAGACTGTAGAAATCAAAAAGACGAACGAGAATACAACTACCTACAAAGATCCTTTCTATAATGAAGCTAAGGATAAGCAGAAAAAGGAAAGAGTACAAAGGTCTATACTGTACAATACAAGAAAGAACATGATCGGATTCAATTATGCTTCATTTTTTACCGTTGATATGGAACTTTCATACGAAAGAATTCTTGATAAAGTGGGATACATTGGACTTAAAGTTCCCATTCGTTTTAATTTAGGCGTGCAGACAAACTATTTGAATAAAATTAACATTTTCACAAGTGGTATTCAGGCAAACATCTACCCTACTGGACAAGGACGATTTTCTTATTTTACAGGCCCCATATTACTCGTTCGCGTTATGAGAGACAATGACCAAATCACCTATTCTGGAAGCAATTCCATAACAATTACCATTGAGCCAACAAGGTCTACCTATTTGAGTTTTTACATGAACAACGGCTGTCTTTTCAGAGCCTCCCCTTTCCTTTATTTTGGTTTATCCATGGGGTTCGGATTCAGGAAAGACTTAGCTAGAAGCTATGAAAACAGTATTTTTGAAATGATTGGTGAAGCATCAATAAGTTATAGATTTTAATGAAAAATTGGATTATCATCATACCGCTTGTTCTACTTTCCTCATGCAGATGGGTCAAAACCAAAGAAGAACAAAAATCGAAAGAGCTCCAAGAAATGAATGCTCCAAACATTGAACAGGAGAATTTTATTCATGCGGACAAATTCTCTTCTAGAATTGATTATTTCAACTGGATGATGCTTGATCCACAAGAGATGAAAGATTCGACTGCTTCCAATGTGAAAAGAATCTACCAACACATATTGGCCGAAAACGAATATACAGATGCCAAATTTTATGTTTTGCAGGACTTAAAGAGTGAACTTACAGAAGAGTTTAATTCGTTTCAAAGCATGGACGGTGAAAACAGTCAATTTGTTCAAGGAGAATTTAAATATTATTTCGAATACACGTCTGAATCCAGTTATCCGGAAATATACCGATCCTCTGCAGAAAATGAAGGACAAAAAGAATTGATTTTCGATTTTAATAAAATTGGAGTTGATTTCAATTATTTTCAGATTGGAGAGGTATTAATTAGCCCAAACAACCAATATATTGCCTACAGTGCGGACACTACTGGTAGTCAAAAGTTTTTTATAAGTATTTATGACATCTCTAAAAACTTAACACAAAAAACTAGCATTAAAAAGTGTGATGGACAGATTATTTGGGGAAGTGACAGTAGATCCATTTATTTTATAGAGTCTACGAAAAATAACGGCAAAAGAACTTCGTCCGTTTATCAATATCATTTCCTTGAATCCGGAATAAACAAAGAAAAATTAATAGATACTCAGTTGCAAGAAGGGTTTTGGACTATTGAAAGATCTAAATCCGGGCGTTTCATTTTCATCTACCTTCACAACAACAATACAGTAACGACTTTTTTCATAGACCTTCAACGTAATCAAAAACCAGTCTTGTTCAAAGAACCTGAAAAAGGTGTTCGATATATTTTAGGACATCAGAAGGAACATTTCATCATCAAAACAAATCAAAATTCTTCAGACAATTTCAGACTGTTTAAGTCGAAGATTTCAGACTTCCAGAGAAGCGATAAATGGGAAGTATTAGTGGGACACAGAGAAGATGTGGTAATCGAAAAGATGGACATTTTTGAAAAATTCATTGTATTAGAGGAAAAGGTAGACGGATTAGAGAAATTTCACATTTTAAATTCAGAAAATGGATTAGGTCATTATGCTGAATTTCAGGAAGAGACTTATTCTGCCAGATTGGTAAACAATAATGATTATTACGCAGAATATTTCACGTACCAATATTCAAGCTTATCTACCCCACCTTCTATCTTTTTGTATGAGTTTGAATCCAGAAAAAACAATTTAATTCAAAGATCAGAGCCCAATTCTGATTTTGATGAAGATGATTTTAAAACTGAACGTATTTGGGCTACATCTTTTGACGGAACGAAAATCCCCGTGTCTCTGATTTATAAGAAAAACGTCAGTTTGGATGGCAAAGCTCCAATATTTATTGAATATGAAGGGAGTTATGGTAACACCAAAGAGTTATCTTTTAAGCCTGAGCGATTTAGTCTGCTTGAAAGAGGATTTGTCTGTGCAATCGCACATTTACGAGGAGGTGGCTATTTAGGTGAAAAGTGGCACTCTGAAGGAATGAAATTGAGAAAAGTCCGTTCCGTCATGGATTTGGAATACAGTATAAGGCATTTAATTAATAATGAATATGGATCTGCAGAAAAGGTTTTTATTTCGGCAAATGGAGCCAATGCTTTGATTGCAGGAACTTTGGTTAATAATCATCCTGAAATGATCCGAGGTGCGATATTTAAAAATCCAGGGTTTGATCTCCTAACTCGACTCTTGAATGAAGAAAATATCAATAGAAATGAGATTGAAGAATGGGGAAATCCTGAAATTGAGGAGCAGTATTTTTATATTAAATCATACTCTCCTTATGAAAATATCCACTCAGCATATTTCCCTAGTATTTTCATACAATGTGATTTGAATTCAACGAAAACAAAATTCTGGGAATCTTTGAAATGGGTAGCGCGAGTAAGAGAAAAAATGACGAGCTCGAACAAAATATTAGTTCACACAAATCTGAATAAAAAAGCATCTTCACAGGACAAAACAGTTGCTCTTGAAAAGAAAGCAGAGCAATTTGCCTTTTTAATTTCTCTACTTGACTAGATTCGAATTGTGGAGTTTCTGATTTCCGTTTGATACCTTCCCCCAGGATAGAAATCGTTATAATCAAAATTAAGCCAGATATATCCTTTCGGGTCCAAGTAATAATGCAATTCCTTACCACTCGCTTCCGAAGGGAACAAAACAGTTTTTATCAAATAGTTGATTTCTTTCATGTCTTTTTCTGTTCCCACCTTCACTTCAGGGTAAAGATGACCAACTTCTTCCCCATTGTCTGATTTGATTGTAGCACGAACCAACCTAACTTCCCCTCCTATTGCTTTAATACAAGCTGCCATCAAAATGGAGTAATCATCACAATCTCCCTTGAATTTCCCATCCGCCTGAAGCAAATTAATGGTTTCGCTTGCTTTAGAATAATAATCTTCGCCACTGGGATCATTCACATATTCCCAACCATTTACTATTTCTTTAAAAACTGAGAAATATTGAATCAATTTATAATTGGAAGCCAACCCTTCCTGATCCTTGAAATTCTTTACGGCATTATTTACCGCGTACTCTCTAACAACCGGATTGGTGTAATCTATCGCTTCTCGGAGTTCTAGTTCAATTTCAACATCCGGACTAACATTTTCACCTTTAGATTTTACTGTTTCCTTAGATAAGTCGAAAAGAAGTTCTTTGTAATCGTGAACTAAATCTCCCATGGTGTACATCCCAGTGAAATTAGTGAATGTCATCCCTATTAAACCAATTATTGCGATAATGTAGATATAGAAACGGAAAGTTCTTACAAAAATAAAGACTAGGGAAAAGATTAGGATAAATGTTAAGATATGATCCAATCTAAATCCATCTCCAATTGGAAGTTCTAATTTTGGTACATATCTGTAAACAATGATAAAAACTGGTAAAGTAATAAAGGCAGTAATTAAGCTGATCATCAAGATCGACTGATGAAAACGTGCATTTGTTAAATTATGATACCATTTCTTAGGTGGCTCAGCTTCTGGTATATTATTACTTTCTTCCATTCTAGACTAAAGTTATGTAATAATCATTGAACACCACCACAGAATAGTTCCAATTTATTATTCTCAATGCTTGATTTATTATTTGAGTGGTTTTCTTACAACGTATAAGATTTCAGAATCTTGTAAGCGATACCTAGAATATTCTTCTTCAGGAATTTCTTTTTTGTAATCAAAATGATCCACTTCAAATCCAGCAGCCCTAAGTTTTTCAGGATAATCCTTTCCAAACAATCTCACATGATCGTATTGCCAAAAGTGTTTTTCTCTTTCCTTCGGATCCGTTATTGAAGGATCTTCATAGGTGGTTTCTCTAGAGTAATCAATGGGAACTTGCATAATCCCCCATCCACCTGGCTTCATGATTCTACAAAGTTCTTTCATACACTGATGGTAATCGTTCACATGTTCCATTACATGGTTGCAGAAAATCACATCATACTGATTGTCTTCAAGAGGAATTGCATGTAAATCAAAATGCATGTCTGCGATGGGTGACTCAAGATCCGAAGTAACATAATCTAAATTAGGTTGTTTCTTGAACTTACCTAAAAAGCACTGCTCTGGAGCTACATGCATAACTTTCAATTCTTCAGCGGTAAAGAAATTGGAAAACCTCTTAAGGTAAATCCACATCAAGCGATGTCTTTCTAAAGTGAAATCATTCGGACAAAGTACATTAGGTCTGTTTTGATCACCATAACCATAGGCCAAGAACTTCTTAAATTTCTTCTCACAAACAGGACATTCAACATTGTCACCTTTCAATAATACAGGTGCAAAATATTTGAACACATAAGACATTCTAATTAAGAATGGTCTGGGAAAAATTTTCAGTGCTAGTTTGATCAAAACTTCTCTTTTAATTAGTTATCAAAAGTAATTATAAAAAGTAGTTGCACAAAAAAAGAGGCCCGTAGACCTCTTTCAATTTGCAATATTATTGGATTACATTCTCTTATCAACTTCTACGTCTGCAGTTTTCTCTGATTTGTACTCTCCAGCTTCAAGTTTAACTTTTACCTTTTTGAATGCTTCGATAGTATAGTCAACATCTTCCAAAATGTGAGCAGCTGTTGGGATCAATCTCAACATTACTACATCTTTAGGAACTACAGGATAAACAACAATAGAACAGAAGATTCCATAATTCTCTCTTAAATCGAAAGTAATATTTGTCGCTTCTGGAATAGTTCCGTTAAGGAAAACCGGTGTTACTGCAGAATTCGTTTTACCAATGTTAAATCCAGCGGCTTTCAATCCTGTTTGTAGAGCGGTTGCAACCTTCCATAGATTTTCTTTATGCTCTGGCTGAGTTCTTAACATTTCCAGTCTCTTCAACGCTCCGATTACTAAAGGCATTGGAAGTGACTTAGCAAACATTTGTGAACGCATATTGTACCTCATGAAGTCGATCACATCTTCTTCGGCAGAGATAAAAGCTCCGATAGAAGCCATTGATTTAGCAAAAGTTCCAAAGTAAACATCGATTTCATCGTGTACTCCTTGTTCTTCACCAGCTCCCATTCCTGTTTTACCTAAAGTTCCAAAGCCATGAGCATCATCAACAAAAAGTCTGAAATTAAATCTTCCTGATTTTCTGTATTCTACTATTTCTTTAAGCAAACCTTGATCTCCTGCCATTCCAAAAACACCTTCGGTGATCACAAGAATTCCACCACCGTTTTGTTCGACGATTCGGGTAGCTCTCTCCATTTGCTTTTCAAAATTCTCCATGTCATTGTGCTGAAAAACGAATCTTTTCCCAGCATGCAATCTCATACCGTCAATAATACAAGCATGCGACTCTGAATCATAAACGATTACATCATTTCTTCCTACCAAACAATCAATGGCTGAAACCATTCCTTGATATCCGAAGTTCAAAAGAATTGTATCTTCTTTTCTCATGAAATCAGACAACTCGGCTTCCAATTTTTCGTGGTACTGAGTTTGACCTGTCATCATTCTTGCTCCCATTGGATAAGCTAATCCCCATTCTGCGGCTGCATCTGCATCAGCTTTTCTAACTTCAGGATGATTTGCTAGTCCTAAGTAATTGTTCACACTCCACACCAAACATTCTTTTCCTCTGAATGTCATCTTTCTTCCAATTTCACCTTCTAGCTTTGGGAATGTGAAATATCCGTGAACACTTTTAGCCCATTTTCCAATTGGACCTTTATTCTCTCTCAATTTATCAAAAATGTCGTGAGCCATATAATTTGTTTTAATGGTAATAAAGTGCAAAATTAAACTTAAAAAGAGAATATCGACACTTCGCTAGCTATTTTTATTCACACTAACTAGTTTGTAGATTAACAATTTTTGGATTTTTGTTTCGTTAAATGTTGTAGTTTTGCAGAAAAATAAATTTGACATTTTAGTGAAATCCGCATTATCAAGCATATCCTTAGCGTTTCTTATCATTCTATCATTAGGGTTAACGCCTTCATGCTCAGAGTACAATAAAGTTGTCAAAGGCTTCAATAATTATGAGCAGAAGTATGAGATGGCATACCAAATGTTCAAGGATGAGAAGTATGTACAGGCCTTGACCTTATTTGAGCAGATTTTACCGAAATATAAACTTACTCCAAAAGGCGAAGACATTTATTATCACTACGCCTATTGCCATTGGAAAATCAAAGATTACTATTTGTCTGGATTTTATTTCAAACAATTTGTCAAGCAGTATCCTAATTCAAAATTTGCTGAAGAATGTGCCTTTTTAAGCGCCATGTCCTCAGTAAAAATTAGCCCTGAATTTTCATTAGATCAAAGTGACACCTATGTAGCCTTAGATGAAATTCAATTGTTTATTGACGAGTATCCATTTAGTGCACGAATAGATACTTGTAATGTAATCATGGATAAGTTAAGAGGTAAACTTGAGCTTAAGTTATACAACTACGCAAAATTGTATTACAAAATGGAGGACTACAAAGCTTCCTATACTGCACTTCATGCTGCATTGCAACAATTTCCAAATACAGCGTATCGAGAAGAAATGTTATACATGATGTTGAATAGTTCTCATAAGCTAGCGGAGAACAGTGTTTCGTACAAAAAATTGGAAAGATATGAGGAAACTATAAAAGTTTATCATAAATTTGCCGCTCGTTATCCTGAATCCAAGTATCGCAAGAGTGCGGATAAGATTTTTGAAGACACTAAATTTCAGATTGAATTGAGTAAAATGAATTTAAAGATCTCCAAGGTGGAAAACATCGGAGATCTGGCGAAAAAGAGAACTGAATTCGATAAGCTGAAACCTGAGATTACCAAATACCTAGAAGGTGTTACGAATCTCAAAGTGAAGAACGGGATGACAGAAAAGATGAAATATTTGGAAAAAGACTTAATTAAAGCTGAAGAAAAAGCAGCGAAAAAGTCTGAATCTACAAAGGAAAATGAAGAAAAAGTAAAATAAGTTATATGAACTTCAAGAACACCAACGCAGCAAGAACTACTATCACTAGAAGTTTTGAAGATCTTGAAAAAGACACAAATAACATCTATGAAACGATTGTTATTCTTGGAAAAAGAGCAAATCAAATCAGTGTTGAAATGAAAGAAGAACTTACTCAAAAGTTGACTGAGTTTGCTTCGCACACTGATAATCTTGAGGAGATCTTTGAAAATAAAGAACAAATCGAAATCTCTAAGTTCTACGAGAGATTGCCTAAACCAAATGCCTATGCAATTGAAGAGTGGCAACACGACGGAACTTACTTCAGAGGTAAAGAAGTTCAAGAGGAAAAATAATTGTACTATTTCACCTTTGCTATGTTAAAGGGAAAAAAAATCATACTTGGAATTACAGGTAGTATAGCCGCATACAAAGCGGCTTTTTTAGTTCGTGAACTAACCAAAGAAGGGGCTGAAGTCAAAGTAATCATGACCCAAGACAGCACCGAATTTATCACTCCTCTTACCCTCTCCACCCTATCCAACAACCCAGTATTAATTGATTGGAAAGATGCTTCCGACAATTGGAACAACCATGTAGAATTGGGATTGTGGGCAGACTTATTGCTTATTGCTCCTTGTACAGCAAATACTCTGGCAAAAATGAACTCAGGAATTTGTGACAATTTGCTTATGGCGACTTATTTGTCTGCAAAATGTCCCGTTGCCTTTGCTCCTGCAATGGATTTGGACATGTTTCAACATTTCACGACCCAAAACAATATCTCAAATCTTGTGACTCATGGCTGTCACCTTATTGATTCTGAGGAAGGAGAATTGGCAAGTGGCTTAGTTGGCAAAGGGAGAATGGCTGAACCTGAAAATATTGTTCAATTTGTTCAAGACTTTTTCAAGCCACAATCCAATCAAAAAAAAAAGCTAAAAAATAAACGCATTCTAATTACAGCTGGCCCAACATACGAAGCTATCGATCCGGTTCGGTTCATAGGAAATCGATCCAGTGGAAAGATGGGAATCGAAATAGCTCGAAAAGCTTCTGAAATGGGAGCTAAAGTTCATCTTGTATTAGGCCCCAGTCAAGAAACTACAATTGATTTAAAAGATTGCAAAGTCACTCGAGTTGAAAGTGCCGAAGAAATGTTTAAAATTGTGTCCGAAAACATAAAAAAGTTGGATATAGGTATTTTCAGTGCAGCAGTAGCAGATTACAGACCTAAAAATCCGGCGAATCAAAAAATTAAGAAGAAAGGTGAAACGCTGGATCTTGAATTGATCAAAAATCCAGATATCCTGAAGTATGCAGGAGAACAGAAAGCTAAATTTGGATACAAGCTTGTTGGTTTTGCTTTAGAAACCAACAATGAAGAAGAAAATGCAATCTCTAAGCTTGAGAAAAAAAATCTGGATCTAATTGTGTTGAATTCATTGCAAGATAAGGGAGCTGGATTCTCAACAAATACGAATAAGATTTCTATTATAGATCGTCACAATAAAATCCTTAAATTTGAGTTAAAATCTAAGGCCGAAGTAGCCGAAGATATATTAAACGTTATTGTAAATGAATTTTAAACATCTTAGCTTCATTTTTGCATTTCTCTTTGGGTGGCAATCGTTTGCTCAGGAATTGAACTGTCAAGTCACAGTACAAGCGGCTCCCAGCTTACAATTAAGTGCGGTGGACAAGGAAATATTTGGTCAGATGGAGACCTCTATTTTCGAGTTCATGAATAATACGAAATGGACGAACGATGTATTCGAATTAGAAGAAAGGATTAATTGTAATATTTTGGTGACCATTACTGAAATGCCTTCTTCAGGAACCTATGGAGGACAAATTCAGGTTCAATCCACTCGCCCAGCCTACAATTCATCCTACAATTCACAGTTGTTCAATTTTGTGGATGAGAATTTTCAGATATCCTATCAAAGAAATGCTGTGTTGCTTTTTCAACAAGATCAATTCAGAAATAATTTGACTAGTATTTTAGCCTATTACGCCTACTTAATTTTAGGGTTTGATTATGATTCCTTTTCCTTAGAAGGCGGTTCTAAATGGTTCAATAAAGCTCAACAAGTAGTTTTAAACGCACAAACAAGTGGGTATTCTGGTTGGTCTTCTTCCGAAACAAGCAGACGAAACAGATATTGGATTGTAGACAATGTTTTGCATCAAATTTTCAAACCTTTGAGAAAGTGTTTCTACACCTATCATCGAGAAGGATTGGATAAGCTTTACGAAAACCCAGAGCAAGCCAGGAAAACCATTTACATGAGTTTGTCTGAGCTAAACAAGGTACACTCGACCAAACCAAGTTCCCCAAACGTTTCCATTTTCTTGAATGGTAAAGTAAGTGAGATTACCAAAATTTATGGTGACGCCAGTATGCAGGAAAAAAATCAGATTGTGAACCTACTGAAAAGAGTGGATCCTGCAAATTCAGGGAAGTACGAAGACATCCTAAAATAAATCGATATGATCAATAGACTTTTCATAAGCAACTATGCTTTGATCGAAAAGGCAGAAATTGAATTGAATACAGGTTTCTCAGTAATTACAGGAGAAACTGGTGCAGGTAAATCGATTCTTTTGGGCGCGATCGGACTCATTTTAGGTGATCGGGCAGATTTTTCAGTCTTAAAAGATCAAGAGAAAAAATGTGTCATCGAAGGCGAATTCAAAATTAGTTCTTACCATTTAACCGGTTTTTTTGAGGAAAATGACCTGGATTACGACCCCATCACCATCATTCGAAGAGAAATAAGTTCTTCAGGGAAGTCAAGAGCTTTCATCAACGATACTCCAGTAAATTTAGTCCTTCTAAAAGATTTTGCTTCTCAATTAATCAATATCCATTCTCAAAACCAGACGCATCAACTCAAAAATGAGGATTTCATCATACAGCTGATAGATAGCTATTCAGATAAGTCTGATTTAAGAAATACTTATAAGTCAGAACTTAATCATTTGAAAGATTTGGAAAGAAAGTTCCAAGAATTAAAGGATTCAAGTCAAAAACTCCAGGCCGACGCGGATTACAATCGTTTTCAATATGAGGAAATCAAGACATTGAAACTGAAGGATATTAATTTTGATGAACTGAAAGAACAAGTGGCATTTGCTTCAAATCAGGAGCATATTCAATCGGCTTTAGAATCTGCTTTGGCACTAATGGATCAGGAAGATTTAGGGTTGATCTCAAACTTACAAATGATCAGGAGTCAGATCCATTCGATCGCGAAGTTTAACTCGAAATTTGAAGATTTATATCAGCGAATTGACTCCGGTCTGATAGAAATGATGGACATTCAATCAGAATTGTCCAATGTGTTGGATAGCAATCAAAATGAGGATTCACTTGAATTAAAGATTGAAGTTCTTGATGAAATAAATAGACTCCTTCAGAAGCACTTTTTAAAAGATATTAAGGAGCTCATGGATCTTGAAGATGACTTGGCAACTAAAATTGATTTTGCTGATAATTCAGAAGAGATGTTACATAAACTTGAGCAACAAATTCTGGATCGAAAACAAATGCTATCTGACCTTGGATCTCAAATTCATGAGGATCGCAAAGTAATTGCGAAGGATTTAGAGTCCGAATTAAAAACTTTACTTTCAGATTTAGTGTTACCAGATGCAACGATTCGATTTGACATTGAGAAGGTGGATAAATATAGAACAACTGGAATGGATCAGGTACGATTCCTTTTCAATGCCAATCTAGGAGGTACGCTTACTGAAATCTCAAAATCTGCTTCAGGTGGGGAAACCTCAAGACTTATGCTCGCAATTCAGTATCTGTTATCAAAGAAAAAGTCTTTATCGACATTGATTTTCGATGAAATTGACACTGGAATAAGTGGAGAAATTGCGAGTAAAATTGGAGATTTGCTTGCGAAGATCTCAGATAACCTTCAAGTAATTTCCATTACCCATTTGCCTCAGGTTGCTTCCAAGGGTGCCAATCACTATAAGGTCTACAAGGAAAGTGTTGATGGTGAGACAAAAACATATATCAAATTGTTATCAAAAGAGGAAAGAATTCACGAAATTGCCAAAATGTTGAGCGGAAATGCTGTGAGCGAAGCCTCTATTGAAAATGCTAAATCACTGTTAACTTTTCAATAACACTTTTTGGCACTTCTATTGCTTTAACAAAGAAAACTTAAAACAAATACTTATGAAGAAATGGTTACTTTTTGCTTTGGTGATCGGGATATGTGGAATCATCAATGCTCAAAACAGATTAGTTGTTTTCAATCAAGAAGGAAAACAATTTTATGTAATCCTAAATGGAATTAAACAAAACGCCGAGCCAAAAACCAATGTAAAAATCGAACAATTAACTAGCCAGGCCTACAAGCTAAAGGTCATTTTTGCCGATGGCGCGACTCCAGACATTGATAAAAGCATCTATTTCGGAGATCCAAACCATGAGTATGTTACTGAGGTTAAAAAATCTAAAAAAGGAGATTATAAAATTGCAATGGTTAGTTATGGTCCGACAGAAACCAACAATTATCAGTCAACCAATACAATCAACTACACTTCAACGGATGCGGTTGTAGGAAACGGAAGTAATGTCAACACGAATACAAACGTGAATCAAAACAATGTGAATGTTAATCAGAATAATGCGAATTCAACTGTAACAACACAGCAAACAACTACAACAATCACAAATACAAATACTAATGTGAATGCCAACAACAATGCCAATGGTGAGAATGTAAACATGAATGTGAGTGTTGGAGGAGTGGGAATGAATGTAAATGTAAATATTGATGACAATGGAAACAACATCAATTCCAATTCAAACACCACTTACACCGAAACAGTAACAACCACTACAAACACCACCATCACGAATACTGGAAACAATGGCAATGTGAACAATAATGCCAATAACAACTACAATTCGAATAATTACAATAATTGTTATACCTCAACAGTAGATTACAACTCGATGATTGAAGCCGTGAAGGGTGAGAATTTTGCGGATGACAAGAAGATGGTAGCAAAACAGGCATTGAATAACAAATGTATTTCAACGGATCAAATCAAAGGACTGATGGAACAGTTTTCATTTGAGGATGACAAATTAGAGATTGCTAAGTTTTGTTACGACAAATGTTCAGACAAAGACAACTATTACAAAGTAAATAGTGCGCTTACATTTAGCGATTCGAAGGAAGAATTGAACAAATATATTGGTGGAAAATAATCAAATACATCGTAGTATTTTAGTTACCGGAGCGATTCTGATTTTGATTGGGATCGCTCTTGGTGCTTTTGGAGCACACGGATTAAAGGAAAAACTGTCTGCAGAACATTTAAACTCTTTTGAAACCGGAGTACGATACCAGATATACCATGGACTGGCATTATTAATCATTGGTTTCAATGCTTCAAAATTGAGCTTCTCTCCTGCCCTTTTTTACAAGTTGATTCTTTCTGGAGTCATTTTATTTTCAGGCTCCATTTATATTCTTGCATGCAGAGACCTCATAGGCATGCATCCTCCTAAAATAGCCTTTTTGATTACTCCCTTGGGAGGAGTTTGTTTGATTGTTGCTTGGAGTTTGTTGGTTGTAAAACTCCTTAAGAAAAACCATTAGAGAAACCTACTTCAACCCATTCTCTCGAAGACACTTATTTACCTTTCTCTGGTATTTTGTTCTCTCTTCGGGAGTACTATTTGGCATGGTAAGCATTTTCTTACAGTGTTTTTCGATGACATCCATTCGAGCAATGATTTTGTCAACTTGCGCATCATCAGCGGTCTCTAAAGCTTTGTTTACACTATCATTTCGAACAATGCAATCGCAAAACTCCCATTGCTCACCATATTTCTTCTCGATATTCTCTTCAATTTTCTCTTCTTCCTTGATATCGTAACCTTGAGCTTCAAGGGTATCGTCGGATAAGGTATCTACCAAACTCGAATCAACTGCCAATGTATCTTCATCCTGAGTAGTTTGAGTAGCATCGCTTTTTGGTTCTTCAGAATTACATGCGACTAAAATAAGCGCAAAAAGAGAAAGAGAGAATAGAGTTTTCATAAGTTTATTGTTTAGTTGTGTCTTCTTCTAATTGAGGCACCATGGCGTCCTCTTGAAATCCATCATCCACAAATACAGAGAATTTTACTTCTTCGTATTCTTTTCCAGTGTTCATGTAAACTTTTACAGTTTTATTCACCTTATTGGCCTTGTTTTTGGAATTGAATTTCACAACGATCTCACCTGATTCCCCTGGAGGAACTGGTGGTTGCTTGCATTCTGGGACAGTACATCCACACGTAGCTTTACAATCTGCAATCATCAAAGGATTCTCACCTGTATTTTTGAATTTATAAACCACTTCAACCACCGTGTCTTGAGGAATAGTTCCAAAATCATGGGTTGTCTTTTCCCATTCAACTGTAGTTGGATTCTTTTTAAATTCTTCTGGCATCCCTTCTACTTCGGCATCATCGTTGTTACATGAAAAGAAAGACCTAGTACGATTGCGATAAATGTAAAATGTTTCATTAATATTTTTTCTTCAAATTTATCGTTAATATTAAGAAATGCTTGATTTATTTCAGTAAAATTTAATCAAAATAATTCACACTTTGCCATCACTTCTTCAAAAATATGGAATTCTGTATCTCTTCCTTCTGATTGGGAACTTGGCTTTTTCTCAAGCCGATACCACCATGAGTTTCTGGTTTCCAGATATTGAAGTAACCGATAAAACATTTAAAGCCAGATATGATTCGGTAAAGAGAAGAGTGGTTAAAGTCTACCCTTACGCTCTTAGAGCTCAGGAATTGCTGATGGAATATCACAAAGCCACTGAAAATCTGACTAAAAATTCAGAGATTAAAAAATTTGGAAAGGAAGCCCAGCAAAAATTAAAGGATGATTTTAAATACATTATCAAAGAAATGTATGTAAGTGAAGGAAAAGTGTTGATGAAACTAATTCACTTGGAAACAGGTTTTACGGTCAGAGAAATCATCGAAATGTACAGAGGGAAAGCAAAAGCGGGATGGTATCAGTTTGTTGGGAACATGTTTGACCAAAATCTAAGTGCCACCTACAACCCTAAAGATGATTGGATCATAGAAATGGTTTTGCGAGATATTCATGCTGGTAGAATCAAAATTAGTCCTGACGCCAAAATCATGAAAAAGGAAGAGTATAAAAAGCTTAAGCAAAAAAGAGAGGAGAGAAAAAAGGAGTTAAGAAAATGGAGACACAGCAAGGAATACAAGGAACTCCAGAAAGAGAAGGAAGAAGAACAATTGAAGAAAGTTGAGGCAGAATCTACCAAGAAATAAAAAAGGGGGCTTATTTCCCCCCTCTCTACTTATTGAACTAAATTCTTATTTCGCTTTAGACAACTGATCGTCCTCTGAATACGAAATCGCTGTTTTTTCTACTCGAAGTTTTCCGTTATCACAAGAGATCAAAACATTGGTGTCGTTTACTTCAAGAATCTTTCCGTGAATCCCACCAATTGTTACTACTTTATCTCCAGTTTTTAGAGCTTCTCTAAATTTCTTTTGTTCTTTTTGTTTTTTAAGTTGTGGACGAATCATGAAGAAATAAAAGATCAACACGATTAATCCTAACATAACAAAAGAACCACCTCCGTCTCCCATAATTGTTTAATTTATTTTTTATTGATATTAATTTGGAACTACTTTACCTACCAGCTTCAAAACATTTGGAACCGGTCTTGTATTCATGTTTACAGTCAAAGATTTAACTACAGGCCCAGGTCTCAAACTTGAACTGTACTGTACCGTAACCTCTCCCCACTCACCTGGAGCAACAGGAGGTTTTTTGGAACAATCTTCTGCTGTTGTACAACCACAATTTGACTTACATTCAAAGATTTTTAGTGGCTTATCCCCTACATTTTTAAATCTAAAAGTGTGCGAAATCTTCTCACCTTCCTTGATTTCTCCAAAGTCAAATTTCGTTTCTTCCCATTCTACTTCAGTTGGATCATCCAACCAATCTTGAGGAAATTCTTCTTCCATGCTGCAGCTGAGCAGAAGAACCGATAAAAGACTTACTAAAAAATATTTCATAATTACTCCATTAATCCTCTTCCAACTTTCACTAGTTTACCTTCATCCTTAAGTACTTCAACAGCTTTATCCAAGACCCCGTTGATAAACCCGTTACTTTTAGGTGTACTGTAGAATTTAGATATTTCAATATATTCATTGAGGGTTACCTTCGTTGGAATGGTTTTAAATTTTGTGATTTCAGTAACCGCCATTTTCATCAGAATAACATCCATCAAAGCAATTCGATCCATTTCCCAGTTTTTAGTTAACTGATCGATCAGCTCGCTGTTGGTTTCTTCATTCTTAAGTGTTTCTCGGTAGAGATCAAGTAAAAACCCTTTTTCGTCTTCTTCGTCTTTGTAGAGAGGTAAAATCTGAAACGGCTTTCCTTCGTCCCCTTTTTTCAGGGATTTGATTACCATCGAACAAACATGATCGATATCGTCTTGCCACATGATACTCTCTTCTTCCAAATAGAAATAAAGGAGTTCGCTATTGGCTATATCTTTTTTGAAAAACTCAATTAGAAAAGTTCTGTCCTCTTCCCATGAGCTATCTGTAGATTCTATGTAATCGCTGTATAGTTCGTCCGACTTGGCTTTCTTGAACATCTTCTTAAGCAAATCTTGCTTGTCGTCTCCAATCCAATTGACTTTTTTCAATTCAGAAGCTTTTCTTAACTCTTCTGAACCTTCAATCAGATTGATCAAACGATTTTTGATGATCTTTTGCCTAGGGTCCTTTTCAGGATCACCTCCTGAAATTTTGTATTTAGATTGATCTATTTCTTTTTCCGTAAATACCTTAAATTCTTCAAAAACGAGCATATAAAACAAATACAGATCGTATATTTTATTGATCGATTTCAAAAGTTCCTTTTCCTGATGAAGCACATCAGCATCGGGGGTTTGATAAAAAGAATAGAGCGCTTGAAGAACTTTAATTCTTAAATGTCTTCGGGTTAACATAAATTATAAAGGTAATTTCACTTTTCCGATAGATTCAATTCTTTCTTCTGCCATTTTATTAGCAATCTTGTAGGTTGGTGTACCCTCAGAATTGGATCTGTTTACTATTTCTAAAGTTCTGTTATAAATTTCTTCTGCTTTTCCCATTGCCCATTCAGCCGACAGTCCTTTTACTTCCGCATAACAATTAATTACACCTCCAGCATTGATCATGAAATCAGGAACATAAATCATCCCTTTTTGCTTTACGACTTCTCCGTGAACAGACTCTTTCTGAAGTTGATTATTTGCTGCTCCTGCAATGATTGAACACTTCAATCGATCCAATGTTTCATCATTCACAGTTGCACCTAAAGCACATGGAGCATAAATATCCATATCGATATCGTAAATAGTATCCGGAGACACTACTTTAGCACCATTTTCCTTAGCGACTCTGTTTAATGTTTCTTCAAAAATATCAGTTACATAAATATCAGCTCCTTCTTTGCTTAAATGCTGAACTAAATATTCACCAACGTGACCTACTCCTTGAACAGCGATTTTCTTTCCAGCAAGAGAATCTGAACCAAACTGAACTTTAGCAGCCGCTTTCATTCCCATGTATACTCCATAAGCAGTTACAGGAGAAGGGTCCCCACTTTTACCTGGAAGTCCAACTACATTATTCGTTTCCATGTTCACCCAGGTCATGTCCTGTGGGTTAATTCCAACATCTTCCGCAGTAATGTACTTCCCGCCTAAACTTTCAACAAACTTTCCGAATCTTCTGAAAAGAGCTTCTGATTTCATTGTTCTTGAATCCCCAATGATCACGGCCTTTCCTCCACCTAAATTCAAACCTGAGATTGAATTTTTGTAAGTCATCCCTCTAGATAATCGAAGAACATCAATCAAGGCTTCATTTTCATTTTTGTACGACCACATTCTTGTTCCTCCAAGAGCTGGACCAAGTGTTGTATTGTGAACTGCGATGATCGCTTTTAAACCAGTGGCGTTATCATTGCAGAAAAGCAATTGTTCGTGATTGTACTGTGACATGCGTTCGATGACAGGATTTTCTGCCAAGGCCGTCTCTTTGATATCTTTTACTTCGAACATATCTTCAAATCATTAGTTAGAACTGTTAATACTTTGATTACTTTTGTAACCCGCTTCGCAAAAAGCGTAGCAAAAATAGAAAAAAAAGAATGAAATCGTTATTTCACCTGAACAAATATTTGGTCAAATACAAGTGGAAACTCATACTGGGTTTTATCTTTATTGTTGCTTCCAATTTATTTGCTGTGTACATGCCTATCATCGTGCAGGAGACAACCGACACTATGATGTTGTATGCCAACAATTTGGAGACTTACACGAAAAGTGACATCACAAAATATGGATTAATTTCTGCTGGATTATTTATTGGTCTCGCTTTGGCAAAGGGGCTCTTTTTATTTTTCACACGTCAAACCATCATTATTGTTTCAAGACATATTGAGTTTGATTTGAAAAATGAGATTTACCAAAAGTATCAGGAACTGGATTACTCGTTTTATAAGAAAAGTAGAATTGGAGATTTGATGACGCGAATTAGTGAAGATGTCTCCAAAGTCAGAATGTATTTAGGACCGGGAATCATGTACACCTTCAATTTGGCGGTACTTTTCTCTTTGGTGATCTATTTCATGGTCTCCATCAGTCCAAAACTCTCCTTATATGTTTTACTTCCCTTGCCGATCATGTCTGTTTTGATCTATTGGGTAAGCTCTTTGGTTTACAAAAAAAGTCATGCTGTACAAGCCGATCTTTCTGCGTTATCTAATAGTTCACAAGAAGTGTTTTCAGGGATTAAGATCTTAAAAGCCTATTCTAAAGAAAAGTACTTTCAAGACGTGTATGCTGAAAGTGCTGAAAGTTATTTAAAGAGCAACATGTCCATGGTTCGTATCAACTCCTTGTTCATGCCAACCATCTTTCTATTGATTGGATTGAGTAATATTTTCACGATTTATGTTGGAGGAATCATGTATTACGATGGAGAAATCTCTTTGGGAAACATACTTCAGTTTATTTATTACATCAACATGCTCACTTGGCCATTTGCCGCTGTCGGATGGATTACGAGTATCATTCAAAGAGCTGCAGCCAGTCAGGATCGAATCAATCAGTTTTTGGATTCAGAGCCAACTATAGATGAAAATTCGGAGAAAGATGAATTAAGCACGATTCAAAACATTCAGTTTGATCAGGTTGTCCAATATTTTGAAGATGCTTCGCGACCTATACTCAAGAACATTAATTTCTCTATTTCTCAAGGAGAAGTTATTGGAATCATGGGGAAAACGGGTTCTGGTAAATCGACATTGATCAATCTACTTTTGAGAGAATTCGACCCGGATAAAGGTGAAATTTTGATCAATAATGGAAACTTGGATCAAATCAACTTAAAATCTTACAGAAAGAAAATCGGATTGGTACCCCAAGATGTTTTCCTCTTTTCAGATACCATTGAAAACAATATTCGTTTTGGAGCCAATCGAGAAGTAAGCATGGAAGAAGTGATCGAAGTAAGCAAAAAAGCTGGTGTTTACGAGGATATCATGAATTTCCCTGATCAGTTCAACACCTTATTGGGTGAAAGAGGAGTGAATTTATCTGGAGGTCAAAAACAAAGAATTTCCATCGCTCGTGCATTATTGAAGAATTGCGATGTATTCATTTTTGATGATTGTTTGTCAGCCGTTGATACCGCAACAGAAGAGCTTATCCTTAACTCCATTAAAAAGATTGAAGGAAATAAAACTGTAATCATTGTGAGTCATAGAGTTTCAACCGTTAAACATGCCAACAAAATTCTGTTTTTGGATAAAGGAGAGATTGCAGAATTTGGAACTCACGAAGAACTTCTTTCTCAAAATGGTTTGTACAAAAGAGTCTTTGACAAACAAGCCGACAAAGGTTCTGGTGATGAGTAAGCGTTTACTTTACTTACAAAAGAGCTTTTTCGGATAATCCTGTAGGAATAAAACAAAATTGAATCTTCTGTTTTCCTGTTCGATGGACTTCTTTTCCAATTTAAAACTAAATGTCTGAAAGAATTCTTCCAATTCCGTTTCCGACTCCCTTGTAATCATGATCATTTTGGATGGGTCCAATCTTACCCTACTGACTTTCCCCGTTTCAGTTAGTTCAAATTCAACATTTAATGACAGGATTTTATGATAGGACTTACTCTTCTTCAAAACCGGATAATCACAATAGACTTTTTTCAGGAAACTCTTTTTGTTCTCTAGTTTAAAGAAGGATTTTACACCTTTAACTTCTAAATCGGCAGACTCCCCTTTTGGCAGTTTCATATCTTCAAAGAAATGGGAACAGCTAGCATATTGTAATTTGGATTCTTTGAAGTATTTGAGATTCGATACATACACTTGTTCGCCAGTTTGCATGTAAAATTGCCAAACCGTATAGTTTTGATTTGTATCGGTAGGATCGATTTGTTTGTATAAAATAGATCGGACTTGATTTCCTTTTAAAAGAAATACTGAGTCCTTTATTTTTTGAACATAGGGATTCACTAAAATTTCATTCGATACATTTTCCGATTCACCTAGAAAGTTGACTTGGTCATTATCACGCGTAAAACTGGACAAAGGCATGGATATGATCTTCCAATCGTAATTTCCTCCTTCGATATAATGCATTTCAAGATCCCGGACCATCCGTTTCTCCATTTTATCGGGAATACTAATTTTCAACCCTTTAGCTAATTCATACGATTTCCATTCGATGGTTTGACCGATTGAGGAAAAGATGAAAAAACAGGATATCAAAAGGGTGAAATATTTCATTTAAATTCTATTTTTGAAGAAGTGAACCAAATTTATAAATTAATTAAAATGAAGATTTCCCTTATTTCTCTAGTTATCGCAAGTGTAATGTTGATTACTTCCAATTTGCATGCCCAAAAGAAAAATGTTTTGGACTATTATAAAATGTTGGAAGTAAGTCAGGAATACAAAATCACCAAAACAGGAGAAAAATACCAAACCGTAGGTATTACCGAAGAACCCTTTGATGTAACTGTGGACTTCAAAAATGGTTACATCGAAATTAAAGACGAAGGAACAGGTGGCGGAACCCTATTTTATCAGGTAGTTCTTTACAGAAAATCAGATGGAAGTGCCTTAATTGCGATGACAAGCCAGGTTTTTGATGGCGTTTCTGTAGGATGTGAAATTGATTTTTTTGAAGAAAAAGATGGAAAATTGGTCTCCAAAACAAGCAAGTATTTCCCCGGAAAAGACTATTTCATTGAAAAATTTCCAAAGATTTTATCTACAGATGAAAAAGAAGTTTTAGGAGATGTTGTCAATCCCGTTTATGATCTTCCACAGAATGGACTAACCATCAACATCATGTACCAGGTTAAAAGTCATGTTGGAAAAGAAAATAAGAAACAATTCGATCTTCAGCAAAGATTATTGAAAATGGGACCTGTTTTCTTGAAGTGGAAATTCAATAAGGTAACAGACCAATTTGAAATTGTGAATTCATAATTCTATATTTAATCACTAAAAAACACAAGGTGGCAATAAAGAAGATTACATACGAAACCATTGATAATATTGACTATCAAAGTAAAATTAGCCGATTTTTATTTGGGAAGAACGACCCACCGATTATCACAAAAGTGGCTTTTTACTTAGGAATCGCTGGATGGTTTTATTTTTTCATCTGGTATTTGGCAGCTTTCATGTCGATTAAATTTATTGATGGAATTGAGCATCCAGAGCAAATTAAAGCCAATTTCAACAAGATCGGATTGGAATACGGTTTCGATAATTTTCAGACCACTTTAGAGAATGTTTTGATGATTACCTTGATCTGTCTTGGAGCCGTTTTGATCTCCCTGTTCATGATTTACAGAAGAAAGATCTATGGATACTATATTTACCTTGGTGGTTGGCTTGCCAGTATTTTGGTCATGGTATTCATGTTAGGATTTAAATTTTTCTGGGAAGAAATTACCCATATGGACAAAGCCATCATGCTTATTCTGATTCTCCCATATTTCGTATTTTACTATCTATTGAAAAAGACCAAAGAAAGCGAATAACAGAAGCTTTTCGATACTCATGGGGAATAAGAAAAAGCCGAATCAACCTCGGATTAAAAAAGAGAGCAATTCAAAGAAGAAAAAGCTAACCAAAGCTGAAATTGAACTTTCGGATAAGAATTTTAAGATTGGAACAACACTAATGGTGGTCTGCGTGGCAACTTCAATTGTACCACTTTTCATTATCTTTTTAGCCCCAATTCTTTACATTTTTGGAATTTATTACGTGACAAATTCGCATAAGAGTCTTGAGAACAAACTAGTGGCTATTCTTTCTCCTCTGGTCTATTTTGGAGGTTTCTACGGATTTTTAATGCTGATGAATTAATCAAAAGCTTCTGTAACTACGTAATAACGCGGATCGTCCACATCCGTTTTGATGTACTTTTCAAAATCAGGATTAACTTTTCTCAGTAATCGAATACAATCTGGAGATAAATGTGTCAGTTGAACCTTTTTTCCCACTTCATTGTACTTTTCGATCACCTTAATCAAAGCTTCAACCCCTGAATGATCTTGCACTTTGGATTCAATAAAATCGATTTCAACCTGCTCTGGATCGTTTTTAGGATCAAATTTTTGCATGAAGACTTGTACTGAACCGAAAAATAGTACGCCCCAGATGTTGTAGACCTTTGTCCCATCTTCTTTGACGCTTTTTCGTGCTCGGATACGGATCGCATTTTCCCAACTAAATACTAATGCTGAGATTATAACTCCTGAAATTACTGCTATGGCAAGATCAAAAATGACAGTTAACGCACTCACTGCAATCAGTACAAAAGCATCGGATAAAGGTATTTTTCTAATAATTCTGAAACTCGACCAAGCAAAAGTTCCGATTACCACCATGAACATGACTCCGACCAAAGCTGCAATCGGAATTTGTTCAATCACAGATGCTCCAAATAGAATAAAACTTAAGAGGGCTAATGAAGCCACTAGTCCAGAAAGCCTTCCCCTACCTCCAGAATTCACATTAATAATGGATTGCCCGATCATGGCGCAACCTCCCATTCCTCCGAAAAAGCCATTTACCATGTTGGCACCGCCTTGAGCTACACATTCTCTATTCGCTGAACCTCTGGTATCTGTTAATTCATCCACCAAAGTAAGCGTCATCAAAGATTCAATCAATCCGATAGCCGCCAAGATTAAAGCATAGGGCAACATGAATTGAAACGCTTTCCAATTTAGATCAATAGCCGGCACATCAAAAGTGGGCAAACCAGCCTGAATCCCATCTCCTCCTCCATTTTTGATAAAAGAAGCTACGGTTTCAGTCTGAATTCCCCCAAAAATAACGATTAGAGAAACTACAAGAATTCCCGCCAATGCTGCGGGAAAGTTCTTAGTAAGTTTAGGTAGAAAGAACATGATTCCCATTGTAAGTGCAACCAATCCTAGCATGATAAAAAGGGATTGACCTTCAATGAAACTCCCATGAACCTTAAACATGCCAATTTGACTTATGAATATCACAATAGCCAAACCATTCACAAAGCCCATCATTACAGACTGTGGAATCATTCGAACAAACTTTCCTAATCGAAATACACCGGCTAAAATTTGGAAAACACCCGCAAGGATAATGGTAGCAAACAAAAACTGTAAACCTGATCCTTCTCCTCCGATAACTTCTCCTTCCTTTACCAAATCCACCATGACAACTGCTAAGGCTCCTGTAGCTCCGGAAATCATTCCTGGTCTTCCTCCAAAAATAGATGTAATGAATCCCATCATGAAAGCTCCGTACAATCCCACAATAGGCGAAATACCCGCTATAAAGGCAAAAGCTACTGCTTCAGGAACGAGGGCAAGGGCTACGGTAAGACCAGACATCAGATCGTTTGGGATACTACCATTTTGTCTGTCGATTAAAGTAAATTTTGATAATAAAGTCTTGTAAAACATTCGAATCTAATTGCAAATAGGGCGCGAAAGTAGCAAGAAGATTCCGAACAGAAGAATTTTATTCGACTAAGCCCATTTTTCGTTCAACGAATTGATGAACATTTGAGCATTGTCGTTTTTGTATTGTTTTGATTTATAAGTTCCTACCCAGCTTACCCCATGAATGGCATTAGTTAGCAATACTTCATCTGCTGCTAATAGATGTGAAGGCATGATACTGGTTTTGAAAACCGTCATTTTAGTGTCCTCAGCTATATCAATAATCTGCTTAATCATGGTTCCATCCATGCATCCATCTTGTAGATCAGGCGTATAAATCACTCCATTTGAAATGATTAATAGGTTTGAATTAGAACTTTCAATAACCCCTCCTTTAGTATTGGTAATCAGATAGTCATCCAATCCGTTATCTTGAGCGTCCATCCTGGCTACCACACTGTAAAAGGCATTTTTTGTTTTATAAGCGGAGAATTGATTAATCTGTTTTTTGATGGTCGGATGAATATCTACATTCAGACCTACCTGATTAAGCTGAAATTCATTATTTTCAAGAGGATCAAAAGTTAAAATTACATCGGTTAAATTGTCTGTAGGCAAGAACTTCCCTCCCATTCTGCGATCTACGTTTACTCTGACCACACCCCCTTTGGTGACCTTATTTGCCTCAAGGAGGGATTCAATTTGACGGATTAAATCCAAAGTTTGAACCTCCGTACTTTCCTGCATTCGCATGGATTTCATCCCACCTCTGATTCTTTCAACGTGAGCGGGAACGTTTAGAGCTTTACCATCTTTTACTCGAATGGATTCAAATAGTCCGTCTGCGTATAAGTAGGCTCTATTTCTTGGACTGATTGAAAATTCTGATTCTTCAATTATTGTACTGTTAAAAGATAGTTTCATCTAAAATATGTTTTTCCATAGTCGAATGACATTCTCGGCATTCGTGGCAAATGTAAAGATAATCCCGAAAATAGCCCCAGCAAAATGTGCATCATGAGCGATTCCGGTTCTGTTTTGTTTGGAAAGAAAGTATTCGGCGGCGAGATAAATGGCTCCAAAAATATAAGCCGGAGCCATAATGGGAAGAAAAAGTAGTCCCATTTTTGCACCTGGATTCAGCAAAATAAAAGAAAATACTACGGCCGATACCGCACCAGAAGCACCTAGACTAAAATACCCTCGATCGTGTCTTCTTCTAATCAAACTAGGCAAAGTTGCAAATGCTGCTCCTCCCACATACATCACTGCAAAATACATGTATCCAACGTTTCCATTCAATCCAACATAGCTATTGGTATCGTATCTTCCATTTCCCATTTCAACACCCTGACCAAACATCCAAAGCACATACATATTGAAGATGAGATGCATCCAATCTGCGTGAATTAAGGCGTGAGAAAGCACTCTGTACCATTGTCCGTCATCAGCACAATACACAGGATTGAACATCATTTTATATTTCATATCCTGATTCTCCATTGCCTGAATTGAAACAAGAATGGTGATGATCAGAATAACAATCGTAACCGTCATAATTTTAGACTTTTAGCTAGTTTAATGCTTTTAAATTCTTTACCTTTCTCGCAATAATGAAACACTATCAGATATTCATTGTTTGGATCGGGCTTTTTGTGCTCTCGTGTCAATCTCCCCAAAAAGAGGAGGCTCCCTCACTTACACATCTTCCTCTAAACGATAGACTGGAAAGAATATTTGGCGAAAATAAGGAGGAAAAACTCAATTTCGAGTTAAAATTCTCAAAAGAAATTCAGCAGTTATACACACTTAACAGTAATAAGTCATATTGGTTTCAGGATGATTCCTTATCCCCTGTAGCCTTTCAACTGATTCATTTTTTTGATTCCACGGAGTATTACGGTCTGCCCAAACACCTCTATCCAATCAATATTGAAAAGCAAGGTAAAGATCCTTTACAAATTGAATTAGCTCTTACGGAAAGTTTATTTCGAATCATCAAACATTTTCAATTTGGAGTGCTTGACTCGGGAACAACCAATATCAGCTGGAATTTAAGCCATCTAAGTGATTCAATTCCTTTATTTGTGCGCAATAATTTCAAAGACAGCCTTTTCCATTATAAAATTCGATCTTTCGAACCCCAGAGCTTTCATTATCAATGGGTGGTGCGATCTTGGAAGAATCACTTACTTAAAAACAATCTTGATTCGACTAGATTTACGGTACCTCCCATGAAAAAAGATTCTTTAAAAGCTTATCAGATTGCCAGAGAAATACTGCTACATAAAAAATACCTGGATAGTGTTTCCTACGCCAAAGACAGTCTGTTTTTATTGGCTTTGGAAAAATATCAGGAAGATCATAATTTGAAAGGAGACCACGTTATTGGGAGTAATACCATTGTTGCACTGGAAAAATCGAATTGGGATAAGTTTGAACAAGTTGCCGTTGTTTTGGAGAAATTAAAATGGACAAGGGATCTACCTGAAAAGTACTTTCGTGTCAATATTGGAGAGCAGAAGCTTATTTTGGTGGATTCCAACCGGATTATTAGAGAACACCGCATCATTGTTGGACATTTTGACACACAAACTCCCGAACTCCAGTCAAAAATGAATCGCATTATCCTTTATCCTTATTGGAATGTTCCTCACTCCATTTCATCTAAAGAGCTTGTTTATGGTGCCCGAAGAGATACAGGATACATGCGCAAGAACAATTACAAGGTTTTCAGAAATAAGGAAGAAGTGGATTTATCTACCATCGACTGGAAGAAATATAGTAAGGACAAGTTTCCATTTCGTATTCGACAAGAACCGGGACCGAAGAATTCATTAGGTTTGATCAAATTTCAATTCCCAAATAAACACTCTGTCTACATACACGATACTCCCACAAAATGGTTGTTTAAAACAAAAATGAGGTATTATTCGCACGGATGCATGAGATTGGAAAACCCTAGAGATTTAGCTCATTATTTGATTGCGACAGACCCTAAAAACAGATTTATTGCAGACAGTTTGGACGTTGAACTTGAAAAAGCCAAAAATCAGTCAATTCCATTGAAACAATCGATTCCTATTTTCATTGAATACCGGACAGTGAATGCGGATTCCACAGGGAAGATTTCCTTCTACAATGATTATTATGGTAGAGATCAAGCGATTATTAGGGCTCTATTTCAGAAACCTTAGTTGGCTTCCTTTACTTTAAAGAATTCCACAAAACTCTTAGAAAAGCTGATGGGATACCCTACTTTTCGAGCATAAACGGCGGTAAATTTTGCGCCTAGAAGTATAATCATCCCGTTGTAGAATACCCAAAGTAAGATCACCATGATCGATCCTCCGAACCCTACTTGCGAAATGTAATTGATGTTTCCTATATACCAACCAATCAAATATTTACCGATCAAGCCCAAAATAGCCGTCACTACTGCTCCTCCAAGAATTAACTTCCAATGTGTTGTGGCGTCAGGAAGAATCTTGAAAAGAATGAAAATGGTCACCACACTGATCACAAACCCCATAAAATACTTCAAAAGAAAAGTGATGATCACCGAATGGAAACCATAATGATTCTGAATTAGGTCGATGATTGAAAAGGAAAGGGTTTCAATGAACATAAAGGCCACGAAAACGAGTCCGATTAGAAATAAAATGAAAAGCGATACCACCCGATCAAATATGGTTTTGATTACTTTTTTCCTTGTATTTACCTTGATTCCCCAAACCGCATTGATTCCTTTTTTAAGAGCATAGAGTAAAGCAGAACTCGAAAACAGAAAGACAAAAAGACCGACAAACTGAGAACCATAACTCAAGGACAGACCTGCGGCACCATTTACCAGATGATTCACCAATTCTGTATGTTTCTCACCTAATTGATTGATCAGCAAGTTCTTAACCTCAAATGCCACATCTTCGTTGCCAACAAAAAATCCGAAAATATTAATCGCCAAAAAGATAATGGGGATAAATGCAAACAAGGCATAATAAGCGAAAGCAGCACAATGACTAAAAGAATCAGAATCCAAAAACTCAGAGATTGAATCTTTTAAAACTTGATAAATTTCCTTGTATGTGAGTTTTCTAATTGGCAAAAGTATATTTCTTTGGTTGAATGAAGATTCGTTCCGTATTTTCTAACGGTGTGGAACTCTCCAGGCTTACCTCTTCCCCATTTTTTGTAAGGGCGCGAATTAAATATTTAGCTCCAAGATACAGATTATCAACTAGCTTCAAATCCAGTTGAATGGAAAAAGCCTCTGATTTCGTTGTTCGGAATTCATTTTTTCTGAAATTCAGCGTTTTGTTCTCGATTTGTATTTCATTGTAACCACCCGTAATCATAGCCTCGTAATGAGAGGAAGGATTATCGTAAAGCTCCTTTTTATCCAGATCATTTAAAATAGCACCATTCTCCATGATTAGAATGCGATTGGATAAAGTAAAAGCATCTTGAAAATCATGTGTGACCATTATTGTAGTGATCTGGTATTCATCCAAATACTCAAAAAGTCGCTTTTCGATTTCATATTTGTTCATGAGATCGATCTGACTAAAAGGTTCGTCCAACAAAAGCAATTCGGGAATCTGAGCCAAAGCGCGGGCAAGAGCCAACCTTTGTTTCTGTCCTCCGGAAAGCGTATGAGCCAACTGATCTTGGTATTTTTCCATATTCACCACGGCCAGTAACTCATCTGTTTTCTCTTGAATATCCTGTTTTTCCAGGTGGAGAATCTTGTTTGAGATGTTTTCACGAACCGAATGGTAATTGTCCAGATCAAAATTTTGATCCACCAGTTTCATTTTTTTGTGACCTGGAATCAAAACTTCTGAGGGAGTCAGCACTCTTTCTCTTTGAAAAAGCACTTCACCTCCATTTAAATCAAAGAGTCCGTAAATGGATTTCAAAAGAGAAGACTTTCCACTTCCACTTAATCCTAAAATCGAAATTCTTTCGCCTAATTCGACTTTAAAATGGATCTCATTTAATGAAAAACTGGGATATTTAAGGGATAAGTTTTGGACTTCTAACATTACGAAACCAATTCTTTCGGGAAATCTGTGATATTAATGTAAACACCTGGAATAAGATTCGTTAGAACCGACATTTCTTTAAAGGTAATTTCAAATACACCTTTTTCTAGATCGATATTTTCCTTTTCAATAACCTCTGAAGAAATAGCAATTTGATTTTGGTTGTCGCCTATCAAGTTCCAGATTTTCATGTTTTCTACAGGGAGATTGAAAGTTTCTCCTCCTCTTTCCCCTTGAAGGTGGTAGACAGAATCTTTGGATAATTCAATAGAATCAATCTTTCCAGTGAAATTAAATTCATCTTCCCACAGGAGTTTGTAATTATCATCGGATTCTTCTCCGTTGTGATTTTCATCAGCATACTCCTGAGAATACTCTTCATTTGGCATAATAAATCTGCAAGTCAAACTCATCATAGTGAAAATTTAATGTCGATTTGAGCACCATTATTGTTCTTGAACTCAATTGTTCCGTCTAATTGTTCAATCAAAACGTTTACCAATTCCAGCCCAATTGATTCCGTGTAAGATTCCGGATCAAAATCTTCTGGAAAGCCTTTTCCGTTGTCTTTCAAAGTAAGGAAAACTTGATTCTTTTCTTTTCGGATATGCATTTGCACGCTTACTTCCACTCCTTCCTTAGCTCCGTATTTGATGGAATTGGTGATCAATTCGTTTACAATTAATCCAAGTGGAATGGCTTTTTCCAGACTGATCAAGAAATCATCTCCTTCAATATTTACGTCGATGGCAGACTTCTTGGATAACAAGGATTTTTTAATTGATTCAGCTAAATCTTTGAAGTATTCATTCACCTGAACCGCCTCTGAAAAGTCTGAAATATATAGTTTTTCGTGAACCAACGACATGGCTAAAATCCTATTCTGCATATTTTGCATCGGACTTAAAAGCTTGTCTGATTTCAATTTGTTTGCCTGAATATTCATCAAAGAGGAAATGATTTGGAAGTTGTTCTTCACTCTGTGGTGCACTTCTTTCATCAAAGCTTCTTTTTCCTTGATAGATTTTTTCAACTCCTTATTTCTCTTTCTAACGATACCCAAAACATACACGATTGCACCAAAAGCTATCGCCAAGAAAACTAGCCAAAGAATCAAATAAAAATTCTTTACTTCCTGGAATCTGATTTCTCTAATTTTCTGATTGTTTTGCTCTTCTACATTCAACGAATCTCTTAGTCTGTCGTATTGCGCATTGTAAAACATTTCAAGACGGGCAATCTCTAAACTTGTCTCCGAATTGTAGATAGAATCCCGAATACCTTCATAGATCTCTCTGTACAAATTGGCTTTTTCATAATTTTTCACCAAGAAATTTGCTTCAGAAAGCAGTTGGTTGATTTCAATCTCGTTTTTAAGAGAATATTCCTCGACATTCAGCTGTTTACTTTTGTTCAATAAAACAATTGCTTTATTTACTCTATTCTGTCTCAGATAATAAGTACCCAGATTGATGTAATACACTTTCTCAATTGAGATATCTGGGTAATTCTTCAAAAGCGCCTCTACGACTTTAAAGTTCTCCAGAGCTTTATCAAACCTTCCTAGTTCAAGGTATAATTGACCAATCAATAAATAATTGACTTTTAAAGAGATGGAGTCTTTAATCGCTTCTTTTAATCTTTTTCCTCTGTAAAGGAAGTCTTCAGCTACATTGTAATTTTGCTCCAACAATTCGATTTCTGCCAAGTTGGTATAGGCTTTTGCGATCGTACTTGTATCTTTCAACTGCATCGCAATGGTCATCGCTTCGCTATAAAATCGGGAAGCATTCTTATAATCGTTCATATTAAAATAAGCGATCCCGATGTTTAAATTCAATTGACCTTCATAACTCTTGAGTTTCAATGAATTTTGTTTGGTTTTTAGTTCCCTTATCTTGTAAAGATTACTTCTGGCGATAAAATAGTTTCTTAAGGCTTCAAAGTTTTTCCCTTGAACAATGTTTAAAGAGGCTAAATTCACGCTAATCGCAAACAATCTCTCTGAATTATTTGTTTTCTCCGCAATTTCTTTGGCTTTGTTGTAATAGTACAAGGCGTCAGAGATTTTTCCCTTTCTGAAATAAATTGAACCAAGTGCAGAGTAACCTAGAATTAAATTTTCACTATCCTTAAGTTTTTCAGCCAATTGAATCTGAATATTAGAGTATTTCTCTAATGAATCCAGTTGGACGTTAAAATAGATATCCGAAATTTGCCCTGAAATAGTCAGCTTTTTCTGAACATCATTTCCAGCTAATTGCCATTCTCTTTTTAAGGAATCCAGATTCTGTGACCAGACATTATTCCCCAGATTAGAGCTTAAAATAAGCGTGGATGTAAAAATAAATCGAACTAGGAAATTGGTCATTATCGTTTACAGAATTGTATTTTTGTGCTAAAATACAGAAAGTGGACGTAAAATCAATATTTCTTAAACCGGGAAAAGAAAGATCAGTAGAAAGATTTCATCCTTGGATTTTCAGTGGAGCATTAATGAAAGGCTCTGAAGACCTTGAGAATGGAGATCTTGTTAAGGTAAAATCAGCAGATGGAAAATTCCTTTGCATCGGTCATTACCAGGATTTAGGAAGTATTGCCGTGCGCATCATCAGTTTTAAAGAGGTTGAAATCAATCAGGAATTTTGGAATGAAAAATTTGAAAATGCTTTGCAAGTTAGAGAGCATTTGAATTTGATTCACGCTTACAATAATGTATTCCGACTCATTCACGGTGAAGGAGACGGACTACCTGGTTTGATCGTTGACGTGTACAGCGATACAGCCGTTGTACAATGCCACAGTGTGGGGATGCTCAAATCCATGGAGTTCATCAAAAATGGAATTCAGCATGCTTTTGACAATGAATTGCGTGCCATCTATAATAAAAGCTCCGATACCATTTCAAGGGAATTTGAAGCAAAAGATGAATATGTCTTCAAAATGGGAGAACCGGACAAGATCGTATTGGAATATGGTCATAAATTCAGCGTGGATTGGGAAACGGGGCAAAAAACTGGCTATTTCATTGATCAAAGAGAAAACAGAAAGCTCATCGCCAAATATGCCTCGAGAAAGAAAGTACTGAATACCTTCTGCTACTCAGGTGGTTTTTCCATTTTTGCTTTAGAGGCTGGAGCGAAATTAGTTCACTCCCTCGATAGTAGTCAGAAAGCGATTGATCTTGTGGAGAATAATATCCGATTGAATGGATTTTCGAATAGTGACAAACACAAATCCATTGTTGCTGATGCCATGGATTACATGAAAAATTTAGAGGAAGAATACGATATTATCATTTTAGATCCTCCTGCCTTTGCTAAGCATAAAAAATCCAGACACAAAGCAGTTCAAGGTTATAAAAGATTGAATTACAACGCAATCAAACAAATCAAATCCGGAGGAATCATTTTCACTTTTTCTTGTTCGCAGGTAGTTGACAAACAACTTTTTGCCAATACAGTCATCGCTGCAGGAATTGAAAGTGGCAGAAGCATTCGAATTTTAGAGCAATTGCACCAACCTGGTGACCATCCAATTAATGCTTATCATCCTGAGGGAGAATACTTAAAAGGCTTGGTGATACAGGTAGATTAGTTTGAATATTTCCTATTTAAATATATTGAAAGTCGCCACTCCACTCATGATTGGCACTTTTGTTCAATCTGTAGTGATGATTACAGACATGGCCTTTATTTCCGATCTGGGCACCATTCAATACGATGCGGTTGGAAATGCAGGGATTCTTTATATGTCTTTGATGATGTTGGTTCAGGGGATCTCGGACAGTTCCCAAATCATCATTGCACGAAGAAAAGGAGAAGGGAATTATTTTGATGTTGGACGGACATTCAGACACTCCCTAATCATTCTTTTCTCCTTCAGTTTGCTCATTTTTGCCACTTACCTACTCTTTATTGATTCCTTTATATTGGAAACAGTCAACAATTCAGCCATAGCCTACAACATGACCGATTTTTTCGAATTCAGGAGATACGGAGTTTTGTTTGAAGCCTTGCGATTGGCCATGGTGGCTTACTATATCGGGATTGGAAACACTCGGGTCATCATTTTCTCGACATTAGTTCTTTCTTTATCTAATGTTTTCCTGGATTACAGTTTGATTTATGGAGAATTCGGATTTCCTGAAATGGGCATTCAAGGAGCTGCACTTGCGTCTACTTCAGCCGAACTCATTTCCCTATTGTTCATGTTCATTTACATTTTGAATGATAAAAAAAGCAAGACTTATCATCTTTTTGAAAGAATTCATTTTGACCGAGAAATTTTCCAGAAATTCCTAAAAATAGCACCTCCAATGATGCTGCAAGGTTTTATTGCTCTTTCGGCCTGGTATATTTTCTTTTCCTTTATTGAAGAGTTGGGACCCATCGAATTGGAGATCTCCCATGTGATTCGGAGCCTTTATTTCATTGCTTTCATTCCCATGTACGGACTCAATGCTACAACACGAACCTATGTTTCCTCGTTGATTGGGGCTGGGGAAACCAATAAAATCCCTCTTTTTCTGAGACGCATCATTCTTTTAAACCTCTTCTTTTTGATTCTATTCCTACATGGAATCGTATGCTACCCCATTGCCATGGTTCATTTAGTGAATTACAACAGTGATTTCATTATGAATCCGGAGTACATGGAAAGCATTAGAGGTTTGTTTCGACTGATTTTTGGTAATATGATGCTGATTGGGTTTGCGGCGCCATTTTTCCACTTCATTAGTGGTACAGGAAATACTCGGGCTTCCTTTTTAGTTGAAATTTCAGCAATTTCGATCTATTTGGTTTGCTCTTACCTTCTTGTTTATGTTTTAGAAGCTGGTTTGATGGGAATCTGGTCTGTTGAATACATTTATTTTGGCTCGATGGGGCTCTTTTCATTTTTATATTTCAAATTTGCAAACTGGAAAAACACAACGGTATGAGTTCAGAAAAATCAATTGTATTCATGGGTACGCCCGAGTTTGCTTCTCACAGCTTAGAAAAACTCATTGCTTCCGATTTTACAATCAAGGCGGTGATCACAGCTCCGGACAGACCTGCAGGTCGCGGACAAAAAGTGATGTTTTCCAATGTGAAAGAAACGGCTCTGAAGCATGAATTACCTGTTTTACAGCCCACCAACCTTAAAGATCCCGAATTCATCCAAGAACTCGAAAAATTAAATGCAGATCTCTTTGTTGTCGTAGCTTTCCGTATGCTTCCCGAAGTGGTTTGGTCCATGCCGAGATTAGGAACAATCAATTTACACGGCTCTTTATTACCCAATTACAGAGGAGCCGCACCGATTAATTGGGCTGTGATCAATGGGGAAACAGAGACTGGAGTAACTACATTTTTTATTGAGAAAGAGATTGATACAGGTAAAGTCATTGACACTGCTAAAACCCCAATCAGCAAAGAAGACAATGCAGGAACTGTTCATGATCGATTAATGGAAATTGGAGCCAATCTGTTGAGCACAACTGTTCAAAAAATATTTAATGGAGAAGCCTCTGGGACTCCACAAAAAGACCTAATCACTGGTGAACTAAAAGAAGCACCGAAGATTTTTAAAGAGGATTGCAAAATAGACTGGAACCAACCTGCTGAAAAAGTTTTCAATAAGATAAGAGGGTTATCCCCTTACCCAGCTGCATTTACAAGTATTCAGAATACGGAAAATCAAAGTCAAAAATCGGTAAAAATCTTCCAAACTACACTTACTTCAAAGCCTTCAAAAGCGGGAGAATTGAGACAAGAAGAAGGTTTGTTTATAGGTTGTGCAGACTATTTTTTAGAAATCGAAACTCTCCAATTAGAAGGGAAGAAACGAATGGAAACTGAGGAATTTTTACGAGGATTTAGTTTCGAAAATTGGGAAATTGTTTAATTTCATTCAGTTAGATGAAAAAAGCTGGACTCCTCATATTGTTTTTTATTCCCCTATTTGTTTTTTCACAAAAGCATAAATACACGAAAGAGGAAAAAGATTCCATCAAAGACTATTATTCCAAAACCTCTTTTGAAGATTCCATAGTTTTCTCATCCGGAGATCATTTGGTAGGAAAAATTAAGCAATTAGACCGCGGAGTTTTAAAAGTAAAAACCCAATATTCCAAATCCGATTTTCAAATTAAATG
>JAGQYP010000002.1 GCA_020436025.1 Crocinitomicaceae bacterium
AGTTTGGAGTATTTTGAATTATACATTACGAGTAAGGACAGTCTTGAAAAAGAAGAGAATCAGAAAGAAGTTATCCGACAAGAATACAAATACGAATACGAAAAACAAGCTTTGCAAGACAGCATCAAGAACGCAGAAGCACAAAAAATCAAGGACGCAGAACTGGCCGCTGAAAAAGCAGAAGGAAAAAGACTTGAAATTCAAAACAAACAACAGCAACAACAAAAGTATTTTCTCTTCGGAGGCTTAGCTCTTGCCCTCGTATTTGGAGGCTTTATTTTTAATAGATTCCGGGTTACTCGCAAACAAAAAGGAATCATTGAAGAGCAAAAAGAAAAAGTAGATGAAGCTTACGAAGAATTAGGAGAAAAAAATCAGGAAATATTAGATTCCATCAACTACGCCAAAAGAATTCAGTCGGCCATTCTTCCTCCACAGAAACTTGTCAAATCGTATTTGGAGCAATCATTTATCCTCTATAAACCCAAAGATATTGTGGCGGGTGATTTTTATTGGATGGAGGTTTTGAGCAAGAGTAGTGAGCAAGAGCAAGAGTTGATTTTATTGGCTGCATGCGATTGTACGGGTCATGGGGTTCCGGGAGCGATGGTTTCGGTGGTTTGTAATAACGGTTTGAATCGAGCGGTTAGAGAATATGGGCTTACGGATCCTGGGAAAATTCTAGATAAAACACGAGAGATCGTTATTCAAGAATTTGAAAAAAGCGAAGAGGAAGTGAAGGATGGAATGGATATAGCAGTTGTGAGTCTTGAGCAAGAGCAAGAGGGAGAGGGTTCTCTTGCTCAAAACTCTTGCTCGAAACTCAAATATTCCGGTGCTCATAACCCACTCTGGATCATCCGAAAAGGAGCTGAAGAAGTGGAAGAAATCAAAGCAGACAAGCAACCTATTGGTAGGTTTTCCAACCCTGTTCCCTTCACTACACATGAAATTTCTCTTAATTCAGGAGATACGATCTACATTTTCTCGGATGGATTTGCAGATCAGTTTGGCGGAGAAAAAGGCAAGAAATTCAAAGCAGCAAACTTCAAAAATCTACTGCTTTCCGTTCAAAAAGAATCCATGGACAAGCAAAGAGAACTGATTGACCAAGCATTTGAAGAATGGAAAGGAAATTTAGAGCAGCTCGATGATGTATGTGTGATTGGTGTAAGAGTATAAATCGATAATTTCGCTATTACATCTTTGCGACCTCTGCGCCTCCTTAGCGCCCTTTGCGGTTAAATAAAAAGTGCTGGGTTCTAAGTTCTAGTTACTAAGTTCTAGGTTCTAAGTTCTAAGTTCTAGGTTCTAAGTATTAATTTTTCACTTTTCACTTTTCACTTTTCACTTTTCACTTTTCACTTTTCATTTTTAATTTTTTTAAGCATTCTTCGGAAAGGCATAAAATAAGCTTTCAAAACTGACTTATGCGGATTTCCATCCGGTATCCCATACTCCACTTTCTCTACTTCTTTGGAACGGACCAGAGAGCGAAACATCCAATCCCAAATAGCCAAATGACTCCCGAAATTTTTATCGAAATGCTCTTGATCTTTGCTGTGATGGACTTGATGCTGGTAAGGCGAAATAAAAATGTATTCCACTGCAGGAGGAAATTTGACTGGAATCTGTGAATGACGCAGGTTGGATCCAATAAAAAGAAAAGCAAAACGGAAAATATTTACTCCAAAAACCATCAAATAGCCTTCTTCTTTCATTACAAAAGGATAGTAATACAAATAAACGCCAGAAACAATCCCCAATACGAAAATGCCTCTAAAATAAAACAAGATCATTTCGATGGGATGCATGCGGTATTGGGTTACTGGTGTCAGTACCTCCGCTGAATGATGTACTTCATGAATTCTCCACAGAAAGGGAATTTTATGCAATAGAAAATGAAGTAAAAACCTTGAAAAATCGGAAATCAACCAAATAATGACAGTATAAAAGACCACAATCCAAAAAGCATTCACCTCCTTGACTTCAGGTTCCCCAAACCAAATGATCATCTGATTCTTCGTTCCGTCCAAGATCATCATTGCGGAAACAAAAAATGGAATAATCAACAATCCCAAGATGACCGTATTGAAGAAAAAGATCTGGTAATCCACCAAAGCCGACTTATGAAACCACACTTTGCGATCAAAAATCTCCTGTAAAATCAAAAAAGGCTTCAATGAACCATGCTTCCTATAACTCACCACAGCTAAAAAGAAGAACGCCAGCGCAATAGAAGAAATCAAATACAACCAATTCAACCGCGAATCAAAGTGAGTAAAACGATTTACAAACGCTTCCCACGCGGGCTGGATATGATCTTGGACGGTATTCACAGGACAAAAATAAGGGTTTTGAATTCGGAATGCGGAATTCGGAATTCGGAATTGAAGAAAATACCGGGAATGTGGGAGGTTTTTTTTGAATTATGAATTATGAATTATGAATGAAGAATGAAGAATGAAGAATGAAGAATTAACAACCGAGCGATAGCGAGCTCATCGACCGATAGGGAGATAATTAGTCATGCATCATTCAGTGATAAATCAACTAGTCATGCATCAATTAGTCATGAGTCAATCAGTCATGCATCAACAAAAAAAACGGCAAGATTTCTCTCACCGTTTTTCTCTATTAAACTAAACTAATCTACTTATGAAACTTGCTCTTCTTCTGCTGTGATGGGTTTTCTGAAGACGATTGAGTCGTCGAATACATCCATCACTACGTTGTTTTCTCTGTCTATGGTGCCTGCGAGTAGTTGTTTGGACAATTCGTTTAGAACTGACTTTTGAATCACTCTTTTCACAGGTCTGGCTCCGAATTGTGGGTCGTACCCTACAGTTGCAATCCAATTCAGTGCTTCTTCTGTTGGCACCAGTTTTACTCCTTTTTCTTTCAGATCTTTTACCAATCTGTTTATATGAATATCCACAATCTGTCTCACGTTCTCCTTGCTAAGTGGTGTAAACATGATGGTTTCATCAATACGATTCAGGAATTCAGGTCGGATTCTTGCTTTGAGCATTTCAAACACCATGGCTTTGGTCTTTTCAAATACTTCGTGCTCCTCTCCTGCTTTCAGTTTGTCGTAGTTTTCCATGATCAGGTCAGACCCCATGTTGGAAGTCATAATGATGATGGTGTTTTTGAAGTTTACTACTCTACCCTTGTTGTCCGTCAATCGTCCGTCATCCAATACTTGCAGCAAGATGTTAAACACATCTGGATGCGCTTTTTCGATCTCGTCCAACAATACGATGGAGTAAGGTTTTCTTCTCACCGCTTCCGTTAATTGTCCGCCTTCATCGTATCCTACATATCCTGGAGGCGCTCCCACCAATCTAGACACCGAATGCTTTTCCTGGTATTCACTCATGTCGATCCGTGTCATCATGTTCTCATCGTTGAACAAGAAGGAAGCCAGTGTTTTGGCCAACTCTGTTTTACCGACACCCGTTGTACCCAAGAAAATAAACGATCCGATTGGCTTTTTCTCATCTGCCAGTCCCGCTCTCGATCTTCTAACAGCGTCTGAAAGTACTGCGATGGCTTCTTCCTGACCAACTACTCTTTCAGAAAGTACTTCTTCCAATCTCAAGAGTTTTTGCTTTTCAGACTCCATCATTCGGCTCACCGGAATACCCGTCCATTTCGAAACGACATCAGCTATTTCTTCCGCATCGACCTCTTCTTTGATCATTTTGGAATCTTTCTGCATATCAGCCAACTTTCCTTTCAGTTTTTCCAGGTTCTCTTCCGCTTCCTTGATCTTTCCATAACGCAATTCCGCTACTTTTCCGAAATCACCCGATCTTTCCGCTTGTTCTGCTTGCAGTTTGTATTCCTCAATATCCTCTTTGTTCGCCTGAATATTGTCCATCACTGACTTTTCCGCTTCCCATTTGGCTTTGAAAGAATCTCTTTTTTCCTGCAGATTCGCTAATTCCTCGTTGATGGAAGACAATTTCTTCTCGTCTTTCTCTCTCTTAATCGCTTCCTTTTCGATTTCCAACTGCATGATTTTTCTATCCAACTCATCCAATTCTTCCGGCTTGGAATTGATCTCCATTCTTAGTTTGGAAGCCGCTTCATCAATCAAATCGATGGCTTTATCCGGCAAATGTCTTTCAGTAATATATCTCTGAGAAAGCTCTACCGCCGCAATAATTGCTGCATCCTTAATCAAAACCTTGTGGTGATTCTCATATTTTTCTTTGATCCCTCTCAAAATCGAAATCGCATCTTCTTGATCTGGTTCATCAACCATCACCGTTTGGAATCTTCTCACCAAAGCCTTGTCCTTTTCAAAATACTTTTGGTATTCATCCAAAGTCGTTGCTCCTACCGCTCTTAGTTCCCCACGAGCCAAAGCCGGTTTCAGAATATTTGCCGCATCCATGGCTCCTTCTCCACCTCCGGCACCAATCAGTGTGTGAATCTCATCAATAAAAAGAATGATTTCTCCATCCGAATTGATCACTTCCTTCACAACTGATTTCAGTCTTTCTTCAAATTCTCCTTTGTATTTTGCTCCGGCTACCAAGGCTCCCATGTCAAGGGAAAACACCTTTTTATTTTGCAGGTTTTCTGGCACGTCCCCCGACACAATTCTGTGGGCAATTCCTTCTGCAATGGCTGTTTTACCAACTCCTGGTTCACCGATCAAAATGGGGTTGTTTTTCGTTCTTCTTGTTAAGATTTGCAACACCCTTCTAATCTCCTCATCTCTTCCGATCACTGGATCCAACTTCCCATTGGCAGCCATTTCGTTTAGGTTTTTGGCGTATTTCTCCAACGACTTGTAGTTTTCATCCGAAGTTCTCGAATTTACCTTGTCTCCATTTCTCAAATCCATAATTGCATCTTTTACATTTTTAGTGGTTAGTCCGTTGTCTTTCAATAACTGAGAAACCTGATCGCTCTCTTTTACCAAAGACAACAATAATAATTCGATCGAAACAAACTCATCTCCAAACTCCTTCATCAATCCGAAGGCTCCGTTAATGACTTTATTCAAATTTTGGGAGATGTAAATATTCCCTCCGCTCACTTTTGGGTAGGATTCAATGATCTTATCCAAGGCCATGAAAACGGCAGCATTATTTACTCCCATTTTGTTAAAGATAAAGGAAAGAACATTATCATCCACTTCTTTCATTCCCTTCAACAAATGTCCTGGTTCAATCGCCTGATTTCCATTTTCCTGCGCGAGCATTTGCGCTTTCTGAATGGCTTCAGTTGATTTGATGGTTAACTTGTCTATATCCATTGTTTTGTTGCTTTAAAATTCATTCTATTTACTCTCATCAATTCATGTTCCAAGTCAAAAAAGGGAGGTTTTTCAAGACATTTTGACATATCTCTTTCTTGTGAACTGACATTATATCCGAATCCTCAGAAAATCAATCCAAATTTGTCTGAATTTTGACCCCAAAAAACTACTCCTATGTCCAATTAAATACTATTTTTGCTTTCCCGTGAAAAAGAGTATACGTTCCATATTCAATTTGAAAACAGGCCTGTTTTTACTGGTCCTTCTTTTCGTTGGCTCCTCTTTTTCTCAAAACAAATTAAGTTACGGACACCTTCCTTACAAAAACTATCCGAGAAATGTATACAATGGTCAGCAACAGAATTTCGGTATTGTTGAAACCGACGACCATACGCTGATTTTTGCCAACAACAGTAACATTCTGGAATTTGACGGAAACAACTGGACCAAGATCAGAGTAGGAAAAGTTGAAGAAGGTCAAGATTCCACATTGAATCCTAAGTCTGTTTTCAAGACTAATGCGGGAACCATTCTAGTTGGATGTGAAAATGCTTTTGGTTTACTCGTTTTCAATGAAAGAGGCGGAAAAGAGTTTCAATACCTTTCCAATCCTTCAGACAAAGATATCATTGGAAAAATCTGGAATATTTTCGGTAATGAGGATGAGTATTATTTCATAGGTGAAAAAGCCATTTTTGTTTACCGGGAGAATCAAGAAATTGAAACCATCAAATATCCTGAAGGCTACACCAGAGATAATGCGAGCCAGATCAAAAGAAATTTATTCATCTCCTTGGTGAAGAAAGAAGCTGGAAATGCTGAAAAAGCCCATTCGCATTTACTCTTCAATACTAAAACCAAAAAATTCGACCCTTTCCTTCCTAATATTCCGGAGTTTCAAAACATTACTGCGGTTAAGTTTATTACTCCTTGGAAAGATGACAAGCATTATTTAGCTATTACGCAGAAAGGTCAGGCCTACTCCATCAATTTCGTTACCAATCATCTTGCAAAACTAGATGTGTTCGAAATGAAAATGAATGACGTGTTATTACACGCTGCCATGCAAAATGGATTGATCATTTTCTCGACGGAAAAATCAGGGGTTTTCATCTTTGACCAATTGGGAATGCTCATCCGCCAAATCAATGACAAAGACGGATTGATCGATAATGGGGTGAACTTTTCTTACATAGATCGCCAAAATAACCTTTGGTGTTCGACTGCAAATGGAATTTCTTTAATCGAACTTTCTTCTCCTGTCAGCTCCTTCGGTAAAAACGATGGTTTGATTTCCAAAGCAGAGGATATTGTCTATTTCAATGACGGAATTTTTATAGCTTCTGGAGCCGACATGAATAGATTGGCTCGAAAGGAAGTCAATGGGAAATTTAAAGGATTGAATTTTGGTCAGCCTACTTTTAATTTCGCCAAAGTTCACTTAGATGGAGAAGAGAAAATTTTGATCGTTGGGTATGATGGTATTTACTCCATGAACAAAAATCTGGAGAAGAAAAGTGAAATCCCGAATCTCTATGCCTGGAAAATCATCCAAAGTCACGTGGACACCAACAGGATTTACATCGGAACAGAATCTGAAGGAGTTGCAAGTGCCTATTGGGACGGAAGTAGATTCCAATTGGAAACTTTCTACAAAAACACTGGAGAACTCATTCGTTCCTTGGTGGAATTCAATGGAGAAGTGTATTACGGACTTTCCAAAAAAGGTTTAGCACGATTGGATACGACTAAAACGCAGGAAGAAAACATCATTCCCGGGATTCAATCCGAAGACTTGAAAGATTTCTCCGTTGCCGTATTTCAAAATCGACTTTATGTAGGAACTACAGACGGATTGTATTATTTGTCCGAGGACGGAAAGAAACTACTTCCATTCGAGCAATTCAATTTGGTTGAGAAAGATCTTTATGTACACCGCGTATTTAATGAAGGTAACAAAAGATTGTGGTTGGTATTGTTCTACAAGAGTGATAGTGACGATAATAAACCTGTATTTGGATACATTGAACCTTCAAAAGATGGAGAATGGAAATTTGTTACGGCTCCATTTAGATATTTCACAGATGATATTGTACAGGGATTCACGAAAGATGTAGATGGAAATATTTGGTTGGGAGCTGATGCTCAGACTTATGTCGTGGACATGGATCAGTTGGCCAATCTTATTTCAAATTTCAAGATCAACATTACCAATTTCACGGTTACTGGAGGGGAATCTTACTTTGAAAACTTCAATCACTTTGCAGGTTCCATTCCGCAAATTGAATACACTCAAAACTCGGTAAGAATTGAAGCTTCCGCTCAAAGTTATTATGGAGGAGCCAAGAATCAATTTAGATTCAGACAAAATGGAGGGAATTGGAGCGAATGGACAGATATCAACTGGAAGGAATACCAAAACTTGGATGAAGGAGTCTACACTGTCGAAGTGCAGGCAAAAGATTATTATGGAAATGAAAGTAGAATCATTTCGATCACTTTCACCATCTTGCCGCCTTGGTACAGAACCTGGTGGGCTTATGTCATTTATGTGATTGGAGCCATCGCCATTATTTATGGGTTGATCATGCTTTCACTGTACCGAGTAAAACAGCAGAAAAAGAGACTTGAAACCATTGTAAAAGAAAGAACGGCGGAAATTGCCAAACAAAACGAAGTACTTGCTGAACAAAAAGATGAAATTGAGCTGAAGAATCAGGATATTTTGGACAGTATTAAATACGCCAAGAGAATTCAAGATTCCATCCTCCCTCCAGTGGAAAAAATGGATGCAATGTTTACGGACTATTTTGTTCTTTTCAAACCTAAAGACATTGTATCTGGCGACTTCTATTGGGCGGAAAAAATTGACGGTAAATCTTTATTTGCTGCGGTAGACTGCACAGGTCACGGAGTACCAGGAGCGATGGTGTCTGTTGTAGGAAATAATGGTCTAAACAGATCCGTAAAAGAATTCAATTTAAGAAGTCCTGGAGCAATTCTGGATCAGTTAAGAGAAATCGTAATTGAAGCCTTCAACGCACAGAACAATATGGACGTGAAGGACGGAATGGACATTGCCTTGTGTTCCATTGATTATGAAAACTTGAAACTGGAGTATTCTGGAGCTAACAATCCATGTGTGATTATTCGAGACGGTGAAATCATTGAAACGCGTCCGGACAAACAACCAATTGGCCAATTCATCAATAAAACACCATTTACAAATACAGTGGTGGATCTGCAAAAAGGAGATACGATTTATGTGTATTCGGATGGATACGTGGATCAATTTGGTGGAGACAAAGGAAAGAAATTGAAATCTCGTCCATTTAAAAACCTATTGTTGACTATTCAGGACTTACCGATGGATCGACAAAGGGAAAAGCTTGACAACCTATTTGAAGAGTGGAGAGGCAATTATGAACAAATAGATGACGTTTGTGTTTTTGGAGTAAAAATCTAATTCCGAGTGAAACTTCTAACTAAACTATTAAAATACTGGAAAACCATCATTGTGACTGTAGAAATCGTCGCCATGATTTATTTCGGATTCCAAATTGTAGGTGAATCAGGTATATCTGGATCCAGTTTTATAGCCACACTTGTTTTTCTTTCCGCAGCCTTAAACACTTTATTCCTCATTGTTTTCTTGATGTATGACGAAGGCACATACAAGCTTCTGAATCGCATTGGTCGCTTACTTTCCATCATCAATTTCATTTTTACTACGATGGTTTTTAGTGATACCTTAAGTGTAAAAGTGTATTGGATTCCAGCCATGATTTCCTCCTTATTTGTTGCTGGGTTGGCTTTGCAGTTTTATATCGGATTGGGAAGTCTTACCAAACTCAAATACCTGTGGTTGTTCCGAATCAATTCCTTTGTCATCATTCTGATCACTTTTTACGGCATCTTCCTTTTGATGCTAAAAACAGAACAAGGCATTTTCTTTGATTATTTTTACTACGGAATTGTGGCCGTTTTCCTTTTGAGCTTCATTTCCAATTTGATCAATCACCGACCTAGCAAATCCGCTCCTGTGGAGGGGTAATCTATTCCAAATAGCTTCCTACAAATTTCAATCTGGGTTTCCAATACGAATTCCCAAGAATATCTGTTTCCACGATTCCCTGACTTGTCGAAGCATGAATCATGATTGGTTTGCCATTCTCATTGGACACTATAATTCCCACATGGTTCACTCCTCCTCCACTACTAAAGAAGACCAAATCTCCTACTTTAGCATCCTTAATTTTAATCTTTTTCGATTTAGCTTGCTGATCAGCGGCACGTCGTGGAAGTTCAATGTCAAATTTCTTGTAGACATAAGAAGTAAACCCAGAGCAATCGAATCCAGTTTTATCAGTTCCTCCATATTTGTATTTGATTCCAATAAGAGACTTTGAATATTTGATCAAATCTAATCGTCTCTTCTCAACACTTCCCTCCTTGACATCTTTATTAGACGGAACTTCCGCGATTTCTTTCTCTTGAACAATAATATTGTCCACTTTATCAAAATGAGTCACCAAAAAGCCAGAAATCTTCTCTGAAAGGGCCACTTCACCTCTTTGCTTTAAGTCCTCGTTCCACATGATCAAATCTTGTTTGAGTTCTATGATCTCGTGAATATGTGCATCAAAAACCTTGTTACCATTGTCGTATTTTCTGAAATAGTCCCACAGTTCAATGGCTTCATTCAGTGAGTTTTTATTTCTTTTTCGGTAATTTTTATTCTGATTCATCTGGAAAAGGACCATCGACTTATAAAAGGAAGGAACTACCGTGTAATCGTAATCAGGATTGTCCAGCAATTTATTGGCTTTTCTCAGCACGATCTTGTAATGCTCCTGATCATAATACATCTCGAGCATGTCCAGGTTCTTTTCCTGAGCAAATAGATTGAATCCAATGGTAGTGAGTACGATGGTAAATATGATTCTCCAATTCATGAACACAAATTTCGTTCAATCTGAATCAAGAGAAAATAGGTTGATGAAAAATCTATAAACAGACCAATGTGAGTATTATTCGACGATCAGTTTTTGTGTAATCTGACTCCCTTTCGAAACAATTTGAATGATGTACATTCCAGCGGAAAAATCCTGAAGCAATAGCAGTTTCTTCTCTTCTTTGTAGACTTTTTCATTCCAGACTTCTTTACCAGAAATACTGTAAATTTTTAACTCATAAGAAGTAACATCTGGCGAATACAAAGTCACCACATCCTTACCCGGATTAGGATAAACCTGAATTTTCTCCAAACCGTTTTTATGATCTACCACACCAGCAACACATGGAGGATAAGTTCCGTAAAAAGTCATCACTCCAGTGTTGGAAGGATCCAAAAGCGTTTGCAAAGCATCTCCACCTACCCCAGTATTCGAATTCCAGTTGTAAGCCATTTTTCCGTAGAGATCAGGGGAAGTTGGTGAAGAACAGCTGGCACCTCCACCTGTGAGCTGACCAATTACATTCCCTTGAGCGTTAAACAAAGGGCAACCCGAAGAACCTCCTTCTGTTACTCCGTGACCATTTGCCGTGGCCACCCAGGAAACTCTCCAATGTGAACCAGTGGCAGTACCAAAGGCATCAGAAATTGTCGGAGAAGTATAAGTAGAAATCTTTTTATAATCTCCCGAAGGATGATGCATGGTCACCCCACTAGAAGAAGCTGAATTATTCGCGTCCCAACCTGCATAAAAAACATCGTAAGACCAAGGAATGGCGCTATTCAACTCCACCAACATGAAATCTGAACCGTTGTCACCTCCACCATCCTGGCTATTTCCAAGCATGGAACATCCTAAAACCTGATCATTTTGCGCCGTTCCAGAACCACAATCCGATAATTGGTAATTGAAATAAAAGATGTAATTGTCCAAATCATTTTGTGTAGGATCTGAGAAACCATTTCCTAATCCGCAATGCCAAGCTGTTAGAATCATCGGACGGCAATCTTGGTTCGTGTTATTCATCAATTTACCTGAACACCATCCAACCCAGCCACCTTTGTAGGTTTTAATGCGAACCACCGCTTTTTTCTGATCCTCAAAATTAGTTCCCTCAGAGCAATTCACATCCACATTACAAGATCCAGAAGCCTTCAATAAATGTTGAGGCATGACGTACATGTAGCATAGAGAGGCTATGGTGAAATGTGTCTGACCTTCCACCGATTCCGGTTCGTACAATTCAAGAATCAATTCTTCACCTGGCAGATCATCATGTGTAAATCGGCCTCGCTCTCCAAAGGACTGTGCATCAAAAGCACCACGAAGAAATTGTTTGTCCGGAGTGTAAATATTTAAGTATGCTCCTGCTGGAATAGACACATTTTCCATATAAAGAGAAGTAGCCACGGCATTAGGAGCCTGAAAACGCATGATCCAAATTCGCCCTCCTTCATCCAAATCCATCCATTCTCCGGTTTCCTCGAGACTTAAATTGACTGGTTTGGTGATTCCTGAGCGCATCCATGGAGACTCAGACAACTCATCTTCTTGGAACAAAGCATCTACATCGATAGCTTCTCCCTGATGCATTGGTAAAGTGGAATAATCCAATTCGGGCATGCTAAAGGATTTAGGAAGCGCTTTAAAATTGATCTGAGTAAATGTTTCACTCGAGATCAAAAGAAAGAATATGAAGCCAAGAATTCTAATCATAGCTCAAATATAAACGGAATTCGCGAATCAAGGGTTGAGATGAATCCATCAAAATTGAAGAATATTCTACCTATCTAAGTTCGAATTCCTAACGAATTCCAAAGGAAATGGCTATTTTTGCCCAAAATTTTAGAGAAATGAGCAAAGTAGAGATCAAAACAAACAAAGGCACCATGATTGCCGAACTTTATGATAAAGACACCCCAGGAACAGTGGCAAACTTCAAAAAATTAGCTTCTGAAGGGTTTTACAATGGTTTAACTTGGCACAGAGTCATTCCTGATTTTGTAATCCAAGGAGGATGTCCGAACGGTACCGGAGCTGGTGGACCAGGTTACACAATCGATTGCGAAACTCAAGGAGACAACCAATACCACGACCGAGGAGTACTTTCGATGGCACATGCTGGACCGAATACTGGAGGATCTCAATTCTTTATTTGTCATTCAAGAAACAACACCTCCCATTTGGACGGGCACCATACTTGTTTTGGTAAAGTGATTGAAGGCGTGGATGTCGTAGATGACATCAGAGAAGGAGATGCAATTGAATCGATTACCGTTATTGAAGAATAATCTCATATCCCTACATTTTGCTGGTTTTCAGATAATGACCAAAGAAAATCAGGAAATGTTTGAAATTATTTGAATAAAGATTATAGGATTCAATTTATTTTTCGTAATATTGCACCCTCATTTTTGGGAAATAAGAACTTTTATATATAAAAAATGGACTTTGTAAGAGAATTAACACAAGAACTTGTTGAAGTAAAGGAATGGCCAGAATTCGGTGCTGGAGATACGATCACTGTAACTTACAAGATCAAGGAAGGGGATAAAGAGAGACTTCAGAGTTTTCAGGGAGTTGTAATCCAAAGAAAAGGAACTGGAGCTACTGAAACTTTTACAATCAGAAAAATCTCTAACAATATTGGGGTTGAAAGAATCTTCCCTATTGCTTCACCATTTTTACAGGAAATCACTGTAAACAAAAGAGGTGCAGTTAGAAGAGCAAGAATTTTCTACTTCAGAGAAAGAAGAGGAAAGTCTGCAAGAATCAGAGAAAAGAAATCATTCGCAAAATAATATTAGCGAATTTGAAGATATGGAAAAGGGAGTCTGTTCGACTTCCTTTTTTTTGTTCAAAACTCTGCGCAATTTTTAGTAAAAACGCTCTCGGATAATCAAATTTCTATTAATTTTATATTTTAATTGATCCGAATGGTTACTGACAAATTACAGGAAACTGTCAAGAATATTTTTTCCGCTTATCTTGAAAAAAACGGGCACCGAAAAACACCCGAACGATTCGCCATACTTGAGGAGATTTACAACTACAACGGTCACTTCGATATCGAATCCCTGTATATTTTAATGAAAAACCAGAATTACCGCGTATCCAGAGCAACTTTGTACAATACCATCGAGCTTTTATTGGCTTGTAATTTGGTTCAAAAACACCAGTTCGGAAAAAACATTGCACAATTCGAGAAGTCGCACGGATCCAAACAACATGACCACATTGTGATCACAGATACTGGAGAAGTGATTGAGTTTTGTGACCCGAGAATCGAAAAAATTAAATCCATGGTAGAAGAAGTGTTTGATATTAAGGTACTGCATCATTCGCTTTATTTCTACGCTGAAAAATCTAAGAACAAAGACAAATCCGAATGAATTTCGAGATCACGAAAGAAATATCAGGTGACCTAATTTTATTCAAGGTTGCAGGGAAGATCCTTTCTCATGAAGAAGTGGATGACATGGACGACATGATCTACACGGCTTTGGAAGATGTGGAGGGGAATCCGAAAATGATCTTGGATTTAGAAGGATTGAATCATACCAATAGCACAGGATTGAATCATTTCATTCGCTATTTTACAAAGTGTCGAAACAAAGGCGGAGAACTAGTCATGATTAACATGACTCCACCTGTTTTGAAATTATTAGAAATCACAAAATTAATTGATGTATTTACCGTGGCTCAAAATGTTGAGGAAGCCAAGCAAATACTAAATGATCTATAAAAAATGAAAGTAGACGTATTATTAGGACTACAATGGGGAGATGAAGGAAAAGGTAAAATCGTAGATGTTTTAACCCCAAATTACGATATCATTGCACGTTTTCAAGGCGGACCAAATGCCGGACACACATTGATCTTCGAAGGAAGTAAACACGTTTTGCATACCATTCCCTCTGGAGTTTTCCATGATGGTATCATGAATGTAGTTGGAAATGGTGTGGTGATTGACCCATGTATTTTCAGAGAAGAAATCAAAAAGTTGGTGGATAAAGGAGTAAATATTGAGAAAAATCTATTGATCTCTAAGAAAGCTCACTTGATCCTTCCGAGTCACAGACTTTTGGATGCTGCTTCGGAACAATCCAAAGGAAAGAATAAGATTGGTTCTACATTGAAAGGAATTGGACCAACTTACATGGACAAAACAGGAAGAAACGGATTGAGAGTTGGAGATATTTTAAGTCCGAATTTCAAAGAAAAATATGATAAACTGGTTGAAAAACACACCAATATTTTGAATCACTATGATGATTTTGAATACAATCTTGCTGATTTGGAAGGAGATTGGTTTGCAGCCATTGAAGACTTGAAAAAACTTCAGTTTATTGATAGCGAGCACTACATCAACAATGCAATGAAAGCCAATAAGAGAATTCTTGCTGAAGGAGCTCAGGGTACTTTATTAGACATCGATTTCGGAACTTATCCGTTCGTGACTTCTTCAAATACAGTTACCGCGGGTACTTGTACAGGATTGGGTGTAGCTCCAAATAAAATTGAAAAAGTAATCGGAATTTTCAAAGCTTATTGTACGCGAGTGGGTTCAGGACCCTTCCCTACTGAGCTGGAAAACGAAGACGGAGAAAGAATCAGGCAAGAAGGAAAAGAATTTGGTGCTACCACTGGTCGTCCAAGAAGATGTGGATGGATTGATCTTCCTGCCTTGAAATATGCTATTACCATCAACGGAGTTACTGAATTGTCCATGATGAAAGCAGATGTTTTGGGTTGTTTCGAAACGATCAAAGTTTGTACACACTACGAAATCGATGGTGAGAGAATTGACTATTTCCCTTTCGATATCAACGATGTAGAGATTACTCCAATTTACGAAGAAGTGAAGGGATGGAACTGTGATTTGACTCAGTTGACGAATCTTCACGATGCACCTTCAGAATTATTGAACTACATTTTATACTTAGAAGACCAATTAAACGTTCCTATTACCGTAGTTTCGGTGGGACCAGACAGAAAACAAACCTTACACCGCAAAAGTTCGTTGAATGCCTAAGCGGTAATTGGTTTCGTAGTTTGGATTGCGAGCTAAGTTAAAATTTGAAAGCAAAATCTTACATATGGAATTATGCGCTGTTAATCGGCGCATTTTTTTTAAGTCTGAATTCTTTGGGCCAGCAACTAGACACCCTAAACTCTGATAAAGTAGAGTTTTTAGGATCTGGATCTGTTCGTATTGACGGAAGAAGAGGGGCGCAAATTTTAGAAGACAATGTAAGATTCCGTTACGACACTTTGCTTTTCCGATGTGATTCTTTGATCATCTATTCTTCTAAAAACACCTTCTTCGGATACGGAAACGTACATGCGACCAATCAAAGATCCTTTAATCTAACGGCAGACTCCATGCACGTATTTCAGAATTTGAATTTGGCTCATGTTTACGGAAATGTTCGCTTGCAAGACAGTATTTACGTGATGACTACCGATAGTCTGCACTACAATACACAGGAAAAATATGCTTATTATTTGAATCACGGAACCATTGTGAATGTCGAGAATAATGAGATCATCAATAGTCACCGAGGCTATTACTACCCGGATTCTCGTTCTTTCTTCTTTAAAGGTGATGTGGTGATTGAAAATCCCAATTATTTGGTTAAGTCAGACACCTTGAATGTTCTGGGAGAAGAGAACACCGCTTATTTTTATGGTCCAACCAAAATCTTCAAGGAAAAATCATTTGTGTACTGTGAAAATGGATTCTATAATTCATCAACAGAGATTGCGCAGTTCAAGGAAAACGCCATCATCATTCATGAAGGAACAGAAATTCGAGCTGATAGTATTTATTTCAATATGAAGGATGAGATTGCGAAAGGGTTTAAGAATGTGATCGTGATCGACACCGCCAATAAAAGTATTTTCAAAGGAGATTATTTGTTTTCTGACCAAAAGAAAGAATACGCTTTATTGACCGAAGATCCATTAGTGATACAGTACGATGATAAAGACACGCTTTATATTACAGCAGATACCATCGTCACCTACAAAGACACCTCCGACAAAGCCATTATCAACGGCTATTATCACGTAGCCTTCATGAATTCAGACTTTCAGGGAAAATGTGATTCTTTGTACTACAGTGAGAACGATTCCCTTTTGAACATGTACAAAGACCCAATTTTGTGGCAGAAAGACAATCAGATTACCGGAGACACCATCATCATCAAAACCTTTGATAGCAAGATTGACAAAATGGATATTTATTCCAATTCCTTCATCATTACTTATATCGATTCCGTTTTTTACAATCAGGTTTACAGTAAGGACATGGAAGCCTTTTTTGTAGATAGTGAATTGGATCGTGTCCATGCTATTGGGAACGGAATGACTATTTATTATCCTTTGGAAGAAGAGACTCAGGATTCAGTCCGAATTCGCACCATTAAAGGGATGAATCGTATATTTTGCCGGGATATTTTACTCCAAATGAAAGAAAAAGAAATTGATCAAATCACTTTTTACGACAAACCTGATGGGAAATATTACCCGATGAACCAGTTGAATTTAGAAGAAATGCGGTTGAGAGGTTTTAAATGGAGGGAATCTGAAAGACCCATGAGTGTAAATGACATCTACGAAAAAGCCAATCCTGCAAAGTTCAATATTCAGGTGGAAACGGTAGAACTATTAACCAAGGAAGAAAAAGAGCAAAAAAAATCCTCCGCACAAGCTGCAGAGGATCAATTACCTTTGATTATTTCGAAGCCCTAGTCTAGTACAACTGAGCTAAAATCTCATCTTCTGTGTGTTTTTCATCCAACAATCTGTTGATTTCGTTGAAATACTTCTCCACATCTGCAGAACTGAATCCAAGAGCGATTCCAAACTTCTTCAATAAGTTAATCTCTGCATCCGCCAAAACACCGTCTGCTTTAATCACTTCAATAAAGTTGATATATCTCACAATTCTCTCCTCTTTTCCAAATGGAGGGAAAGTTGGATATTTCTCTGGGTTTTTCTTGATATCGCTAATTTGCTCATTAGACAAACCGATTTTTTTCCCGATTTCATCTAAAATTGCTTCTTCCTTCGCATCAATGCTTCCGTCTGCTCTAGCCAATAAAAGTAGGTTTCTATAATGACCTTTATTGTGTTTGTGAACTCCTGATTCGTATAATTCTGAAATTGACATTTTTTTTTGATTTTATGATTTTATGATTTTATGACGTTATGATAGAGGTCAGAAAATCAGTTTTCAAATTTCACGCAAAAGTAATGATTTTTTGATTTTATGACATTACGATATTATGATTTTATGAGTTCTTGAAATACTATCCAACACGTCCAATCTTCAAATAGCTAAAAAGCATACACAATCTCCGCCAAAAACAACCCCTCCGGTGGCATCGACGTTCCGGCTGCTCCCCTATTCTTTTCTTCGATTACCTGGGTGAATTCTTCTAGAGTCATTTTGTGTTGACCTACTTCAATGAGTGTTCCAACCACAGCTCTTACCATATTTCTGAGGAAACGATCAGCTGTTATGGTGAATTTGAATTGATTTGCTCCGATTTGTTCCCATTTGGCTTCGGTTACTTTGCAGATGGTTGTTTTATTATCGGAACCTGTTTTACTAAAGGAAGTGAAATCATCATATTTCAACAGGATCTCCCCTGCTTGATTCATCAATTCGAGGTCTAGTCTATGCTTGAATTCGGTCGAAAAACGTTTCGAAAACGGATCTTTTTCAGTATGGATAAAATAGTGGTATGTCCTAGAAGTAGCGTCAAATCGAGCATGCAGATCATCTTTCACTTCAAAAACATCAAAAACACTGATTGCATCATCTAAAATGCAGTTCAACTTAAAAACAAACTGATTGATATTGGAAATCGCCTCCATTTCGAAATGGGCGTAGAAAGAAGAAGCATGTACTCCGGCATCCGTCCGACCACAGCCTATCACCTCCACTGCTCGATTGGAGTTCAGTTTTGTTAGTGCATTTTGCAAATTTTCTTGCACGGAAGGACCGTTGGGCTGAATTTGCCAACCGACATAATCCGTTCCATCGTAAGCGATATGTATAAAATATCTAGGCATTTAAGTCTGCAAATTCGGGAATTTCTTCGAAAAACTGAATTCCGTTTTCATCTACCTGACAAGCAAAGTGCTGAATTCCGTTGGACATGATCAAATATTTCACCTGTAATTGACTATTGTAAGCCGCAATTTGGTGAAACGTCTTTTCAGTGATCTCTACATCTGGCGCTTTGAATTCGATCAAAAGCATGGGTTCACCCGCCGAATCATGTACCAGCGCATCAAATCGTTTGTTTTTCTTATTTACTTTGATGAGTTTTTCCAGCGCAATCAAACCTTTCGGAAAGCCTTTCTCCTCTACCAAATAGCGCAAGAAATTTTGTCTGACCCACTCTTCAGGCGTGCAAACGATGTGTTTTTTCCGGAAATCATCCCAAATGGTAATTCCAGCTTCATTGCTGTCCATTCGAAATTCGTATTCGGGTAAATTGAGAGCTGTCAACAAAATGCAATTATTTCACACAAAATTAGCCAATATTACTAATTTTGAAAGCCCATGGAGCATACCAAAATCATAAAAGACATTCAGTCGGGAAAAATTGCACCGGTTTACCTTTTACACGGGGATGAACCGTATTATATCGACCTCATTTCTAAGACAATAGAAAAGAACGCTTTACAAGATCACGAAAGAGATTTTAATGAGTTTATTTTCTATGGAAAAGATGCCGATATCGAGCAAGTTATTGCCTCTGCAAAGGAATTCCCTATGATGGCAGAAAGAAAATTGGTTGTGATTCGAGAAGCTCAGGGTCTGCACGCCAGCACCCATGAAAAATTGGAATTGTACTGCAACAACCCTGTCAGCACAAGCGTTTTGGTGCTCGATTTCAAAGGGAAAAAGATTGCCAAAAACACGAAATTCTACAAAGCAGCTGCCAAAGCAGGAATCGTTTTTGAGTCGGTAGGCATACCCGATTACAAAATTCCAGGATGGATCAAAGACTATTGTAATGGGAAGAATCTGAAAATCGACGACAAATCGACTTTTCTCCTATCCGAAAACCTGGGGACAGATTTGAGTCGGATAGTGAATGAGCTTGAAAAACTCACCATTATTGTAGATGACGGACACACCATTACTCCTGAAATCATAGAAGAAAACATTGGGATTTCAAAGGATTACAATTTCTTCGAGCTTTCGAACGCCATAGCCGAAAGAAATGCAGAAAAAGCGTCAAGAATCGTCTATTATTTCGAAAAAAATCCAAAAGCGGGTCCGTTGACTGTTATAATCAGTAATATTTTTGGGACTTTCGAGAAAATTCTAAGAATTCACTTTTTAAAAGACAAATCGACGAATGTGGTGATGTCGTCTTTACGAGTTCCTCAGTTTATAGCCAAAAAATACATGAGTGCCGCCTCTTTCTACAATATGAAGAAATGTGCCCACAACATTGAGATTCTCATTGAATACGAGAAAAAATCTAAAGGTGTGGATGGAACGACGATGAAGCATGAGGAGTTGAAGGAGATGATTTTTAGGTTGATGCATTGAGGAATTGGGAATGCGGAATTCGGAATTCGGAATGTGGAATGAAAAAGGAGGTAATAAGCCATTGAGATTTCTAGGTGTTAAGGGATTTGCTTCGAAAATCAATTTTATTTGAACCGCGAAGACGCAAAGAAGGCGCAATGGACGCAAGGAATTTTAGGAAATGAAAATAGAGTTAGCTACAACTAAAGAAAGCATTCAGCAAATTGAAGAATTAGGTCGCGAAATCTGGACGGAGCATTACACTCCTATTATTGGGATTGAGCAGGTGAATTATATGTTGGATAAGTTTCAGTCTGCCCGAGCGATAACGGAGCAAATTGGTGAAGGCTATTTGTACTACCAGTTGGTTGAAGAAGGAGAACTGATCGGTTATTTGGCCATTCAGAAACGTGAGGAGTCTTTGTTCTTGTCTAAGATTTATGTACGTAAAGACCAGCGTGGGAAAGGTTTTGGAAGGCAGGCGATGGAATTTGTATTTGATCAGGCCAAAGCGATGAATTGCGAGAAAGTGAATCTGACGGTGAACAAATACAACGAAGGATCGATCAAATCCTATGAGAAAATGGGCTTTCAGAATGTGGGAGATGCTGTTTTTGATATTGGGGAGGGGTTTGTGATGGATGATTTTCTTTTTGAGTTTAGAGTGCTAGGTTCTAGGTGCTAAGTTCTAAGTAGACATAGTTTGGAGTTTTTCGAGTTTAGAGTTTTTCGAATGTGGAATTTTATGTTTCGCGAAGTTGCGCAAAGGAGGCGCTAAGTTTCGCGGAGGGGGTTGAGACAGAGCAAATTATTCATTCTTAATTCTTAATTATTCATTGTTCATTTTCATTTCCCCAATTCAAGGAGAAACTCGTCGATGACGTGTTTTTGTACGTGCGTCATGACTACAATTTTCCACCATTTCGGATTTTGGTAGTTGTCGGCTACTAGATTGTATTTTTTGGCTAAAGCTTTGTCGAAATTTTTGGCTTTGGCTGTTATGATGTTCATGTAGGGATCGCAGTAGTATTCGATTCCGAGTTCTTCGTATTTGCTTGCTATGCGATCTCTTCTGTCGAGCAGTCTTTGGCAGTTGAATTTCCATCCTTCGTAGCCATAAGTCATCATGATCATCCAAACGGCAATGGCATTGGCTCCGGAGCGACTCCCACAAAAAGTAAAGTCAGTTCCATGAACGTAGGAAGCATCTTCAGTTTGGGTGTAATGGATAAGACCCTTTCTACAAAGGAAGATCCCTGTTCCGTATGGAGATTGTAGCATTTTGTGTCCGTCGACGCTGAACGACTCAATATACGGATTCTCAAAGGACAGTTTGTTGTCTGGATTGGTAAATGGATACATAAATCCTCCATATGCCGCATCCACATGTACTTTGAAATGTTCGGTATTGGCTTTGATTATTTCGATAATTGGATCCGGATCATCTACCGAACCAAACATTGTTGTGCTCATCGTAATGAAGGCAATCCAATATTTGATCTGCGGATTGGCTTGCATTTTCGATTTTAAATCCTCTAAATCCCAAACACGTGTATTTTCATCTACTTGGATACAAACAGGTTTTAGAGATAGGATATTACAGGATTTATTGACCGAATAATGAGCATCTTCAGAAAAAAGTACTCCTATTTCTTCATTTTTGGCTCCGAATTCGGATTTGAACAAATTTCTGTAGATCCAAATCCCTTGAAAATTGGCTTCTGTCCCTCCACTGGCAACATAGCCATCTACGGAATTTGGTTGTGCTTTGAATACATCTGTGGCGAGTAATTCAATCAATTCTTTTTCAATCTCCTGTGTACCCGCAAAAAATGGCTCAGACTCTCCTACCGTATGAATTCCAATGTGATTCGGGTTGGCAATCATCGCAGATAAAAAAGGTGCATCTTTCAAGAAGGGCGCATCAAAATAGAACTGCTCCTGATCCAAATAAGAAGCCGGAACCCCCAAAACCTTGGAGTTCATGTAATTATTATTCTTTCCAAGAGCATCAAAGACTCTCTTTGTAATTTCCTTATGTGATAATTTTTTCCAAGTCATTTTCTGGACTTTTTGATTTTACTCTCTACTCTTACTCTTACTCTTGCTCTTGCTCATTACTCTTGCTCATTACTCTTGCTCTTGCTCCCCACTCTTGCTCACCACTCTTGCTCAAAACTCAATGCGGCAATATACATCCCTTCACATAGCCTACAAAATTTCCTTTTCTCAGTTCTGAATCTTGATGGATCAATGCGGGTCTGATGAATAGAAACACTCCCAACAAGAAAACAAAGACGGGAATGACCAATCTATATTTTCCAACAATTCTTTTCTTCATTTCTACACCGAATAATATGGCCAAAACCATAAGCGGTACCGTGCCCAGTCCAAACAAGAACATGTAGAGGGCAAATTCATAGAATTCTCCTAAAACCAAAGATGAAGCAATGGCTACATAGACCAATCCGCAAGGAATTAAACCATTTAAAAAGCCTAAATAAAACAGCGCTTCTAGTCTGTTGGACTTAAACAAACTCCCTAAAGTCTTGCTGAAGTATTTGCTCTTCCAAATCAATCGGGACGAGTTCTTTTCGAAATAGCGCAAAATGAATGGGAAAATTGCGAAAAGCATGATCACTATCCCCATGATCAAACTCACCGCGTCTTGAATCCCATAAAGCGTGGCTCCGATTCCTAAAATTCCAGCAATGACTCCAAGAAGGATATAAGTGACTATTCTCCCTGCTGAATAAAGCGCAATTCCAAAGGCTTTTCTGGATTTTGAAGATTTCCCTAAAGGCAAGGCCATGGCAATGGGGCCACACATTAAAACACAGTGAAAACTACTTGCTAAACCTAAAAGTAATGCTGAAACATAGATCATCAATACGAAAGCGTTTTTTCCGTATAATACGATTTATCGCCTGATTTCCAAGAGATTTTTAGTTTGTAATTCCCTTTTTCGAGTTCGCTTTTAGGTATGTGAACCTTTTCCCCTTGAATCGGATATTTTCGATCCAATTTTGCACTTGAAGGTCTGTATACAAACAACTCTCCTTCATAGCTCCCTGTTTTAGGCAAATCCACTTGTATGAACTCATCGAGAACCAACACTTTAACCTCTTCATTTAAGCTTTTAAAATTGGTTTGCGCGTCGATATTGTCCTGGTGCTTTAATTCTTCTTCGTAGTATTCCTCAGACACTAAATCACCATCAAAACTCAATGCTTGAAAGAGAAAGAACAAGATAAAACTCACAAATCCTGTCAATCCAATTGCTATACCCCAACCCCAGTTTAATTTCATCTATTTCGGACCTAAAAAACTAATTTCATATGTTTCTTCGAGTGTTCCATTGGCAAAAACCTTGATATTCATTGGTGTTTTATGCCTTTGTAGCACACTACGATCTGCTTTAATCATGATCTGACCATAGTAATGATCCCCTTTCGGAACAATGATTGAATCCCCAATAATATACAATTCGGCATCCACTCCATCAATTTCCAACTGGATATTCATGTCCTTATTGGTTTTATTGAAGAAATTGACTTTGAACATATTCGTGATCATGCCATTTTCCGCTTTGGTAAAAGTAGTTCCTCTTACTCGCTGAAACTTGGTCTGCAAATCATCTCTGGTAAAGATCAAAATTCCAAAAACAATCACCAAAATTGTCATCACTGCTGAGTAGGCTTTCACCTTCAAACTCCATTTGAACTTTTTCCCTTCCTTGATCTGAGTTTCAGAAGCAAATCGAATCAATCCTCTGTCCATGCCTACACCATCCATCATGTGGTCACAAGCATCAATACAGGCCGTACAATTGACACATTCCAATTGCGTTCCATTTCGGATGTCGATTCCGGTTGGACAAACGTGTACACATTGTCCGCAATCAATACAATCTCCTTTACCGGTAGTTGCACGATCTTCTTTTTTATTGAATTTCGCTCTTCCTTTCTCTTTTTCTCCTCTTACATAATCGTAAGCCACTACCATGGAATTCTTGTCTAGAAGTACCCCTTGCAATCTTCCATAAGGGCAAACAACCGTACAAACTTGTTCTCTAAAAGATAGAAAAACAAAGAAAAACACCGTCGAGAAAGCCACGATCGCAATCAAGCCTACAACGTGATCCTGTGGATTATCTGTAATGATTTGAAAAACTTCCTCATAACCTATGATATACATGAGGAAGAAATTGGCTATTACAAAGGATATGGCGTAAAAAATGAACCATTTGAGGAGTCGCTTCCTCAGTTTGACTCCCTTGAAAGGCATTTTAGCCAATCTTTTTTGTTCCGTCCAATCTCCATCAATGGCGTATTCAATTCTTCTGAATAGCATTTCCATGAAGATAGTTTGGGGGCAGACCCACCCACAAAACAATCGACCAAATATGAGGGTAAAAAGGATGACCACCACTACCATGATGATCGTTCCTAATGCGAATAAATAAGCTTCTGCTGGCCAGAATACTTGTCCGAAGATGACAAACTTTCTTTTGATGATATTGAGCATCAAAAGCGGTTCTTCACCAATTTTAATGAAGGGGCCAATAAATATCAGCGCCAAAAGAAAGTAGGATAGAATTTTTCTTCTATCGTAGAATCTCCCCTTTGGTTTTTTCGGGAAGACCCATATTCTTTTTCCTTTCTCGTTTACTGTGGCGATCCTGTCTCTAAACGCCTCTTCTTGTTGCTGTTCTTCAGACATATTTCTAACTTAAATGTATAAGCTAATTTATTGGTTATCTTCTACGTTTAATGTATCATTTATCACAGTAAGCGTATCCACTTCCACATTTTCTTGAACCGCTGGAGCATCTGCATTTTCAGCTGGTGCATCACCACCTTCTGGCACATATAAATCTCCTTGAGGTTCTTTTGGACTTGCTGGATTAGATCCTTGCTTACTTAAGATATAGGAAGCCACTTTTTGCATTTTTTCAGGCGATAATTCAGATGCCCAAGCTTGCATACCATTTGTTGCCCCGTATTTGATGGTTCTGAAGACATCTTTAACATCTCCACCATACAACCAGTACTTATCTGTCAAGTTTGGTCCAATATCTCCTCCAAGGTCAGTTCTATGACAGATAGCACATTTAGCATCGAAAATCGCTTGTCCGCCAGCTAAAGAACCTTCATCAACCAAAAGGGTTACGGTGTTTTCGTCCAAACTTACTTTGTATTTTTCTTTGGCATCAGCTACTTCTTTTTTGTATTCATCTATCTGAAGATCTCCCATTCCTAAGACGTGGTAATATCCTATATAGAAAACGGCCCAAACAATTGAAATATAAAAGGAATATTTCCACCAAGGCGGCAAGTTGTTGTCCAACTCCCTAATTCCGTCATACTCGTGATCCATTTCGATCTTGTACTCTTCCTCGATAGCCACCGCATCATTAATCGCTTTGTTCCAGTTCCACTTCTTTTTCTTTCCAGAAACAGGCGATTTGTATTCTTTTGTGAAACTGTTGGTTACTTGAGCTAAATAATAAATCAATCCAACCAAAATCCCATCAAACAATAGCACCATCCAAAAAGCGGTGTCTGAAAAAGGAATGAATGGCGGTTTTTCTACAACTGTTTCTGCTCCAGCTGCTGCATCTTGACCAAAAAGAGAACCTGTAAAGCCAAGTGTCACAAGAACCAAAATCATTTTTAGCTTATCCGATCCACCATTGATCTTAAAATTCAATACGTTTTTAAGTGTGGAGATCATGACAGCCAATATGATTAGCAGTACTATGGTAATACACATCATCAGCGTAAAAAGAGCGGTTTCTGATAGTCCCATTCTTTCTGCAATAGTAACTTCAATTGTCTCTTTCGCACCCGTTTTGGCTGCTGCTTCAGCTGCTTCCTGAGCAAAGGAATTCATGCTAACAAAGAGACCTAATAAGATATATGTTAATTTTTTCATAATCGTTTTATTTATCTTCTTCCAAAGGAATATTACTCATTTCTTTAATGTCACTCTTCTTCATTTTGACAACATACCAAGTCAAACCGATGAAGAAAGCCACGAAGATCAACAGGGAGATAATTGGATAGATCTCTATCCCGTCGATGCTAGTCATATGATGTTTAATGAATCTTAACATAATGTCTATTTTTCTGGTTGTTGATCTTTTGGTGTTTTATGAATGTCTGCACCCAGTCTTTCCAGATAAGCGATCAATGCAATGATCTCTTTATCCTTGCTACCTTCAGCATTTTCAACACCTTGTTCTTCTAATGCTCTAACGACAGTCATCGCTTGAGCTTCCATACTATCTACTGCGATTTCTTCGAATCCTTCAGGATAAGGAACCCCGATTGTTCTCATAGCAGAAATTTTAGCCGGCATATCTGATTTGTTGTAATCACTATCATACAACCAAGTGTAAGCAGGCATCACAGATCCTTCAGCAATATCCTGAGGAGCATACATATGGTCCCAATGCCATTTTTCAGACTTATTCATTTTCATATTCCCTTTTCCAGAACGATGTAAGTCTGGCCCCGTTCTTTTAGAACCCCATTGGAATGGGTGGTCATAAATGTATTCACCTGCTTTGGAGTAATCCCCATATCTTTCCACCTCATCACGGAATGGACGAACCATCTGTGAGTGGCAATTGTAACATCCTTCTCTTATATAGATATCTCTACCTTGTAGTTCGAGAGGCGTATAAGGCTGAACACTAGAAATTGTAGGAACATTCGTTTTGATTAAGAAAGTTGGAATCATCTCAATAGCTCCTCCGATCAAAATCGCGATTAAAGCCAATACAGTAAATTTAATTGGACGAACCTCAATCCATCTATGCCAATGTTCACCTTTGTGCTCAGATTTCGCATTTCTAACATTTACCGCTTCAGCTTCTTCGTTGGCTACAAAACTTCCAGATTTAGCTGTTTTCCATAAGTTATAAACCATTAAGAACACACCTATGAAATACATTGTACCACCTAGTGCTCTCATCAGCCAGAAAGGTTTCAAATAAACTAAAGTTTCAACGAATGTGTGTGCAATCAATCCATCAGAATCAAATTCTTTCCACATTAAACCTTGATAGAAACCTCCCCAATAAATAGGAATAGCATAAAATAAAATCCCTAGAGTAGCAATCCAAAAGTGTGTATTTGCCAATCCAACCGAATGTAATTTGGTATTCCACAACTTAGGAACTAAATAGTAGAACATACCAAAAGCCAACATCCCATTCCATCCAAGACCTCCTACGTGCACGTGAGCAATAGTCCAGTCAGTGTAGTGAGAAATCCAGTTTACATTCTTTAAGGAAAGCATGGGTCCTTCAAAAGTTGCCATACCATATGCTGTAACAGCAACCACCATGAATTTCAATACTGGATCCTCTCTTACTTTATCCCAGGCTCCTCTCAAAGTTAAAAGTCCGTTCAACATCCCTCCCCAAGAAGGCATAATCAACATAATGGAGAACACAACACCTAAAGACTGCGCCCAATCAGGAAGTGCAGTATACAATAAGTGGTGAGGTCCTGCCCAGATGTAGATGAAAATCAAGGCCCAGAAGTGAATAATCGAAAGTCTGTAAGAATAAACTGGTCTGTTAGACGCCTTAGGAATAAAGTAGTACATGATTCCCAAGAATGGAGTTGTTAAGAAAAATGCCACCGCATTATGTCCGTACCACCACTGAACCAAAGCATCTTGTACACCAGCATAAACTGAATAGGATTTCAGCATGGTAACCGGCATTTCGAACGAGTTCACAATGTGAAGTACAGCAACGGTAACGAATGTTGCGATGTAAAACCAAATCGCTACATACATGTGTTTTACACGTCTCTTCATGATTGTAGCAATCATATTCCATCCAAAAACGACCCAAATAAGCGCGATAGCAATATCAATTGGCCACTCTAATTCAGCATATTCCTTACCAGTAGTATACCCCAAAGGAAGCGTAATCGCGGCTGATAGAATAATCAACTGCCATCCCCAGAAATTAATATTACTCAAGGTGTCTGAGTACATTCTGGTCTTCAACAATCTTTGAAGTGAATAATACACCCCTGTAAAGATCGCATTCCCAACGAAAGCAAAGATCACTGCATTCGTGTGAAGTGGTCTGATACGACCAAATGATAGCCAAGGGGCCAAATTCAATTCTGGATATACCAACTGGAATGCTGCAAGCAAACCTACAAGCATCCCAACGATTCCAAAAATAACGGAGGCAATAAGGAACTTCCTTACAATACCGTTGTCATAGCTGTACTTTTCTAACTCCATACACTAGTTTTTGTTAATAGAACTTTTGATTTTAACTTCTTTTTGATCTGATTTTTTAATGAGCTCATCATCAAATAAAATACGCACAGAAGGCGTATAGTCGTCCTCGTATTGACCTGACTTCACGGACCAAATAAATGCTCCCAAAAAAAAGAGAGCCAGGCAAATAGAAATTCCGACTAAAATGAAGACTACACTCATTGTATTTTTATTTTACGTGTTCAAAGCTACAAATAAAGAAAGCATTTCAAAGGTGATTTATGACACATATCAACACCTACTCTGATTTTTGTCAAAGAATTCATATACGCATAACATCAAAAAAGCCCGACTCATCTATGAATCAGGCTTTTAAGCTTCAAAACGAATTGTTGAAAAATTATGACATTTTTATGACAAAAGTTTTTCACATATCTAAATTCGCTCTCAATTTTTGTGCTAATTGTCGGTTGTAAGTATCAAACAACCATTTGAAATAATTGTCAGTCGATTTTGAAATCAATTTGGTGTATTGTTTCAATCTATATTCGATTTGTTCTTGCAACATTTCCTGCAATTCAATTCCGTCGTATAAGTCTTCCGAATTTGCAATGATTGCTTCTGCGTGATTTTCAATGGAACGATCTACGGCTTCTTTTCCTTTTTCACCACTATTGACAATCTCATCGTATACCCTCTTCATGCAGAAACTTTCGATCAATTGAGTATCCATCTTTTCCTTCACTTTCTGAGGAATTTCATATTCTACCTCAAAAGCCATGTCGTCTTCTTCCGACAATCTCGATTCCAGGAAACGATCTGGATATTTGAAAGCATCAGTCCAGTTGATATAATCCTGCCAAAGACCAAATCTTCTTACATTGTTTCCAAGATCGATTACCGTAAACAAATCTTTTTTAGGCAATTTTCTGGATCCTCTACCAATCATCTGATGGTACAAAGTAAGCGATCGTGTAGCTCTATTTAAAATGATGGTTTCCACCGAAGGCTCATCAAATCCTGTGGTCAAGATTCCTACAGATGTTAGAATGGCATCAGGAGTTTCTTTAAACCATTTAATGATGTCTTTTCTATCCTTATCTGAAAAAGTGGAATCCAAATGTCGAATTTTGTATCCTTTCTTCTTAAAAGTCTCGTAAACTCTTTCCGAAGTTTCAATTCCAGAATTAAAAATCAGCGTTTTCTTTCCTAAAGCTACTTCCTCATAAGCAAAAAGCAATTTCTCCTGCATGAAATAGTTGCCATAAACCAATTCAGAAGAACTCACGGTAAAATCCCCATTCGAACCAATTTTTAACCCATGTAGATTCACATCATAAGTAAACGTTTCTGCATCTGCCAAATATGTTCCTTCGATCAATGATTTGATACTCTCCCCTACGATTAATTCATCGTAATTATCATTTAAAGGAAGCGCTTTATTCGAACTTAAAGGAGTAGCAGTTACACCTAAAATGTTAGACCCTTCATAATACTGAAAGATTTTTCTGAATGAATTGTAATGTGCTTCATCCACAATCACCAATCCAACATCCTGAACAAAATTTTCATTCTCTTGCAAGCGGTTGTTTAAGGTTTCAACCATAGCAATAAAGCACTCGTAATCCTCCTGATCTTCCAAAGACTTTACTTCCGAGTTGATGACTTTATTATTGACCTTAATCGCTTTTAGTTGGACAGAAGTCTGTACCGAAAGTTCAATTCTATGAGTCAGGATAAGTACCTTTTTATTCCAATGTTTGATGTATTCTTTGGCAATTTCAGAGAAGATCACCGTTTTTCCACCACCAGTTGGCAATTGAAATAACAGGTTGAAATTCTGATCATTTACCTTAAGTTTTTCGATTATTTGTGAGACTGCTTTTTCTTGAAATGGATAAAGTTTTTTCTTAACAAATAATGTTTCGTCAATCATGCTCGCGTTTTGAAAATTGGGCTACAAAAATACAGCCTTTATTCTGATATATGAAATTATTCAGCGGAAATCTCTAAAATCTTTCTTGTAATCTTATCGAAGCATAAAAATGAATTGGTAACTCTGGTCACCTTGGGAATTCAAAAATTCAATTAATTTTGGCACTCCTTTGTGAAAAGATCCTGTTTTAAGTCTTAAAACAAGAACTAAAATCAGAAAGGTTTGTTTACATACTAATTCAAAATAACAATACATTAATATGAGCGATATAGAAAGAGTAAAATGCCTTATTATTGGTTCAGGACCAGCAGGTTATACCGCGGCAATTTACGCAGCAAGAGCAGATATGCACCCTGTTTTGTATCAAGGGATGCAGCCAGGAGGACAATTAACAACTACCAATGAAGTTGAGAATTTCCCAGGGTATCCACAAGGAATTACCGGACCAGAGATGATGCTGGAATTGCAAGCTCAGGCAGAGCGTTTTCAAGCAGATATCAGAACAGGATTTATTGATAAAGTAGATTTTTCTGGACCAGTTCACAAAGCCTGGACAGAAGATGGAAAAGAGATCCATGCAGATACAGTAATTATTTCTACAGGAGCTTCAGCAAAATACTTAGGACTTGAAAACGAGCAAAGATTGTTGAAAGCTGGTGGAGGTGTTTCTGCCTGTGCGGTTTGCGACGGATTCTTCTACAGAGGACAGGAAACTGTAATCGTTGGTGGAGGTGATTCTGCTTGTGAGGAAGCGCATTATTTATCTAAGCTTTGTAGCAAGGTGACCATGTTGATCAGAAGAGATGAAATGAGAGCCTCAAAAGTGATGATCAAAAGAGTGGAAAATACACCGAATATTGAAATCCTATACAATACTCAAACTATTGATGTAGTTGGAGAAGAAGGTGTAGAAGGAGTTCATGTAAAAAACGTGGTAACTGGAGAAGAACATACGATACCAGCAACAGGATTTTTCGTAGCTATTGGTCACAAACCCAATACAGATATTTTCAAAGACTACATCAATTTGGATGAAGTGGGTTACATCAAATATGAAAAACCAGGTACTTCTAAAACCAATGTTCCAGGTGTTTTTGTAGCCGGAGATGCTGCAGATAAAGAATACAGACAAGCGATTACGGCCGCTGGAACTGGCTGTATGGCCGCTTTGGACGCTGAGAGATATTTGGCGAGTCTGGAAGACTGATGAATTAAGAATGTAGAATTAAGAATTAAGAATTAAGAATTAAGAATTAAGAATTAAGAATTAAGAACCGAGCGATAGTGGCTTATCGACTGATTAGGAAATAATTTTGAAGTTTGAACTTTGAACTTTGAATTTAATAGGCCCCTTTTTGGGGTCTTTTTTTTTGCTGTGATTTGAGTAGTCCTTTTTATTGTTTTATATTTTGACTCAATTACACATGGAAAATAATTTAATGGAGGAAATTTCTACTTCTAAAAAACCTGATGGACCTGGAATTGTTGAAACCTATAAAGGTTTGATCAAAAAGGAATTCATCCAATTTGTTGAGGAAAACTGGAAAGAACATGGTGACACTTTTAAGTTGAATCTTGGGTTTCGGTCTCTTTATTTTGCGATGCACCCGGATGCGGTCCAACAAATTAATATTTCAAATAGTCAGAATTACGACAAATTGAAAAGTTATGATGTGGTACGAAAATACCTTACTGGAGAAGGATTAGTTGCAAGTACAGGTGAATTATGGAAACGTCAACGCAAACTGATGAGTCCCTTCTTCACTCCCAAAGGTGTTCAGGAATATGCTGAAATCATGATTCAAGACTCCATCGAGATTGCCGACAGATGGGAAGAACTTGCTCAAACAGAAGAAGAAGTTGAGATTGGTGAAGAAATGATGCGAGTAACTGCTTCCATTATCTTAAAATCCATGTTTAGTTCTGAAATTGATGAGGAAACACTGGAAATGAAAGATTGCGTGGAATACATGATCAAGTTTGCGACTACTCAGCAACAAGGATTATATTTTCCGGATTGGGTTCCAACGAAAAGAAATACGAAATACAAAGAATCCAAAAACAAAGTTTACAAATACATCAATCGAATAATTGCGGAAAGAAAAGCCATTCCTCAAGATCAATGGCCCGAAGATTTATTGACAAAATTAATGCTTACGGTAGATGAAGAAACGGGTGAAAGCATGTCTGAAAACTTGTTGCGGGATGAATCGATTACAGCCTTTTTTGCCGGTCACGAAACCACAGCAAGAACCATGAGTGCCACTTGGTATGCTTTAGCTAAAAATGAAAAAGCCAGAAAAAAATTACACGAAGAACTAGATCGAGAATTAGGAGATAAAACTCCTACGGTCGAAGATCTGTTTAAACTCCCCTACACGCTAATGGTCGTAAAAGAGGTTTTAAGAATGTATCCAGCAGCTCCCTTTTATGTCCGAGACGCGATAGAAGAAGATGTAATCGACGGGTTCAAAATCCCAAAGGGTGCCGCTGTAATGCTTTCCCCCTATTTTACGCACAGACACCCAGATTTTTGGGAGAACCCGGATGAATTTAATCCAGACAGATGGGCGCCTGAATTAGAAAAAGAAAGACATCGATATTGCTATCATCCTTTTGCTACAGGTAAACGAATTTGTATTGGGAACAATTTCTCTCTTTTAGAATCTCAAATTTTAATTGCCGTTTTAGCCAAGAAATTTGACCCAAAACTAAGGTCTGGATACGAACCAGAATGGGAAATGCAAGGAACTTTAGGGACGAAAGAAGGGTTTCCGATGAGGATTGAAAGGCGTTAGTTTGTTGATGTATGATTTATGATTTACTGATTTATGATGAATGATTTATAAGTCTAAAACCCCTCATTCTTTTAATTATTCCTTATTTTTCTGAAAAATATTAAATGAGAATCTACCTATCAAATCAGTCCAAGAAATTTTCCAAGCATTTGGCTTTTTTCAAATCCAAGAAAGTTATTCCGTATGACAGGAATCTATTAAAGGAAGTTGTTTCTGAGATCAAACTTGATCAGGTAGAGAATTTTGACCAACTGAATTTCTCTCTCTTGTTTGATTATAAAATTTTCCCAAAAAATATCATGGAAGGTTTTGGTCAGTGGCAGGAAGAAAATAGAAGCATGCAAGAGGGAGATATATTGGTGCAGCAAATATTCATACCTCCCAATCCGAAATGGTCGCAAAAGATCATAACAGGCGTACGTATTTCTGAGATCATTGATAAAGCAGATTGCAAAGGATTTAGCTATGAGACTTTAGAAGGTCATGTTGAAAAAGGGATTTCTACTTTCACCATTGAAAGGAAAGACGAAGGAATCTTTTTTAAAATCCACACCTACTCTAGTCCAGGTAATTTTTTGAGTAAATTAGTGGGGCCTATTTTTTCTAAACATTATCAGAATTACAGTACCAAAAAGGCCTTGGAGCATTTTAAGCAACTTTATAAACCTAAATAGATGTTAAAATTATATACGGTATTTATTGTTCTTTTAATTTTTGGATGTTCTAATCCGAATTCAAAAATTGATCTTAAACAGAATTGGCCTAATCAATCTATTGATCTATATCTACATGAATACGGTCTTTCTAACCTGAAGAAATATTATCAGGACAAAATGAAAGAAAAAAATTTCAGCCTTAATAACTCTGGAGATTGCAAAGATTTTATTCCACATCCGGACTCTATTTACCAGAGGCATCCTTTTCGATTAAACAGTATCTTAAAGACTGACTCCTCTATTATTATAGACTTTACATTTGTAGAATCATGCTGTCAAAATCTGATGGGCGACTATCGGATTGAAAATGACACATTATTCTTTGAATATGAAAATGTAAGCGACATAGTTTGTGGGTGTAAATGCTGGTATTGCTTTGAAATGATTATAGATCCAAGAGAAGCCGAATTCTCCAAAATGAAGGTGAAATATGTTTCTCATCTAAAAAAATAGAGGAATCCCCCCTTTCCTAAACAAAAACAATCCGTTCCTGAAAATACTTGATTGGGAAATTGGTCGGTGATTATATTCGCGAAAAAATCGACTATGAATTACGCAAAAATTTCTTTTATCACTCTTTTAAATCTACTGTTTTCCGTATCCCTTTTATCGCAATCCTTTAATAAAGTAGAGGCGAAAGGAGTCGAAAATAAGAATACTTATATTGACGGGCCTAGTATTGACACTTTAATTAAATATAATTTGAATGAGGAAGGAATCGTCATCCATCATAGTGAGAATGTCGTTGTTTTTTTGTCAAACATAGAACATCCTAATCAAAAAAAACATTATTATCCGGCGATTTTTCGCTTTGAAAAAAAGGGAAATGATTGGAAAAAAATCTATGCGCATTATTTCCACGCTAAACTAACGCGTGATTGTTTCTATGGTGATGCTGACAAACCAGTACCTCAAGCAGTTTACGAGCCTAAAACTGGGAATATCGTTGTTTATGGTCAGCGTTTTGCCTTGTTTTTCGAGCATAAAACTCAGGAGCCCACCTACATGACAGAAGGAGACTTTAAATTCACTTCCTTTCATGACGGAGTAGTTCTTTGTGATTCGATGATTGCGATTGCAGGTGAAGTTCATTATGAAGGATATAAGACAAAAACTGTGGTGTATTTGTTTAGAACAGGAATCATGAAATACAAAAAAAGGTCTTTTGACATGGACTTCGGGGCAGGTTGTCCACAGCTGGTTAAAATTTCAGACAATAGCTTTTATTGCTATAACTCTAAAAAAGATAGCCTCCATAATGCCTATCACAAACTTCGAAAATTCAAATTAGATCGGAATGCAAAAGAAGGAAAAGGATCTCTAATTGAGGAATGGAAAAAGGAATTGGTCGTTAAATCAAAAGCTCACCCTTCTGACGAGCACTTTTTAATGTCCATGCCGGAGTCTAATACTTTTAAAATGATTGACAATAAATTAGTTATACTTTACAGATGGAGCTCTCCAGAATATTATAGCATCGGAGTATATGATCTAAATGGAAACTTAATCTGGGATAAATTTATTCCTAACAGTACTTCAAGTGGATCCCGCTATTTTATCGATTCCTGGGATGATGGAACTATTTTGTTTGGGTATACTCCAGATTACAACACCTATTCTGCTTCTGAACTATATTCCATAGGACTGGACGGAGAAATAAAAGATATTGTCCGACTTCCACACCAGGTTAAAGAATTTATGGATTTTAAAGGAACTATTAAGGATTTTACATCCTATGCAACTTATGACTACTATTTGAGAAAAATTCATTTTACAATGAAATAAATATAATCTAGCCTACCTTTTTATTTAATTGAATTAAAGGCGAATTCCAATAACGCCCTGAGGTCAATATTCCATTTTAGAAAATTTCACATTAACCAATTTGACTCAGGGTAAACTTTGCGTATCACTTTTATTGATCTAAACTCTTATCCCAATTACGCAAACATCATCTATATTGACGATAAATGTCAGCATGGTGAATTACTAGTGATCTTGAAATTGCCTAAAGGCGAATCCCAATAACACAGACATCATCCAGCTGTTCTAGGTTTCCTCTCCACTCTTCGAAGACTTTGTCTAGCGTGAGCATTTGTTCTTCCATGGAAAGGTCTTGGATTTTGAGAATGAGTTCTTTCATAGACTTGTATTTAAACTTCTTCCCTCTTGGTCCGCCAAACTGATCTGCATAACCATCTGAAAATAAGTAAACAGTATCACCTGCCCTCAAATTCAGTTGATTTGTGGTAAATGACGTAGCATCTTCAAAATTTCCTATGGGTTGTTTGTCGGCTTTTATTTCGTATAAATTGTGATCCACTCCCTCCATCAAACTAATTCTCTCTTCTGGAATAGCCGGAGCATCCTGACTAAGTTCTACTTCTGATGTTTTTCGTACGATCCACAGGGGGTTATGAGCACCAGCGTATTTTAGTACTGAGCAAGAGGATTGGGCAACAGATTGATTTTTACTCTTGCTCGATTGCTCTTGCTCAATACTGATCAAAGCTCCATCCATTCCATCTTTCACCTTATCTTCCCCTGATTCGAAAGTTTCTTGGACCAAACCAGATAATTTATCCAAAATTTCTCCCGGTTCTTTCAACTCAAATTCCTTGACGCATCTATTCAATCCATTAGCTCCTACCACGCTTACCATGGCTCCTGGAACTCCGTGTCCTGTACAATCTACTGCTGCAATCAAAGTTTTGTCTTCAAATTCATTCATCCAGTAAAAATCTCCTGAAATGATGTCTTTGGGTTTATAGAGTACAAAACTCTTCGGAAAACTATCTTTTACTCGAGCTTTGGTAGGCAAAATCGCTTTTTGGAGTCTTAAGGCGTAATTAATGGAATCCACCATTTCCTTATTCTTCTCCTCGATCATTTCTTTCTGTCTTTTCAGCAATCGAGTTCTTGCTTCTACTTTGTCCTCCAGATTGTGGATCATGTCAGACAAAGAATTTTGCATATGAATAAAACTTTTGGAAAGAATCCCAATTTCGTCGCCACCTCTTGGATCAATCTTCACCTCTAGATTACCTGTTGCCAATTCTTCGGCTCTTTTGGTTAATTCCTTGATTGGTTTTGTAATCTTTTTAGAAATGAAGAAAGAAGCAATGACAATGGAAATCAGCAATCCGAAAAAGGTAATGATGATATTGTTTCGAAGATCGTATACATGAGAAAAGGCTTCGTCTTTATCAATCTCAGACATGATAACCCAATGCATATCCTCTATTTTTAAAGGCTTGTAGGACGAAAGCACATCAACTCCCCGATAATCTTTGAAAATTTTCGTATTGGTTTCTCCTTCCAAGGCGGCAATCGTTCCTTCTGTTTCAACCTTTTGCAAACCCACTGTGCTTTCAAAGGTTTTGATTTTTTTGATTGTTTCTTCGGGTGTACCAATTGAGGCAATCATTCTGAAATAATTCTCACGATCTTCAATGAAAAAACGCGATTGATTTCTTAAACTAAAATCTTCAGCCACAATATAGGTTTCTCCAGATTGTCCCAATCCTACTTCCGCCCATTCGTGTCTGTTGGTCATGATCTCATTGATCTTTTTAATAGGCATTTGAAAGATCAGGGTTCCAATATTTTTACCGTCTTTGAAAATCGGTGTAGCAATGAAGGAAGCGGGTTCAGCGTAAGACGGCAAATAAGATTCAAAATCTACCAAGCGAACAAAGTCCTTGTTTTTAGCATTTTTGGAGGCTTGAAAAGCTCTGGCGATATTGGAATTGGCATATGGTCCATCGATCAAAGATGTCGCATAATCTACCTCTTTATACACAGAATAAACAATTCTACCTGTTTCATTGTCTACTAAGAAAATATCGTAATATTCAAACTTTTCGAGGTAAGATCGAATCAGGGGATGATAAGCTAAATGGGCTTTACTGTAAAAACTCCCATCTTTCGCATAATCCATTAACTGTTTTCGACCTAGTGGATATTCGTTATCTGAAATATATTCATCTTGTAAGATAATCGCCGCTTTATCATTAGGCCAATGCTTTTTGTAATCCTCTGAAATTTTCGCATCAATATTCAGCTTAGGTAAAAAATTGTATTCGTAATATTTTCTTAGTCTGTTTTCAGCAGCTTGAAACTGTACAGGAGAAATTTGCAATTCTGTAACAATGGTATCAAATCCCTTTTTGAAATCAACCATCGCATCTACAATGGTTAGATCTTCTGAAAAAGTAATGATTTGATTGCGTATGTCGTTGAAATAATCCTCAATCTGAGTGGCTTTCATTTCTCTTACCGCAGTTAAACGGTTAAAAGATTCTTTTCTGAGGGAGGACTTTCCTTGTTCGTAGGCCAAGTATCCAATAACAACAATGGATAAAAAAGCAATGACAAAGAAGGCTAATGTCAGTTTGAAGTTGATCTTGGTATCGTTAAATTTCTTGAAAAAGCCCACTTGTAAAATTTTGGTGGCAAGATAATAAAACTCAAGAAATTAGCCGAGTGAAATGGACGAGTAAAATGAATGAAAATCCAATCTTGAGATCTGCCATAAAAAAAAGACCCCTTTCGAGGTCCTTCTTCTCAACTAAAACATCAGATTATAAACTGATTTACTACTATTTGCTTTAAGCGATTTTAATTTGCTGTACAGGTTTTGGTTTGGCGATATCTGACTTAGGTAGAACAATACTCAAAACGCCATCTTCATATTTTGCTCCAATATGTGTATCATCGATGGCTTCTGATAAAGTGAATGTTTGTCTGAAGGAAGTACTGTAAAATTCTCTTCTTGTGTATTTCTCTTCATTCTCACTGTTCACCTGCTCCCCTTTTGTCATGGCTGATACTTCTAAAATGCCATTTTCCACCTGAATATTAATGTCTTCTTTTCGAATTCCAGGAGTGGCCATTTCGATCAGAAAATGTTCTTCCGTTTCTTTGATGTTCACTGAAGGTTGATTTGCAAAACTCGTCGACAGTCCTGTGTTGTTTCTCCATTCGTTTTCAAAAAAATTGTGAAACATGGATGGAAAAAGTCCTTGATTTCTTTTAATGATTGTCATAACTCTTATTTTTTGTTCAACTTTTTGCTTTAAAATTCTGAAAAAGCTGTTTCAAATCAGATGCCAATTCCACTTACAGGACAAATTGACATTCAAGCTATTAACCATCAATAATTCTACTGACGAAATTTCATTTTCTTCTTCATCAGACTGAAAAAATGACATTCAAACAGAAATTAGACTCCTATAAAATTGAATCTACTTAAGAAATGGGGCTATTGACATGCAACTGTAATTTTGTATTTTTACTTCGCAATTCTAGATTTTGAAACGCACTTTATTAGCCATATCACTGATTGCTGTCCTATTTGCTCCCTTGCTATTTACTGGGGTTTGGTTTCATTTTCAGAAAAAACAGATTAAGCGAGAAGTCAAACACCGCATCATTGATGGAATCGAAAAAGAAGAGCTCGTCAAATTTGAATTTTCTTTGAAAGAGAGCATCATTCTTTTGGATTGGGAACATTCCAAAGAATTTGAATTCAAAGGAGAAATGTACGACGTAGTCTTTACAGAATATATTGAAGATAAGGTGATTTATTATTGTTGGTGGGATAACAAAGAAACCAAACTCAATAAGCAACTTGCTCAAAATTTAGAAGAAATTCTTGGAGGAAAATCAGATCGAAACACAAATAAAATAAGTTATTTCAAGCTTTTGAAGTCATTGTATTTAGAGCAGGAAATTGAGAATCATGCAGAATTTACCTTACAAATTGAGCATCATTTCAATCAAGAATTTAACCTTTGCCAAACCTTCTTTCAACCGTCTACTCCCCCACCCAATCCTGTAGTTTGATCTTAGACTCCCCCAATTTGTTTGGTGGATAAAATATTGATTAACTACAAATAATTTAAATGAAAACACTAGTATTTTTAGTGGTTTTGGGTATTTCTGCATTTAGTTATTCCCAAAACCTAACGATCTTTAATGAAGAAGATCAAAAACCGGTGAAGCTGGCTTATATTTCCAGTCTCAAGCCAAATAAATCCATCATGACCAACGAAAACGGAAGTGCAGACATTTCTGGATTCGAAGGAGCTGAGCTCATCTATATTCAAGCTCCCGGGTTTGAGTCGATGGAAAAAACATTCGCCCAGCTAAAAGAAGCGGATTATAAACTATTTCTTAAACCCTTAAATTTCAATTTGGATGCGGTGACCATTGCCGCTACTAGATGGAGACAAAACATCAATGATCTCCCTCAAAAAGTAGAACGCATCAAACAAAGCGACAACCTCTTTTTGAATCCACAAACGGCCGCAGATCTTTTAGGGAGCTCTTCTAAGATCTTTATTCAAAAGAGTCAACAAGGAGGTGGAAGTCCCATGATTAGAGGGTTTGCCACTAACAGACTTCTATATACTGTAGACGGAGTAAGAATGAACACCGCTATTTTCAGAAGTGGAAACATTCAGAATGTGATCAGCATGGATCCATTTGCAACCGAAAGCATGGAAGTGATGATGGGCCCTGGATCAGTGAATTACGGTAGTGATGCGATTGGTGGGGTAATGAACATCAATACACTTACACCACAACTTTCGACAGAAGACAAACCTTTAATTAAAGGGAAAGCCGCGGCACGATTTTCAACTGCCAATATGGAGAAAACGGGTCACTTTGACATCAATGTGGGATGGAAAAAATTCGCTTTTGTTACCAGCGTGAGCTACTGGGATTTTGAAAACCTAAAGCAAGGTGCGTTTGGTCCAGATGAGTATGTAAAGCCATATCATGTTGAGCGAATAGATAGTCAGGATGTGGTTGTGTATCAAGACAATAAACTTGAACAAGCACCCTCAGCTTATTCTCAGTTCAATATCATGCAGAAGATCCGATACAAACCAGGGAAAAACTGGAATTTAGAGTATGGATTCCATTATTCAGAAACTTCCTCTTATGGTAGATACGACAGACATAATCGCATGAAAAACGGACTCCCTCGATATGCAGAATGGTATTATGGTCCGCAAAAATGGATGATGAACAACCTTTCCATTAATCACTCAGGAAGCAACGCCGTTTATGATGAAATGACTTTGAGAATTGCCCAACAGTCCTTTGCTGAGAGCAGACATTCAAGAAATTTCAATAACAAATGGTTGGAAAACAATGTAGAAAGAGTAGATGCGTATTCAGCCAACCTCGATTTCAAAAAAGGTATTGGATTGAAGAATACCTTATTTTATGGTGTGGAATATGTAATGAATGATGTAAAATCGAGTGGTACTACAGAAGATATCACAAGCGACATTGTAAATCAGGGTCCTTCTAGATATCCTAATTCAAAATGGCATTCCATTTCGGTTTATGTCAATGACGAATACAGAATCTCTGAGAAATTCACCTTGCAAGCAGGAATCAGATACACCTATTATATTTTACGCTCTGATTTCAGTAACAACAAAGACTTCTACCCTTTCCCTTTTGAGACAGCCGAACTCAATAATGGCGCTCTTACGGGTAGCATCGGATTCGTTTACAAACCAACCAAAAAATGGGCGATTCGTGCCAATTTCGGGACGGCATTTAGGTCTCCAAACGTAGATGATATTGGGAAAATATTTGATAGCGAACCAGGGGCTATTGTTGTTCCCAATCCTGATCTAAAAGCGGAATATGCTTATAGTGCCGACTTAGGAATCACAAAGGTATTTGGAGATATTGCCAAGATTGAATTGGATGGGTATTATACTTATTTAGATGATGCTTTAGTAAGAAGAGATTACCAATTGAATGGACAAGACAGTATTCTTTATGGTGGTCAAATGAGTAAAGTTCAGGCTATCCAAAATGCGGCCAATGCTTACGTTTATGGAGTAATGTTCCATGCCGAATTTAAGTTACCTAAAGGATTTGGAATCGCTGCAGATTTTAACTGGCAAGAAGGTATTGAAGAAATGGATGATGGATCAATTAGCGCCTCCAGACATGCGGCTCCAATTTTCGGTGCAGGCAGATTTAGCTATACCTATAAAAATCTCAAGCTAGAAGCATATGTGAATTACCAAGGCGGGAGAATTCACGATAAATTGGCCGTTTCCGAACAAGGGAAGGACGAAATCTATGCACACGATGAAAATGGAGAAACCTACGTTCCGTCATGGTATACACTCAACTTTAAAGCTATGTACACATTATGGGATCAGTTCCATATAACAGCAGGAATTGAAAACATAACCAACGTGAGATACAGACCCTACAGTTCAGGAATCTCCGGAGCAGGAAGAAACTTTATTTTCGGCTTAAGTTGGACTTTTTGAGTGTAGAACCGAGCGATAGCGAGCTCATCGACCAAAAGGGAGATAATTTTTCGAGTGTAGAGTTATTCGAGTGCAGAGTTTTTCGAGTTTTAACCTCGTAGGTCTTTCCAATATGGGCATTGACCTGCGAGGTTTACTTTTACACGCGCATTTTTTAACCGCAGAGGACACAGAGTAATCAAAGTATCCCTCTTGCCCATTACTCTTGCTCTTGCTCAATACTCTTGCTCTACACTCTTGCTCCTCACTCTTGCTCAAAATCAAATAATAAGTCAAGTTCTGCAAATAATATTTTGCATCTTAAAAACTGACGGAATCCATTCATTTTGAGGAAATAAATCTCTAATTTGCCTTCATAATTAATGTTTTAAATAAATAATCCGCTATGAAACGTTTGTATTTACTACTCATTCCGATGCTTTTTGTATTTGGTATAACTTTCAACTCCTGTTCTGGAACCAAATCAACTGATAAAAAAGATGAAATCGTTGAGATTGATCCTGGTTTTTCCAATTATATCTCCGCCTTTACCGGTGGTTTGATTTCGAATCAGTCGACCATTCAGATTCGGTTGGCCAATCCTTATGAAGGAGATATCAACATGGACGAACCTATTCCTGGAGATTTGTTCGATTTTAAACCAAGTATTCCTGGAAAAGCATATTGGAGAAACAATACAACCATTGAGTTCATTCCTGAAGATCAATTGATCTCGAATCAACTATATAAAGCAAGTTTCAAACTAGGGAAACTCGTAGATGTTCCTGCTGAATTTCAAGTATTTGAATTCAACTTCAAAGTAAAACCTCAAACTTTTCATGTGTATGTAGATGGAATCAACACGCCTTCTTATGATAGACCAGAAAATCAAATTATTGAAGGGCGATTGACTTCATCAGATATCATTGACACAGCGAGTTTAAAGAAAATCGTTCATGCCTTTCAAGATGGAAGTGAATTACCTGTACAATGGGATTTCACAGGCGGATTAGTGAAAAAATTCATCGTAAGAAATGTAAAACGTAAAACAACGGAATCTAAAGTAACTCTGGAATGGAATGGCGGTGGAATTGATTCAGAGCTTTCTGGTTCAAAAGAAATCAAAGTTCCAGCTTTAGGTGATTTTAAGATTGTTGAGATTTCGGTAGTACAAGCTCCAGAGCAACATGCTGTAGTTATTTTCAGTGATCCTTTGGATGATGGACAGGATTTAAATGGTATTGTTTCTCTCGGTAGCGAAAATGTTAGTACGATCATTGATGGACATAAATTGATGATCTATCCCGACAAAAGAATTACAGGTGACAGAGACCTTTCTATATCCAGTTCGATCCGAAATATCTCCGGTTTTAAATTGGACAAATCAGAAAAAATTGAATTGGTTTTTGAAGACATCAAACCTGAAGTGGAATTGTTAGGGAATGGGGTGATTGTGCCAAGTACCCAAGGTGCCCAAGTTCCTTTCAAAGCTGTTAATTTAAAAGCTGTAGACGTTTATGTGGCCAAAATTCACGAAGACAATATCATTCAGTTTTTACAAGTGAATGATTTGGAAGGTCAATATGAATTAAAGCGTGTAGGAAAAACGGTTTACAAGCAAAAACTAACCCTTGATGGAAATGGATTGAACTTGAATTCCTGGAATAATTTCTCGATCGATTTAAGTTCGATCATCAAAGTGGAACCAGGTGCAATTTATCGGGTATCGATTACTCCAAGAAAGAATTATTCGCTTTACAGCTGCACTACGGATGAATCAGCTACCGATGATGACGACCTCATCAGCATGGATGAAGATGAAACCGAGTGGTCTGAAAAAGACTGGGGAAGCTCTTATTATTATGATTATGATGATGGCTATGATTACTACTACGATTACGATTACAATGATCGTGACAACCCATGTAAAAACTATTACTACAGAAACAAGACCGTCTCAAGAAATGTATTGATTTCTGATATTGGATTAATTGCAAAAGCCGGAGCAGACCGAAGAATTCACGTATTCGTAACGGATTTGAATACCACCAAACCGTTGACAGATGCCAAGGTGAAATTTTACGATTTCCAGCAACAACTTTTAGGCACAACCACAACCGATGAAAAAGGAATGTGCGACATGTTCCTAAAGAAAAAACCATTCATTGTAGTAGCCGAAAATGGTACTCAAAAGGCTTACTTGAAACTTAGAGATGGAGAATCTAATAGTTTGTCAAAATTTGAAGTCTCTGGTACGCAAGTTGAAAAAGGAGTAAAAGGATTCTTGTATACAGAAAGAGGAGTTTGGAGACCAGGAGATTCTCTTTATGTGACTTTCATTTTGGAAGACAAAGAAGACGTGATTCCTGAAAATCACCCTGTGAAATTTGAAATGATTGATTCCAGAGGAGTTACCGTGGACAGACAAGTAGCCACTTCAAGTGTGAATGGTTTCTATGATTTCAGAACGGCGACTTATGAAAGTGCTCCAACTGGAAATTACAGAGCCAAGGTATCCATTGGAAACAGAAGCTTTACCAAAACTTTAAAAATTGAAACAGTTAAACCTAACCGATTGAAAATCTATTTAGAGTTTGCGGATAAGGTTCTGAAGAAAAAAGGAGGCAAGAAAGCTGAATTGAATGTAAAATGGTTACACGGAGCAGTAGCCAAAAGTTTGAAAGCAAAAGTAGATGTAACGATCAGCTCTGCTTACACGAGCTTTGAAGGCTACAAAGGATTTGTTTTCGACGATCCAATCAAAAGATTCAGTACAGATCAGCAAACCATCTTCAATGATAGATTAGACGAATATGGAGTTGCTCATTTCGACCCAAAAATCTACGTTACAGATGCGGCACCTGGAATGCTTACGGCCAATTTTGTTACTAAGGTATTTGAAGAAGGAGGAGCCTTTTCAATTGACAGAAGTTCGATCAAATATTCACCATACGAAGAGTATGCCGGAGTAAAAATTCCTCAAGGTAAAATGTATGGAGGTACACTTGAAACGGATCAAGATCATATAGTTGAAATTGCAACCGTTAACGAAGATGGGAAACCAACTAGTACAGATTGTGAAGTAAAAGTCTTCAAACTACAATGGAGATGGTGGTGGGACAGCTACGATCGAGACATAAAAAGCTATATTTCAAGATCTTCTACTACCCCAATATTCAGCGACCGGGTGCGCACAAGCAACGGGAAAGGGAAATTCAATTTGAGAGTCAACAGACCTGAATATGGAAGATATTTGGTGTATGTGAAAAACTTAGAAAGTGGTCACACTACTGGGAAAATCATCTATATCGACTGGCCTTACTGGGCAAGAGCAAACAGAAAGAATACTGAAAACTCTACAATGTTGGCCTTCTCAACCGACAAAGAAGCTTATGTGACCAACGAGCAAGTGAAATTGTCGATTCCTTCCTCTTCAAATGGTCGAGCATTGATTACGGTTGAAAACGGAACCAAAGTATTGCAAAAGTTCTGGGTGGACACGAAAAAAGGAGAAACAAAAGTAGAAATACAAACTACGGAGGCCATGAGTCCGAATGCTTATGTACACGTATCCTTGATTCAGCCACATGCCGAAACTGAAAATGATTTGCCGATTCGAATGTATGGAGTAGTTCCAATCATGGTCGAAAATCCAAAATCACATTTGAGTCCGGTAATTAAAATGGCGGATGAATTAAAACCAGAAACAACGGCAAAAGTACGTGTTGGTGAGAAGAATGGAAGACCTATGACCTACACGCTAGCAATTGTAGACGAAGGATTATTAGATCTTACAAGTTTCAGAACTCCAGATCCGTGGAAGCACTTCTACGCCAAAGAAGCATTAGGAGTAAAAACCTGGGATTTATACGATGAAGTTTTAGGAGCCTTTGGTTCAAAAATCAATAAAATGCTTGCCATCGGAGGGGATGGTGAGGGACCTGGAAAGAAAAAACAGGCAAAAGTAAATCGATTTAAACCTATGGTGCGCTTTGTTGGACCTTTCTACTACAATGGAAATGGGGAAAATAGTCATGACATTGATATTCCGAATTATGTTGGTTCGGTTCGAGTAATGGTAATCGCCGGACAAGATCAGGCTTATGGAAATGCTGAAAAAACAGTGCCAGTAAAAGCTCCATTGATGGTCTTGGGTACACTGCCGAGAGTATTAGGCCCAGGTGAAGAAGTAGATCTTCCTGTGAACGTATTTGCTACAGAAGATTATATCAAAGATGTTCAGATTACGATTTCAGCTAACGAATTGTTGATTCCAAAAGATGGAACACAAAAATCCATGTCCTTCTCTAAAAAAGGAGATAAAGTGGCTAATTTCAGATTAAAAGTTGCTGAAAAATTAGGAGTAGCAAAAGTGCGTATCAATGTAAAATCAGGAAATGAAAGTGCACATTACGACGTAGAATTGGCCGTTCGACCCTCCAACCCGGAAACAGTGAACGTGCAAGAAGTCGTTATTCAGCCTGGACAAAAATGGAGCGGTAGCCCTGAGTATTTTGGAATTGAAGGAACAAATTCAGCTAAACTTGAATTATCGACCTTCCCTCCATTAAATTTAGAGAAGCGATTGAAGTATTTGATTCGTTACCCTCATGGATGTATCGAGCAAACTACTTCTGGAGCTTTCCCTCAACTGTATTTAGCCAGATTGATGGAATTGAACAATGATTATAAGATTTCGATTCAGCAAAATATTGATGCAGCCATTGCGAGAATCAGTTTATTCCAAACAAGCGGAGGAGGATTCTCTTACTGGCCAGGAGGAACTTCAGAAAGCGAATGGGGAACCAACTATGCAGGACACTTCTTATTGGAAGCTGAAAAATTGGGATACAAAGTTCCATCCCATTTGATTTCCAGATGGGAAAGATATCAGAAGAAAAAAGCAAAAAGCTGGTATGCTTCTTCAACTTATGAAGGTCGATACAACGACATCACGCAAGCCTACAGATTGTACACTTTGGCGCTTGCAGATAAGGCAGACTTGGCATCCATGAACCGATTGAGAGAAAAGAGAGATCTATCGATTACGGCAAGATGGAGATTGGCAGCAGCTTATAAATTAGCTGGTCAATTTGAAATTGCAGAACAACTTGTCAAAGGATATGGTACCGCCGTACCGGAGTACACCGAATTGTCTTACACATTTGGAAACAGTGTGAGAGATGAAGCCATGATTCTTGAAACACTGACATTATTGGATGAAAAGACCAAAGGATTCTCCGTAGCAAGAAGAATCGCAGAACAATTGTCTTCTCAGCATTGGATGAGTACTCAGACTACCGCATATTGTTTACTAGCACTTGGTAAATACATGGGCAAACATCTTCCATCAAAAGTGATGTATTTTGAATACAAAATTGGAAATGGAGACAGGGTCTTGAAGAAAACCATGAAACCTTTATTGACTTACGATGTGGAATACAAAGACAAAACTATTGAGGTAGTGAATAAGAGTGAATCTCCCCTATTTGTCCGTATTATGACCACAGGAATTCCAATGCAAGGAAGAGAGCAAAGAAAGGCGGAAAATGTATCCATCAGCATCGATTACAAAGACATGGACGGAAACCGAATTGATCCAAAACGAATTGAGCAAGGAACAGATTTCATTGCCGAAGTTACGGTTCGGAACAGTGGATTAAGAGGTTATTTGAAAGAAATGGCTTTGAATCAGATTTTCCCTTCAGGTTGGGAAATCCACAATACAAGAATGGATGGATTCAGATCGGCACATACATCAAGTAGCTTTGTTTATCAGGATATTCGAGATGATCGCGTGTACACTTACTACAATTTAGCAGTAAATCAAACGCGAACGTATCGAATCCAATTGAACGCTACTTATTTAGGGAAATTCTACATGCCTTCTATTTCAACTGAGGCCATGTACGACAATACTATCAGTGCTCTGGAACCCGGAGGATGGGTAGAAGTAGTCAAGCAAACAAATGACTAGAAATCTCAAACCAGTTTAGAAAAAAGCCCTTTCCGATTTATTTTGGGGAGGGCTTTTTTAATTAAAAATGAAAAGTGAAAAGTGAAAAATTATTGATATTGGCTATCGGAGAATGCACAATGATACTCTTGCGTCCTTTGCGTCTTCTTTGCGCCCTTTGCGGTTAAAAATTACTTAATCCTTAATCTTAGTCACTTCTTTTATTCAAACATTATTCGCATTTTTAGGTTATGGAATCACAGTCATTTTATTACGACGAGCAGCATAGCAGAACCATTAAATTGGAGTGGACTAAAGATTGTGGTCAGGTAACTATATACGACAACGACCAGATTTTACACCAACACAGTGATGTGGGCCAGTTGAAAAAAGGAATTGTGATTCGATCGCAGAAGGGAGAGAATTTGTACATCCGATTGTTTATGGACCCTGTGCGCTGGCAAGTGTCATTTGGAGATCGCATGCTGATCAATTCCTACAACCGATCAGAAGAAGTTGTCAAAGGAACCTCCCAGATCTTTTATTATGTTTTTCTTGCCTCCGTCATTTACTTGATGCTCCTCTTTTTGCCGCAATACAAGGCAGGGATGATTGGTCTGGATATTTTACTTACTCCAACGATGCTTATTTATATTGGGCTGATTGTGGTTTTTTATCTCTGCGGAATGTTGGTTAGAAGAGGAAAACTGACCTGGTACTATATTGGAACTTCACTTTACTTGATTGACACGGTATATGTCCTGTTAAATTCCTTCGTGATCTCTGAAATTAGTATCTCTGCCCTATTTCAAACCAATCTTGGATTGATCTTATTTGCCTTATTACTCATTCGAATCGTTTTTGCTTACTACCTCATCAAAGCTTTTCCTGATGCTGTGGAATATGCTAAACATGTTAAATCAATCAAGAAAAGGGAATCAAGTGAGCTTTTGGATAGTTGAATAGCGTGAGAATGAATTATTATGTATCAACCAAGCGATAGTGAGCTCATCGACCGATAGGGAGATAATTATCAAGTATCAACCGAGTGATAGCTAGCATATTGACAGATAGGGATTTATTTAAAAACGGTCAGAATTGGATCGTCTTATAGAGCATCATTTTTCATTTTTAATTATTCATTTTTCATTCCAATGTCCCTATATTAGCGTTCGTATTAACTTAAAAATCCTACCTGATGGAACAATTTTTCAAGAAGTCATTTTATTTTGACAGTTCAAGAGAACGAAACATTTCAGTTGAATGGTCTCGTGGCTGTAAAGAAGTTTTTATCAGTGAAAATGGTCAAGAACTAGCTAAATTCAATGGATCCAAGGAACTCATTCAAGGAGTTACCCTACAAACAACTAAGGGTGAAAACTTATATGTGAAGGCTTTTGTCAGACCTTTTAGATGGGAAGTTAAATTGGGAGATCGATATTTAATTAATTCCTATAATCATTCTCAAGACAGCTTAAAATCTACTTCAAATATCTTTTATTTTATCGCTATTGCTTTAATTCTTATTTTACTTCTAATTGCTACAATCAGAGGATTTGAAAGTGTTATGTGGTTCCATTGGGTGATGTTGCTGAACTATCTTCACATTGCAGTTTATTTTGCCTGTGGATACTTTCTTAGAAAAGGGATACTTTGGACTTATTATGTAGGAACAGCCCTTTACATTGCAAATTCTGTTTGGTTCTTATACAGCATGGTTGAATCGGGAAATCCAGGATCAGGGATATTCCTTAGTTTGATCAGAGGAATCTTTATTTACTACTTGGTGAAAGCATTTAAGCATGTCAATACATTGCGCAAACACCAACAAGATGCTCAAGTAAAAACTAGTATCGACTTGTTAGATAGTTGAAAATGGTAATTGGTCACTAAGCAAAAATACTTAGAACTTAGAACTCAAATCCCAACTCCCCACATCACCCAAATGAATCAAAATTCCCTACACTTTAAGTTTTTTCAAAAAATGGGAAGGAATTCCTGTGTATCTTAAGAGTACAAAAATGTCACAGTCTATTGTTCTTTAAAAGTTTGCACATAATTCCGACTCACTAGAATCTTCTTCATGAGTTATTCTGGTTTTCTTTGGTTTTAATAGTTCTTTTGGGTCGGAATTTGTCAACTTTTTTTCGCGAATTCATTGTTGTTATTAGCTAGAGCCTGTTTACGAAAGTAGATAGGTTTTTTTTGTTGATTTAGGCTGAAAACGAAAAATTTATTTCATTCCATGATAAAAATTAAGTAAATCAAACCGAGCTTATCCTGAGTTGGCCTTGTAAGGGATAGGCTTTTTCTTTCCTGTAAAAACCAAGAACTCAATATTAAAATTATAGTACATTTATTCAAATCAATACAAAATTTTCATCACAATGAAATTCATTCTTCCATCCATAATCACCATTGACCTCTGGGCTTGTCAAGTAGATCAACCTCAGGAAACTGTATCTCAAAGCAGTGCTCCAAAAGTTGAACGGGACACAGTTTATGAAGAAGTTCCAGATCTCATGGAGGAAAGTATGCAATACACCAAAAACCGAGATTTCGATGGGGATGGCAAAGAAGATCCTATTGGATTTGACTATACAGGAGGTGCGCATTGCTGTTATAAAATGATTTTAGTTCTTAGTTCAACAAAAGATACCATTTACTACCCATTTGAAATGGATGGTGGATATGAGTTTGGAATTGTTGATGGAAGTAACCTTACTCATTTTTCGATTGGTGATTTTGATGAGGATGGATTAGAGGAAATATTTATGTCGATATACACTTACAATGCCCAAAAATATCCGGTTCCTAAATCTGTAACGAGAAAATACAAAGTTCACTCGAACTATATCGTTTTTGATTTTAAAGATGGTGAAATGATCACTGAGGATTATGACTCGACCAAGCATCATTTGGAACTCAATACCAACCGATAACCCACACCGCGAATATTCACGATTTTCACATTGGGATCGGCTTCCAGTTTTTTCCTCAATTTGGAAATGAATACATCCAATGTCCTTCCAACATAATCTCCTTCATCTCCCCAAACCCGGTTCAAAATGGTGTCTCTTTCTACAGTTTTATTGAGATTTTCATAAAGAAGTACAAGTAAATCAGACTCTTTAGCTGTTAACTCTATCCTTTGTTCTTTGAGAATTAGCTCGGTATTGAGTTTGTCAAATTGAAATTTTCCTAAAGCTATGTAGTTTGAGTTTTGGGTTTTTGACTTCCTTTTTTTGTACAAATACCATACTAAAAAAGTGAGTGACAGCAGTAAAAATAATCGAAGCCAAATAGTTCCGAGATCTTCTTCATCTGCCTTTTCTTCGGCTTTCTCATTCTTTTCCTTTTCTATCGGGAACCGAGATTTTTGCGGGATTAGCTGCACTTGAATAGTGTAACAATCCCTAGATAAATAACGTCCGCGGCATGGAACTAAAGAATCCGATCCCATATTTCTTTCAAAACTATGAACCACTTCCTCTTTCTCGCAATCCCTTACCTCCAAATGATAACCTCCTCCTATTTGTGCTTGATCCAAGACGGAATCCACAATTGTCACCAAATCATCGGGTAAAAATTCCAATTCATTTTCAAAAGAAACAACATATGTATTGCCTTCTTTTTGAATGGGAAGAACACGACCGGTAAGATCTCCCGACCTTAACAATAATTGATGTCCAATCATTCTCATCGCAGTTTCCTCATGACTTTCTTTTGGCAAATCTTGAGAAAAAGAAGCATTCACGCAGCTAACAAAAAGAATAAAAAACAATATGATGTTTCGACCTAAAATGTGCATGCTACAAATCTAGAGCAATTCAAATCATCTGAAACAGTTTTACGATGATTTTACACTAATTTACAATTGAGAAAGGTATGGAAACGCACTTAGAGCATAGATTTGACTAAATCTTAAAGCAATAATTATGAAAAAGAAAATGATGATTTATGCGGTTGTTCTTACCGCTCTTGGTTTTACAACTTATGGCTTCTCCAACTGGATGGATACTTCAAAAACACAAACCAAGGAAGAACTTAAATGCAAACCAATTGCTGATTCTGAAGAAATCCGAAGAGACCTTCCAAAGACAGCATTTGCCTACAAAATACATCCCCGTTTTGATACCGGCATTACTAAAGAACAAATTCAAAAAGCTAAAACAATCTTAGACATACTGCCGATAAATGCAACAGCAGATTACCTGGATTTTCACACAACAATTGCTGCCACTGTCAACGAACAAGATGGTTCTTCCATTCTGCTTGAGAAAGGAAATGATCACTATTTAACAGAGGAACAACTTCACTTACTCAAATCCATGGAATATTCCACCAATTTCAAAATTTCAACCTATTGCCAGACTAAAAATCCGGTTTATGGAGATGCCGCCAATGAATTTATAGTTTATTACATGACTGTTCTTCCTGAAAAACAAACAGAATACAAAGATGGAATGGAAAATCTAATCTATTATTTGAAAAAGGAAAGCCAAAAGGAAGTAGCTCAAATCAACATGAATTCGGTCACTCCAGGGAAAATTCAGTTTACTGTAACAAAGGATGGGACAATTGAATCCGTGATATTGAGTTCCAGTTGTGGTCACACCAATATTGACTCCAAAATGCTTCAATTGATCAAAGAAATCCCTGGAGAATGGCAAGCCGCAACTGACACAAAAGGATACAAAGTGGATCAAATTCTGTTCTTTTCATTTGGATTAGAAGGGTGCTAGGTATTTTAATTCGGAATTAGGAACAAGGAAATTTTCTTAGATAATTTGTAATTGATAGTTGATAATTAATATTTGATAATTTTGAAGTATCAGCGCTGGCGGACACATATCATCCATGCTTTCGAGTATTCGAAACAACCTTAAACGAAAACACAAAACCATATTTGAAGGAAACGGTGGGATGGAAAACCGTGAAGTTCGAAATCCCTTCGTTTCTCCTAAAAATGCCAGTCCTGAAGAATTAAAAGCACTAAGAAAAAAGATTCAGCAACAACAAAGAAAAAGAATCTTGAAAGCTATTTTGATTTCTGTTCTGATATTGGGATTATTGCTTGTAGGTATACTTATCGTATTTTGAGATTGTCAAATATGATCCATTCTCAATTGTTCATCCTACTTTCCACCCAGGACTGAAGTCACCGGGTTACAAAATGAAAGAAAAGTCCTTAACCAACATTTTTATAGCCGTTACAGATTAATTTTTCATTTTTCATTTTTCATTATTAATTCTAAACTCAATAATGCTTTCTACAACTTCCGGATTCAATAGCGTACTTGTGTCTCCAAGATTACTGAAATCGTTATGCGCTATTTTTCTTAAGATTCTTCTCATGATTTTCCCAGATCTAGTTTTTGGCAACCCTTCTGTAAACTGAATTTTATCCAATTTGGCAATAGGACCAATATGTTCAGTAATTAGCTGATTAATTTCTTTTCTCAAATTATCATGGTCTCTGGATTCGCCCGTTTCCTTTAGCGTCACATACCCATAAAGTGCATTCCCTTTGATCTCGTGCGGAAAGCCAACAATTGCCGATTCCGCAACTGCTGGGTGTTCGTTGATGGCATCTTCAATCGGAGCAGTTCCCAGATTGTGTCCTGAAACGATAATTACATCATCCACTCTTCCTGTTATTCGGTAATATCCCACAGCATCTCTTCTTGCACCATCTCCAGTAAAATACATATTCTCATAAGCAGAAAAATAAGTCTCTTTGTATCGCTGATGATTCCCCCAAATCGTTCTCGCCATGGAAGGCCAAGGAAATTTAATACACAATCTTCCCTCAACCTGATTGCCCTCAATCTCTTTTCCGTTTTCATCCATCAAAGCCGGCTGAATACCTGGCATGGGTAATGTGGCAAATGTTGGAATGGTCGGCGTCGCAAAGGGTATTGGAGAAATCATGATTCCTCCTGTTTCTGTTTGCCACCAGGTGTCTACGATCGGACATTCATTTTTTCCAATATTATCATTGTACCAATGCCAGGCCTCTTCATTGATGGGTTCTCCGACAGTTCCTAGGATTTTAAGAGAAGAAAGATCATGTTTATCCACATATTCGATGTTTTCTTTGGCTAGGGCTCGGATAGCCGTTGGTGCTGTGTAAAACTGAGTTACCTTATGTTTTTCTACTACTTCCCAAAAGCGACTAAAATCAGGATAGGACGGCACTCCTTCAAACATCACTGTTGTGGCTCCGTTGGCTAACGGACCATAAACAATGTAAGAATGACCCGTAATCCAACCTATATCTGCCGTACACCAATAAACATCTCCTTCTTTGTATTGAAATACATTTTTGAATGTATATGCGGTGTACACCATGTAACCTGCACAAGTGTGCACCATTCCTTTAGGTGAACCTGTAGATCCTGAAGTGTACAAAATGAAAAGTGGATCTTCCGCATCCATGATTTCAGGTTCACATTGCATTGAAGCTTGATCTAATAAAGGTTGCATCCATTCGTCTCTTCCTTGCTTCATATGGATGTTCGATTGGATCCTTTTAACTACCAAAACGCTTTCCACACATGGAGTATTTTCTAATGCCTCATCAACAATTCCCTTCAAGTCGATGCTTTTCCCTCCTCGATAAGACCCATCCGAAGTAATAACCATTTTACATTCAGAATCATTGATTCTTGCAGCCAAAGCTGAAGATGAAAAACCTGCAAAAACAACAGAATGAACCGCTCCAATTCGAGCACAAGCCAAAAGAGAAATAGCTAATTCCGGAACCATGGGCAAATAAATACACACGCGATCGCCTTTATTAATCCCCTTAGTTTTAAGAACATTGGCCATTTGATTTACCCGGTCATGCAATTCTTGATAGGAAATATGCTGAGCCTCTTCCTTTGGATCATTCGGTTCAAAAAGTATCGCTGTCTGATTCGCTTTTGTAACTAAATGACGGTCAATGCAATTCTCCGTAATATTCAATTTGGCCCCATCAAACCATCTTGCTTCAGGTTTTGTGAAATCCCATGACAATACTTGATCCCATCGTTTCCTCCAGAGAAAATGCTCCTCTGCTATCTCTTCCCAAAACCCATCTGGATTTTGAACAGACTTACGATAAACATTGAAATACTCTTCTAGATTTTTGATGTGATAATTACTCATGGTTTGCGTTTTTATTGGCCCTTAAATTAATGATTTTATTTGTTTAAACAAATTTCACTATTCACCCTAAATTATAAATAACTTCCTTAGCAATCACATTTTTATTACGCTAAGTTGCACTAACGAATAGTACTCAAGTAGTTTAACCCAAAATCTATAACTTTGTCTAAAATTAAATCACATGAAAGCAGTATATACACTCATTATAATTTTCAACCTTTCCGTAGTATTCGGTCAAACAGAAACTGAAGTAGCCCAAACTAAAACACTTCAGAAAGTGTTGAAAAAGTTAAAGAATCAGGACTTTGAGAAATTCACCGATTACATGAATTCGGATGTCATCGAGAAAACCGACTTAAATAAACTTTCCAATAAAATTAGAGAAGCCATGAGTGGTTTGGAATCGATTAATGTGATCTACCTAAGCGGCAAAAACATCTTCCGTTGTCAATACCTGAAAGACGGCAAAAAGGTATTCGAAGTGAAATTCTATTTCAACATGTACGATGCGGAAAGCAAAGTAACCGACATCCGATTTGAATAGGTAAATAGATCAACTATAGAACTAAAAAAACTCGAATAACTCCACATTCGAAAAATTATCTCCCTATCGGTCGTTGAGCTCGCTATCGCTCGGTTCTACACTCGAAAAACTCTACACTCGAAAAACTCTACACTCCAACTTACATCGCCTTAGCCACGTCAGCTGTAATCTTCACAATAGTGCTTCCCCCTGGAATATTTGCAGTTACTGTTACGGTTTTGTTTACCGTTGTTCCTTCTTGACCTGGTTTAGGTTTAAAGATCACTTCTAACTCCCCTTCTTCTCCTGGAGGAATTGGTTTTTCTGGTTTCTTTGGAATTGTGCATCCACAAGAAGCTTTCGCATCTTTTACAACCAGTGGAACATTTCCAGTATTGGTGAATTTAAAAATATGCTTGTTTTCAGATACTGCTGGAACGGTTCCGAAGTCATGAACCACCTCATCGAAGCGAATATTGGTCAGATTTTTATTCGGATCTTCGTAAGGCACGTTTTCCTTCGCTACCAATTTCTTACCTCCGGTGCTTTCTCCAGAAGTTGTATTTGATTTTTCTTCTTTTGATTCTTCTCCTCCACAAGCACTAATCAAAAGTGCTGCAGCCATTCCTCCTAAAACAAATATTTTCTTCATTTTTTGAATTCGATTGTTGGTTTTAGCAAAATTATAAAATTAATTCTTCAAGATCTTTTCGTAAGCTCCTTTGGTTTTGAAAACTTCAATCGCTTTGGATAAAACATCATTCTCTACATTTACGATCTCGTAATACTTCCCAAAGTCCCACAAATCATTAGCAATGGATGCTTTTACTCGCAATTCAATTAATTTCCCTGAAATCTTCAGGTCTTCATCTACGATTTCAACTCCTTCTTCTTCTACTCTCTTCCAAAATGCTTCGATAATCTCTGATATTTCAGTAGCCTTTTTAAAGTCTTCAAATGTTGGATATTTTTCCGCTAATGCTTTTCTATTTTGATCTACATACTCTATTGAAAAACCATTAATCACTCCCTTTCTCAAAATATCTTTATACATCTCAGAAACTTGTGTGGTATCAATCGGAACAAATATATCTGGAACAATTCCTCCACCTCCGTATATTTCTCTTTTGTTCACTAAAGTCTGGTATTTCAAAGAATCAGGTAATTGAATACTATCCTTGCTCATCAACTCTCCCGATTCGAATCTGGTCATGTAATCATTTCTATACGCATCGTGATCCTCATATGGCTTTTGAATCCATCTTCCCGAAGGGGTAAAGTATCTTGCAATGGTTAGTCTGATTTGAGAACCATCCGACAAATCAATCGGGCGCTGAACCAATCCTTTTCCGAAAGACCTTCTTCCGATAATGACTCCTCTGTCCCAATCCTGAATCGCTCCGGATAAAATTTCACTTGCAGAAGCAGTACTTTCATCAATCAAAAAGATCACTTGCCCTTTTTCAAAAATTCCTTTTTTATCTGCTACATAAGTTTTCTTTGGCTGAGCTCTTCCTTCAGAATACACAATCATCCGATCGTCATCTAAAAATTCATCCGCAATCTGCTTGGAAGCATACAATAGCCCACCTCCGTTATCTTGCAAATCAAAAACTAACTTCTTCATTCCCTCTCCTTTTAATTTCTCTATTGCCTCATGTACTTCATCGTAGGAAGTTCTTGAGAAGGAAGTCAATTTAATATAGCCAATCTCGTTGTCAATCATGTAAGATGTTGGCACACTAAAAACAGGAATCTTATCTCTTTTGATCTCATATTCTACCAGCTTTTTGGTTCCTTTTCTATAAATCGATAATATTACTTTCGATCCTTTGTCTCCCAATAATCGATCCCGAACACCTGAATTTTTCAGTCCGACACCTGCAACAACTTCGTCATCAATTTTTATGATTTTATCGCCTGCTCTTACTCCTACTTTCGCTGATGGTCCGCCTGGGATAGGATTCACCACCATCAAAGTATCTTTTAAAATCTGAAAACGAATCCCGACTCCAACAAAACTCCCCACAATATTTCTATTAGCAGATTCTACTTCTTCAGCAGAAATATAAACTGAATGCGGATCTAATTCCTCCAGCATCGCTCGGATAGCCGTTTCAGTAAGTTTTGGCCCGTCTATATCTTCCAAATAAAGATTGTCGACATATCTGTACACTTCCGAAAATTTCTTGGTCGTCTTGAGTTGCTCCTCAGCGAGTTCATCTAATTGAGCCGCTCCGATAAATGGAATCATTGCAATTAGGATCAGTAAGGACTTGTAAATATTTGTTTGGTTCATAGTTTGTTACTTTTTTCTAGAATAATGTTAATTAAACCTAAAGGTTAACAATAAAACGTAAATTTCTTTATTTTCCTCTAAATTTGGGCTTAAATTATGTTAAAGGTATTCAATTTACTTATCATCGGTTTATTCTTTATGTCTTCAGATCCACAAACCGGCTTCAAGGAAAAACAAAAAACCTACTCGAGAGTTCGAACTGCTTATAGCGAAAAGGAATCTTCACTTAAAAAAGAACTGGAAGCTAAAGGATTTGAATTCAGTAAGATTAATAAGATATTCATTAGAGCCTTGAAAAAAGAGATGGATTTGGAAGTCTGGATTCAAAAATCAGATGGCAAGTACCATTTATTCAAAACGTACAAATTTTGCAGTTTCTCTGGAATTCTTGGTCCGAAAATGAAACAAGGGGATTTACAAATTCCAGAAGGAGTCTACACCATTGATCGATTTAATCCATGGTCTAATTTCTACTTGAGTCTTGGAGTGAGCTATCCAAACAAAGCAGACAGAATCAATAGTCCTTACAAAAGTAAAGGCGGAGATATTTTCATTCATGGAAATTGTGTGACTATCGGATGCATTCCAATCACTGATGAATTCATCAAGGAATTTTATGTTTTATGTGTGGAGTCAAAAAATAAAGGACACGAAATTCCCGTTCACATCTTCCCGTTTAGAATGAATTTTGATTTAAAAACAATACCAAGTTATTCGGATTATGCAGAAGGAGCGGAAAAACTTTGGCCTAATTTGCAGCCTATTTTCAAAGATTTTGATGAGAAGAAAACGCTGAGTAAGATTTCTATTGATGAGAAAGGTATGTATGTTTTGAATTAAGAATTAAGAATTAAGAATTAAGAATTAAGAATTAGGAATTAGGAATTAGGAATTAAGAATTTTGTGAGATTGAAGAAATGATTGGGAGAATTTACATATTGTTTGTTGGGCTTGTAGTTGTTTCTTGTTCTACCGATATGGGGGAAGAGGAAGAGCCAGTGAAGCCAAAACAACCTGCTCGTTTGGATGTGAAGCCGCCTGAATACAACAAACCTGATGATGGGGATTCGACTTTGAATGAAACGGATTCTTTGGGTCGGAAAATTGGGAAATGGGAAACCGAAGTAGATGGTCAGGTATGGAAGACGGAATTCTACAAGGATGGAAAGCTACATGGGCTACAGACTCAAAAATTGGACAAAGGAAAAGTTTTAGAAACTCACTTCGCCAACGGTAAGAAAAATGGAATTTCTCAGGAGTACCAGGACGGAGCCAAAGTAGCTGATTATTTAACCATTTACCAAAACGATAAGCGGGTATTCTCCACTTTTCCGAAAGATTTGGCTCAAGGAAATTTTAAAAAAATCATTTTCTCTACTGAACTTGATTCCATCGATCTCAAAATAAATTACCTCTCGGGCAAAAAACTATATGAAGGAAAGATCCTGAAAAAGTCGAATATTCGAGGAGTTCCAGTAGGCGAACACAAGGTGTTTTACGAAAACGGTCAAACCAAATACCTCCTGAATTTCGAAAAGGACAGCATTTACCAATTTGACACAAAAGGTAATCCAAAAGACACCTCCTTTTTCTCCTACGAAAAGAAAATCTGGCCGGTGTATGATGGAGTTAAAATTTAATTCGGAATTTGGAATTCGGAATTCGGAATTTGGAACCGAACGACAGCAAGAAACTGCAAGAGCAAGAGATTTGAGTAAATGTTCTATCCCACTTAATTTTGCATTTTGCACTTTGCACTTTACATTTTGCATTTTGATTTGCTGCGGAGGATCCCCGAATCCTACGCAAAAACCGTCTTAATAAAATGTCTTGCAAAAGCTACACGGAGATGCACGGTGAATCACGGCGATACACGGAGAGAGTTCTAGAATCCCAAATTCTTAATTCATAATTCATAATTATCTCCTTGTCGGTCGATGAGCTCGCTATCGCTCGGTTCATAATTCAAATCTAGTTTTTCACACAAATCGAATAGGTCAAACTCACCATGTGATAATTCCCCCAGCTATATTCTGTATTGTTGATTAAAGGTAAGTGATAGCCATAAAAAATACTGATATAACCATAATCCCAACCAATTTTTGGTGTCAGCATCCACATTCCTTTGCCATTTTCGCCAAAATAAAAATCGGTTTCCAGAGCAATGAGTGAAAACCCTAACCCTCCACGAACATGATGATGCATGACTCCTCCGGTTTTCTGAAAGTCAAACAAATAATCATAACCTCCATATGCCGAAAAAGTGATCAATGGAGAGCCATAAAATGCCGCCCAAGCCTTGAATTGTAGACCCAAAGAATATGTGTTTAAATCATATCGATTTTCAATTCCAAGAAAGAATCCATCCGGCGAACCCCAAAACACATTTTTCTCTTTTTTCAAGGGTAAATAATGCTGGTAAGATCCGTAATTTCTATAGTTTTGGATAGTATCTACTCTAGAAGTATCTGCTTGACCAATTACCATTGAGCCAAAGCAACTAAGAAGAAATAAGAGTATTACTGTTCTCATATAATTTGGGGTTCTAAAAACTAGATATTCCATAAAAAGAAGAATAAAAAACTTCAAAAAAAATGTTCTTACCTTCTCCAACTTTCTATCTCAATGTGATAACTAATTTGAACTACATGAAAATCTTTCCATGAAAACTCAGATTTGTTGATTATAGGCAACTGATACCCATAATAAAATGACAAATTTCCTCCAAAATCAAGTCCAAGTTTCGGTGTGACCGTCCATAGAAAGGAATTCGATTTACCAAAATAGAAGCTGTTCTCCAAACTAATACAATAAAGACTCAACCCAAAATATAATGACTCTGAAATACCCGAATTTTGTGTAAACAAATGCTTATAACCTGCATATCCGTTCGTATATGCCCATGGTTCATTGACACCCCACATTGATAGGTGCCATTTTCCTTCTACTCCAATACTGTAAGTATTTAAATCATATTTATTGGTCAGCCCAAACATCCAACCGTCAATCGAGTCCCAAAAAACTAATTCTATATGCAGCTTGTCTTTTTTCTTTTCCTGGGCATTGAGAAAGGAACTAAACAATATAATTGAAAGACAAATTTTTAAAGATTTCATATGGCAAAACTAGCCCTCTCTCTTAGATAAAAATTACGGATTATCGCAAATGAAATACATTTCAGATACCTGACTACTGATGTTGAAACGCAGAGATCCAAGAAGAAAACTTCTACAAAGCTGCGGAGGATCCCCGAATCCTACGCAAAAACCGTCTAAATAAAATGTCTTGTGAAAGCTACACGGAGATGCACGGTGAAACACGGGGATTCACGGAGAATGTGACAAAAGATCATTAATTATAATCTCCCAATCAATAAGCTCGCTGTCACTCAATTGATAATTGATCGTTGATAATTGATAATTATCTCAGCTGCGGAGGATCCCAGAATCCTAAGCAAAAATCGTCCAAATAAAATGTCTAGTAAAAGCTACACGGAGATCCACGGTGAACCACGGCGATACACGGGGAAAATTCAAAAAACTAGAATCCCTCTTACTCCATTTTTCATTGTTCATTTTTAATTATTCATTGTTCATTCTTAATTGCTCATTCTTAATTGTTCATTCATAATTCATAATTATTTCCCTATTTTTGCACCCGCAAATACAACAGAATATGAGCCTGAAAGAAGAGATTGAAAAAAGAAGAACCTTTGGAATTATTTCTCACCCGGATGCTGGAAAAACTACTCTTACTGAAAAATTACTTCTTTTTGGTGGAGCTATTCAGACTGCCGGAGCGGTGAAATCCAATAAGATCAAAAAAACGGCGACTTCGGATTTCATGGAGATTGAGAAACAAAGAGGGATCTCAGTAGCGACTTCTGTAATGGCTTTCAAATATCAGGGAAAACAAATCAATATTCTGGATACTCCGGGTCACAAGGATTTTGCGGAAGATACTTACCGTACATTGACTGCAGTGGATTCTGTAATTCTTGTCATCGACTGTGCTAACGGTGTGGAGGCTCAGACCGAAAGATTAATGGAGGTATGCCGAATGAGAAATACTCCTGTGATCATCTTCATAAATAAACTCGATCGTGAAGGACGTGATCCTTTTGATTTGTTAGATGAGTTGGAAGAAAAATTAGACATTAAAGTACGTCCTCTCTCCTGGCCTATTGGAATGGGAATGGATTTTAAAGGGATATACTCGATCTATCAAAATAAATTGAACCTGTTTTCTGCCAACAAAACCAAAATCGAAGAAGATATTGCTTCTTTTGATTCAGTTGATGATCCAGAAATTGACAAATTGGTTGGTGAGGATAAAGCAGCCCAACTCCGCGAAGAATTGGAATTGGTTGAAGGGGTTTATGATGATTTCGATCGAGCAACTTATTTAAAAGGTGAAGTGGCGCCGGTATTTTTTGGTTCTGCCATCAATAATTTCGGTGTCAAAGAGCTTTTGGATTCCTTTATTGAGATTTCTCCAAATCCTGTTGGAAGAGAAACGAGCAAAGGTTTAGTAGAGCCTAACGACAAAGATTTTAGCGGATTCATTTTTAAAATTCACGCGAATCTGGATCCCAAACACCGCGATAGAATTGCCTTTTTAAGAATTTGTTCGGGAACTTTTGAAAGAAATAAATTCTACAAGAATATTCGTTTGGATAAAAAACTAAAATTCTCGAATCCAACTTCCTTCATGGCTCAAGATAAATCAATTATTGATGAAGCTTACCCAGGAGATGTAGTTGGATTGTACGACACAGGTAACTTCAAAATTGGAGATACTTTGACAGAGGGAGAAGACTTTAATTTTAAGGGTATTCCAAGTTTTTCACCTGAGATTTTCATGGAATTGGAAAACAAGGACCCAATGAAAACCAAACAACTGGAAAAAGGAATCCAACAGTTGACGGATGAGGGAGTTGCACAGCTTTTCGTGCAACAACCAGGAAATAGAAAAATTGTAGGGACAGTTGGAGCACTTCAGTTTGATGTTATCCAATACCGTTTAGAACATGAATACGGGGCTAAAGCAGATTTCAGACCAAGAAATTACTTTAAGGCTTGTTGGATTACGACGGATAATGAGGCTCAACTACAACAATTTTTAAGAGCCAAAACAGGTAATATTGCCAAAGACAAAGATGATAATTACGTCTTCCTGGCTGAAACGGCCTTTCTGTTGAGTTCAGCCCAGCAGGATTATCCGGATTTGGAATTCCACACCAACTCAGACTTCAAAGTGGAAGAAGCATAATTTGAAAGGCATCTTTTACATATTGATCTCCACCACATGCTTTGCTTTAGTCAATTTATGTGTGAAGATCTTAGCGGGTTCAGACAGTGTATTTGAACTTGAAACTCAAGACTACTCCCCTTTTCAAATTGTCTTTTTTAGAAGTATCATTTCGCTTTCAATTTGTATTGCGATAATCAAAGCCAAAGGGATTCCCTTTTTTGGAAATAACAAGAAATGGCTGATTGTACGAGGTGTTTTTGGAGCTACCGCATTGACTTTATTCTTCTATACCATCAAAAACCTTCCTTTGGCTATTGCAACAACCGTTCAATATCTTTCCCCAGTATTTACCGTCATTTTTGCCATTTTTCTGGTGAATGAAAAAGTGAAACCCATTCAGTGGTTGTATTTTGCGATTTCCTTTGCAGGAGTCGTCTTAATTGGATTAACTAAAGGAGATGTGAACACCGCAGCAATTGATCCTTTTTGGGTGATCATGGGAGTTGTTTCGGCTCTTGGATCAGGTATTGCCTACAATGCCATCATGAAGTGTCGTCTAACTGATGCCCCGATAACCATTGTCATGTATTTTCCTTTGATTTCTACTCCTATCACTTTGATTATTTCCCTAGCCAATGGATTTGTCATTCCTCAAGGAGCTGAGTGGATTTTAATTCTGATCATCGGTATTTTCACTCAGATTGCCCAAATTTACATGACCAAAGCCTTACATGCCGAAAAAGCATCGATTGTAACTCCTTTCAAATATTTTGGAGCTATCTACGCAATTTTCATCGGTAGTTTTGTGTTCTTCGAAGATTTGGTACCTATGCTGTACCTAGGAATTCTTTTGATTATTTCCGGTGTCCTTTTGAATTCAATTGGAAAGATTATGGATTCGTTTAGAAAGAAATTGAGCTAATTAATTGATATTTAAATATTTTCTATCTTCGTTTCAAACTTTACAACTTGAGAATATTAGCCTTATTTTCCCTTTTATTTATTGTGTTTTGTTCATTCGGACAAAACGAGATCATTGTGAATCAACATGATTCTAGAATCGGAACAAAAAGCCTTAGAAGTCCTGTTTCTGATAAATATGGATATACCATGGGATTTCCAATCTCAAGAGGTGATAAACAAGTATTTGTTATTGGTCCAAATTCTTCGACAAATTTTTATACAGGGGCCGAAACAATGGGATCCATGTCTAGTGGTCATGCTTCAGACAGAGATGCTGAAGGAAATATTTGGTTTGGAAATGATAAATATTTGTACAAGGTTGTAAAAGGCCAAATAATAGAACAAAAAGAACCCGACTACCTAAGAAACGACACTATTACCTCAATTTACAGAGTGGGAAATGGTATCATAATTTCTTATACAAAGTATTTAGTCTATCTTGAAAATAACAAATTTGAGATTATTGATTCCTTACCAAACCTCAAAACTGGATGGAAAAATAGCCATATCAACATTTTTGAACTTGATGATGGCCAAATTTCAGTAGGTGTTATCAATGACGAGAAAATTACCATTACCAAGTATAATCTTAAATCAAAATCAAAAAGATTAATTTATTCCGAAAAGAAAGTCTGTAATACGCAAATAATACATTTTTCAAAGGGAATTGCATTGAACAATTTTTGCTCAGACCGCCCTATGACAACTACAATTTTAGACCTAGAGGGTAAAATTTTATTCAATAGCGGTGAACGAACTAAATTTGTTGGAGAAGATTTAAACGGATTTATTTTTACACGACCCCCCGAGAACTCAGATCTACACTCACTAAGTAAATATAAAATTGAGCATAATCGAATAGATCATATTTTTAATTATCCAACATATTTTAAAGGTTCTGCAGGGTCGAGTATAATTCCTATGAATAATGCTATACTATTTACGACAAATCAAAATGGATATATAGCTTCATCTTCTACAATAAAAGAAACTTCGGAAGTGTATAACAGACTTAACCTTAAAGGGAACTTCAATATATACAATTCAAGAGATGGAAATTATTGGGTTTGCCTGTGGGGTGGAAATTTAATGTATGAAATTAAAGTTTTAAAAGAACTTTCGTTCAAATATTTCAGGGACGCGAGCAATGGAATATCAATTTTTAGTTCTCAAAATGGTTCTTTACTACTTACTCCAAATTCTGACCCGAATTCCGGTTTATGGCAATATAATGATTCGACTGATCAGATTGTGAAAAAAGGTGGTGAGGGTTGGTCTTTGTCCATATCGGGATGGAAAAAGTCTGGGAATCATATTTTGGTTTCTGCATGGAGAATTGTCAAAAATGAATTTATCCAGGCACTTTTAAAACTTGATCAAAATGGAAATAATATAGAAGTAATAAAAAATGGTGATGTAAAATTTTCTAAAGGGGTTGATGAAAAGGTTTATATGCTCCTAAATGATAGTATGTTCACATTTAGCGATGGAATACCCAAATATTTATATTCTTTTGACTTAAAGAACACCCACGCAACAGTAAATGATCTCATTACAAATCATGGCAAAACATTTTTAGTTTTGACAGACTCATTAAGTTACCATATAAATAAAAAGACAGGATCGATAGTAAATACTTTCCCCAAATTAATAGCACATGAACTGTTTGGATTAAATTGTGAGATTCCCTTAAAAGATGAAAAAAGTGGCAAATGGTTTTGGTTTAAAAATGATCAACTTATTGAGGATTCATTTACAAAGAATGGAAATAGTGAAATTGTTGGTTGTTTAAACTCAATCCCCTTATACTCAAATGACTTTGATAGCGAACAGAAAAATTTTTCAAATGTCTTTTTCTATGTGAATGAAGAAAAAATTGAAATGCATTCTCCTTCTCCACTTTACGAGGAAATCAAAGGTGTATTAAATCCAAATGACCGAAGTGTTTGGGTTTTCAATGAAACCAAATTATACTATTATGACTCACAAATTAATCAGATGATTTTCACTCATGACATTGGATTTCGTTTGGGATATACTTGGGATTTAGCAATTTATAATGATCATCTTTATGTTACAGGATTTGGAAGAGTGGTCAACAAAATCTCAATTAAAGATTTTATTCCTCAATCTTCACTCGTGACTTTCTCAAGTATTGAAGTAAATGGAAAAACCATCTCAGATTTTGAACAAATCCAGATACATTCTGATCAAAAAATAAAATTTGAATTTTATTCTGAAGATAGTCGATTCAATAAAGTTACTTATCAATTCAGACTTAAAGGCTATAGCTCCAATTGGTCTGATTGGATCAGTTCGGATCAGACATCATTTAATAACCTTACTCCAGGGAATTATGTTTTTGAAGTTAGAGTTAAAAACCACAACGGACTCATTGGTGAAATTAACTCAATTAAGTTTGAAGTACTTCCCTATTGGTATGAAACAAAGAGCTTTTTCATAGGGATTGGAGTGCTCGGGATTCTATTTGTTTTTGGATTGATCCGACTGAATAGCGTCCGATTGAAACTTAAGAACAAAAATTTAGAACGAATTGTAAATGAAAAAACCATCGAAGTAAGAGAACAACACCATCAACTAGAAGAAATTCATGCTGAAATCCAAGACTCAATTGCCTATGCAAAAAGAATTCAATCTGCTATTCTTCCAAATCGAAAAGCCATCAATCTAGCCTTTCCGAAAAACTTTATTTTATATCAACCTAAAGATATTGTTGCCGGTGATTTTTATTGGTTTGAAAAGACGGATACACATTATCACTTTGCGGTGGCAGATTGTACAGGTCATGGAGTTCCTGGAGCAATGGTTTCTGTTGTCTGCAATAGTGGATTAAACCGTGCAGTTAGAGAATATGGCTTAAATGACCCTGGTAAAATACTGGACAAAACTAGAGATTTGGTTATCAAGGAATTTGAAAAATCTGAAGAAGAAGTCCAAGATGGAATGGACATTGCATTGATTAGTTTGAGTATAAGTGATCAGAATGTTGGCCTCCACACTCAAACTACACGCTCACTCTCCTACGCGGGCGCTTATAATTCCCTCTGGATTATTCGTAAAAAATCGGATCAGTGGAATTTGGATTCTGAGAACGAGAATATTGTGGAAAATGAAAATTTTGTTCTTCTAGAAATTAAGGCAGACAAACAACCTATTGCCAAATATCAATCTCCAACAAACTTCACTTCAAATACAGTTGAAATACTACCTGATGATCAAATTTTCTTGTATTCAGATGGCTACGCGGATCAATTTGGGGGAGAAAAAGGAAAGCTGGGTGGAAAGAAATTCAAATCCAAAAATCTAAAAAAGTTCCTTCTTGAAATTGCTGAAGAGTCAGTGGAAAAGCAGGAAGAACTTTTGATAGAGAACTTAAATAACTGGAAAGGTGATTTGGAACAGATAGATGATATCTGTATTGCAGGAATTAAATTTTAAAGATTCACACTAACTTTCGGATATCTCTTTTTGATCTCGTAAATGTCTTCCTGAAGAATGGAATTTCCGCCCAACCACAAGTAGAGCAATTCGTTCATATTCTTCAATAAAACATAATCCAATCTTCTTAAATCGTTTCCTGAAATATCTAATATTTTCAAACTCTTCAACTTCCAGATGGATTCTGGTAATTCTTTTAATGGGGTTCTAGACATGACAAACATTGATAATTGGGATTGGTCTCCTCCGTACAATACTAGATCTTTAACAGGGTTATCAGATAAAATTAAGGATTGTAAATTCACTAATTGATCCAAATTGAAAGAGAATTTTCTAATCTGATTTTTCTGTACTTCAAGCGATTTTAAGGATTTAAGATCGTTCAAACTAATCGGAAGTTGCTCGAGGAAATTATCTTTCAAATCCAAGGTTTCTAAACCTTCCATTTTTCCAATACTCGATGGCAAAGCAACCAATGCATTTCGAGAAATGAAAAGGGCTTTCAGATTTTTTAATTCTCCAATCCCTTCCGGCAATCTCTTAATCGCATTGTCGTTCAGGTACAAATATTTCAAATTTTGAAGCTTGGAAATATTATCAGAAATAGTCTGAATTTGATTTCTGGATAACATCAGAGATTCTAAACTTGTGAGCTCATATACAACCTCGGGAATGGACTTGAATTTGTTCCCGCCCTTCAATTGCAAGGGATCTCCTAATATTAGGATTTTCAAGCTTTTTAAATTACCAAGAGAACTAGGTAAATTGCTAATCTGATTCCCTGATATATTTAATTCTTCCAATTTTGTTAACTGAGAAACAGATTCTGGAATTTCAGTAAGTTGTTGATTTGAAAGATCTAAATGCTTTACCTCATCCTTATTCTCCAGCGCCTTTTCCAATGAAGTAAACTTACCTCCTTGGTTACCAAAGAGATAAATTGAGATGTTTAGTTGAAGGATAATTAGTAAAAGGTATTTCATTGTAATTTTTTTGCAAAAATAAGAGGTTCACGGCTTACATAAAGCAGGAAATCTTAAAATCTTTATTAAAAAAAGGTAAATCTTAGATTCCTAAAAAACAAATCTTGTGATTATTCTTTCTTTTTATTTCTTCCAAACGCATATCCAAATCCAACCTGAAAGCCAACAGACTGATATTTAAATAGATAATTGTATTGCAAAGCAGCTTTCCCAAACCAGCTCTTTCCGAAATCAAGCTCATATTCAATCCCTGCACTGATGCATGGAAGGATTTTATGCTTGTCAAATTCCGCTCCACCCCCTAAATAAATTGAAAAGTTGCGAAAGGGTATGACGTGTAAAACAATCAATCCAGTATACGCATACTCTCTTTCGATCTCATTCGTGGAATCCCTTTCTACAAAATATTTAGAAAGCTCAAATTCATTCACCAGACCAACAGCCACAAAACGATGAAATTCGAAGGTATAATCCAAACCTAATGTGGGAACAAATATTACTTCTTTATCTCCAGCCTCATTAATGGCTCTAGGAACAAAAGTAATTCCACTCGAAAAACTTAGTTTGTGTTCCATTTCAAACTCTTCCTTCTCCTTTTTTTCCTCTTGCAAATAGCTTAGAAATGGTTGAAGCAAAAAACAAATCAGCATTATTTTTTTCATTTCAATACTTTATCTGGGTTTAAAATTCCATTGGGGTCAAAGACTCCTTTTATCCCTTTCATTAAATCTAATTCTACTTTTCCAAAAGGAATATCCATATAGCTTTTCTGAACCAGACCTATTCCATGCTCCCCGGAAATGGTTCCTCCCAAAGCCACTACTTTTTCAAACAATTTGCGAATGGCTTTTCCCAGATCATCATTCCATTGTTTGTCGGTCATTTCTCCCTTCAAAATGTTGATATGAAGATTTCCATCGCCCGCATGTCCGTAACAAACAGATTGAAAACCGAACTCTTTCCCTATAGACTTAACCGTTTTCAATAATTCAGGTAGTTCAAACCTTGGTACAACGGTATCTTCTTCTTTGTAGATGCTTTGAGCTTTTACCGCTTCACCTACTTTTCTTCGAATCGACCATAATTTATCTTTTTGAGACTGATCCTCGGCAAACAAGACTTCATCTGTATCAAATTGGTCTAAAACTCCCATGATTTTTTCAATCTCCCCAAACAATACGTCTTTGTTATTTCCATCTACTTCTATGAGCAAATGTGCTTCGATATCTTCTGGAACCGAAATAGTTGAATCCCCCATGAAGTCCAAAGTATAAAGTATCGCATCTCGCTCCATGAATTCCATCCCGCTTGGGACAATTCCTGCATTAAAAATGGCTGCTACCGCCTCACAAGCTTGCACAGCACTTCTAAATGGAACCAGCACAAGTAAATCTTGTGTGGGATGAGGCAAGAGCTTTAAAACGGCTTTGGTAATCACTCCAAGGGTTCCTTCTGATCCAACTATCAATTGCGTCAGATTATAACCCGTGGCATTTTTCAAAACATTGGCTCCTGTCCAAATAATTTCTCCATTTGGAAGAACTACTTCTAGATTCAATACATATTCATTGGTTACTCCGTATTTCACGGCTTTGGGTCCGCCCGAATTTTCAGATAAATTCCCCCCGATAAAACAGGAGCCTTTACTTGCTGGATCGGGAGGATAAAAAAGTCCTTCCGCTTTTAATGTATTTTGAAGTTCTTCTACAATAACCCCTGGTTCGACCGTGACTTGATAATTTTTTGCATCGATTTTCAAGATTTTATTGAACCGTTCCATGGAAAGATTTACTCCTCCTTTCAATGGAATAGCCCCTCCACTCAAACCTGTTCGTGCTCCGCTTGGTGTCACTGGAATCCCTTCTTTATTGCAATACTTTAAAATCAAAGCTACTTCCTCCTTCGATTCAGGTTTCAAAGCAACTCCTGGAATTACCGAAATATCTTCGGTTTCATCGTGCGAATATTTGTACAGATTTTCTTCATCTGTAAGTACATTCTTTGCATCTAAAATAGATTTGAAGTAAGCTAAATCCTTTGATTCTATTGTTCTTAAACTCATTCTACAATTTTATATTTTGCCCAAGCACTATCTCTCTTACACGAATTAAAATGCCACCATTCCGATTGAATTCCCCAAAAACCTCCTGCCCGCATGGCTTGTCTCAACAAATTCCTATTGGCAATGTGCTCTTTAGTCAGCATGCCTGAATCCAAATACGCTTTTTCAAGAGAAGGATAAGCAATTTTCCGAATATCGTCATAACCTGCTCCCATATCTAAGGGTGTTCCATCTAATTCGGCAATTGTTAAATCTACGGCTGCTCCAAAATTATGTAAACTTCCATTTCGGGGATTGGAAACAAACATCCCTCTTTGTCGAGGAGGTAAAGTATCTAAGGTGTTCCACATTTTCCACTGAACACTTCTTGGACGAACTCCATCATAGACTAATAAGGTTTTTGAAGAATCCATAGATTTCAACTTTAATTGAGCTTTTACAAGTCGTTGAGCTACATCTGGTTGTAGGTAGGCTCTTTTTAAATTTCCGTATAGATTGATTCCCAAAAAATTATCCTCAGAAGCGTATTTCAAATCCACCAGAATAGTAGAATCCAAGGATTGAATATCGACCAAACCATATTCTAAAATCTTTAACTCTAGTGTATCAATACAATCAATAGAATCTAAATTATCTTCAACAACAGCATCCTGAAGTAATGAATCCTCATCTATTTTTTCTACAGGAGTTTCTTTGGGTTCCGGTTTATCTTCCTTTTCGTTTTGGGAACAGGAAAATAAAATCAATCCGTAGATCGTGATTATTGCTGTATGGAGATGTTTCTTTTTGATTTGCTCTGAATTATGCTGTAAACCAAATTTACTAAGAAAATCAAACCAGCCACACAGACAATACATCCAGATATTGATAAATTATAATGTTTGGCAATATAAAAGCCGATCACAGAAGACATAATTCCGAATAAACATCCTAAAAAAATCATCACTTTTAGCTTTTTCGTAAGCAGGTAAGCCGATGCCGGTGGTATAACAAGTAATCCTACGACCAAGATTGCTCCGACAGATTCAAAAGACATGACCGTTGAAAGTGAAACCAAAGCCATCAAACTATAATTCCAGAATCCATTTTTAATACCAAGCGATGCCGCATAGTCTTCGTTAAAACTTGTGATTTTCAATCCTTTAAATCCAATGGTAGTAAAAAGTAGAACCAGAATGAATACAGGAAAAATAAACCAAAAGGCTGTCGGACCTAAATACAAATTTTCATCCACAACTATTTTATCCAGATTGATCATGGATATTTCACCAAAAAGCACACATTCCTGATCCAAATCAATCCCTCCAGCGGTGAAATAGGCCAATAAAATAACTCCAATCGCAAACAACCAAGTAAAAGTGATCCCAATTGAAGCATCCGCCGTCATTTTGGCCTTTTTATTCAGAAATTCAATTAAAACATTGGTCAAAACACCAAAAATGGCCGCTCCAATCAACATGACCCAAGATGCTCTGCTCTGAGAAACCATGTAGGCCAGCACAATCCCAGGCAAAACTGAATGGGAAATAGCATCCCCCACCATCGCCTTCTTACGCAAAACCAAAAAAGAACCCAAAATAGCCGAAGTACAAGCCACTGTACTCGCCGTAATGATTGTCCATATGTCAAAAATCCATTCGTTCATTTTATTGGTTCTAGGTTCTAGGTTCTTAGTTCTAGGTTCTAAGTTCTAAGTTCTAGGTTCTAAGTTCTAGGTTCTAAGTTCTAGGTTCTAAGTTCTAGGTTCTAAGTTCTAAGTTCTAAGTTTAACTCTTAACTCTTCATTCTTAACTCTTAACTCTTAACTCTTAACTCTTAATTCTTCATTCTTAATTCTTAATTCTTAATTCTTAATTCTTAATTGTTAACTCGGAATAATACTATCATGCGGATCTTTCTCTGGAAAGTCTAATTCCGCAATCAATTTTGCCTCAATTTCCGGAGTAATAATGTGTTCTATCGTTTCCGCCATCCCGTGGATGTGATCGGATTTAAAATTCATTTTGTTAGTCAGATACAACTCCCATAATCTGTGCAAACGCACTATTCTTTTGGATTCTTCAATTCCTTGTTGGGTCAATTGAAGTCCATCTTTGCTTTCTCGTAATAAACCTTTGGATTTAAGAACATTCAACCCTTTCTCCATGGAACTGGTTTCATAGTCTCTTCTGGTAATGATATCTTTCCGGGTAAAGGTGTTTAATTTCTTTTCGAAAGTGAGTTTATATGCCGTTTTCAACAAGTTTTCATTTCTGATTTTTCTCTTGTTTTTCCGATTATTCCAGAATCTTTTGAGAATCCCTTTTGGCGAGAATAAAACAGAAAATATGGCTACTAGTGAGAGGAAAAACACAATCCAGGGTCCAGTTGGCATGTTGGGCCTGATATAAGACACATAAGTTCCCATGAACGATGAAAACACCGAAATCACCAAGCCTAGTACAATCATTTTTTTGATATTATGAGTCCAAAATGCCGCTGCACCTGGAGGGGTAATCAGTAAGGCTGCCATCAAAACTACTCCGACGGTCTGAATACCACTCGCAATAACCAAAACCGTAAGTGAAGACATCACAAAATCAACCCTTTTCACATTCCAGCCAATGGATTTTGCGTAATCTTCATTGAAACAAACGGTTACAAACTTTTTGAAGTAGATCAGTGTAAAAAGTAAAATGATCCCAAAAACATATAAAAACACTCTAAAATCTGCATCTGTAATCGCCGCTGCCTTCCCAAATAAAAAGTGATTGATTCCAGATTGATTGGCATTTCCTGAATTCTGAATGTAAGACAACATAACCGCTCCCAAGGCAAAGAAGAAAGACAAAGTGATGGAAATAGCCGAATCTGCTTTAATCTTGGATCGACTCACGATAAAATCAATAAAAAACACAGAGATCCAACCTGAAAGAAATGCTCCCAACACCATCAAAACAGGGTCTTTTTCTCCCGAAATAAGAAAAGCCAAGCAAATTCCAGGTAAGACGGAATGGGATACCGCATCCCCTACCAAAGCCTTTTTACGCAGAAATGTGAAAGTCCCGATCAAGGCTGATGAGATGGAAACCGTGATGGCTCCAATCAAAATGGTAAATACACCTGCATCTTTAAATGATATGAAATCGATTAAGCTACTCACTTGTCATCAAAGTCTTTTTCTCTAATCGGGAAGTCTTTCTTCTTGATTTCTTTTCCAATTTCTTCAAGCAATGTAAGTCTTGCTCCGTAAGCTTTGTCCAGATTTTCACCTGTTAGTACATCTGCCGTTTTCCCAAAAGCCACCAGTCTAGTATTAAGTAAGATGGTGTAGTCGAAATATTCTCTTACCGTCCTTAAATCATGGTGGACGATTAAAACAGTTTTTCCGTCTTCTTTCAATTTGAGTAGCACTTCCAGTATCGTTTTTTCTGTAGCCATGTCCACACCCGCAAAAGGTTCGTCCATGAAATACAAATCTGCTTTCTGAGCCAAAGCTCTAGCTATAAAAACTCTTTGTTGCTGTCCGCCTGAAAGCTCAGAGATTTGTCGATTCTTGAATTTGAGCATCCCTACACTTTCCAATGCTTCTGCGGCAATTTCTTTATCGGCTTTTGTCGTTTTTCGGAACAAGCCTTTTCCGGAATACCGGCCCATTAAGACCACTTCCATCACACTTATGGGAAATTGCCAGTCTACGGATTCCCTTTGCGGAACATAAGCAATTCTTGATCTCACTTTATCGATGGGAGAACCAAAGACTTTCACATTTCCAGAGTCTGGTTTGACAATATCCATGATGGTTTTCAAAAGCGTGGTTTTCCCTGATCCGTTTGGACCAATAATTCCGGCTAAAATACCCGAAGGCAATTCAAAGTCAACGTCCCATAAAACTGGAGCACCGGTATAGGAAACCGTTATATTGTGTACATCTATGCTAATTTGCTCATTCATTGATTCCTTCTAAAATGGTTTGAATATTGTACTCGATCATCCCCAAATAGGTCCCACCTAGCTTTCCCTTTTCATCCATGGCATCCGAAAGTAAAGTCCCTCCAATTTTTATCTTGTGTCCCTTTTTGTGACATGCTTCAATCACAGATTCTAACGAACGTGAAGAAACAGAAGACTCTACAAACAAAGCAGGAACCTGATTTTTCGTTATATAGTTCACTAATTCCACTTTGTCTTTCACCCCAAATTCCGCAACAGTCGAAATCCCCTGTAATCCTCTTACACGGAAACCATATTTTCTACCGAAATAAGAAAATGCATCATGTGAGGTAATTAAGACCCTCTTTTCAACTGGAATTTGGTCAATCATCTTACTAACTTTCTCTTCAAGTGCATTCACCTTTATCAAATACAATTCTAAATTCTTTTTAAAATGCTGAGCATTTATGGTATCACTTTCACCCATTCTTTTGGTAAAATATTGAGCGCCTTGCATGAATAAATCCGAATCAAACCAAATATGCGGATCATGACTATTCTCGTCTTCTGTGGCATGAAGCAATTGATTTTCTGGAATGCCCTCACTCCATCGAATCACAATTTTTTCGCCATCCAGTTTCTCAAAGATTTCTCCCATCTTCCCTTCTAAATGCAAGCCATTATGTACTATCACATCCGAATTTTGCAACAAGCGAATATCGGCGGGATTGGGCTTATACAAGTGCGGGTCAACCCCAGGCCCCATAATCACCTTCACATCTGCATATTCCCCACAAATATTCTCCACCACGTCTCCCAACATTCCTGTTGTACAAACGATCAAGAGCTTTTCTCCAGGCGCCTTTTTCTCCAAACGACAGGATTGGAGCAAGAGCAAGCCCATCGACATGCTCAGGAACCACAAGAGCAATGAGTAAAATGATATCCGAAATTTAAAACTCCCCAACCAAATCCTAAATTGAAAATTCTTAATTCCTAATTCCTAATTATCTTTCTTATGAATATTCCAACTCACTCCTAGCTGAGCATAATTGTATTTGTTATTCAATCCTGTTCCATAAGAAATATCAACCTGAACCCAATCTGTTATTTGATAAGCAAAACCACAGTCCGCATTGGTTGTAAATGCACTAAAATCATCTAACGTTCCAAAATTTTCAATGAAAGCAAATAGCTTGGGAATAATATTAAACCCAAGTAAAAAGGTATAATTCATTTGGCCTTTCCCATATCCATAATAGCCATAAGCCACATTATAAAGAATTGAAAATCGATCCGTCACCGCATGACCAACAGAGATTTTGTTCAATGTCGAAAATTTATTGGTCGTCAATCCTTCGGTACCGATAGGCATTCCCCACATAGATACAAATGCAACATCGGTTTTCTTTCCTTCTCTTCTAAATAATTGAATCTTCGCTCCAATCTGTAAATCCGCCACTCCAAAGGTGTTTTGCTGATGGTATTTGTCGTAAAGTGAAATCACGTTGTTTTGCAATCTTACTTCTAACCAATCGAAAACTCCTACTCTGATGGCTGTTGGCAGGTCAAACATGCGAAACTGACTCGTATCTTCCCCATAAAAATTCATGTCAAAGCCTTGTTCAATCTGAAAACTATGTTTCATAACTGTTGTAGGTGCATCAGAAGCTCCAGGTCTGTCTGTCGAGATTTGTGAAATAGTTTCATTCGCATTTAGAATAAAAATCAAAATCAGTAGTAGTTGTATTCTTCTCATATCTAAAAAGTTGAAAATTTTACCCCAAAATACAAAGTTCTGGGTCTTTGTGGACCATAAATATAACTTCCATCTCTTAAAGCTCCCTCATCAAAGTCATTTTGATAGCTATTGAGGATGTTGCGCATTCCCAAATCAAAGATCAAACAGTACTTTCCGATGTCTAAATCGTAGGAAAATTTGATTCCCCAGTCAAAGAACCAAGGTGTTCTTTCCAGTCGATCGGTAGAAATAAACCCAGCATAATGAGGAACCCACATCGAACCCGTTACATTCAAAGAGGATGAAATAGTAAACCTTTTGAATGGCATCGAGGAAAGAATCAAACTTCCATAATAATTTGGAGTTTTTAAAAAGGAAGTCAAATATTGACCTGTTGTCCACTCTATTGGCGTTTTAAATTGACTCATTTGTGCAGTAAAAGCTAAATCTGCCATGAAGAACCGTTTAAAAGCATATTTCATTTCCAGATTTAATCCGGCTACAAATGACTCATCTCCATTCACTTTTAAAAGCACCAGTTGACTATCAATCTCCTTGTTTTCAAGTATAAATGGGTTGTTGATTTGGGTATAAAATCCATCCAATCCAAGCACAAATTCATGCTGATTCTTAGACTTAAAATACTTCACCCCGAGATTTACGGTGTTTGAAGTTTCGTATTTCAAATTACCTCCCAAAACAACTCTTCTAAAGTCACCCGAAACCAACTGCGCATGGATTTCATCCGAAAAAATCTGAGGAGCCATATACCCTCTAGAGTAATTTGCTCTGATTTGGATATTGGCTTTGGTATCGAATAAAATCCCCACCCTTGGGTTCAAAATCAGTTTTTGAATGATATTGTCAATATCCGATCGTACTCCCACATTTACTTTTAACCATTTCAGGATTTTCCAGTCAAATTGACCAAAGACACCCAAATTTTGAATATCCTGATGTACGTGAACATTGTATCCTGGCTTATTGTCATTGATAATATTCATGCGGTATTCAGATCCAAAAACTAATTTCCCTGACCCTTCTTTTCCAATTTTGTTCAGAAGATAGGTGTAGTTCATCCCTCCTATTCCTGTAAAATCGGTTGTTAATCCATATCCATCCGGATCGAATCCTGTACCATAATAATTGTCCATGTGGGTGTATTGACCCGAAACATAAAAATCAAATTTGTGTTGCTGATTAGAGGTGTAAAACTGATAAGCCATTTCACCTCCTAAAACCTTAGACTTTAATTCCTCCGCAATATTGGTCAACTCAGGCTCTAAATGCAATTGATCTCCTCCTCTTCTATACTCATAGGAACCTTTAACCGCAAAATCCAGTCGGTGTTTTTCTTTAGGCTTGAAGTATGATTTTAATTCCCCCGAAAAACTATTAAGTTTGGGCAATTCAGAAAAACCATCTCCATTGGCGTCAAAAGCTTTTCTAAAATGATGTCCACCAATGAAACTCAATCCAAATCGGTTGTTCTTAGCTACAAATGAACCTAAAAAATTGGCATTGGTTTCGGGTGTTTTAAAACCGATCAGCCCTGTATTTATACCTAATTCAACTCCGGAGTTAATAGGATCTTTGGTAATTAGATTAATGACTCCCCCCATGGCATTGGCCCCATAAAGAGCTGAACCACCTCCCTTAATAATTTCTATTCGATCCAGGAGAACAGCAGGGATTTGCTCCAATCCATATATGCTATTCAAAGAAGAAAAAGATTGTCTTCCGTTGATTAAGATTTGCGAATACTTGCCTGGTAATCCATTCATTCGAACTTGGGAATAACCGCAATTTTGGCAATTGGTTTCCGTCCTTAATCCGGGCTGAAAATTCAATCCTTCTGAAACTGTGTTTGCATTCACCAATTGTAGTGTTTTACTGTCAGTAACCCCAATTCCAATTACTGATTCCCTTATCTTTTCTTCGTTCCGAGTCCCTGTCACAACAACTTGTTCAAGCCCAAACACATCGGAAAGCAAACGATAGGTCCGATTAATTTTTTTCTCCTTACCAAATTGAACCGTATCCACAATCGTTTGATAGCCTACAAATGAAATTCGAAGAATAACGAGTGAATCCGCAAACTGCATTGCAAACTTTCCTAAATGATCGGATTGAATTCCTTTTTCTGAATCAAGAATCTGGATATTCACATAAGGCAAAGTCTCTCCATCGGAATTAAGAACAATCCCATCAAGCTGATTTTTCTGACCAAACAATTGACCCGAAATCAAAATAAAAATCAATATAAAACCCCTAGAAATCAACACACTAAACATCTATTAACAACTTCCACACACTCCCCTCTAACTCTTGCTCTTGCTCTTGCTCTTGCTCATATTTAGAATAGCAAATTTACAAAGTTAGATTAATCTAACAAATTTTTTATTCTAGTATTTATCTTTATTTTAGCACCATGAATTCTCAGACAGAGGAAAATTATCTCAAAGCACTCTTCAATTTGGCTGATCCCAATGGAGAAGTAAGTATTTCAGATCTTAGTAATCAGTTGGAGGTGAGTACACCTACTGTCAATAGCATGATTAAAAAACTGCACGAGAAAAATTTAGTGGAATACCAGAAATACAAGCCTATCAAACTAACCAAAGAAGGTAAAAAAACAGCCGCTCTCATCATTCGAAAGCACAGACTCACCGAAATGTTTTTAGTGGAGAATATGGGGTTTGGTTGGGAGGAAGTCCATGAGATTGCCGAACAAATCGAGCATATCCAATCCTCGAAATTCTTTGACCGAATGGACGAACTAGTTGGCTATCCCTCTGTGGATCCACATGGCTCTCCAATTCCTGATAAGAAAGGGAATATTGTCCAAAAGGAATATCAAATTCTAAGTAAATGTAGACAAGGAGATAAGATTTGGTTGGTTGCTCTAAGGCATTCCAGTTCAGAGTTCCTTAATTTTCTGAACAATCGAGATTTGTCCCTTGACACAAAAATTCGAATCCTCTCCATTGAAGAGTTTGACGGTTCCATGGTGGTTGAATACAACGGACGAAAAGAAACCCTTTCTAAGACCGTGTGTGATAAGTTGATGGTGGAGAAAAAATCTGAAAAGGCATAAAAAAAGGCCCCCATTTCTGAGAGCCTTTGATATTTTTGAATTAGAATCTTAGTCGATCGCCATTTTTGCCAACCAAACTAATTTTCCTGGTTTGTCTTCACCTACAAAGATCAATTTCTTACCGTCAGCAGACATGATCTCTCCAACACTTGGATTCGTGAAATAAACTTGTTTTCCTTCAGCATCAGCTCCTAGGAATACAAAATCACCAATTGTTGCATTTTCAAGATCTACTTTTGCTACAGCTGGGTAGTAAAGTAATTTTCTTTTAGATACCGCTACAGAAGCTCCTCCAAAGTTGAAAGAAAATCCTTGTCTCATCCCTTTGATCTCACCATAAATCCAGTATAAATGTTTACCGTTTGGTGTGATGTAGCAAGACTGTGGAGTTACAATTGACTTCGAATAGTTATTCATTTTGTCTCTTCTTACCCCATAAGCTCTTTTCAATTTTCCTTGATTGTCAAAATGCGCCATGATCAAATCTTTGTATCGGATAATGGTATACCAATTTCCATTCGCATCTTGCTTCAATTGCTTAGTGAAGTTTTGCCCAGCAAGAATCAATTCTCCTGCTTCTGTAATGAAAGTGACTCTTCTAATAAAGTTTTTTCCTTCGTACTCAGGCATTTTCTTTTGCGAAGGTGGTGCAGAAGCTTTTGTTTCAAACTCTTCTAATGGAGTTGAGTTAATCCAAGCAACCTTTCCAGAAGCTACTTTTAAGATCTGGTAATTTTTGTATTTGATCTCTTTTTCTTTGTTATCTAACACAACTGGAGAAACTACAGAGGCCACCTGGTCAATGTAGACACCGTCTTTTGCAGGTCCAAAGAAATAGTAATCTTTCTTATCTGGTGACTGCACCATTCCTTTAATTACCCATCCTTCTGTTGGAGCAGTAAAGTCTAGTTTACCAGTAATTTTCCCTTCAGAGTTAATTCTGATAATTTGACTTTCTCCTTTTACTGGGTTCAAATCATCTTTACCAGACATCCCTTTAACTGGAGCAAACATAACGTACCACTCCCCTCCGTCAGCAACGTCAGCAAGAGAATACTCATCGTCTTCTTCATCCGCATCAGCTCCGTAAATTACCTGGCTAAAGCTCACACACATATTGTATTTGAATTCAAATTCTTCCAAATACTCAACATCTAACTCTGGAGTTAATTTTACAATCTGAAACTTTCTTGCATGTTGCTTTTTGTCTTTGGATCCTTTTGGAGCCTTTACTCCTACAATCATGTAAGCATCTCCTGTTGTAGTGTTCACTACGTGATCATACAGGTAAATTTTGTCGTCTGTTTCCGACTTAATCTTTACTTGTTGTGTTGGCTCATAATGAGGAACATATCCACCCCAAAACCAGCTATATTTCCAAGTAGCTTTTTTCTTCTCTGCAATGATCTTTCCACCAAACATAGATTGTCTGATATCAATCCATTCTCTAGTGTACTCTTCACCACGGTAACGGAACCATTGGAAAGACTCTCTTAATTCTTTCATGGCATCTCTCCATGCATCACCGAAGGTATAAATCTTCACATCTTCTTTGATGAATTTCAAATCCTTGTCAAAAGAATAAGTCTTAAATTTTGTCTTGAACATGTCCTTTTCAACATAAGTTAACGCGGTAACTTCAGTTGAAGGATCGTAAGACACATTACCGATGTAACTATCTTTTGTTAAACTTGGTGGGTCATAGGTAACTTCCTTTTCTAATTTTTGACCAAACAGGGGTACAAACATCAGAAAGGATAAAAATAAAGTAGTAAGATTTCTCTTCATAGTTCACTAATTTTAGTTTATAAATTATTTAACGTCAAGTTATTCCGAGTTCAAATATAAGGCAATTTTCTTTTCTTCAAATTATTCTGGGAACAACTTTTCTTAACAGACAAAGAATGTGCCAAGAGATCGATTTAAAACCAAAAAACACCTTTAAAACAGTGTTATCCTGTTTGGAATATACTTGAGAAAGTTAGTTTTAGTTTAATCAATGTTCTATCTTTAAATTAAATTGTTAATACTTGAACCCATGAAAAAAATTCTATTCTTCCTCCCCATTTTACTTGTACTTTACAATTGCAGTACCGGCGAACAAAAGGAAAAAAAGTCTGAGGAAAATACCTCTAAAAAAGAAACGGGCCAAGAAGAAACGCCACATTTGGACACTCTTTTTAAAGGTATAGGCAATTTGCAAGATGTAGAATTTACTGTGGTTGCTATTGATCAAGGAGAAACAGCCGCGATCACCATCACTCCTTCCGGATTAGAAAACTCAAATGAAGCTGTTTTGGCAATTTCGGAATCAAAAAATATCTCATTTGCAATCGAAGACCTAGATAGTGATGGATCGCCTGAACTTATTGTTTTTGCAAAAGTTGATGATCTGAATACAGATATTTTCGCCTATTCCACCTACAATAAGAAATCAATGGGATTGATCAATTTTCAAGAAAATTCCCCTGAAATTAAAACGGAAAAGGCACATTTAATCAAAAAAGAATATGCAGTTGTAGAAACCACGCTTTCTCGTCGAAACACTTATGAAAAAGAAGATGGTAGTACCTATGTGGTTCAAACAGATTATAAATTAGTTGATGGAGAAGCCATGAAACAACTAATTAAATCTAAAGAATACCAGTACTAAAAAGGACCGAATTCGGAAGATTTCTAAATAAAAAAAGGTGAAGCTTTCACTTCACCTCGACAGAATACTATTTATATTCTTAGTACAAACCAGTAATACGAGGAAATTTGTACTAATAAGACGTCCATTTTTAAAATGGTTGCCTCTGATATTTTTTTCTTTTCCATTTGATGACATTTTTCTTACCGTTCATTACAAAAACGGGCTATTTCGCTACACGATTATAAAAACGTTATGTGTGTAAAAAAATAAATATCATATTTGTAGAATAGTATCTCAAATCAAGCAATCCATCATATTAAATCCTACCTTAAGTCCTTATTTCAAATCTGACCATCTGAAGTAGGGACTTTTTTTTATGTAGATTTTCTTGCTATGACGATAGCTACCTTAAAAAAGTATTGAAAGATCAAATTCCAAATGAGAGATTCAAAAGTATTGAGAAATTAGCTCTAGATAAATATTGCTATTATTACTTAGAAGGATAAGAAAAGTAAAAAGTTGAAAAACTGGCTTGATATTATATTTTTGGTAGGAAGGATTATTTCAAGAATTTGATTCTAAACAAATAAAATTCGATTAGGAAATTATCGTATCAGCACTAAACAAAACTTGATCGAAGGAATTTAATATTAGACTCTTATTAATATTTTTGATCATATCATCTGTTGCATTAATTATCTCACTTTTTATTTCATGATTGACGTCTGAATTTACGATAGAAATATAAATTTTAGGAGTAAGAGGTATACCTACAATCTCAATTTGATTAAATTCTGCCCCACCCCAAATGAACTTTTTATTTGATTTTAGACCTTGCATGGTACTATCAGGCAAAACAAAAACATCCTTCTTTGACCTATAAATTAAACAAGAACATAATTTGGGAACAAACATTCTAGCGTCGGAAGCAATAATTGAAGGGAATTTTAATCCTTCTTGTTTTTCCATCATTTTTTTTACCTCATTCATAAAAGCAGAATAATATTCTCTTGCTCCAATTAAATGTTCATCAGAAAATTCATCATTTTGTATTTCATAAGAGTTTAAGGCTTCTTCAATGTCAGGAAAAACCTCTGTAAATGAAAAATAATTATCATTGAATTCTTTTTCCATTTTATGCCTTCTCATGTATCCAATAATACCATATTCGAAGAAAAACTTCAGCGTTTCCTGCTCCAATATTTTTGATTGATCTTTGATAACATCGGTTATTTTTTTTAAATAAAAATTGTATTTATTATCCCATTTAATTGCAAGCTCTTTTTCAAAACTAGAATGATCTTTACCGAAATCTGACCCAAGAGTATTTAATTCACTTTTAACGAAGAAGTCCTTACTAGATCTTGGATATTTGAATTCTTCTTTATTTTTAAAATAAAGTTCATAAAAGTCATTCTGTTTAAAATGCCTAATATGTGCTTGCGGAACATAATGATGCCTTTTTGGTACACTCATAAATCAATATTGAATCAATAAATTACACCTAAGAATCCAACAATTTATATCATAAACTCTTCACTTTTCCACAAAAGTGAAGCACTTTTTAACATTTAAATTTATTTCAAATATTTCTATCCTATCAGAGATACTTTTTCAGAAATTTTTTCTGAGAATTATTAATTTACTCAGTTGTAAAAATTAGAAAAATTCAGATATTCAAGAATTGGATCTTTTCTCGTCGTCTTCTTTTAGCAATTCTTTAATAGCATTACCTACGTTGGCTCCAAACTGTCTAACCTTTTTAGAATCTATATCCTGTAATAAAGTATCCTCCAGATAATGAGTGGTTTCCTCTATCAGTTTTACTATTTTCTTTGTTTTATCCTGATTGAAAATATGAGATAGATGCATTAAAATTGTTGCTCCATTCTCCCCAACCATTCTTGCTTTTTCATCCATTTCTAATCTAAGTGGTTCAAATACCATAAAAAAAACTTTCTCTCTTTCTCTTTTATCCGATTGGTCTATACTTCCATTCTCAAAAGTCAGTTTCAAATGTAAAAATCTCAATAACTCAGAATACCTCGCTATATGGACTTGATATCCAGCAGCAGCCTCTCTTAATTTTGCTATTATCTCGGCTCGTTCCTTTTCCTTAAAATCATTAATTCTTTGAATTTCAATATCTCTTTGTTGAATTCTAAACTTTCTAACTTGCCATAATATCGGAGAAGCAATTGCAATTCCAGATAAAATTATTTTGAAATAATCTGATAGACTACCCGCACTACTACTAGAGTCCATTATTTCACAACAACACTGAACATATTCACAATAACACATAATTTATTGTTTTTTTAGTTTAGAAAGTCTCTTTAACTTTTCAAAATATAGATCCCACAATTCTTTTTTGTCTAATGTTTGGTTTGCAGGATTTGTTTCATCGTCATAAAGGAAATATTTTATGGCTTCACCTTTATCATTGTACTGTGTACCATCAGACTCCAAAAAATCCAACTGACCTTTTTTAATTTTGTACTGAGTATATATTGGTAGATCAGTGTATAAAACATTTGGAATATTTTTGTACATAGTATTATTATAACCTAACGGCATATATTCTCGATTAAAAGCCATCCAGGATCCATCCTCTTTTCTGGTGATTCCATAAGGTAAGTTGATTCTAAAAAAATCAGAAAGCATGATAAATGTATTTAAGTATTAAGCTGAAATTTAATGAAAATGAAAGAAAAATGCTCAAAGATAGATCTCGAAAGCTCCATCGGATTCTATCCAATAACCAATAAAAGCATCTATTTGATTCTCCTGGAGAATATCTTGCATTTTGGTGACTTCTTTAGCTGGAACTACAATATACAATGTCATACTATCCGTATTGTAGCTCTTCCAGATATTCAAGGCGCTTTCAGAATCAATGGTAGTCTCATCTTCCACCTCCATGACAATTCCAACGAAATTCTCACTTTTAACAGTCAAAACAACATCTGGGTAGTGGCCGTTGTACTCGCAACTCTTATCGGATCCGACATTGATACACACATCAAAGGACCGATCATGCTTTTCAATTTGAGATTTTATGGCATAGATGGCTTTGTCGTGTTCAGAGTTCATGTGTAATTAGTTGTTTAAACAATTGACGACAAAGGTGTGCAAAAAGTTGTACAAAAAAAAGATGGAGTGTTACCTCCATCTTACCTATGTTAACATAATATTTATTTAACAATTTAATTCTTCAGTGTGAGATTTTCAACATTCACTTCAATAGGCCTAAAAATATTAAACCTAGAGCCATCTGGATGAATAACACTTACCATTGCCTTTTTTTTCTGATCAGATTTTGAAAGGCTATTGTAAAGGACATCGAATGTTGATTTCAATTCTTGTCGCAATCTTCTAATTTCTAAAGGTTTCATTCTGGAAGTTAGGCTATAAGCGGTACTAGAAACTGCAATTGCAGGAAAAGGCCCTGTTTGTTTGAATAAATCTTCTAGTACTTTTTTAAATGGATGATCCACTTCTATTTCGCAATATATAATTACGTCAAAAAGAGCTGATTCACGATCACTAAGATCGTAATCAAATGAGTTTTTTCGGTTCATTTTCTAGCTTTGGTTAAATGAGTGATTCTACTTGTCTGGCCTTAATATAGTGAAATGATTGAATAAAAAAAAGGTAGACGCTTCTACCTTTTTGTTTACTGTTTTAACTCTACAATCATGAAGAAAATCATCTGTATTGCTTTAAGATGATCATTACATGTTTGAACTCAATTAATTAAAAAACGTAGTAAAAAAACAAAAAGTTGCATAACAAAAAAGGGGAGCCGAAACTCCCCTTATACCCTTTTACAACTAAACTATTCAAATCTATACGATTTGAGAACTCAATATACAAAAAAAAGAGAAGATTCAACTTCTCTCTTTTCTAACTTAGCTTGGTGTCCTTGCGGACAAACTTGAAACTTGTAATAATTGATAAAAACCGTATTCTTAAAGTATGATATTTTTTTGATAAATCCAATAGAATAGAGAAATGGAGCCAAAGGTTTCCATTTCGATACCAAACCAATGTCTTTCGACCTTACCACCTAAATCGTTGGCAAAATATAAATATTCCTTAAAGCATTTGTTAAAACAAATAAAAAGAGCAAAGTCATACAATCTCACCCATTTTGTAATTCAAACTAGCCATCTGAATGATTACGAAGATAATAATATTGATGTTTACACTAATTTGCTTTACAAAACCCAAACCTTCTGCATATTTCAGAGAATAAATGAGTGGCATATCGATTTGGCAAGGGTGTCCTATGACCTCTCAATAGCTCCCAAATTACTTCATAACTGGAGTTTAAATAATCTGAAATTGCCTGAGCAAAAGCTTCTAGTACAGAATCAATTCCACCTGTGATAGTTGATTTTAAATAATGGTAAAGTAAAGTCAACACAACAATACAAGCTCTACATTTCCACGATCTGTCAGTATTAGTGTTTCTTCCAAAAGGCGCAAAATAATTATGGCTAACTAAATCTTTAAAGGACTCATCAAAATTTTTCAAATCGTCCTCTGTCATTCTATTTAACAACGACGCACCTCTTTTTTTTAGTTCAAAAGATGCTTCACAGGTTAATAAAAAGGTTTCATTATTTGATTTTAAAAAGTCGAGTACAATTTCATGTAATTCATTGATCTGGGATTTTGGTATTTCACTCATGATTAACTATTAAAGGTTGATAATATTGATTTTCAATTAAATATACAATTTTCGCATATACAAAAAAGGTGAATCTACTTTGATCCACCATTTTTCAAATAAGCAATAAATTAATTGTTATCTCTAAAAAGCTCCTCTAGTAACATGACTTGGAGGGTAAATTATTCTAAATTCACGAAAATCTAAAGCATCAATTTTGTACATACATATTTGGATTTGAGGTAATGCATCCACATGTTTATGCTCATCACAATCTTTTTCACTTACCTTCACTTTTCTAGAATATTCATTATTCTCATGCATTGAATTCACACCATTAATTCTTATCGAATCATACTTAAAAATATCTTTCGATTTCATGAAATTAATAATCTTAGCAATAGTAGGCTCCTTGTAGGGTTTTCCTTTCATGGTGGCAAGTTTTTTTAATTGTTTTTCCCACTCCGTTTTAACTCCCCAAAAATCTTCAATATGATTAAAATTGGCATGTAAATCATAACAACTACATTCCTCGTAAAAATTAATTTTTGCGGTACCAACCATATATGGCATTCTAAGTCGATACTTTCCCCACCAATGTGCTAATGGTTCAAAACCATGCCATAAATAATATCCATCTCCTAACCAAGCATCCTCACTTGTGCATTTTATAGGCCCATTTTCTTCAATCACTTCGGGATTCCCTTTATCTTTTAATGTTTGGTAGACAGTGTTTAACATAAAGCAAGAAAATTGAAATCTCTTTACTATTTTTCAATAGTATTATTCTTCAAGGGATCTTTTAGAGATGATAGGTTTAGTGTTGGTAGTAGCAACAGACGAGCATTAGCTTGTAAACTTAAACTACTTATAAATGATCTTAAAAATGGAAAAGTCATAGCGATACTATTACTGTAAAAATAGTCTGGAATATCTGCTACTGAATTTGTGTTTTCAAATTTAAAATATGCATGAATTTTGGCTGAAATATAAGGTTTTTCAAGGCCTTCCTTGTCTTTTGCTGCTTTAAATATTAATGATAGGTCATAAGATTTTTCTTCTTTGTGAAAAACTCCAGAAGTTTCAAAATTAATCTCAATATCTGAACCATCTCCTGCTTCATCTAAATCTAAATTAAACTTGCAAATTCTATAGTTTACAAGTGAAAATTTTGGTTGTTCATTCTGTTCCATAAATCAAATATAAGACAAAAAAAAGACCCCGTTTCAACGAAGTCTTTTTTATAATTGTTTAAGTTTTCCAAATCCTCAAGGGGAACACTTTCAAAGCATAGTGTCCTTCCCCATTCCCAGAAATCCATAAACTCGGACAAGGTTGGGGACTTTTTTTCATCACCTTTAGTCTGATTCCAATCCTTTTCGAATTCATCTAAAGGAGTTTCTTCAAAATATTTCTTCAATTCGTCTAACATTATTTCTGTTGTTATTTACGTATAATATACAAAACCTAAGCCAAATTAACGAATATTTCCGTAATAAAAATACGTATGTTTTAAAAATTCCGTACGTATGTTTTCGTAAATTTCTGCAAAGATAAGGAATTTTACCTATCTCCGTACAATTTGGTTTCAATTTGGATAAACGAAAATTCAGTTCTGATATGTGAAAATTCACGCGTGAACTTCTGAAACACTTGATTATGCACATGTATGCAATATAATTTTGTAATGCATTCAAACGCATTCAATATGTATACAGTTTCAAAAAATGGTTCCGCAAGGTTTACCGAATCAGTATCCACAGCGCTTACAGATGTATTCAACCAAGTATCAGAGCACACTCGTATCAAGATCAATTCATTCCGTGAAGGAATGGTTGCACTCATTGAATACTTTAAGGTTCCGTTGATATTGTGTACTTCTGTTTGACAATTTAAACAAAGAAACTCAATTGAGAATTCTAAACTTTACCCTAGCCACATGAAAAAACAAAAACAAAAATAAATACAAAAAAAAAGAGCTCCTTTTGGAAGCTCTTTTTTCACTGGCGGAGAATGAGGGATTCGAACCCCCGGTACGTTGCCGCACAACAGTTTTCAAGACTGCCGCATTCGACCACTCTGCCAATTCTCCGCGGCAAAAGTAAAGAATCTAAATTTACCTGCCATAGATTTTCTGGAAAAATTTTAGATTAATTTCGAATTCGTTTACAATTTCCTAACAAACAAGCTACTACACAATCAAAATATTATACAGCTCACTAGAATTATTCAGTTTGGGAGATGTAAAGCCCTTATAATCCGAGGAAAAAAGCTTATTTTTGTCTTATAAATTTTACTTCGATATCAAATCATGCGAAAATTACTTGTATTGTTTCTTTTAGGTCTCCTCCCTTTAGCCCAAGCTGAAGCGAAGCAGATTAAAGCTATGTTTGACTACAACATTTTTTATCTTCCTGGTCAAGGACCTTATTTAGAAACTTACTTTAATATTTCGGCTCCTTATTTAAAATATATTGAAGTTCAAGATGGAATTCAAGCCAATGTACAGATTACTTTGATTCTTAAACAAGGAGAGAAAATTATCGATTTTAAAAAATACGAAGTTGCTTCTCCAATTGTAAAAGACAGTGTTTTAGAGGATTTGTATGACATTCAGAGGTTTATGGCTCAACCGGGAGAATATGAATTGGAAATTGAATTGCTGGACATAAATAGAAAACAATCCAAGCCTGTCGTGGCCTTTCAGTCTATCAGTATTCCCGATTATGCTGTAGGGGGTATTTCGGATATCTCGCTTATCGAATTTGCCAATAAATCAGAAAATAAAGAAGATCCTTTTTATAGAAATGGGTATCAGTTAATCCCCTATTTATCGAGCTATTACGGGAATGAAATGGACCGTATCATTTTTTATTTTGAAGGGTATGAACTTACCAAAAAATTAACTGAAGGAAGTCCTTATGTCATCCAATGCTACATCGAAGATTTCACCAGTAAAAAGGCCTTGCCAAAGCTCATGAAGGTGAAAAGACAAACCGTTGGAAGTACCATGGTTCACTTAAACACGTTTGATATAGACGGTTTACCAACAGGGGACTACAATTTAGTGGTTCAGATTATTGGGGAAACTGGTGATACAATATTTGATAAGAGACATTATTTCGAGCGTTATAAAAAGTCGGATCAAATTATCGATTATGTTGAAATTGAAAACCTGCATCAGTTTGATATTTCAGGTGATTCCATCGCATATTATGTTGAAAGCTTAACCCCAATTTGTGGTAGAGCCGAGCAAGGAAACATCTTTCAGTTGGTGAAAGAAGGTGATACAACAAAATTGAAAAAATTCATGGCCTACTTCTGGAACAAGACGGATGCTTTTGATCCAGTGCGAGCTTGGTTGGCCTACAAAGATCAGGTGGATATTGTTGAGACCTACTATGGAACACAGATTAAAAGAGGGTTTCAAGCCGACAGAGGAAGGGTTTATTTGCAATACGGAGCTCCTAGTTCAATCATGGAAAGACCGAACGAGCCAAGCTCCTACCCTTATGAAATTTGGCAATATGATAAAATTCAGAATCAGTCGAATAAGCAATTTATTTTCTACAATCGAGATCTTGTGACAAACGAATATACTTTATTGCATTCAGACATGATTGGAGAGCTTCAAAACTACAGATGGCGTCATGATTTAATGCAAAGAAACTCCCCTTCATCTAATTTTGACGATCCTGCTGACGGAGTTCTTGATCACTGGGGTGGAAACGCAAATGACTACTATTATCTGAATGGAAACAGAAGATGGTAAAGGAAATCCCTAAATCCATTTTTCTTTTCTTATCTTCGCCACCTTATCAATGGAAATAGCTGTTGTCATATTAAATTGGAATGGTCACAAATTACTGGAAGAATATCTGCCCAGTGTGGTTTCATATTCTGGTAGTGCAACTATTTACGTGGCCGACAACGCCTCAACGGATGATTCTGTAAAGTTTATCAAGGATCATTATCCACAAATCAAAATCGTTCAAAACGACGAGAATGGTGGCTTTGCGAAAGGCTATAATGATGCGCTAAAAAGAATCCAGGCAGATTATTACATCTTACTTAATTCAGATATTCGAGTAACAGAAAACTGGATCGAACCCGTTATTCAATACATGGAAAGTCAATCCGGAATGGTTGCATGTCAGCCAAAAGTTTTGAGTTTGATGGAACCTGAAAAATTTGAACATGCTGGAGCGGCTGGCGGATATCTGGATAAATATTATTTCCCATTTTGCCGAGGACGAGTTTTTCAGGAAATAGAGAAAGATGAGCATCAGTATGATGACAACAGAGAAATTTTCTGGGCTACTGGTGCATGCATGTTTATCAAGGCTGAAATGTACCACAATGCAGGAGGTTTGGATGAAATATTCTTTGCTCACATGGAAGAAATTGATCTGTGCTGGAGGCTGAAGAATTTAGGCTACAAAATAGGATACTGTGGGGAATCTAAGATTTATCATTTAGGTGGAGGGACGCTCAATTACATGACTCCAAAAAAAACCTATTTGAATTTCAGAAACAGTCTGTTCATGATTACCAAAAACTACAGAGGAAACCTGTTTCTTTTGTTGTTCAATCGACTTGTTATAGACGGAGTGGCTGGCGTTCGCTTTTTCTTCATGGGGGAATGGAAACACTTAAACGCCATCTTTAGTGCCCACTTCGATTACTACAAAAAACTGAAGCATTTCCTTAAAATCCGAAAGGAATACAAAAAGAATAACGCCGGAAACGAGAATAACGCTGGCTATTACCGCAAAAGCATCGTATTACAAAAGTTCTGGAAAAAAAGAGATCATTTTAGTCAATTAGACCCAAAAGACTTCATGGGTTCATGACAAAATATTGAATCGCCAAATCATAGGATTTTAAACCAAATCCAAAAATACAACCTTCACAAACGGGAGAAATCAAGGATTCATGACGAAAAGATTCTCGAGAGGTAATATTTGAAATATGTACTTCCACTACTCTATTTCCAATCCCAGAAACACAATCTCTTAAAGCTACAGAAGTATGGGTATATCCCCCAGCATTGAGAATGATATTTACCTCTTGATCTTGAGATTGTAAAACATTGATTAATTCCCCTTCAACGTTGGACTGAAAATGCGAAATCTCAACTTGAGGAAAAGCTTTGGATAAATTGGAAATAAGCTCATCTAATCCAAGATTCCCATAAATCTCCGGTTCTCTTTTCCCTAATAAGTTTAAATTTGGACCATTAACAATTAAGATCTTCATTTTGTCGGCTGTTGAGTGGAACAATATATTGCGAGATTACCAAATTTATTTGAAACTAGAAAAAGGTTTAGCTGAAAATAGCATTGAATCTTATCTCCGTGATGTTCAAAAATTACAAAATTACTCCACGAATAAATTACAAATTCTCTCTCCATTGCACATCCAACAAAAGGACATCGAGAATTTCCTTTCAGACTTATATGACTTGGGTATTAGCTCCAGAAGTCAAGCCCGAATCCTCTCAGGAATAAGCTCCTTTTTTCAGTTTTTAATCCTGGAGAATAAAATTCAATCTTCTCCAACAGAGTTAATTTCTCAACCTAAAATAGGATTAAAACTTCCTGAAGTCTTGTCCATAGAAGAAATCGATAAAATTGAGGGAGCTGTAGACTTGAGTAAGTTGGAAGGCCATAGAAACAAAGCAATCATTGAAACTTTATACTCTTGCGGTGTTCGGGTTTCCGAATTGATCAATCTAAAATATTCCAATCTCTATGAAGATGAAGGATTTATAAAAGTGATTGGGAAAGGAGACAAAGAAAGATTTGCACCCATCAACAAAGGTTTGCTCAAAGAAATTGAATTTTATGAGGATTCCATGCGCAAAAAATTAGAAATCAAGTCGGGCAATGAAGATTATATATTTTTAAACAGAAGGGGGGCCAAACTTACCAGAGTCATGATATTCACCATTGTCAAAAATCTAACAGAAGCTGCAGGGATCCAGAAAAATGTGAGTCCGCATACATTTCGGCATTCCTTTGCTACTCATATGCTTGAAGGAGGAGCAGATTTAAGAGTTATTCAGGAGTTATTAGGTCATGAATCCATCACTACTACTGAAATCTACACGCACTTAGATAAGGACTTTTTGCGATCCGAAATCCTTTCATTCCATCCGAGAAACACAAAAAAAGGCTCCCAAAATTGAGAGCCTGTGTAAATTGAATTTGAGAACGTCAATTTAATTCAATACTACTTCTACTTGTCCAATATTTTTTGATTTTTGAACCTTGTAGGACTTGGAAAAGTTCAAGATCGAATTGATCAAATCCTGTTTTGGTTGTTTTGTTTTCGAAGTTAACTCTTCGTTTTTTAATTCTTCAGAGTAAATATTATTCATAGGCTTTTTTAATTTTTTTTTGCAACATATACTAACCAAACGAACTTTTATTACGTTTATTGTTGGTTTAGAAAATATTTTTCGAAAAAATTCCATAAATGCGGATTCCACAGAGTTGCAGCGCGTTCTATATGTAACGTTTTTCAGAAGTGGTATTGTATAAATAAATGGAAATATTAAATTCGAAATATCCAGTACATCTGAAATTTAAAAAAACAACCATGAAAAAAGTGTTTTTAAATTATTTTGTACTCACCTCATTCATACTCATGATCAACGCTGTCTTGCTAATGTATTACACATTTAGTCACAGCTATAGTAACAACTTCGAGAATTCTGATGAACAGATTAGTCTGATCAAGAAGAAAAGCGATCTTTAAAGGAAGAATATCAATGCCAGAATAAAAAGAAGAATGATGGCCAGATATTGCCAGACATCCAAAAAATATTTATGGTATTTTTTCCAAAAATTCTTCATTCTTTATTTTTAAATATTTTCTTTTCGATTCATAAAATCCATTATTCTCTTTATAGGCATTTAAAAAACATTCTTTTGCTTTTGCTTTTTCACCAATAAGAAAATAGGCATCTCCAAGACTGTCATATGAATTCGCACTCCCCTCTTTCGCAACCAAGAATTCTAATATTTCAATTGCCAAAGCAGGATCCTTCTCAAAAAGTGAATATGCAATTTCATTGAATTCCCACTCATTTAAAATAAAATTGGATGCATTTTTTGTTGATTTTTCATAGGCCTCTTCAAAAGAAATATTCTCATTTTTCACCATTTGAATGATCATGTCCTCTGTCAGAAAATTATACTTTTTGGCCAGCATATCCCTTGTAATCTTCAATTGAGATAGGAGTTTTAAGTAATTTTTATTCTTCAAGTAAATGTACTTTTTCCTTATAATCAGAAAGTTCTCAAGTGTAATAAATGATTCCGAATTAGGGTCTTTTATTTTGTTATAATCAAATTGACCATATCCTGGGTATTTCGTGAATTCATCGAAACCAAATAATGTTTTGGCTTCAAATTGATCCATTACCTTGTTGAGGAACAAATCGGATGTATGCCTTGTTGCTTCCTCATTAATCTTTGACATCCTTTCGTTCAAGCCGTAATAAATCATAAGATCCCACTTCAATTCAATATCTGATATCAAATTGATTTTACCACTTGAAGTCAAATCTCGATAAGTGTGATTCTGTGAAGCAAAATTATCAACAATTGAAATTCTACTTACACTCATTGAAAATTCTTCAGGAGAAATAATAGCTGAGTCAGGCTGATACATCTGATCAATCATAGTGTTAATGCGATCATTGAATTCCATGAATCTATAAATTACTTTATCTATCATGTATAGATCTGCATTTAAATCGGAATACAAGCCTTCATAATACTTTCTTCGGGCAGATTCATCTTCTCTGCTACTTTTCCAATCATCAAACCAAAACGAAATCGAAATACCAATAAAAACCACAACAATTTCAAGTAGAATGGTTAAAATGGATTTTTTATGACTTTTTAAAAAGCCGAACATAGTTGTAAATGTAAATGGTAAACTAAAAAATTGATAAAAGAAAAAAGGAGCCAAGCGGGTGCCTGAACTCCTTTTTAAACCTAACCTACCTTTGACCCAAAGGTCGTAATAATTTTTATTCTAACAATGAAAAAGTGAAAATATTTTTTCATTACTTTTCTCCGTAGTAATCTGGCACCCAGTTTTGATGCGACTTTGGAGGACGATTTGAATGATCAATCTCTACTTGTCTTTCTGGTAATTTAATTTTATCAAAATCCAGTTCATTATATTCCACTTGTGATAGAAGGTGTCGAATACAGTTTAAACGACCTCTTTTTTTATTGTTCGTGTTTACCATAAACCAAGGTGCAAAATTGGTATCCGTAGCGGCCAGCATTTTGTCTTTGGCCTCTGAATATTCTTGCCATTTTTCTCTGGATAATAAGTCCATTTCAGAAAACTTCCACCTTTTTAACGAACTCTTTAACCTTTCTTTGAACCTTTTATCTTGTTCTTCAGCGCTAACAGACAACCAATATTTAAATATCTTAATTCCCGCATGTTCCAGAGATCTTTCAAAGATGGGACACACTTTTAGAAACTCTCTGTATTCTTTATCACTGCAAAAGCCCATAACTTTCTCTACTCCGGCTCTATTGTACCAGGAACGATCAAAAATGACAATTTCACCTCCAGATGGAAGATGCTGAACATACCTTTGGAAATACCATTGTGTTTTTTCTTTGTCTGAAGGAACTCCTAAAGCAACGGTTTTTACGACCCTTGGATTCAATCTTTCAGTAATCCTTTTGATCATGCCTCCTTTTCCTGCAGTATCTCTACCTTCAAAAATAATAATGTATTTTTCCTTTGTGGCTTTCACATGCTCTTGCCACTTAACGAGTTCAGTTTGTAGTTGCTCCAATTCCTCGTCGTAGATCTTTTTTAACTCCTTATTTGTCATGAAACCAATATACAAATTCCGTAAAATATTTTACATTGTTTGAAAAAAAGGAATCATGAAAACAGGAATTTGCCCAAAATGCCAAAGTACTGAGATCTATACTGATGGCAGCCCGAAAAGAGGAGATCGATCGAGTATTCCGATTTCGAATTGGAAGAAATTCTTTATCGATACCTATGCATGTTACGATTGTGGGTATATAGAAGAATATATTGAATCCAAAAATTTAAAAGATCAGGCAAAAATGGAAAGAGCCAAACAAGAGTGGAAAAAAGTTAATGGATAGAATTGGTCTGAAAGTTGCTCTAAACAAGAAAATGAAATATCTTTAGAATATGAAACTCATCTTAGCATTGTTGATAGCATTTACTGGCCTCCAATCCTTCGGGCAATCCCAAACCGATGAACTCATTCAGTGTTTGAAGCTAAAAAAGGGAGAATTGGAAAAGCAGTCAAATTATTCCAAATTTTGCCCGACTTGTGAACTCAATCAGGCAGAGAGCTTCATGGCTAGTAAAACAGTCTTGCAATCTAATCATAGCCCAGAAAAAAGATCCACTTATTACTTCCAATACAACGAAGACAATAAAATTGAATCCATTACTATAGCTGGTTTCAAAGGCCTGATTGATGAACACTATAAATACTTAACCAAATATGGATTCGATAATGGCTTAATCAGTAAAGCACAAGCAGAAGAACCAGGAAGTACAAGTTTTACAGTGGCTGTTCGTGGAAACCGGTTCAATTGTAAATTGGTGAAAAGAATTACTAGTGGAGGCACCTATTACTTCATCAAGTTTACTTTTATTGCTGTTCCGGATTTTTAAATTCCTTATTTAGAGACTCAATTAACCCCATCCATTAATAGACTCTTTTTGTCTATTACTACATCAATCCTGGCCACTTGAGATATTATTAGTAGCTTTCTAAAAAATCAAAATTCATGAGAAGTATAATTATTTTATTGGCCATTTTAATTTCTTCAAGTTATTCTTACAGTCAAATCACGGCAGAAAGTATTTTAAAAATCACGACCATTAGTAAGCCTTTCTTACTCTCAGAACAGTTGGTTAGAAAAGATCAATGTCCTGAATGTAAAGTTCCAGCCAATCAAACGGTATTTGGGAAATGGTTGTATAAAGACTCAGAAATTTACCTGATGTTCACTGATTTAAAAACAGGAAATGTAGCAAATCCTAAAATTACAATGCTCAAGTCATTCACAGCTCAGGGTAGCTATGAAATGTATGCAACCTATTACAAACTACTTACAGACTATTTTGTGAGCCATAAAACAAAAATTGTAAGTACAGAAAAAGAATCAAATTCTATAAAAACAGTTTATGCGTACATTGTAGAAGGAAGAACTTACAACGTTCAACTAATGAAGAAAAACATTGATGGTGAAGACAATTATTGGATCATCATTGAATTGCAGAAGTAACATGGATTAAGTCAAAGGGTTTTCATCCCAAGATTCACTATAATTCCTTTAAAACCTATCTAGCCCAACAGCTCCAAGTCAACGATTATTCTTTGAAAATCGAACATTGGTTTTGATTTGGTGGTTTTAGAATGAGTGTGAGGGTGAGAATGAGGGAAAATCAGAATCACTTTCCTCATTTTCACACTGTTTCTCATTACTTCCCTTTCGGTCAGTGAGATCGTTGCACTAAGTTCTGATTTTTACTCTAGATTTTTGATCATTCTGTATAGAATTCTAGAAAGCTCATCTGCTTTCTCTAACATTTCTTGATAATTGGATTTAGGTATTTCTTGATCCTCTTCTAACTGTTCGAGTATTGAGACACACTCAAACACAGAACTGCGGGATACGATATAAAAGTTCCTCCTATCTTTATTCGTATACCTTCCAGAACCTTCTGCAATATTCAATGGAATACTATAAGAAGCTCTATGAAGCTGGTCTCTCTCTATTCCGGTGATAGAATAATTCTTAATTATCTGCTTAGAATCCTTGTGAAATGACTTCGCCTTTTTGTAGACGATTAATTTTTGAAATTCGAACATTGGTTTTGATTTGGTGGTTTTTCAGAGTGAGAGTGAGGGTGAGAATGAGGGAAAATCAGAATCACTTTCCTCATTACTTCCTATGGTCAGTGAGATCGCTCCGCTAAGTTCTCTTTCTGTTTTTCATTACTTCCCTTTCGGTCAGTGAGATCGTTGCACTAAGTTCTGATTTTGTACCCGCAATGATTGCATTGTCGAACCAAATCGACTCTAAATAATTCTTAGCAGCACCCAGATGAACAACTGCCATTTTCTTGAATAGGCGGACATGGAACCGTTCCATAAGAACAATAAACGCAGCAATCTCCTTCTTTCGGCTTTAGAAGAGCCTTGCAGTTCTCACATTCATAAAACCAGGAGCATGCATCTGTTGGCATTTCCTCTTCTTTCTTATGTCCACATTCTGGACAAGTTAGCACTGATTTAAGTTCTACCGCCATTATAAATTCTTCGTTTCTGTAACTGAATATCCAGTTGAGTTTATTGCTTCTTTAATTTCTTTTTGATTCGTTTTGCTCTTGTCGAATTCGACTATTGCATTGCCATTATCATAGGAAACATCTACGTTCCCGATTCCGTCCAATTGAAGAATCTCATGGGTTACATGCTCCTCACAGCTTGCACAAGTCATCCCTTCAATGGTAAATTCTGATTTCTGAGCATTTCCTTCTTCAATAGCATTTACTGAGGCATTGTTATCATAAAACACATGAGAATAATATGGGAAGGTCAACATTATAGCAGCGAACACAGTAATAAGACCAAGGAGAAGTTTGGTTTGCATGAAACTCTTTTTCTCTTCAGTATCGCAATTGCAATCAACTTCCTTCTGGGGTTTTAATTTCTGATACCAGGCAAAACCAAGAGTCAAGATTGTGAATCCAATCAGGTATGGTCTCGCTGGCTCCATCCAAGAAAACGTTGATGCCAGTCCGCTGGTTCCAGCAATTAGAGCTATGACGGGAGTAATACAGCATAATGATGCCGCAATTGCAGTCAATAGACCTACGCCAGCTATTTTGTTATTTGATTTCATGCCGTAACTGTATTAGGTTCGTCCACAATTAAATCGAAAAACGTATTTAATATTTGTGTTTGAGACTCACTATTTGAGTAGAAGATTGTCTGCCCTTCCTTAACCGAGTAGATTAACTGACGGTCTTTTAGTTTTCTCAGATGCTGAGATACTGCAGAGATAGAAATTCCAAGAATATCACTAAGGTCACAAACGCAAAGTCTTCCTTCATGTTGAAGTAGGAATAAAATATTGAATCTAACTGTGTTGCCAGCAAGGTTCAACACAGTAGTCATTGAATCAATTGTTCGAGACTGGTCTTCCAGCAATTTCTTGCATCTATTTATTTGCTCGGCATCCGCCTCTAACCTTATACATGAATTACTCATAGTACAAAGATACTTAATTATTTTAGCAAATGCTTAAATACGTAAAAATGTCGAACCGCTTTTTTCAATAACGTCAAGGGATACAGAAGATTTAGTACCGTTACCCTGGTTTGGTTAAAACCAATAAAAAAGCCCTGTAACTCTACGTTACAGGGCTAAATGTACACGAAATGATTGTATTGTCGAACCAAATCGACCAATAATTATTTTGCCAACTTGAGTATTCTGAATGCTCCTCTGAGGACTATTACGAATACTACTGAACCAATAATTAGGTCTGGAAGTCTGTCTGATAAAACACTCACCAGAATACCTGCCAGAATAACTCCCACATTAATAATGATGTCGTTGCTTGTGAAAATCATACTCGCTTTCATATGAGCCTCTTCCGATTTAGATTTCTGTAATAGAATAAGGCACAGCCAGTTCGCAATAAGAGCGAACACTGATACTATTATCATGGTGAGGTAATCAGGCACGTCATCCTCAAAGAAATATCGTCTAAAGACCTCAGTGATTCCGATTAGAGCTAATAGAATCTGAACGTATCCACTGAACTTAGCTATTCGTTTCTTCTTTGCCACAACTGCTCCAACAGCAAAAAGACTTAGACCATATACAAAGGAGTCAGAGAGCATGTCCAGACTATCAGCGACCAAACCCATTGAGTTAGACACCAATCCAAAGGTCATTTCCAGAACGAAGAAGACGAAATTAATGACGAGTACTTGCCAAAGTAACTTAGACTGAAGCTTAGAATCACTTTCAACTTTCTCATCTGTCTCTTCAGTTTTCATCAGTTCTGTATCCAGAGCTAATGAGTCAAGAGAACTAAGAATGTTTTGGTCGCTCTCGTCATGATAAACTGTCAATTCCCTGTCTTCTATCTTGAAGTCAAGCTTTATGATTGTCTCATGACCATCAAGCTTCATACGAATGAGATTCTCCTCAGAAGGACAATCCATTTTCTTGATATGAAAGAGGCTTTTTTTCACTGTTGCAAAATTAACGAGAAATGTCGAACCGCTAAAACGTAGTTGCGATAAAGGATAGAGAGAATTTAGTGCCGTTGCCCTGTTTCCAGTTAAAACCAATAAAAAAGCCCTGCAACTCTACGTTACAGGGCTTTTAGTACAAGACATGATTGTATTGTCGAACCAAATGGAAGACAAAAAAGATTAGTACGATAGGATTAGTCTTTTGCTGCTTCTCTAAGTAATAACCCTGCTAATAAGAATCCCATTCCAACCAGGGCAGCTTTCTCACTTTTGGCACCAATTGCAGCAACTCCAGCAACAGCGGCAATACCAAGAGAAACATCTCCAGCATTTTTAACCTGTTGGCTTCTGTTCTCTCCATGATGCACCCAGTTCTTAAAGTGCTCGCAGTTATTTGCAATGTAATTATATGCCCGTTCCCCTATACGAGATAAAGCACGTTGAACTGCCAGTTGCCTATGAGCTTCAGGTCCTGGGAATCTATCTATTTGCTCAGGTTGGTAGGTTTGTAAGATGGTGCTTAGTTCCTTATAGGACACCTCTTTAACACCATCTCTATAATTTGCGACAAACACTGGGTTACTATTTCTATAACCTAAGAAGATGGCATAATGGTCTACCATGCCTAATAATTTTTTCCGTAGAATGATTGCATCCGCCTGCTTCAGGTCATTTGCAACTACAAATTGATGTAATGTCATAATCTAATCTTTTTTGTTTCCACCAAAATTACGTCAGAACCCCTGGCATTTATTTGGGACAATGGTCATTGTCCTCTCATTGTCCAATTGATTTCGGTGCATTGCTCTCAATAATCTTCTCCGCTTTCCCAGTTAATTCTGCATACCTTTTCAAATTGTTCTTCAATCTATTATGAAGCTTGTTTACCGCCTTTTGGTAAATAAAATTTCCTTCATTGTCCACAGCATAAGTGCATATTGGCCTAAAATGACCGCTATTACCTCTACCCTTAGGGGTTATTAGATTAAATTCCTTTAGCTTATGAAAAAAGATAAGTAACTCGGCTTTTCTTTCTGGATTACACCTTATCTGAAGGTTTCCTGTTACTGGAGAAAAGACTCTTCGCATTTCTTTTACCGAATAAATCCATTTCTTATCAGCTATATCTCTTATAATTTCATCCAATTCATATGGAATACCATTCCACTCGTAATAATACCTTGATTGAATTTTTCTCTGAGGTAGCAACACAACATGTTTTCTTATATTAAAAAGACTTGTTAGAGCGTCATAATCATATCCTGCTATCTCACAGGTTTCTCTGAGATTTTCATCTACCTGAGCAAGTATATTTGGGCCATCTTTCTTTTGAGAAATTATTATTAGATACTTCTCAAAGATGTCAGCGAGCAGGTATTCCAATTTTTGTTTTTCATCTTGATTGGAATGGTTGCTGAGCTTGTTATTGATTCCAGATAACATAGGACCTGAAATAGCGACTATCTTATTGTGGTCATCAGATTCGAGCGCACTTTCAATTTTATCCAACATGGTATTGAGGTTGGTCTCAAGGTCCACCTTTCGAACAAGAGCAATAAGTTCATCCGCAGAACCATAAGTTTCATATATGATTGATTCAAGCTTGCTCATTGTTGTCCATCCAGTTATCCAGAAGTACTATTGTTTTATTATCAGGTTCATATCGTGATTCTTCTATCTTCCCTATGTCAATCATAACAGGCACCTGGGCAGCTAATCCTGCAAATATGCAAGTCCCAGTAGGAAGAATTGGTAATGATTCAAATGATAACTTATCCAGATAAGAAATCGTCTTTTCTACCGCGCGAATATCATTGTTATTAATCAACCTGTGGAGGAAAAAATTATGCAGCTGCGAAATGATTGTTGGACTAATATCAGAAGGTCTTTGACTTGCAATAGTCAAGAAGACTCCAAATTTCCTACCTTCCTTAATAATTTCCTCAAAGGTTTCTAATCTGTAATCCTTCCATGATTCGCTTTCTCTTTCAGAAGATTCCGAAAGAATATTGTGGGCTTCATCAATGATAATGTTCAGAGACTTTTCCTTAGTATTTGCTTCCTTCTTTTCTTCGTACATCTGTTTACAAATAAGAAATGGAAGCATTTTTCTCATCTGCACATTTACGTCACGTAGAGAAATAACGCTAATGTTTTTTAGTTCTGGATTATCATTTACAGTTATTAGCTTGTTTATGTCTTTAACTCGTCCAGATATTCTATTAATCAATGGAGATAGATGCTCTTGATTTGCAAATCCTCCGATGATTTCATCATGATATTTTAGAATTAACTTTAACCTAATCCTCGTAATTAGACTTGTATCACTGTTAAAAGTCAAGTTTCCAAGATGTTCATTCACTATAGAAACAACAGCCTGACCGTAGTCACCTCCAATGAAATATCTTTTATCCCTTGTGTGGTATTTTAATGTATTCTGGAAAAAAGGAAGGATTTCATCCATGTTGGATTCAGAAAAGCACTCCGAAAGATTGTTTAAAAAATCAATTATTATCCCAGACCTGAGGATTCCATCCTCTTTTACAATAATCTTTTCTATGAGGTCCTGAATAAATACATGTAATTGCTCATCAGAAGAAACCTTATCATTTATTTTAGGACTATTAAGAGCTCTACGAATAAATGGAGCTTGAGTTTTTTCTGTGGCTTCCAATATCAATGACCAAAAATCTGGGTCTTCAACATGTTTGGATTTGATTGGAAATTTAGTTCCATTATCTGTTCTTGTACTCAAAGCAAAAGAGCTTTTCCTGTCTCTGTCTATCAATCTATCATCATCGACATACTCTCCATTAAAATCAATTAAATAGAATGATGCATTGGCAGCAAAGTTTTGTTGGGATTTGAAATCCAAAAAGAGAGTATTGTATATCTTGGAAAGTGTATAAGATTTCCCGCTACCTGTATTACCAAAAATCCCAATGTGACTGGCGAAAAGACTGTTGACTCCTATCTTCACCGTCTGCCCCTTCTCATGAGTTAAGGTTCCAATACCGATAGGAGCATCTGAAGGCTTGATAAAATTATGAACTATCTCATATTCGTCAGAATCAAGTAAGAAACATTCGTTCTTAATCAGTGGTAATTCCTTGATTCCTCTTTCAAATCCATTTGAATTGAAAAAACCTAATAGACTAACTGATAGAACCCTGTTTATTTCATCTTGTTGCTTACCGTACTTTGAATTGGAGGCGGACTTATCTTCATCTGTAAATTCTCCATCAACCTTCCCAATTATCTTAGTAAATCCTTTTACAATCTTTATGTAACTGTTTACAGATACGTTCCGAATTACTTCTCCCTGATAAAGAAGGTTAGCACTATTCTTAGATTTATCTACAATCACCCTAACCCTTCTTCCTTCCACGCTGATAACATGTCCAACTTTAAAAATGGAATCCTTTTGAAGCTTGTTATTTAAATCGTTGTTAGACATTACTTCTTATCCTTAGTTTTCATCAGTTCAATCACCTTACCGAACAGCTTTTCATTAATCATTCTCAAATCAAAATTTTCCTCAGGATGAATTAATCTTATGTTCTTATGTTTTTCAAAATCAAAATCATCCTTTTTGAAATTCGCAAGTATATCATTGTCTGCCTCTGGCATAAAAGAGCAGATGTAAACGAATAAAGTTGGATTCGATTTAATTGCACGTATTGTGATTTCTCTGATATGCTCATCAGCCATAGAAAACCCTATCACGAATAGAGACGTAGCTTCTTTCTCTAACTCATTAGAGTATAGTCGGAGCATTTCATAATAATTCTTATTGAAGGTTGTATCCTTGAATTTCTCCTTAGTTGGATTGACTATTTGCAATTTTTCGTATGCGTCAATAAAGACATCACAATTTGGAATTGCTGCAGGATTAACCGTATCACAGATTTCTTTGATTGTTAAATCTCTGTTATCTGAAGCCCATTTAGCGTCATTGAGACCTTTTATATCGAGAAATGTTAATGCACCGATTGTGTTTTTGACTTCTTCTACAAGCTCAAGATTATCAAACTCAATATTCTGCCCATTTTTCTTCCACGTAACTGAACCATGAACTTTAAGCAAATTGAATACTGGAAGTTCACTAACATTGTCATAGTGTTGACTCTTCTGAAAATAAGACTTCTTAAAGTTACTTAAGCTAAATCTCTGATTGAAAATCCCATGGAATCCATCATTGAACTGTCCACCAATTTCTTCTATTGTTTTCTCCAGGAAAACATCAATGTTGGTAGTAAATAGGTTTACTTGTTTGGTTACTGTATTGCTTCTTCTCTCATATACTATTTCATTGATGGAACTTAGAAACTTGTAATACGCTAATGATACATTCTGTAGCCTATTGTCAGGTGTGCTATTGTCGGCTGCATACTCATGCTTTAAATCACTATAGTCTCTTATAACGGAATTCGTTCCCATGGCAACATCAAAGTAATTCTTGTAAATAGATGCTTTGACATATTTCTTAACATCCTCATTAGCGCCAGCATATTCAACGAGGTCTGTAAGCCAGTTTTCGATATTTCCAAGAGTATCAAAAAACGGTACTGATGCACCAGAACCAATTAGAAAATTCAGGTTAGAATCCTGTATTACATCTTTAATTTTTTCGAAATTACCTTCAATCATAAATATATAATTTACGCTGCCACCCAGCCCCGACCTAAACTGGCCTGAACATATACGTGGTCAAATATTTTATTACTTGCTTCTGCAAATTCTTTTCTTCCATATGGTATCTGAGGTAGGTCTTTGTCAAGAACTTCCTCAATAGCTCCTTTTACTTTCTCTTTGGTCTCAGAGTCTTTAAACCAATCCTGGACTAACACTTTTGGTTGCTCTTCCCTTAATCTCTTAAGAAGATGCTTAGCAGCATTCTTAACGTCATGCTCTTGTTCCTTTGTAAGCTTGTCTCTTCGTATTAGGTCGAATAATTCCAACTCATCCTCCGTCAATCCAAGTTCAATGTGACGTTGGTCTTCTTCCTTAAGCTTGTTCACAAAGTCCAGGAGCTCGTTGTAGATGTCTTCTGCACCGACACCGAATCCTCCATCAGGGTTATCCTTACTTCCTGCATTATATCTATCAATGATTGCCTGGAATCGTTCTATGAAGGAAGCCCTGGTTACATTCTGTTCCAACATCTTTTCCAGCTTGTCTTCGATAAACGCTCTTAAGTCAGCTATCTCAATGTTCTTATGATTCTTTTTTGGAAACTGCTCTCTAAGCTTATCTATGTCGAAAGCAGCAAGATTGATTTCCTTCTTGTAACCTTTAATCTTGTATTCATTCTGCGGGACCCAGGAATCTTTGGCTATATTGCTTGATTCCTCATTCGTCAATACACTTTGGTCCAGGAGTTCAGATATGCGTTGTTCCGCACGCTCTATATTCGCTTTACCAATGTGATTGTCAATTACACCTCTCAGGTAGTGCACTACTTCAACCACCTGGTATTTATCTCTCATCTTGAGAATATCAGGTCGACAAGCTTCATATAACCCATAGCAAGTATTATCATATACATAGAACTCCTTACGAAGCTCATCTTTGGCCAATAGTATATCTGCATAGTCATCAAATAACTCCAGCTTAGAAAATGTTTCCCCAGAGGCGAGCACCTTATCCAGGTCAACTTCATGCTCAAGACAGAATTTTCTAACTGAGGCTACTGCTTCATCCAATAGTACCAGTAGTTGTGATTTATCTTCCACTGGGTCTTGACCCTCAGGGTTCTGCGTTGGGTCCGCTTCTTCACCTTGTCCATAATCGGTAAGAGCTCTCTTGATGTTTCGGAATACATTGAAGTAGTCTACAATCAAACCATTCCTCTTTCCTGGCGCAACCCTGTTCGCTCTTGCTATGGTCTGCATTAGCGTGTGGTTCTTCATGGGTTTATCCAGGTAAAGTGTTGATACTGTAGGAGCATCAAACCCAGTTAACCACATTGCGCAAACAAATACGAGTTGTAGTTTGTGTTCAGGGTCCTTGAAGTTATCTTCTACATTCTTCCCATTCTCATCGAGCTCATTCATTCTCTCACGGTGGAATTGAATGTTAAGTCCTTTTTCCTTGAATTTATCTTTCTCGTCTGCATCTTCAGATATGATTACGGCCATATCCATCCAGTTCAGATAATCAATGATTCTCTTGAGCTCTGTTCTTTCATTCTCATCTGTAACCTGCTGAAGTTCTTTTCTGAGAGCTTTAAGTTGTTCGGTAATGTTCTTCTTGACTTTATCATACATCTTAACTGTAGTGTACTTGTCAACACATATTACCATCCCTTTTCCCAGGTATCCTCTTCGAGGGAAGTGATAAGCAATATCATGAGCTATCGTATCCAAACGGTCATCTCTGGTGATTACCTCCATGGTTGTGGCATACTTATCCTCCAGCTTCTGCTGCTGTTTCTCATCCAGGTTCTCTTCCTCCAGGATTTCCGCCAGGTCTTCATTCAACTCATCATTGGTTATCTGGAGCTCTGGTAATCGTTTGTCATAGTACAGAGGGACCGTAGCTCCATCTTCTATTGCCTGAGCGAAGTTGTATTCGGAAATGTAGTCTCCGAACCATTTGTAAGTCTTTCTTTCTTTACCAAGTAATGGAGTCCCAGTAAATGCAATGAATTGAGCATTAGGTAAACCTGTACGTAAGTTCTCCGCCAGAGAAGCATATTGTGTACGGTGGGCTTCATCCACGATTACGATGATGTCATCACGCTCGGAAATCAACGGATACTTCTTCCCTTTATCATATCTGAATTTTTGGATAAGCGTAAAGATGTACCGCTTATTAGTAGCCAGGACTTCTCTTAATTCTTTACTATTCTTGGGTCTGGATGTATCTGCCTTATGACAAGCTCCCATGTTAAGGAAGTTTCTATAAATCTGAGTGTCCAGGTCATCTCGGTCCGTAATGATTAAGAAGGTGAAGTTTCCAGAGAATTTTCGGAAGATTTTGCGAGCGAAAAAAACCATTGAGTATGATTTACCGCTTCCCTGCGTATGCCAGAACACCCCAAGTTTACCTTCTCTATCTTCCCTGTCGTCAAACGCATCAATCGCTTTATTAACTCCAATAAACTGGTGGTTCTTTGCCGTAACCTTGAATGCTGTGTTATTATACAACACAAAGTTCTCTATGTAGTCCAGCAGTTTTGGCTGGGTGCATAAACCATTTAGTGTATAACGTAAGCTATTATTTGATTTGCGAATCTCTTTCTTATTTGGACGCTCTTTCTCGTCATCAATTCGCAGCCATTCTCCAAAGTGTTCCCAGGTAGCTGTAAATGAACCTACTTTGGTTTCCTTCGCATTAGAAAGTAGAGTAACTGCATTATACCAGAATAACTGGGGAAGCTCCTGCTTATATGTGGTTAGATTGTCCTTGTATGCATTCCGAACTGACACATTGTTGTTTTTGAGTTCTACCAGGACAAGTGGTAATCCATTTATATACAAGATAACATCAGGTCTTCGAAAACAGATTTCTCCCTTAATCCATAATTGTTGGACAGCCAGAAAATCATTGTTAGTTGGCTTATCGAAGTCTATTACCTTGACGAATCCATGCTCCTCTTTGCCTTGCTCATTCTCATAGCTTACTGGAACACCTTCTCTTATGTACTTGTAGATTTCGATATTGGCATTCATTGTAGTCATAGCCCTGCGCCCCTTACTCAGTTCATGCTCGGCTTGGTCGATAGCTTTCTCTGGGATTCCAGGATTAAGCTCATCCAATTTCTTACGTAAGATGTCTCGGAATACAACATCACTTTTATCAGACCTACCTGAGCGGTCATTAAGGTCCTCAGCATCTGCTGTATAACAATTAATAGTCCTCCAGGGCAACTCTTGTGCTGAGAGTTCCTTGACTACTGCTATTTCTATATCGTCTTCTGACAGAAAATTCTTCATGTCATGTCTTTTTCATAATCATTTGAGCCCTTTATGAGCCCTTTAATCTTCCATTCTTGAGCCCTTAGTGAGCCCTTATTTATCTTTCTAAAACCCTTGTTTTAAAGGGGTTTGTCGTTTTTTCTCTTTATAAGACCAAAATCTTGAGCCCTTAGTGAGCCCTTTATTCAAGTCTTTTATGAGCCCTTAGCGAGCCCTTTTAGAATATATGAGGTTCCTACACCTGTAGTTCCTACTTTCTCAATGTACTTTCCTTCCAAATCAGATAAATATCTTGATGCTGTAGCTTTACTAACACCACATAATTCCTGAACCTGAGTATTAGTAATTGACTCATGTTCCTGGGTATATAAGACCACTTTTCTTAATTCCTCTTTCAGACCCATAGCCGACAATCCATGGTCAGAGTATTTTATAAGCTCCACTTGAAAATCAGGGGGCTCATTTGAGAAAATGGGTGGAGCGATTTTGTGTTCTTTACACGCATTAATCATCTTAATTGTACCACGACCCCAAGACTCAATATAACCTGCTCTAAATAACGTGTTGGCTATATCAGGGTTAAATGGTTTAGAGGGGTGTTTACTCGATAGTTTATCTACCGTCCAATTTTCTGGAAGCTGTCCTTCATTCCAGAAAATGATTTTTTCATTGTAAACACTTATTTGAATTGGAATTCCACTGCTATAATCTTTATGAGCAATAGCGTTCATAACAGCTTCACGTATGGCATCCTGAGGAAAAGTAAACTTCTCATATCTGCTGCCTTCATCATATGATATAGCTGCAACATCATATTTGGTCTTAAGTAACATTAAGACTTCTTCAGCTTGCTCAAGCAGATTTCCTTTAACTTCATCTTGGTACTTAAGGTCATCATCTTCCTCAAAAAAGCCAATCTTAATAAATGCTCCAGTGACAAATTTTTCAGGGTCAGGATGAAAAAGCAAAACTGCAGCTCTCTTGAGCATTTCACTATCAAAGAGATTCAAGGATTCGATAATTTCCTTTTTGTCTCCATCTAAATCCTCTTCACTTAAGCGATTACTTTTAGCTGCTTTCCTTTTAAAAAATTCGATTGTATCATCCTTTAATTCATCAACTGAGACATTCGGTACAGGAACACCATCCCAACGCTTTCCTTGCCTCTCTAATAGGAACTTATTTAATGCAGGACCCTTAAGTTCCTGCTTAGTACTGCCACTTCTATAAAAATATCGCCCTCTAATATTGATAGGGTATGGATATGGTTCCACAACAATTTCTAAATAATGTAATCCTCCTTCTTCATGATGATTCACATCCACCATTATTCCCATCAAATCTCTGGTCTTATTTGGAACAAGCTCAAGAAGCTTTTCAATGTTATCTATTCCTACAACATTGCCATCGTCATCCTTTCCAATGTACAAGGTTCCGCCAAAAGCATTAGCATAACCACATATCCAATCAAAGTAGTTCTCGTGCCAAGATTGCTTCCATTCTGTTATTTGATTTTCCTTACTCATGCAGTCTCTTGTAGTTTTTTCGTTAAGTGCTCAACAGAGAGCTGACCACTAATTAATCTTGGCAATAATTTATCTCTTGTTGATTGTAACAGTTTTATCTGGTGATAGAGATTCTTGATTGCACCATCAATTGGAATTACTTTTTCTTCAAAATCTTGAATAAGTTTATCAGTAGGTGCATAATACTTGAACCCTTTAAGTTCATCCTTTCCAACAGAATTGAAAATAGCTCCATTTCCAATAATATCTTCTCTACTGAATTGATATTTAAGAAAATGGAACAAGAATGAATTAAATCCCTTCTTATGATTCATAGCACTCAATCCACGACCAATAATTAATTTTCTATCTGCAAGATTTAATCTGCCAACAGGTGCACGAACGCTAAATAAAATATCTCCTTCGTTTGCGATACGGCCATTAACAGAGCAGAAAACATCATGATTCGGATATATATTACCGTATGAACCCACGCCCTGATGGAAAGGAAGTCCAACTCCATCTTCATTGTAAAATTCAGATTTTGGAGACTGTCCCATAAGCACATTAACAGTCTCTCCAATAGATTGTATTTTCCAATCTACAGGAATTCCCTTAACAAACCTTGTGTTCTCATATCCAGGAAAACGCATTCTTACAAACCATTCTCTGAAGATTTGCTGAGCCATTTTTTCCAGAATAGAGATACGTTTCGAGTTGTTAAGAATTAAATCATCATATAGAGAAAGTATAGTACCTACTTTCTCTTGCTCGTCTATAGGTGGTAATAGAAGGTCAAGATTATTTATGTATCCTTTATCGGCACGCTGTCTTCCACTGGCTCCAACCATGCTGTTGATGGCAGAACCTGTAAAAGCATTTGAAGTGACAAAATAAAACAGGAATTTTTGGTCTACTATTCTCTTTTTACCACGAAACACGAAGTACTCTGTTGAACCAAATCCTGATTGTCCTTGTCCAAGAATAGCTTGAGTTATTTTTCCATTTTGTAGACAAGGAGTAATTCGAGAAAATATTATATCACCATCAGAAAATTTCGCACCACTACTTCCATCAAAAACCTTTTTTTGCTTAGGAAATACATAGCTGTTCTTTTCCTCAATATCCTCCATAGGAATAAACCAATATTCTTCTCCTTTCTGAAGTTTTACTGAAGGTTGAAAATGAACAAGCTCCTTAAATTTATATTTGTTCCATCCTTTTTTCATTCTTGGAAAAGAGAGTTATAGTTGTTTTCAATTAAGTTTAGGAATGAAGTTCCTTCATTATTTAGCTCCAACAGGGCAATATTCAATTTTGACATTTCATCATTGAACTCTTCTTCTGTCATTCCATCTTCTTCAATGACAACCCCAACATATCTACCAGGATTCAATGACCAATCCTGCTCTTCAATTTCATCTACACCTGACACTTTACAAAGTCCAGTAACATCCTCATACTTTGCCTCTGGGAATCGTTCCTGGAGCCATGCCATTGTCTTAAAGAAATAAAAAGCAGATTTTCCTTCTGTTTCAGCAGAAAATTGAGGGTCACGGTTCATTGCTTCATTAAAGTGTTCATTCATTTGAGTGGCACCTTCATTGAGTTCCCGAAATGAGATTAGTTCCTTCCAGTTTTTATCATTCTTATCTCGAAGCTCTTTTTCGGCTTGTTTGAATAATTTCTCCAGTGAGCGGAACGATTTATCAAGGTGCTTCTTAAGAACCTTCTTAGCATCACTAAGCAATAATAACTTCTCAGCAACCTGGTGCTGTGCCTCATTGGTAACTTTGTTCTTTTTCAAATAATCAGCAGTAGCTGCTTCAGCAGCTACTGCAGCAGCAGAATAATTTTTATCAGAGCTAAGCGTCAACAGCAGCAATTGCTGCAACAATTCTTCTGCTAATGGTTGTTGCTCCTTGTTAAAAGAAGCTGCTTTGTGCCATTTTTCAAGGCCTTGAACCAGTTGATTGTGTATACTTAGATACCTCTCATAAGCTGCAGTTGCTACAGGTAATAAATCACCAATGTTCTGGATGTATTTATGAATCAGGTGGAGGAATCGCTCTGAATCTCCATTGTATAATCGAGTAATAGTAGCCAGGTTCCATATTTGTTCCTGGGTAAACTCACGATGAGCTCGGTCAATTTGTCGATACACATTTCTCGCATCCACAAACAATACTTTGATATTGTCTTTTTCGGATTCGAAATCATTCACCATTTTCGATTTATCAAAAAACCATAAGGATGCTGGCAAAGTAACAGTGCTGAACATATTGCTCGACAGGGTGACCATCTGAGAAATCAACCCCTTCTTGATTAAGGTTTGTCTGATGTCGGCTTCCGAATTTCGAGCATCACTTGCCGAATTCGGCATAACAAGAGCAGCTCTTCCTTCTGGCTTGAGTGAAGTAGCGAAAAGATTAATCCACATGTAGTTCGCATTTGGAACCAGGTTAGCATCACCTTCTTGCTTTTTCTTTCCCTTGCTTTTATTCTGTGGAATACCATAAGTATTGAATCTCCTGTCGTCCTTCACTCGGTCATAATTTACATCCTTGACATTAAATGGAGGATTGGCCATAACAAAGTCGAACTTGCCGAATGCGCTGTGAGGGTCTTCATAGTATGAATTCGCTTGGATAACGCTACCTCTTAGTCCATTAACGGCAATGTTCATTTTAGCTAACCTGACAGTCTCCAGTGTTTTCTCAGTTCCGTATACATACAAGTCCTTTGGGTCGGAATTCTTGAGCTCCTTTTTTCGCTCATCAATAAAGTGCGATGACTGTACGAACATACCACCAGACCCACATGCTGGGTCGAATATCGTCCCAGTGTATGGCTCAATAACTTCTACCATATACTTTACAACAGACGTTGGAGTAAAGAATTCTCCTCCACCTTGACCTTCAGCCATGGCAAATCTTCCCAGGAAGAATTCATAGATTTTCCCGAATATATCACCAGTTGCATCTACAGGAATATCCGAGAATGTCTTGAGTAATGTCTTAGGTAGATTCTTTTCGGTCCTGGTCAGGTCGTAATACTCATCCTGTGGCAATGTGTCCTTAAGCTCTGGCTTATACTTTTCTATCTCAGCCATTGCGTGCTTGATAGCCTTCGCTATATCCTCCTTCTCAGGCAGATTGAGCAGATAGTTATATCTTGATTTATCTGGTAGATAGAAGCCGCACTTTTCTATAGCTATTTCATGAATCTCCCTTTGTCTTCTGCTATTCTCCTGAGCTTTAACTTCAGCTAATATTTCAGATTCGACAGCTGCATATTTGTTATCCGCAAACTTCAAAAAGATGAGTCCCAACACTGGGGTTGCGAATTCACTCAACTTCAAATCAGAATCAGCACGCATCCTGGTTGCGGCCGTCCATAAATCATCTTCTAATTTTTTTAATTCCTCTGTCGTCATCTATTTCTTCTCTTCTTTTTTATCTTCTTCTAATAGTAAATCTTCCATGCTGCAGTTTAGAATTTCTGATATTAATTTTGCATCAGCCAATGTGATTTTTGTATTGTTCCTGCACCAATTATTAACAGTATTGGGTGATTTCCCCATCTTTCTACTGAGATATGCCTGAGTTCTCCCTTGCTCTTTTAGTATTTCACTTAACCTGTTCATGCATTCTAATTTTAGAATGTTAAACATACCAATTTATTTGGATATTATTCACAATTAATTGGGTTTAATTAAGCCGCCAATATTAGAGGGTAAATTAAGCTCGCTCGTAAAATAAGCGGACTACATTGTAACTAAAGACTGCATGTTCAGGTCGATATGCAAAAAATTTATCCTTAGGCTAACCACTCAGAACGGTAAGGTTATTTCCGAACCAAGGGGCCATTCAACACTGTGTTCATCACGGATTTTAGCAGCTATCAAATTTCAACCAACATTTTCTTCGGTTTTTAGGTGAAAACGGAATTTTCCAGACTATTTATTAATACTAAATCAATCAGTATAATGAAACGGAATCATCTTAACTCAGACTTTTATTATATCCTCTACAGAGGCAACGTCTATATGGAGTGGAGCGAAGCACTCAAGCTCATTGGCGGAGCCAGGACCAGTGTAATGAGAACAATAGAAAAATTATCCTTGTTAAGGGACGAAGATTTTATCCTCTACAAAAATCGAAAATTGTTGAGAGAGGAATGGGTGCTGAATTTCTGGAAGAATGTCTCATTGGCCAGTCAAGGCAAAGAACTATTGTGATTTTTAAGATTTGAATTGTTGGTTTTATATAGACCATGTTCATTATTCGAATCATACTAACTGTCCTGTCCTGGTGGCTATTCAAAATTCCCCAGAAGTTTACAGTTTTCGCACTTGTGTTCTACTTCATTCTGTTTTCTGGAATCAAAGGAGAGCAGCCCATGTATCTCTTCCAACGAGAGCTTGAATCCAAAGGAACAATAGCTGAATGTTTGTTCTGGGTTGGAATTGGCTTCCCATTGTTTTGGTCATTTATTTCTGCATTTGCCAGCACCTCAAACTATGGAAACAAAAACCTGGTCGATAGCATATTAAGATTTCGTAATGGTCAGATGGATGTCGCTACTCCTAAGAAAGCCTATAATATATTCAAGCGCACAGCGATGTTGGATGTAATGAAGGAACACCAGGGTGAACACATTTATGATAAAGCGATGCAAGGATTCAAGGCAATGCATGGCAATGATTCACCAACAACAATTTATAAGGAACTGCTGAATGATTAAGCTGTGAATTATAAGATTCCAGTTGTTAGAGTAGCATGGATAACTACCCTTGGTATTTTCGATTTGTTAAGTATGTCAACCTTCACCATAAGGCGATAAAAAAAGTAGTGTCTATTATTAGATGCAAGGAAAGTACAGATAAGACCAAGGTCATGATGATAAAGATGTTATTGGTCTCACTCGAAGAAGAGCTTTCTGAGGCGGATAGAGATTTACTCAGCATAGAATTTAATTACATGGAGGATGAGACTCTCCAGGTACAAGACAAATTTCAAGCTGGCTCGGTGAGCTGTAGATTATTCCTTAATTAATGTTGGTTGCTCAAGTTTTTTTTCATGGAGAGAACCATGCTTTCCATCTTTATATCAATGTAGATTTTAAAAAAGGAAACACGATTCTCTCAACTATCCCTGTAGAGGTTCTCAATAAGTATCATAGGAGCACCATCATTGAAATTGAGAATGCATTTGTTCCATCAGAATTCGCTGCTAATCATTACCTGGAGCAACTCGGCAAACGAATTCTAAAGAACAGTGACTTGCACTGTTACTTCTACCCAGAATACCTCCTGCAGAATGGACGGTTACCATTCAGACTTGTAGAAGAAATCATAAAATATCAAGAGATACTTCCCCTTGTTCCTGGCGCACACTACTGTCAGTATTCATGTCCTCCCAAGTTCTTTGTGCTTAACTCAATATACGAGAGAAAGAAAAGACTCATCCTTAAGACAGGGCAGGAGACTACATCTGCAGTCTTTATGGATTATCTGACTAACGACAACATGATGCAGGACTTTCAGGAACTTGATGATTCAGAATCTCATTACCTAATGATGTACGAAGAAGGCGAATTAGAATATCTACTTCTGATTGACAAGGCAACCAGGCTCAAGATGATTATTTCTATGTGATACTGGGCAACCTTTTCGGAATCTATCGTATAGATTACGGAGAGACAATTATCTGGTAGTGCTACATTTCTGTAGTATGGGGTTCGAATCCCCCCTCATCCCATTTTAATTTTTTTAGAACTATTTATCTGATAGGAACGAACCTGTCCGCTAATGTGTGTCATCACATTTGCCCCAGGTAGAGACCTGCAAACTGATGGAAATATACCATATCTCCATATGGCCTTTCTATACCCTGTACTAAACAATGAGAGAAAACTGGAAGGAAAATATTAGTAAGAAGCAGGCTAACGAATTTGTCTACGAATTCTGTGTTGACAATGATTTGCGCAAGGATAATTGTTCTGTGATTACCTTGTTATATCCGATTGGAAGTTTACTATCTGCTGAGAAAGTAAAAGAAGATGTCAAGTTGCTTCTCAAGAAAGTGGATGTTCCTTCAGTATCATCTATTGAACCAGTAATTCCAGATGATAATACACTGTCAAATCACAGTAAAAAATACGGATGGCAAGGTCTTGATAAATTTCCCAACTATCATGTACACATTCTCATTATTGAGGAAAAATATGAACTACGTGCACTACGTGATACTTGGTATGAGATTGTTGGAAGACGAAATAAAGCACTGTTCAAGTGTACACATGTAGAGAAAACTATAGATGATGTAAATAACTACATCACAAAGTTTTTTGAGGAAGAAAGAGGACAGTGTGGTCTACTGGGGTTTATGGTGCCCGAAGTTCAAACTACTACCGCAACTGCTACTGGAACTGTTACTGAGCACTCAACAGAAGAATCAATTCAACTCACCTTGGACTTCAACGAGAATATCAACACACAGGAATTTACATCTCATAAAAATCCAACAATCATCAATATTCTAATTGGTACTATCCTGAATCCAATAGTTCAGATTGTAAGCCCAGTTTTGACAATTCTCTTCTCTCAACGGCACAGAAAAATCAATCCCAGGGCACCTTGAATGTATCAATAAAAGGTTCTTCTAAATTTAGAATTTTATTATACTGAATATCAATGTGTTACAAAATTAGTTGTGATTTTTATTTTCTCAGTTGTTCGTTATATAAAGGTTTACCATAAAATGATACGATGAAGAAAATAAAAGTATGTCAATTAATAAGAGTTTCAACAACCACTCAGAACCTGGAAAGACAAAGAGAAGAACTTGACGCATTGTGCAAGAAGATGGACTGGGAAGTTGTTTCTGTGATTGAAGAGATTGGCAGTGGCGCAAAGAAGAACAAAGACAGGAAGGCAATTCAAGAGCTGAAGAAACTATGCTCGACCCAACAAGTCAACAAGGTTATTGTACACGAGATTTCCAGATTGGGAAGAACAACTGGAGAGTCATTGTCATTAATAGAGAGTCTTACTGATGCAGGAATAAGCGTGTATGAGTACCAACGAAATATTGAGACTCTAAAACAAGATGGAACACCAAACCCAATTAGTGAGTTGATTATTTCAGTCCTTGCTTCTTTATATAAGATGGAGCGTGCTGACATGATAGCCAGGATAAAGTCTGGAATGAAGTCAGCAGCATTGAGAGGAGTGCACTGCGGCAGACCACAGGGAAGCATAGAAGACTCAAAATACTTTCTGGCAAAGCACCAGGAACTTGTAAATAGCTTTCACCTTGGTGAGCAGCTTAGTCTTCGGAAGAGAGCAAAGTTGTATGGCAAGTCGGTCAATACCGTGAGAAAAGTTCAGGCTCTACTGGAGTACGAGTAACTAATCCATATCAATCTTTATTAACTAAAAAATTACATTATGATTAGTACATTTTTCAACGTATTCGATTGCGACTACAACTGTTTGGGTGAATGGGAATTTGATGAATTTCCAAAAAGTGGAGACCTCATTATTTGCGGAATGGAGAACGACACAGTAAAATACTTCATTGTTTACTCATATGATGAGGATATTACAGAAGATTGTCTTGTTGTTGAAGACTTAACCGCTGAAGAATTTGAGGGTTTAAAAAAGCACCGAACTCAAGAACAAATAATTGGAGCTATGACGTGGGGACCTTTTGAATTGGATGATGAATACTGAGCCAAGCTCAGTATCGTATTAACCAAATTTATTTGTTATGAATAAAAAAATTCAATTGGCTCAGAAAGTCAAAGAAATTAACGACAAGTTCAGCGATGAGCAAGCTGTACAGATAGCAAACTTCCTAATGACTTTGTCAGAAGTTTACTATGAAGTTGAAAGTAAGTCTAACCAAAAAAATAAAGCAGCATGAGAGTTATAATATACAAAAGAGTTTCCACCGATGAGCAAGCTGATAAAGGGTTTAGCCTGAGCTACCAAGATGAAGTTCTAAGAGAGTTCTGCAAAAGGATGAAATATGATATTGTTGACGAATATATTGAAGATTGCTCAGGTAAAGATTTCGACCGACCTGAATATAAAAAGATGTTTAGCCAACTTGAGAAGGACCCGAACGCAATTGATTTGGTTCTTGTAACAAAATGGGATAGGTTTGGTCGAAACATTGAATTCTGTTTGACACAAATTCGATTACTTAAGGACCTTGGTGTACAAGTCAACGCTTATGAGCAATGGATTAATGTTACTGCTGTTGATAGTGGGGTTATGATGCTGTCCATGTATTTGTCATATGGGCAAAGCGAAAGAGAGAATATTGTCTCACGTACTACAAGTGGTAGTAATAAAGCCAGAAGACAAGGTTACTACCTCGGAAAAGCGCCTTATGGATATAGAAGAAAGAGAACTCAAGACAACAAGCCAACACTGGAGGTTTATGAAGATGAAGCAAAGTTTGTTAGAAGGGCATTTAATGAAGTTGCTATGGGAATGGATTCAGTCGAGTCTATTTTCAAGAATTTAAGGAAGGAAGGACTTTCTATTACCAAACAAACCTTCTATAGAATGTTTATGAACCCAACCTATTGCGGTAGAATTCATGTTACAGCATATTTAGATTTCCCTGAAGAAATAGTCGAAGGAAAACATGATGGTATTGTCTCAGTAGCAACTTATTTAAAAGCTCAAGCTAATAAAGTCAATAATAGATTGAAGGGTATTGTTCCTAAAAAAGAAGACCCACAATTTCCGTTAAGGAATTTCTTAATGTGCGGATGTTGTGGTAGAAATTTGACAGGAAGTAAGTCGAAAGGCAGAAACAATTGGTATACCTATTACCATTGTAGACAAAGTTGTCCAACTCGTGTTCCTGCTGAAAAGGTTCATAAGTCATTCGAAGATTTATTAGGTCATATTTCAATTAAGCAAGAACTAAGGGAGGCATTGTTAGCTACAATTCAGTCTACCATTGTTCAGATGGAAGGTGATAGCCATAAAGAATTGAGAAGAGTCAAGTATGAAATAAAAAGGACACAGGAGCAAATAGAAAAACTTGACCAACAGCTGATGAATAATAGAGTACCTGTAGAGAGGTACAACCGTATGGCTGAAACTCTGGAAAATAAGTCTAACAAATTACAGGTAGAACATGATGATTTAGAAAATAGAAAGAGTCCGAAAAAGGAGCAAATGGAAAAAGTACTATGGATTATGTCGAACCTTTCAAATATTTACAAAAGTGCTGATTACAAAGGGAAACGAAAACTTTTACAAGCACTTTTCCCAGAAAAGATAATTCTTGAAAAAGAAAAGTGTCGAACCACAAAAGTTAATGAAGTGCTGGCCCTCGTGGCCAGCATTTCTGGTACTTTAGGGCAAAAAAAAAGCGGTACAATCGAGAAAAATCTCAATTTGTACCGCTCTGTACCCACGGCGGGACTTGAACCCGCACGTCCGTAGGACACTGCGCCCTCAACACAGCCTGTCTACCAATTTCAGCACGTGGGTAAGTACTTTTATTTCTTTTCCATTAAGAACCATGTAATATCATCTTGAGGTGCTACTGGATCTCCATGGTAAGCAAAACCATAGTGCACCAACTCAAGATCAGGATATTTTTTCATGATCTCTCCTGCAAAATCTCTTTTAAATAGACGATCGCTCTCTCCTCTATAGTTGATCATTACAGGAGCTGGATTGTAATATTCGGCTACTAAAATATATCTTTTTGAATACTTATAGAGCCTTTCATACACTTTTTCCAATTCCATTGGATTGATATGTATTAGGACACCAACAGTAAAGGTCAAATCTACTTTTTGATCAAACTCTAGATCCAAAATAGAACCATGTATGGCATTTTGTTCTCCAATGACCTCTACCAAACTTTTGTGTGCATTTTCGTTGACTTCTATTCCAAATCTTCTAGCATCGGGAAGGAGATTTCCTAAAACTTTCAGATTTAGGCCAATATTCGCACCAAATTCAAAAATGGAATCTACCGGTTGAACATGATGTAACACTCTGCTCCAAAAATGAGTCTTACTGGCCTCAACAGCCTTTCCTTGGTTCCGATCACAATATTGATCCCCAAAATCACCAGCCCAAAACTTCTCCTGTTCCGTTTGATACATAATTTCTTTTTTTGCCTAACAAATATAGGATTTGAAATATAAATAAAAAAGGAGGTTAAACAACCTCCTTCATTTTCTGTGATTCTGCTGGGGCTCGAACCCAGGACCCTCTCCTTAAAAGGGAGATGCTCTACCGACTGAGCTACAGAATCAACCGCGTTTGCGGGTGCAAAGATAGAGGCTTTTTTAAAAATGACAAGAAATAATTTAAAAAAATATTGAATCTGTCGTTCTGGTTTTTTTAAGTCTTTGGGAAACAAAGGAATCCACATTCAAAAAAACAACTAATTTTGAAAAGTATTATGCGCATCGTTTTAGTTGGTTATATGGGTTCGGGTAAAACAACTTTTGGTAAAATCCTTGCCAAAAAGTTGGGTGTTCCTTTTCTGGATTCTGACAAATTTATTTCCAGCCAACAAGGAATGGAAATCAATGAAATTTTTCAGGAGAAAGGAGAAGCTTTTTTCAGATCCTTGGAAAAAGAATTTATTTCCAACTTAATGCATTCAACTGAAGATTTTGTCCTTTCTACCGGAGGAGGTTTGCCATGTTTCGAAAACAATATGGATTTATTAAATCAAATCGGTACTACGATTTACCTGGAAATGAGTCCGAATGCGTTGTTAAAACGTTTAGAAAACGGTAAAGAAAGTCGGCCATTGATTAAAGAACTGTCTGATAATGAATTACTTGTTTTTATTGAAAGGCAATTAAAGGAAAGAAATCCCTATTATCAACAAGCTCAAATAAAATTCCATGGAATTAATGCCAAAAATAGCGAGGAAATCTCAAAATTAATTGATTCGATTACTCTAAAAAAGCCTTAGCTTCCTTGCTTTCAAAATCCACAGCAATATGATTTTGAAGTGTGGTTGATACTTCTAAACCAACAAAATCAGATTTAATTGGATACCTTCTATGTCGGCGGTCCACCAGCACAGCTGTCTTCAAAACTCTAACTTTATTTCTAAGGATTTCAGCTGCGGCGTAAATCATGGTACGACCACTATTTACGACATCATCTAACAAAATTACCGTGGCTCCTTCTAATTTACTAGGATCAATTCCTAAATCTATTGCATTAGACAATGGATCGTCTTTTTCCAGACTTATCTTAATATGCTGAATCTCTTGATCTGATATATTCTTCAGGCAATTAAAAATACGTTCTGAAAATGCATAACCTGTTCCAGCAATTCCAGCTAAAATGATGGATTTTTCATTCACAGTATCCTCATAGATCTCATAGGTCAATCGATCTATTTTCTTTTGAATTTGGTCACCATTTAGTATTTCCAATCTCTCCATTCTGATTTGTTTTGATACAAAGTTAATTGTTTATATGATGTGTTCGAGTTCCTTCATAAGTATTTGTAGATAATCTTTCCTGAAGATGTCATGAGTCATGGGAAGCACACGAAACTCACCCTTTCCCATTTTTTGTATAAAATAGTTCCCGACATCAGGTTTTATTATGCGATCTCTTTCTCCAATCATGACAATTAAATCTATATTGAAATCATGAAAATTGTTTTTTAATCTTCCCTGGTTTGGAAAAACGTATCTGAATTTTGCCCAAGTATTGTAGGCCATCTCTCGTTGTTCCTTCTCCCCCATTTGTAATTCAATGAATTTAATCATGCTAGGACTAAAGACTCTTATTCTTCTCAGAAAATGGGCTAAATTAAAAAACCAGTTAGGGTGCTCAATGGATGTCTTGTACAATCTCCTCAGTAGCCAAATTCTACAAGTCAGATTGTAGAAATTATGCGCTTTAATGCCTTCAGCAGCTATTAAAATTACCTGATCAATTTTCTCAGGATAATAATTCACTAGATTCAATGCAAATTTTCCTCCTAGCGAATACCCAATCACACTAAAATGATTTATGCTTTCATTTTCAATCACTAAATCAAATATCGCCTTCAAATTATGATGATCTAAATGATCTTCTTTTAATTCAGATTGGCCATGAAAAAAAATATTGAAAGATACAACCTGAACATCCTTAAAATTATCTGCAAGAAATTCAAAATAGTGCATATTTAAACTGTGACCATGAAAACAAAAAAATGTTTTGGATCCCTCTCCACGCAATAAATACTCTAGTTTCAGCTGGTTAGTTTCTACTATTTCAATTCGACTTTCTATAATGTTAAAAGGTTTTGAAAAGTTTTTTTATCCGTAACTATTATTCTACTAACTTTGCCCTTTGAATTTTAAAAATATTCAAAAAAAACTCGATGCCGAAAGATAATAGTATTAAATCAATCCTGATTATTGGAAGTGGACCTATCGTAATTGGACAAGCATGTGAATTTGACTACTCCGGCTCTCAAGCCTCAAGATCTTTAAGAGATGAAGGAATTGAAGTAACCTTGATCAATTCCAACCCAGCAACCATCATGACAGATGAGTTTGTAGCGGACAACATCTACTTGAAACCACTTGAACCTGAGTCAATTGTAGAAATTCTGGAACAACATAAAATAGATGCCGTTTTGCCTACAATGGGTGGACAGACAGCCCTAAATTTATGTATCAAGTGTGATGAACTTGGAATCTGGGAGGATCACAATGTAAGGATTATTGGTGTGGACCTTGATGCTATTGAAATCACAGAAAACAGAGAAGCTTTCAGGGACTTAATGATTGAAATTGGGGTTCCCATGGCACCTCAAGATACGGCAAAGTCCTTTTTGGAAGGAAAAAATATTGCTCAAAAATTCGGTTTCCCAGTTTGTATCCGCCCATCTTATACCTTAGGTGGATCAGGAGCGGCAATCGTTTACGAAGAAGAAAAATATGATGATTTATTGAATAGAGGTTTGCACGAATCTCCTATTCACGAGGTCATGATTGATAAAGCCCTTTTAGGGTGGAAAGAATATGAGTTGGAACTTTTAAGAGATGCCAACGATAATGTCGTGATTATTTGTTCAATCGAGAACTTTGATCCAATGGGAGTGCATACAGGAGACTCGATCACGGTAGCTCCAGCGATGACTCTTTCGGATACAACCTTCCAAAAAATGAGAGACATGGCGATCAAAATGATGAGAGCCATTGGAAATTTTGCTGGAGGTTGTAATGTTCAGTTTGCGGTTTCTCCGGATGATAAGGAAGATATTATCGCTATCGAGATCAATCCAAGAGTTTCAAGATCGTCTGCATTGGCCTCTAAAGCAACAGGTTACCCTATTGCCAAAATTGCAAGTAAACTGGCTATTGGTTATCACTTAGATGAATTGAAAAACCAAATCACCCAATCCACTTCTGCTTTATTTGAGCCGACTTTGGATTATGTGATCGTTAAGATTCCTCGATGGAACTTCAATAAATTTGCTGGAGCAGATCGTTCTTTAGGACTGCAAATGAAATCTGTTGGTGAAGTAATGGGAATCGGTAGATGTTTCCAGGAAGCACTTCAAAAAGCTTGTCAATCTCTTGAAATTGGCAGAAATGGATTGGGAGCTGACGGAAAAGAGCTAAGAAATCAGGATGAAATTTTGCACTCTTTGGAATTCCCATCGTGGAACAGACTTTTTCACATTTATGATGCTTTCAAACTTGGAATCCCTTTCAAAACAATATTTGAAAAAACGAAAATTACTCCTTGGTTCTTAAGACAGATCGAGGATTTGATACATCTTGAAAGAAAAATCGAAAGACATACTTTAGATAATATTCCGAGAGAATTAATTTTTGAAGCGAAACAAAAGGGTTATGCCGACAGACAAATCGCTCATTTATTAAGGTGTTTGGAATCAGAAGTATTTACTAAAAGACATGATTTTGATATCAAAAGAGTCTATAAACTGGTAGATACTTGTGCTGCGGAATTCCCAGCAGCTACACCTTACTACTATTCCACTTTTGAAGAGGAAAATGAATCGGTTTCTTCAGGAGAAGAGAAGATCATTGTACTGGGATCAGGACCCAACCGAATTGGACAAGGAATCGAATTCGATTATTCTTGTGTTCATGGGGTTTTAGCTGCAAAGGAATGCGGCTTCGAAACAATCATGATTAACTGTAACCCTGAAACGGTTTCTACAGACTTTGACACTGCTGATAAACTGTACTTCGAGCCTGTTTTTTGGGAGCATATATATGACATCATTCTTCATGAAAAACCAGTAGGTGTGATTGTTCAGTTGGGTGGTCAAACTGCCCTAAAACTAGCAGAGAAACTTGAGCGTTATGGTATAAAAATCATGGGAACAAGTTACGAAGCCTTAGATTTGGCGGAAGACAGAGGAAGTTTTTCTGACATTTTAAAGGAAAACAAAATTCCTTACCCTAAATATGGAGTTGTTGAGAGTGCCGAACAAGCCATCGAACTTTCCAGAGATTTAGGTTTCCCATTATTGGTTAGACCTTCTTATGTTCTTGGAGGACAAAAAATGAAGATTGTGATCAATGAATCTGAATTGGAGAAGCATGTAGTAGACATTTTAAGAGACATGCCTGAAAACAAGATTCTTCTGGATCATTTCCTTTCAGGTGCTACAGAATGTGAATGTGACGCTATCTGTGATGGAAAAGACGTTTACATCATTGGTGTCATGCAACATATTGAACCTGCTGGTATTCACTCAGGAGATTCTTATGCCGTACTTCCACCCTACAATATTGGTGATTTTGTATTACAACAAATTGAAGACATTACGAAAAAGATCGCCGTTGAATTAAAAACGGTAGGATTAATTAACGTACAATTTGCTGTAAAAGATGATAAAGTTTATGTGATTGAAGCCAACCCAAGAGCTTCAAGAACAGTTCCATTTATTGCTAAGGCTTACAGAGAACCTTATGTAAACTATGCAACTAAGGTTATGCTTGGAAAAAATAAGGTGAAAGACTTTAAATTTAATCCTCACAAGGAAGGATATGCTATAAAAATACCGGTTTTCTCTTTCAACAAATTCCCGAATGTAAATAAGGAACTTGGACCTGAGATGAAATCAACTGGTGAGGCTATTCGATTCATTAAAAATTTGAAAGATCCTTTCTTCGTTAAGGTTTATTCGGAGCGAAATCTATACTTGAGTAAATAGAATGATCCAGGAAGCCAGTGTAACCGGATTGATTCGAACAATTCTGATAATTGTCGGAGTTTTAGTTGTATTGCGACTTATTGGGAGAATCATGATGGCGAAAAGGGAAATGGAAAATGAAAATCGTCAAAGACGGGCTGAAAAGGCATTTGAAAAGGAACGTCAACAAAAAATTCAGAATTTTGGGAAAGTAAATATCTCAGATCGACCTGCAAATTCTTCAAACGAAGATTATGTGGATTATGAAGAGGTAGATTAATCCTAAAATAGTATTTTAGACAGCTCAATCAAAAAACTAATTTCTTAGAAGATGAAATTTGATATTAAATTGTTTTTCAAAAACAACTGGCAGCATTTCGCTGTAATTGGACTATTTATCATTATCACTGCCGCTTTCTTTTCTCCTGCATTTCAGGGGTATACTTTAAAACAGGCCGATATTCAAAACTATATCGGAATGAGTAGAGAAACTACAGAGTACAAGGATAATGGTGAGCATATTGGATGGACCAACTCCATGTTTGGTGGGATGCCCACTGAACAAATTGCAGCTAAAACAGACGGCAATTGGGTCGGATGGTGGGGAAAAGTATTTTCTCTTGGAATGCCTTATGCTACATGGGCTTTTATTATTTCATTGGTTTGCATGTATATTCTCCTGCAAACGTTCAAACTTAAACCTTTTATAAGCGCTATTGGTTCCATTGCATACGGATTAACCTCCTACTTGATCATTGTCATGAAGGTGGGACATACTTCCAAATCTTTCGCAATGGCCTATATTCCATTGGTAATAGCTGGATTTTATTTACTCTACAGAAGGAATTGGAAATTAGGTATTCTGGTCTCTATGATGGGAATGACCATGGAGTTAACCATGAATCACGTCCAAATCACCTATTATCTTGCAATTATTCTTCTCTTCTTGGGAATTGCTGAGCTATATAAAGCCTTTAAAGAAAAAGATCTTAAAACCTTTGGGATCCGGACAGGAATGTTGATTGGTTCATATTTAATTGCCGTTTTGGTCAACTTTGCCTTGTTATTTGGAACTTTGGATTATACCAAAAACTCTACTCGTGGACAATCAGAATTGACCATTTCTCCTAAGGATGATCAAAACGATAAAACTTCTGGACTAGATCGATCTTATATCGTGGATTGGAGTTATGGAATACAGGAGAGTTGGACCTTCATGATCCCAGATGCAAAAGGAGGAAACACCGCTAGATTAGCCAATGAAAAAGAAATAATGGATGAAGTTGAACCCAAATTCAAAGGGGGAAATTTCCCAGTTGGAAATAACAATAAATATTGGGGAGATCAATCCTATGTGGAAGGTCCGGTTTATATCGGAATCATTGTGGTTTTCTTGTTTGTTTTAGGAATGATCTACATTAAAGACAGATTAAAATGGGGAATTTTGGCTGCCGTTATATTGGGTCTGTTGCTCAGCTGGGGTGGAAATTTTGCTGGATTAACGGATTTCTTTATAGATAATGTCCCTCTTTACAATAAGTTCAGAGCCGTTTCAATGACTTTGGTGATATTGGAATTTGCATTACCCTTTTTGGCCATTCTTTTTATCCGAGATTTGGTCAACAAGCCTGACGATGTGAAGAATAGTCCAAGAGGTTTTTATATAGCTACAGGAGCATTCGCTTTGATCTTATTGGCTTTCCTTGCCATTCCACAGTCATTACTAGACTTCAATTCAAAAGCTGAAACAGAGCGAATGGAAGAATTCATCAAGAAGATGTCTGATTCGAATGATAAAGATTATGGGAAATTTCCGCAAGAACAACGTACCGCATTAATCAATGAATTTACCGAATCCAACAATGAATTGGTGAATGTAAGAGTTGGAATCTTTAGAGCAGATACAGGAAGATCACTTATTTTCTTCTTACTCGCGGCTGGTTTACTTTATATTTTCATATTCAGAAATGTTAGAAATGAAATTTTGATCATCGGAGGTATAGGACTTTTAATTACGGTGGATTTATTCACTGTAGATAAAAGATATTTAGATAACGAAAAGAAAGGAAAGGAATATGTGAACTGGACGAAAAAGATCAATTTGCAGTATCCATTTTACCCAGAACCTGGAGAGCAATTCATTCTTCAGGAAGAGGTAAAAAGAAATCCAGATCTTCAACAAGCCTTACAGGCTGAGGATGCCAAAGTAAATGAATTTGCCAAGGAAAATGATCTTAAAGGTCAGGAAGTAGACAAATATAGATTCTATAGATACTTTAGAGCATTGGATAAACTGACTCATTTCAGAGTCCACGATTATGCCTCTGGATTTAGCAGTGGTCGTAGTTCTTATTTCCATAAAACCATTGGTGGTTATCATGGTGCAAAATTGAAAAAGTACCAAGAAGTTTGGAGTTTCTACTTTGACCCAGAGAGTAAGTATCTGAATCCATACACTGGTCAAAAAGTACTAAACATGCTCAATACAAGATACATCATGGGTATTCCTCAAGGGCAGCAAGTACGAATGGCTCAGCCTAACCCAGGAGCTCTTGGTAACGCTTGGTTGGTGAAAGATGTAAAATATGTTCAAAATGCCGATGAAGAAATTCTTGCTTTAGGTGATTCAACTTGGAATCCAGCGACAACAGCCATTACTCAAACCAAAAACGAAGGATTGATTGGTCAAAATGGATTTTCAGGTGTAGGAAATGTGGCTTTAGAATCCTATCATCCGACAAAAATGGTGTACAGCTTTAACTCACAGGAAGATCAATTGGTTGTTTTTTCAGAGGTTTTTTATCCAAAATATTGGAATGTAGCAATAGATGGACAAGCAGCCGAAATCATTAATGTAAACTATATTTTACGGGCAATTAAAGTTCCAGCAGGAAAACATGAAATCATAATGTCTTATGACAATCCAAAAATCGATAAATACAATTCGATCTCTAAAGTTGGATCAAGTATTTTCTATGTTTTCTTTTTTGGAATGATCTTCTTGCTTTACAGAGATTCAAGTAAACAACCCAAATTAGAAGAGAAAAAGACGGATTCCAATAAAAATGAATAAGAAAAAGGTTCTTATCGTATCTTATTCTTGGCCTCCCTGCGGAGGGATCAATGTATTGAGAGTTCTTAAGATCGTTAAATACCTGCGCGATTTTGATTGGGAGCCTGTTATATATATTCCTGAAAATGCAGATTATCCATATTTGGATCAAAATAATTTTCGGGATATCCCAGAGGAGCTTACAATTCTCAAAAGACCTATTTTAGAACCTTTTGGATTATTCAAAAAAATTACGGGCCGAAAAAAGGATGAACCACTAAACAATGTGATTCATGTAAGGGAAAAGAAAAGAGTTTTCGATAGTTTGGGGATTTTTATTCGTGGTAATTTTTTCATTCCAGATGCTCGAGCACTATGGGTAAGACCGAGTGTGAAGTATCTGACCAATTATTTGAAAGAAAATCCTGTGGATGCAATTTTTTCTGATGGCCCACCCCACACCAATACTTTGATAGCATGTAAAGTCAGTAAAAACACAGGAATACCAGTTCTTACAGACTACCAAGATCCATGGACACAGGTCGATTACTACGCTGAATTTAACATGTCGGCTGTGGCAGATTATATTCATAAGAAACAAGAGCAATTTTGCTTTCAGAATGCGAATAAAATTTGTATTTCTAGTCCGGCAACAAAAGTAGACCTAGAAGCCATTGGAGCGCGCAATGTTGAAGTATTGCCCTATGGATTTGATGAAGCAGATTTTACTGGAATGGCTCCCAATAAAAATCCGAAGGAATTCATTATTTCCCATGCTGGCTTGTTTGGAAGAGATCGTTATTCTGAAAATTTCTTTTTGGCGCTTCAAAAATTGGTAAAAGAAAATCCAACGGATAGAAAGATTACATTGGTATTGGCTGGACAAGTGGATTACATGATTAAGGAAGCAATTGAACGATTTGGACTAACCAACCATTTTAAATTCCTAGGCACCATTCCTAGAAAAGAATCCATTCAGTTAATGTTTGATTCGGATGTCCTTTTGCTCCCACTAAATCAGACAGGGAATACTCATGGTAGAATCCCAGGGAAATTCTATGAAAACATGCGAACTTACAATCAAATTTTAGCTTTGGGTCCTGAGGACAGTGATGTAGGAAACATGCTAAAAGAAACAAATTGTGGGAAATGCATTGATTATCTCAACTTTGAAGACATTTATAGTTTTCTTCACCATGCTTTGATACACGGCAATCAAATTAGTGTAAATAAGGAAGCGATTCAGAATTATTCAAATTATAATCTTACAAAAAAAGTAGCTGGTTGGCTTAATGAAATCTCAAAATAGGATAAAGTTATTGTATTTCGTGGATCGCGAAGACGGGAGAGATGTTGAAATGTTTCTTCCCATCTGCTTTTACCTTAGAGAAAAATTGAATGCTGACATCAAAATGTCTATTTTTTATGATGCCCATCAAATAAAGTATTACAAGCCTGATATTGTTTTTTTACCAAATACCGTTGGTGCAGAATATTATTATTTAATCGCAAAACTATGTTCTGAGCGAGATATCCCTGTATTTGCTCTTGACTCAGAAGGAAATTTTAGAACAGACGGCAAATTTGATTTTTGGGGATACAATATAGGTAAGAATTACTTCCAAGAATTTGTATGTTGCTGGTCTGAGCGTACACGAGATTACTTAAAAGAAAAAGCCCCAAAGTATGCGGAAAAAATTGTTGCAACCGGAAATCCCGGAGTAGATCGATACAAGATTTATGATTTCATTTCGAAAGAAGCTTATTTGAAGCAGAAAGGAAAGGAAAATTATAAATACGTTGTAGGATATGCTGCCTGGGCTTTCGCTAAAATCTATTATCCTCAGGGAAAGATAGACATGATAGGCTATTTTGATGGAGATGAAAGTCGATTGGAAACGATAGAACCACAACGAAAACAAGTTGAAGAGGTTTTGAAATTTGCCATAGAAAACAACCCAGACACTTTGTTTATTCTAAAAATCCACCCACTGGAGCGGAAACTGCATGAAGAAAAAAGGGGGGTCAATGAATGTGATAATCTTGAACATTACGAAAATGTAATCATTGAATATGATGAGTATAATATATCTGATCTGATTCATATTTGCGATTTGTGGACTTCATTTGAATCAACAACTGCCATGGAAGCTTGGTTGCTCAATAAAGAATCCATGATCATTCTGACAGATCCAAATTTTTCCCCTTCTTTAAAACTTTCCAAATACGACGAAGCACAACCGATTGTTGACAGTGGTGAAAAATTCCAACAATATTTTCAACAGTTTAAATTAACAGGTCGATTGGAAGATTTTCATTCCCAATCTATGCGAGATATCAGAAATAAGATTGTTGCTCCTATTTTTGGTTTTTCCGATGGTATGAATCATCTAAGAGTGATGAAATATCTTATTGAAGTGATTGAACAATTGCCTGAAAGAAAATCCATATACAAAACAAATTTCAGATTTTGGTTACTGCACTACCTGATCCAAATTGGGAAACCCATTATGAAGATTCCGGGAGTTGAAAATTTTTGGAAATTCAAAAAATTCAAGTGGGTTTTCAGAAGTTTCCGTTTTCTAAACTTTGAGCAATATTACCAAGAAAAAAGGCCTTATTTTGAAGCTTTTTACGAGAAAAATGATCTGGATCGAAAAATAAATGAGGAGAATTTACTAGATGAACTAACTCTTCACAATAAATAAAAACCTAGTAATTACTATTTTTGCAAAAATTCTACTATATGTCTAGAGACAACCACATATTTATTATCAAATCTGAACTAGGTGCCGGGACAAGAGGAGCTAGCATGGGACCTGATGCAATCAAAGTTGCGGCAAGGAACGACCAATCTCAGTTTTTCGGATCACTTCCAGTAACAGAGATCAACGACATGAACGATCTTTTGGACGAGGACACGCCTTATCCCCAAGCGAAAAGAATTGATGGTATTTTTGATGTGTTAGACATAGCCGCTCAGGAAATCTCTGAAGTGGTGAGTCAAGGTGGCTTTCCAATTGTTTTTTCAGGTGATCATAGTGTAGCAGCAGGAACCATTTCAGGACTAAAAATGGCGCATCCTTCCAAAAGACTAGGTGTAGTCTGGATTGATGCTCATGGAGATTTACATACACCCTACACTACCCCATCTGGGAATGTTCACGGAATGCCTGTTTCTGTTGTTTTAGCCGAAGATAATTTGGAATGTCAGCGCAATCAACCAACTGAAGGCTCAAAAGAATACTGGGAAAAATTAAAAAATATTGGAGGAATCCAACCTAAAGTTTTGCATTCTGACGTGATCTTTGTTTCTGTCAGAGACACGGAAAAACCAGAAGATGAATTGATGGCACGTCATCAAATGAAAAACTACCAAGTAGCTGAAGTCAGGGAAAAGGGAGTCAGGCGGGTCTATGATGAGATCTTAGACAGGTTGAATGACTGTGACCTGATCTATGTTTCCTTTGATGTTGACAGCATGGACTGCGATGTAGTTTCTCACGGTACTGGAACACCCGTAAAGGATGGACTGTTTCCGGAAGAAACCAAAGAACTTTTGAATCTACTTGCAAAAAATGAAAAAACCTGCTGCATCGAGGTAGTTGAAGTGAACCCATGTTTAGACGAGAAGACCAATAAAATGGCAGAAACTGCATGGGATATATGCAAATCATTTATCAAAGAATTAGAAAATTAAATGGACATTAATACAATACTTTCGGAAGCTCTAATCCAAAATGCTTCTGACCTTTTCGGAGCAGAAATCAGTCCGAATCAAATCCAAATCCAACCCACCAAAAAAGAATTTGAAGGAGATTTAACAATCGTCGTTTTTCCATTCGTTAAACTAATGAAGTGTGCTCCGGTACAAGCAGGTGAGAAAATTGGGGAATTTTTAAAATCCAATGTAAACTCCGTTTCAGATTTCAATGTAGTCAATGGGTTTTTGAATTTATCGATTTCCAAATCCTTGTATGTAGATCAGTTTAAAGAAATTCTGAGTAAAGAAAATTACGGAATACAACCAGATTCCGGGAAAATGTACATGGTGGAGTACTCATCACCAAACACTAACAAACCACTGCATTTAGGCCATTTAAGAAATATCTTTTTAGGTTATTCTTGTGCTGAAATTTTAAAGGCAAACGGACACAAAGTAATCAAAACCCAGATCATCAATGACCGTGGGATCCATATTTGTAAGTCCATGTTAGCTTGGCAAAGAATGGGAAATGGAGAAACTCCTGAAACAGCTGGTATTAAAGGTGATAAATTCGTTGGGAAATATTATGTGGAGTTCGACAAAGCTTTGAAAGAAGAAACTACAGTACTATTGAATGAAATAGAAGCTGGAAACTTTCAAAATATTGCTTCAGATCAGGTTGAAGAAATTAAAAAATTACAAGCTGCTCGAGAAACCAAAGAAGATGATAAAGATCGTAAAGCCATTCAGGGGAAAATAACTGAAATGGTGAAGAACAATACGGCATTGATGAAAGACACCAAAGCCATGTTGCAAAAATGGGAACAGAAGGATCCGGAAATCTATGCACTTTGGGAGAAAATGAATGGTTGGTGTTACGACGGATTCAATGCTACCTATGAAAGAATGCAAGTTAATTTTGATACCTTATATTATGAGTCTGACACCTACTTACTGGGGAAAGACATTGTGTTACAAGGCCTAAAAGACGGTATTTTCTATCAAAAAGAAGATGGATCCATTTGGGTGGATTTAACTGATGAAGGACTGGATCATAAACTATTACTGCGTTCAGATGGAACAGCGGTTTATATGACCCAAGACATCGGGACAGCCATTGAAAGAAAGAAGAATTATCCTGAATTAAAAGGAATCATTTATACGGTTGGAAACGAACAAGATTATCATTTCCAAGCCTTGTTCAAGATCTTAAAAAAATTAGGTTTCGATTGGTATGAAGAGTGTTATCATTTGTCTTACGGAATGGTAGAACTTCCCGAAGGCAAGATGAAATCCCGAGAAGGAACCGTAGTCGATGCAGATGACTTAATGCAAGAAGTAGTGGATTCTGCAACCGAAATGACCAAAGAGAGAGGGCATATCGAGGGTATGTCTGAAACTGAAAAAGAAGAGCTCTATGAAACCATCGGATTGGGAGGATTAAAGTATTATTTACTCAAAGTAGATCCGAAGAAAAAGATGATGTTCAATCCAAAAGAGTCTATCGATTTAAACGGAAATACAGGTCCTTTTATACAATATGCCCATGCTCGAATTCAATCTTTGATGCGTAAGGCAAATGGATTACAGGATTTTTCTTCAGACATCGTATTGGAAGAGGTAGAATTGGAATTGATAAAGAAATTGGTGGAATTCCCTGAAGTGATCAAGGAAGCAGGAACTAATCACTCCCCTGCTTTGATTGCAAATTACACTTACGATTTAGTTAAAAGCTTCAATTCTTTTTACCAGAGTATTTCCATTTTCAACGAGGAGAATGAGGATTTGAAAAACTTCAGACTACATTTAGCTAATAAAACTGGGCAAACCATTAAGATAGCCATGCAATTAATTGGTGTGAAGGTTCCGGATCAGATGTGATAAGTTGTTTAGTTGTTTAGTTACTTAGTTGTTTGGTTGATTTGTTGGAAATATTTTTTAAATAATCTACCCAAACGCCCTGAGGTCAGGACTCTCCTCTACAATTTATACCATTGAAGCTATTTGACTCAGGTTAAACTTTGCGTATCACATTTATTGATCTAAACTCTTATTCCAATTACGCAAACATCATCTATACTAACGATAAATGTCTGCATAGTGATTTACTAGTGTTCCTGAAATTGCCTAAAGGCGAATTCCAATAACACAGACATCATCTAGTTGTTCGTGGTCCGATCTCCAGGTTTCGAAGGTATCGTCAATGATTTGTTTTTGTTCTTCCATGGATTTGTCTTGAATCGACAGGAAGAGCTTTTTCAAATTGGAAGTTTTAAACTTTTTTCCTTTGTCTCCACCAAATTGATCGGCATATCCATCTGAGAAAATGTAGAAAGTATCTCCTTTATGCAAGCTGACAGCGTGCGATTCAAATGGCTGCGGATCATGGTATTTTCCAATGGGTTGTTTGGAACCTTTGATTTCCTCTACTTCTTCTGCGTTTTGTCGAATGATCCAAAGTGGGTTGTGGGCACCAGAAAAACAGAGGGAGAATGAGGACGAAGAATGAGGATCACCACTTTCATTCTCATTCTGTTTCTCATTCTGTAGCGCGACTAGCGCAATATCCATTCCATCTTTAATCTCATTTCCGGAAAAACTGGATGCACTTCCTCCGTTAGATGATTTTTCGAATTCCTGAATCACTAATTCTCTTGTTTTATCGAGAATTGCTCCTGGATCCGTCAATCCAAATTCTCTTACCGATCGATTCAAACCACTATTACACACCACAGACACCATTGCTCCCGGAACTCCATGACCAGTACAATCCGCCGCTGCAATCAAAATTTGCTCTTGCCCATTACTCTTGCTCTTGCTCACTTCCAGCCAATAAAAATCTCCGGCCACAATATCTTTGGGTTTATACAAAACAAACGAATCAGGTAAATGCTCCTTAATCATTTCATCCGTTGGCATGATCGCGGATTGAATTCGTTTTGCGTATTTAATGGAATCGGTAATCTCCCTTTGTTTTTCTTCTACAATCAATCTTTGGTGCTCGGCTTCTCTTTTTTGCTCTACGACTTCGGCAGTTCTTTCTTTTACCTTTTCTTCAAGCAATTCACTTTTCTTTCTTAGCGCCTTTTCACGATACTTTATGTAAAAATAAACCCCAATTCCCATCAAGATGAGAATAATCAAATAAAACCACCATGACAACCAAAATGGACGTGCTATTGTGAAATTATAGGTGTAGACTTCACTTGAAATTCCATATCCATTAACCACCTTTACTTCGATCGAATAATTTCCATATTTTAGTTCGCGAAAACGCAATCTATTGCTGGAGCCATTAGAAATCCAATCACCAGCTCCATTTATTCTATAATAAAAATGGTTCGGCTTAAGATTGAAGACTTGATTGGTATAGAAATCCAGAATCAAATTATTTTCATCCCAAGCTAGCTGTATTTTTCCATTCACAAACTGATCAATTTGATCTTCAGACATCAAAACCTCATTCAGAAAAATAGAACTGAGCAACAATTTAGGTTTCTGATTTGGGATTCGAATTGCATCCGGATGGAATCGCAGCAATCCCTTTCTCGTGGCAAAATACAAATATCCTTTTTGATCCATTTGGGCAATAGAAGGCAAAAATTCACCCACATTCAACCCATAATTTTTATCAAATCGCTCAATATAATTATCTCCTTTTCTTTTTCTAACCAATTGATTTTTAAGTGCCATCCAAAGATCCCCTTTTTGGTCTCTCGTGATGGCATAAACACCCTCATCATGTAATCCAATTGAATCATTATAAAGAAGATTTTCACCAGTTTTCGGATCAAATAAGTAGATTCCATTTTGTGTCCCAAACCAGATTTTTTCATGATCTACATAAGCACATAAAATAGTACTATCAGGGAAATAATTAGTTGAATCAGAAGGAGAAAATAATCGCATTTCTTCTTTTACCGGATCTATTATAATAAATCGGCCTCTTTTCTCAGACATTAACCATTTCCCAGAGGGCAATCGCTCACTAAATCTATCTGATACATCAAAGTCTTTATCCGTTTCAACTGTGAACCAAGGGTTGGGCTCCATTGTATTTCGATCTACTTTGTAAAAGGAAATCGCAAAATTGGTGAATTCATTATTGTAAGTAATCAGTTCATCGGCATAAGTAGAGTGCCGGAAAAGTAATTTATTTGCGCGATTTGTCTTCTCCAAACGTCCCAGTTTACCAGATTTTTGATCAAAAAAGGCATACATTTTAAACCCAATTCCAAACAAAGTATCACTTAGTAATTTGATGTGATCGATTCCTCTCCAAATATTTACCGATTCGATGGAGCGAATGGGCAACACTTCCGTATTGCCTGTATTTGGATCATATTTGTTCACTCCATTACCATGACTCAAGTACACATAACCTTTGCTAGAAACCAACATCTGATTCACAGGAATGGTTTGATTGGATTTATTTGAAAAATCCAATTCCATTTCGGACCAAACATGCATATCAAATTGTTGAACAATTGGAGAATAGATTGAAATTCCAGTTCCTCTTGTCAAAATCCAATAATTTCCTTGTGGATCACGACTCATTGAAATAACCCGATTATCTCTTAAACTTCGTGGATCATTGGGATCATTTGCAACGTAAAATGCCGAACGTTCCCTCATATTTACCATCATGATCCCTTGATTTGATGTCGCAACTCCCATGATTGGTCCTTGAATAATGTACTCTCGAGCATTTTCAAGATTTCCAGCAACATCTGTATTTTGACCTGAGACCCGTTCTAAAATCAAACTGTCCGGATCACAATAGTATAATCCCGAATAGGTTCCAAACCAGAATTTACCTTTATCGTCAATATAAGTATAGTTCAGAATCGTCATGTGTTGAGAAATGGCCTTCTTTTTCCAATCCTCTGTTGCAAAATCAATATACTTTTCAACTCCGAATTCTTCAATTTCTCCTGTTTCCGGATCAAAATAAACCGGCCAAGACCTTTTCCCATCTCTTTCGAGAAAATAACTGATTAGAAATCGACCATCTTTTAATTCATCTATATCGGAAGGATGCACAGGCATTACTGTAGTTTCTCTCTGTTTCGCTAAATTGTAAAATTTCCTCTCGCTTTGGTTACTTTGTAATTTTAGAATTCCCTTCGTATAAATTGCAATCCAAATTTGATTTTTGGAGTCTTTAAAAATTTTTGTAGTGAAAAAAGAGCTTGTTTCCGTTTCTTTTAGTTCAGGTATTTCAAAATGCTCAAATTCTCCAGTAGAAGGATTCACTTTTGACAAATAGGGAATCGAATCATAAGATAGCCAAAATTCATCTTTTGAAATTGTGTGAATCTCCCTTACTCCTGCTGCCAGCAAAAAAGAATTCCTTTCCGGTCTAAACCTAGTTGTTGAATAGCCATTGTATCGAATCAGACCTTTATCAGTAAGCATCCATGCCAAACCGTGAGAATCCCAATGTATATCTATAACAAGATTAACTCCTAAATCCTCAGCGTCCAATTGCTGGAATCGATAGTTTTCCTGTTTTTGAGCAAACAAAGCAAAACCATTTAAAAGAATGAGCACAAATAGGATGTTCTTCATAGAGGGGCAAAGATATACGAATTCCGGAAAATTCAGATAATGAAACGGTTAGGAAACTTAAAACGGATGTTTTTTTTGCGAAATAGTCTAATTTTATCCCTATGATGCATCTTCGTTAGATCATTCTTTTAAATTTTTTCACATGCCACCATTGGACTCAGGGTAAATTTTGTGTCGCAATTTTGTTGAATCAAATTCTTACTCCAATGACACATACATCATCAATTTGTTCAATGTCTCCACGCCAATTTTCAAATTCTTTATTCAGTATTTCTTTTTGTCGTGACATCTCTTCATTTTGAATAGCCACTAACAACTGTTTAAAGCTTCCCGATTTGAATTTCTTCCCTCGGTCTCCCCCAAACTGATCCGGGTAGCCATCAGAAAAGATGTATAGTGTATCTCCTGAATTCAATACCAACTCATGAGTTTGATAAGGTTCGGGATGAGAGAACTTTCCAATGGGCTGCTTATTCGCTTTAATTTCTTCTACTTCCGACGCACCTTTTCGAATGATCCAAAGCGGGTTATGAGCACCAGCGTATTTGAGTTTCGAGCAAGAGAATTGCCCTTCGACAAGCTCAGGAACCGCAAGATTATCTCCTCCCTCTTGCTGTTGCTCAATACTCACAAGCGCTATATCCATCCCATCCTTCACGTCTTCTTCTGATTTGGCGAATTCTTTGATCACCAACTCACGCGTTTTATCCAATATTTTCCCAGGATCTGAAAGTCCAAATTCCTGAACTGAGCGATTCAATCCGTTGTTGCAAATCACAGAAACCATGGCTCCTGGAACACCGTGACCTGTACAGTCTGCGGCAGCAATTAAAATAGTTCCATGTTCCAAGTGGTCAGTTCCAAATGAAGACTGATTACTGT
>JAGQYP010000030.1 GCA_020436025.1 Crocinitomicaceae bacterium
GCCCTTTTGAGGGTGGGAGAGTATGTCGATGCCACTTTTTTTAAAGCCACGCTTCTCGCGTGGCTTTTTTTTTGGAAAAAACTTAGATGGTACGGTCCGTCAGCCGACGGATCAATGCACTTAATTGGCTTTACATTAAAACTCCCATTTATATATTCATCTTAATAACTTGTTAGTCGTTTATTGCTATGGATAAAATTTAATTGAAAAAGAATGCGTATTTTATTAATAGTATGCCTTCATGTTTTTTCAAATACCAAAAACGATTATTTGTCTTACTGTTTGGAGCCTTGTTCTTTATTTCTTGCTCTGAAGTGGAGACGGAAGAGTTCAATTTTCAGTTTCAAGTTCCTGAATTGGAATATGAAATCGAAAACTATTTGGAATTAGATAGTCTTTTAGAATATTTCGGATATGAATTAGATTCCATTCATATTTACAAGAAAGTGCCTCAAGTGTTTGTAGATCAGATAACTCCAAGTATTAAAATGTTGAGAAGTGATGAAAAGAAGCTCAATTTTATCCGTATTATTTTAGCTCATACTTTGAAAGTAAATGAGGAAATTGCTCAAACTAGAATACATCTCTATAAAAGATTGAATAAAGACACATTAGCTCATAAAGACTCTGTTTGGTTAGATAGTTTGTCGGATGTTTATAGAGTAAAAAGACAAAACTACAGTGATCTAATCAATAAAATTGACATAATACCTCCTTCTTTGATCATAGTCCAAGGAATTATTGAATCAGGTTGGGCCACTTCCAAATATGCTATTGAAGGAAACAACTTATTTGGTATGTATGGAAGTAGGAGGGTCGTTACGAAGACTGGTGATACCCGCCCAAAAGCAAAGGATTATGAAACAATTGGAGAATGTGTGAGAGAATATATTACCAATTTGAATCGCCATGGAAGTTATAGACGAATGAGGGAGGTTCGGGCGGAAATGCGGGATCTTGGTCTATTGATTACGGGGAAAAAATTGGCTTCTACTTTGATGAATTATTCTACTTTGGGTGAACGATACGTCAAAAAAATTGTTTCTATGATCAATATCTATGACTTAGAAGAATATGATCAATACTCCTTAAAACATGGAGTAGTCATTAAAGTAAAAATACAGGAATAGTAGGTGCAATCATTTTATTTGAAAATACTGAACTGGTATGATCAGAATCAACGGGATCTTCCTTGGAGAGCTACTAAGAATCCTTACAAAATATGGCTTTCGGAAATTATTCTTCAGCAAACAAGAGTAGAACAGGGAAGGTCATATTATGAGAAATTTGTTTTGCATTACCCGACTGTTCAGGATTTAGCGCAAGCATCGGAAGATCAGGTGTTAAAATTATGGGAAGGATTGGGTTATTATTCCAGAGGAAGAAACTTGCTTGCTACGGCAAAAATTATCGCTATTGATTACAATGGAGAATTTCCAAATAATGCAAATGACTTGAAGAAGTTGAAAGGCATTGGCCCTTATACTTCTGCGGCTATTAGTTCAATCTCTAACAATGAAAGGATTGCAGCAGTAGACGGCAATGCATTTAGAGTGCTTTCCAGATTCTTTGATATTGAAAAAGACATCTCGCTCAATACAACGAGAAAGTATTTTGAAAAGCTGATGACAGAATTGATTGAAGGAAATCGGCCAGGAGATTTTAACCAAGCGGTGATGGATTTAGGTGCATCTATTTGCACTCCAAAAAATTACCAATGTGAAACCTGCCCTTTGAATTACGGTTGTATCGCTTTTGAGAAGAAACAAGTTGATCAAAGACCTGTAAAAACAAAAAAGTTAAAGATTAAAGACAGGTATTTACATTTTTTATTGATATTCGATAGTAGTAAAATAGCATTGGAACGTCGAGAAGAAGGGATTTGGAAAGGACTGTATCAATTCCCATTAATCGAGATGGAGACTAATAATACTGCTTCTTCTGATCTTATAAAATCAGCTCAAATACCTATTGAGAATGCGAAATTGATTCAAAAAAATGACTCTCCACATAAACTGTCACATCAGAATTTATTTATTTCTTTTTGGAAAGTAGATTCGAAGGGGGCAGATCTGAAGTATGATTTGGAGGAATTGGAGAAGTTATCTTTTCCTAAGCCTCTAAAAACCTTCATTGAGGGATATTTCTCAGAAGTCAATATCTAATTTGAACCTCTTTTGTAAGGCCAATAAATCGGGGTTTTTTTCAGACATTTTTTTGAATTTATCAATGGAGGTCATCAACTGAATGTCATCCGAATTATCCTTTTCCACGATTTCACAACTGATATCCGTTCCCCAGTTTTGAAGACCTCTTCTCAAGAAAGAAACAATTTCATTTCTATACTGCTCCAAACTGTTTTTTTGAATTGTATTGGAAACTTTAAATTCCAGAATAAAATCAGTTTTTAGTTCTATTTCAGAGGTCGTCAATGTGGCAGCTAAACTGTCTCGCCCATCTTTTTGTAATTGATAAGCAAGTTTTTTCAATTGTTGCTTAGCCGTTTCTAATTCGAATGGAGTTTTTGGTTTGTTCTCTGTATTAGTGAAATCATCTTCTTCCTGGTTTTCAGGATTTAATACTTTGGAAATAGAAAGATGCTTTGAAACTAGGTTTGGTGTGCTCTTAGCAACAACTTTAATCTCTTTTTTAGGCTGTGTTTCAATTATCGGGGTTGCTGCAAATGCAGTATTCCCTGAAATTTCTGGATTTGATTTTTTGAGTGGAATAATTTTCTTTTCCTCTTTTTCAGGTTGATTCGGAAAAGGAATGATTGGAACAGGATCAGTTAGGGATTTTTTTTTTCCTGCTCACTTTTAATCGAACAAAGTTGCATGATGCCTATCTCGACAAGTAATCGCTTGTTTTTCGAAGCTTTATAGTCGACATCAACTTGAGAAATCACACCCAGGGCTCTCATTATGAAAGGGAGACTCAATGTTTCCGCTTGTTCCAAATACTTTTGCTTAATCTTTTCACCTGCTTCCAACATGGAGTGTGTTTTAGTATCCTTACAAATCATTAGATTTCTGAAGTGCTCGGCGAATCCAAGTAAGAAGTTAGATCCATCAAATCCTCTTTCCAAAATTTCATTGTATAAAAGCATGGCACTCGGAATATCTTCAGAGGTCATGAATTCTACAAGTTTGAAGAAATAGTCGTAGTCAAGAATATTTAAATTCAGAATTACGTTTTCATAGGTCAATTGCCCTCCAGTTGAACTAACGATTTGATCGAATAAAGAAAGAGCGTCTCTTAAACCTCCCTCAGCTTTCTGAGCAATTAGTGTAAGTCCATCCTGCTCAACTGTTACACCTTCTTTTTTAGCAATGCATTCAAGGTGTTTAACCATGTCTTCCACTTTGATTCTGTGAAAGTCGAAAATTTGACAACGAGAAAGGATCGTAGGGATGATCTTATGTTTTTCCGTTGTAGCTAAGATGAAAATAGCATGTTTTGGTGGCTCCTCTAAAGTCTTTAAGAAAGCATTGAAAGCAGAGGGTGACAACATGTGAACCTCGTCTATGATGTAGACTTTGTAGTTTCCTAATTGAGGAGCGATTCGAACTTGATCAACAAGAGCTCGGATATCATCAACTGAATTATTTGAAGCCGCATCTAGTTCGTAAATGTTGAGCGACTGACCTTCATTAAATGACTTACAAGAATCACATTCATCACATGCCTCGATGTTTTCTTTTCGATTCATGCAATTGATCGTTTTGGCTAATATTCTTGCGGTTGTCGTTTTACCAACTCCTCTGGTTCCACAAAACAAAAAAGCTTGAGCCAAATGATCTGTTTTGATCGAATTTTTTAGGGTATTCGTAATAGAGCTTTGCCCCACAACAGAATCAAATGTCTGGGGTCTGTATTTTCTTGCTGATACTACGAAATCACTCATTTTTTTCTTGATTTTTCAAGGATTACAAAGTTAGCAGATAATCAGAAAATATTGGGAAAATGAGTGGTTTTGTATCAACAGGTTTTTAACATGTTAAAGTTTATTGTTACTTTTTAGGAAATCGACATTTTAGGAGTATGCAACTCATTATTTTTGCTTTATTGTTTTTATCTTCTTGTTCCTTTGAAACACCGCTCAATGAGTCAAAGAATGCTGGAACTTTGCCGGAAGAGAAAGAAGTTCATTTTGCTGATCCTATTCAACTGGATTTACTTAAGGAATTTTCAAGAGAAGGTATTCGAGAACGGATTGATTCTATTCAGAAAGTAGGAGGGAATTTGTATGTGCATTGCTTGGTTCCTTTGTGTGATAATGACAACCAAGGTATCGTGAAAGTTTCACAAAGTTTGGGGGATGGACTGAATTTGAGAACCAATTTGTATTGGGCTACCGGACACGGAATGAAAGCCTATTTTCAGAAGTCTTCAAAATGGAAAACAATTAAAATTTATAATCCAGAGTCTGATGATATCTTGGAAAGAACCGTCTTTCGATCCAAAATTGGTAATGCCACAGTTTATTTGATTACGGATGCTTACAGAGGAGATCGAATGAAAGAATGTCTTGAAGATTATTTCGGATCCTTAGCAGGAGGAAAAAATGATAGTTTGGTAATCGATAGTTTAACAGTCTATTTAAACTCGAAAGCGGATTTAATCGGGTTTAATGGGCACAATGGTTTAATGGATGTGCCAGTTGATAAGGTTGTCGCGGTTGATAATAGAGAAAAAGACGCTGTAGCCATTGGGTGCATTTCCAACAGTTATTTTAAACCGTATTTTTTTCAAGCTCGAGCATTTCCTTTGGTTATGACTACAGGACTTATGTATCCGGGAGCCTTTATTTTTGATGACATTATTCATAAGTGGGCAGTCAATGCGTCGGACCTAGAAATAAGATATGCCGCAGGAGATGCGTACAATAGGGTGATGAAATGTGGTCAGAGAGGAGGACGAAACTTATTTTCGACAGGATGGGAAGGATAATGGAATGATTTAATTTAGCCGTAACTCAGGGCATAAATGAATTACTTATTTTTGTATCCATGATTCGAGTGGTCTACTATTTGTTTGGAATTTTATTTCTCTATTCTTGTGGGAGTAATTCGTTGCAGCACCAAACCCAATTGATGCCTGTAAATCCTCAAATCGAGAAGGATTCTCAAATCGAAAAGGAAATTTCGGAGTATAGAAAAGAGTTGGAGGATTCCATGAATACGGTTTTGGCAGAAGCGAAAGTGGATTTTCAAAGAGGAAAACCCAATGGGAATCTAAATAATTTGATCGCGGATATTGTTTTTAAAGCGGGAATGCAAAGAGCTCGAATTCATTCTATTGCTCACAATAATACCATAGCTTTGTTGAATTGGGGAGGATTGAGAGCTCCTATCAACAAAGGAAAGATCACGATTGGAACTTGTTTCGAAGTCATGCCGTTTGAAAATGAGATTGTTATTGTGGAAATGACTCAAGAAGATTTAGTGATTATCAAAGATTTTCTTATTGAAAAGGGAGGTCATCCAGTTTCTAACATGCTTGTTGAGAAGAATGAAATTCAAGTAGCAGGACACCCACTTTCAGATCAACATTATTTTGTGATTACTTCTGATTATTTGTTCAATGGAGGAGATCAAATGAGTTTTTTTAAAGGAAAAAAAGTAATTCATACTGGATACAAAATTCGGGATGCCTTGATCGATTATTTTTATCGAAATCCGGTGGTTGAGGACCTTCCAGAAAAAAGATTGAATTTCTGATGGATCGAAGGAGTTTTACTAAAAATATCGGTTTAGGTGCGATAGGATTGACAACGCTTAATTCCTTTGCATTCAAGAAATCGTATAAGAGGATTACAATTCTTCATACGAATGATACGCATAGTCGTATAGATCCATTCCCATCGAATCATAAGAAATATGCGGATATGGGTGGGGTTGCAAGAAGAGCTAGCTTGATTCATCAGATTCGTGAAGAAGAGAAAAATGTGCTGTTGCTGGATGCTGGGGATATTTTTCAGGGAACACCTTATTTCAATTTTTTTGGTGGGGAGTTGGAATTAAAACTCATGACACAATTAGGATACGACGCTGCTACCATGGGGAATCACGATTTTGACAATAGTATTGAAGGTTTTGCAAAGGTTCAGGATAAAGCCAAATTTCCATTTTTGTGTGCGAATTACGACTTCACCAATACTGTGTTGGAAGGGAAGACACAGCCCAATACTATTTTCATTAAAGATGGAATTCGAATTGGAGTATTTGGAGTCGGGGTGGAATTGAAAGGACTCGTGTCCGATCATTTGTATAAAGAAACCAAGTATATTGATCCTATATCAGTAGCTCAAGATCAGGTAAAATACTTGAGAGAGGAAAAACAATGTGATTTGGTGATTTGCCTGTCTCATTTAGGGTATTCCTATTCTACAGATAAAGTAAGCGATGAAGTTCTGGCTCAGAAAACAAAGGGAATCGATTTGATTATTGGGGGGCATACCCATACTTTCATGGAAAAACCTCAAGTGCTTAAAAACCTCGAAGAAAAGAACGTATTAGTCAATCAGGTAGGGTTTGCAGGAATCAATCTAGGTCGAGTAGATTTTCTATTTGATTCTCAAGAAATCTCTGGGGTTCAGAATCAGTCGTATCCAGTTCAGAATTGGGGGTGATGGTTTTGAGTGTAGAGTTTAGAATTTAGAGTGTAGAATTATGAATTATGATTTAAGAATTAAGAATTATTTGGTTTTTTCTTTATTCTTTTTGTTTTGGTCTTGCAATAGTGAAAAAGCACAGGAGAAAGTTAATTTAGAATCTTTTAAAAACTACAATAAATCAGCTAAAGAGCTTACGGCTGAATTTCAAAATGATAAATCCAATTTGAATATTCTTATTAATAAATCAGAGTACAAACTAAGTCTGCGATATAAGGATCAGGTTTTAAAAGAATATCCTGTGGTTTTTGGTGATAATCCTGTCGATGACAAGAGGATGGAAGGGGATAGATGTACACCGGAAGGGCAGTTTAAAATTCGAGATTTGTATCCACATAAAAAATGGTCCAAATTTCTTTGGATTGATTATCCTACAAAAGACTCCGAAAGAAAATTTAAAGAGTCGAAATCGAAAGGAGAAATACCGGAAGATGTAACAATTGGTGGTGAAGTTGGAATTCATGGAGTTCCCAAGGACAAAGACAATCTTATATTAGAAAAACAAAACTGGACATGGGGATGTATTTCACTTCAAAACAAAGATGTGGATGACTTGTATTCGGTTGCTTTTAAAGGGATGGAAGTTTTGATAATTAAAAATTAAAAATGAAGAATTAACAATTGTTAACTCCAAATTCCAAATTTCGCATTTCGAATTAATTCTTAATTCTTTTCTCTTCTCCTTCTAATTTCGATTTATAGTCGTCGTTTTTGTTTTGGAGTTTGCCGAATTTGTAGCTGATGGTTATTCTGCAATTGAAGCTGTCCCAAAACTCTTGAAATCTGACGTCGTAGCCTTCAAGTCTTGAGGTTCCTCCTTCCGTTTGAATCCAGAGAAGATCACTTCCTGAAATTCGGATTTGAAGTTGATCGTTTAAGAACTTTCTCGAAAAAGAAACCATAAGATTATGTGAAGGAATGAATTCAAAAATCCCTTGTATTCCGCTGGAATGGTAGATGTAAGTGATTTCAAAATCAAATACTTTTGGAATAGCTAATTTGTTGTATAAATACACATAGAACATGGGCTTTTTGGGAGAAACAAGACCGTTATCCAACTGAAATTCGGATATATTGTAATTCATTCCAAAACCATTGTAGGTGGTCCACCATTTTAATTGGTAGGGCAGATTCAGTCCTACATTGAGTGACTGCATATTATTGATATTCCTTTCCTGAGCTCGGAAGGCATTGGTGGCCGTGTCCTTTTCTACAAATAAGGTAATGGCATTTTGTGTATAGGTATAGCCCAATTCTAACGAAGCAAATTCGCGATACACGATCGACATCTCTGCTTCGTGTGCATAGGAAGGTCTGAGGTGAGGGTTCCCAACGAAAGCAGAAAGTGAGTCAACATAATCTACATAAGGAGTCATGTCCTGGAAAGATGGACGGTTAATTCTCCGGTTGTAGTTCAAGTTCATTTTCCAGTTTTTGGCAAAATCCCAAGTCATTAAAAAAGAAGGAAAAAAATTGATGTAGCCTGTGTCTGCAATGGCTTCATTGTATTGCTTAGATGAACCTTTCGTCCGAGCCCATTCAGTTCGGACTCCTAAACGCAAGAAGACCTTTTCCCAGGTTTTTGATCCTTCCACATAACCTGCTAAAATGTGTTCGTTGTAATTGAAGTCATCGTCAAAAACGGTACCTGCGATGGGATTTCCGAATTGGTCTATATCACTAAATTTACTATCACCCTTATTAAAAACGTAAGTGTATTTTGCCCCTAAATCCAAAGCCCAGCCTTTATTCCATTTTTTTTCATAATCCAGTTTTCCGCTTGCGAAATTGATGTCCGAATTGTTTAGATTGAGTCGGTTTGGAAATTGGAAATCATTGTTTTCCGAGATGGAATCCTGATTATTTCCTCTGTATTGAGAATATTGGACCCCAGTATAAATGACAGATCCACTTGTGTCTAAATCTCTTGAATAGTTTAATTGAACTGTGTTTCCAAAGCTTTTAAATTCACCCTCTGTTCTGGAGTATATCAGTGTTTGACCGAAATTATTGCTTTGTAAAATATTGGTATTGTCTACACTTTGATGTACATCTCTGTAGTATCCGTTGTATTTGATGTTAATGTTAGAGACACTATCCGGGTTATAGAATAGGCTTAATTTATAAGAATGATTTCCCTTGTAATGTTTAACCGTATGCACATCGTTATCCATTGTAATGGTATCCGAAGGATAATAGACATTTCTTCCAATATCATTTTTATTCCAGTTCCTTCCAAAAAAGAATCCGTAGAAGCCTTGAATCCCGAATTTCCCTTTTTTGTAATCTGCGCTAATCGAAGAGTAATTGGATACTTTGCGACCCATTTTAGTATTATTCAAGAGGTTTATTTGGTATCCATTTAGATTTTGTTTTTTAGTATTGATCAAAATGACAGCGCTACCAGACGCATCGTATTTGGCTGATGGGTTTTCAATGATTTCAATGGATCTGATTTCAGTTGAGGGTAGGGCTTTCAGTATTTCAATTGAATTGATGGGTTGGTTGTCGATGTAGATCATCGGAGTCCCTTTCCCGATTACTGTTATGTTATCATTCGAACCAATCATGATTTTAGGTGAGGAGCGCAAAACCTCAAACGCACTTCCTTGATTTGAAAGAGAAGAATTTTCAACATCCACTTCAATCCGATCTCCTTTAGAGGTGAAAATTGGGCGAGTAGCAACAATATCCACTCCTTTTAATTCTGAATTTTTTAAAGTCAATCTGCCAAGATCCATTTCCTTTCCATTGGGTCTTTCAAAGACTTGAAATAAGGATTCAAATCCAATGGCTGTTATTTTTAGAAGTCCGCTATCCAGATCTAAGTTTTCGATGGTAAAATTTCCATCGTTTGAAATACTTCCTTTTACAATGGAACTATCAACAGGATTTAAGACGATCACATTTGAAAAGGGAACGAGACTATCCGATGCATTGAATATTTGTCCCTTAATCGCATATTGGGAAAAGGAAAGAGTACTGAATAACAGGGAAATATAAAAAAGGAAATTCTTCATAGTTTTTCTCAAGCTAGTGGCAAAAATAATATTTTCAGGTATTTAGACTGTTTTTATATCGATCATGAAAAAAGAGTGGTAAAAATCCAAAATTCAGTACAAACATTCCACATACGATACAAATGCTTGCGGAAGGCCAATGCATGTATTTGAATAAAATACCAGTAGAAATAAAAAATGCCGCAATAAAACCAAGGGAGAAATATAATTTTCGGGATCGTTTGAATTTCTTGAACTCCATTTGCAGGTTGATGTCTTTTTGTACTTCTTTCATTTCTTCTTGATTGAATTCATTCATGGCTTCATCGAATGCTTTTTCAAAATCAAAATGCTTTGAATGCTCTATTTGACAACAAATATGATCTACCATACTCTCGATCAAATCCTGAAGAATAACGCCTCTTTGTCTAATGGAATTTTCAATTTGAATTACTTGTTCATCAGTTAAAATCATATCGATTGAGGTTTTGTTTTTAATAATTTCCCAATGGTTTTGATAAAGTCGTTTAGTTCTTCTACTTTTTCCTGAGAAACAGCTTTTCCATCGGAGCTCAGACAATAATATTTCCTAACACGTTTACCAATAGCTTCCTTTTCCACTTTAACTATCTTCTCTGATTCTAATTTGTGAAGTAGTGGGTAAAGAGCTCCTTCTGTAATCTCTATTTTCCCTCCCGAAAGTACTTTTACCTCCTGAGTGATTTGATAGCCATACATTCTGCCATTGTCTTCTAATAGTTTTAGAATGATGGGTTTCAAAGTTCCTTTTATTAAATCTTTTGAATACATGTGTTTTATTTCTAATTGAGAATGTAAAATGAAAATGGGGAGCTCCATATGAATCTCCCCACTTGTTGCTTTGAGTTAAGAATTAATTTGTGATCCTGCTTTTGTTTCGATGGATCTTTTGTATCGATCAATAAAATAAAGTGGTAAAAATCCGACATTGAAAAGGAAAACTCCCCCAACCATGCTAATTCCTGCCCCTGGCCAGTGCATCATTTTAAAAGTGACTCCAGTTGTAATGGCAAAAACTGAGATAAATCCTAAGATGTTCATTGCTGCTTTCATAATTTTTTGTTTTTAAAGATTAATAATACCTAAGACAAATATACATAAACAAATTAGGTAATTCCAAATAAATACATAAGAAATTTAGGTATTAATTTACATTCTCATTTTTTAAAACATTCGTTTTAATAATGCACAAAAAAAATAAAGTAACGGACTAATTTAAATTCGGAATTCGGAATTTGGAATGTGAAATGCGAAAGTGATAACGTTTCACTCGAAAAATTATCTCCCTATCGGTCTATGAGCTCGCTATCGCTCGGTTCTACACTCGAATCACTCTAAATTCGAAAAACTCTACACTCGAATCACTCTACACTCAAAAATCTCTAAACTCCTACTAGGGTATTTGAAAGTTGATTGTTGCATTCGCAGTTACTGTGCCTTCAGGAGTTAATGTAAAAGGAATATCAAAATTGGAATTGATATAATCACCGCTATTGAAATTCAGATCCCCATTGGCATCGTAGACGGCATTCAGATAATAATCGCCAGGATGCATGTAATTGAAATCGAAGCTTGTACTGGTTTGTGCGGAGACTAAAACATAGCGTGATCGGTAATCCAAATTTGCTGGAATAAAAGTGAAACCATTGAAAAGAGGTTGTGTGGTGATCACATAAAGAATCTTTTTACTGGGATCTGGAGTTGCGGGATTGGTAATGTTTACATTGATAGTAGCCACCCCTAAATAGGGTTGTTCATTCTCCGGATAAGGATCAGAAGTTGAGTTATAGAATACAGCTTCTGGCAATCCATCGAAAGTGGTAGAAAAGTCTCTTGTTAGCATTTTTTGAGGATAACTATGTGTGGTAATTGCATTTTGAGTTGAATTTGTATCTCTCAATGAAGCAGTCCATCTCATGTGAGTTACCGGTTCAGAAAGAGTATTGTACTGATTCGTGTAAGTGTGCATGATCAAAGAATCATCCTTGAATGTGATTTCAGTATAAACACGAGTTCCTCCAGAAACAGGATCTACAAATCGATAATAAGACTCCAAAGAACCTTCGTTCAAACTATCTAGAATCATGTAGGAAGACCTAACATTTCCGGCAAAACCTCCTCCATTTCTGAATGCCATTTTATAATCGCAGTCGTATTTCACGATGAAAAAACTCATGAAAATGTCGTTAAGAGAATCTAATTCATTTTTAGCCGAAACTTGTCCGCCCGAAATTGGTCTAAAGTCCACAATCCATTCAGAAAAACTACCTAAGGGTGTAGGGGAATAAACGGGTCCATTCCAAATTCCTGGTAATTTTGAAAGTATACTAAAACCTTCAACAGGATAGGCTGCCGTGAGATCAACATTACAGGTGTCGGTGTTATTGTTGTTATTATTGTTGTTGTTGTCCGATCCTTTTTTACATGAAACATTAAATAGGATTGCCACAAACAAGACTAGAAAGATTCGAAAGTATCCAGAAATTGACATTTTTACAGAGTGATTTTGATTCGTGTTCAAATATACGAAAGTATTAGCTTCGAAGGATTCCTAGCTTCGAAGGATTCCCAAATCCTTCGACTGACATTGGAGTTAAGTGACAGAATGTTATAATTGGGCTATGCGTAGGATTTGGGAATCCATCGCAACAGAGGGAGGTAAAGCGTAGGATTTGGGAATCTTCCGCAGCTGTTAAGTTGAATTTTATACGGTCGGACCTTGTAGTCTCGGCTTCGAAGGATTCCCAAATCCATCCTGACTCGTTTTTGTATGAAAGAAAAGATCCATCTACAAAGCAAGCATATTCAACTAAAAGCTTATTTTTGCGGAAAAATTTTTCGAATATGGCTTTAAAATGTGGAATTGTAGGATTACCGAATGTTGGAAAATCCACTTTATTCAATTGTTTATCGAATGCAAAAGCGCAAAGTGCCAACTTTCCTTTTTGTACAATTGAACCGAATTTAGGAACGATTACGGTTCCAGATCCACGTTTAGAAAAGCTTGAAGAAATAGTGAATCCAGAAAGAGTAGTTCCGACAACAATCGAGATTGTGGATATTGCTGGTTTGGTAAAAGGAGCACACAAAGGAGAAGGTTTAGGAAATAAATTCTTAGCAAATATTCGAGAAACGGATGCCATTATTCACGTGTTGAGATGCTTTGATGATGGCAACATAGTCCATGTAGACGGTTCAGTAGATCCGATTAGAGACAAAGAAATTATCGATATCGAATTGCAGTTGAAAGATCTGGAAACAGTAGAAAAACAAATTCAATCTTTAGCAAGAGTTGTGAAGAGTGGAGATAAAGAAGCGGTGAAAACATTGGAATTATCTGAAAGATTGAAAGTCGCTTTGGAAGCTGGGAAATCTGCTAGGACAGTTGAGTTTGACGAAGAGGAAGCGAAATTAGTAGCAAAGATGCAATTGATCACAATGAAGCCAGTACTTTATTTATGTAATGTGGATGAAGCTTCCTTGAGAACAGGTAATCAATATGTTGATGCGGTAAAGGATGCTGTAAAAGATGAGCATGCAGAAGTTTTAGTTCTGGGTGCAAAGATCGAATCAGATATTGCGGAGTTAGAGTCGTACGAAGAAAGACAGATGTTCTTGGAAGACCTTGGAATCGAGGAACCAGGAGTAAATCGTTTAATTCGATCAGCATATAAACTATTGAATTTAGATACTTATTTCACTGCAGGAGTTAAAGAAGTTAGAGCTTGGACCATCAAAAAAGGAACTAAAGCTCCTCAAGCTGCCGCCGTTATTCACACCGATTTTGAGAAAGGTTTTATTCGAGCTGAGGTGATGAAATACAAAGATTTTACTGAATTAGGTTCAGAAGCAGCTGTGAAAGAGGCTGGTAAATTAGGTGTTGAAGGGAAAGAATATGTAGTGGAAGATGGAGACATTATGCACTTCAGATTCAACGTATAATGCTTTTTAGCTCCGTACTTTTTTTATTTAAATTTTTGCCGATTGTTCTGGTCGGTAATTTTATTTTTCAAAGAACATTTCGCAATTTATTTTTGCTGATTTCCAGCTTGTTCTTCTATTTCTGGGGAGAAGAAATGGGAATCTTCATCATGTTGATTTCCATTGGAATTAATTATTTAAGTGGAATTGCATTAGATCGAATTCAGGCTAAAAAAGCGGTATTGATCGCTTCGATTGTTCTTAATTTGGGTTTACTCGTATTCTACAAATACTTCTATTTTCTGACGGATCTTTTTAGTATTCAAATAGACTTAGGAGAAATCGCCTTGCCTCTGGGGATCTCCTTTTTTACTTTTCAAGGGCTCTCGTACGTGATTGATGTGTACAAAGGCGAAGTGGAGGTTCAAAAAAATCCTCTGAATATTGCGCTTTACATTTCTTTATTTCCTCAACTGATTGCAGGGCCTATCGTTCGATACAAGGACATTTCGAATCAAATTACCTCTAGAAACATCACAGAAAGTCAATTTGTATCAGGAATAAAGAAGTTCATCCGCGGATTATTTAAGAAGGTGGTCATTGCGAATAATGTGGGTTTGATTGCCGATCTGATCATGGTGCAGACCAATGCTTACGATCTTCCTTTGAGCATGGCTTGGTTGGGAATCATATCTTACACTTTACAAATCTATTTTGATTTTTCAGGGTATTCAGACATGGCCATAGGAATTGGTAGAATGCTAGGGTTTAATTTCAAAGAAAACTTCCGGCATCCTTACTTTTCGTTTTCAATTCGGGAGTTTTGGAGACGTTGGCACATTAGTTTGTCTACTTGGTTCAGAGACTATTTATATATTCCATTAGGAGGAAATAGAAAGGGGAAATGGCGCATGTATTTTAATTTGGTTCTTGTGTTTTTTCTGACAGGTTTGTGGCATGGTGCAAGCTGGAATTTTGTCTTATGGGGAATGATTCATGGGCTATTCCTGATTTTAGAAAGATTTATCAATTTAGAAAAAAAGCAAACCCGGATTTTAAGTTACTGTTACACCATGTTGGTCGTTACCTTTGCTTGGGTATTTTTTAAGATTGAAAACTTTGATCACGCAGGAAAATTTTTACAACAGCTGATTGGGATAGGAGAAACAGGGAATTCCTATTATGCTTTATTATTTCTGAATAACTATGTTCTAATCATCTATGCTTTGGCGCTTCTTTTTGTTTTCCCAACTAGAAAATGGATCAAATCAAAACTAAGAAGGGCTTATCCGAATTTTTGGTTCCAGTATCTGAATTTAGCAACTTACATGGGTGTATTAATTTTTACGATAATTGAACTGTCCATGTCGAATTACAATCCATTTATTTATTTCCGATTCTGATGAAGCAAAAACAGATTTTTCACATATCGTTTATTAGTTGCTTCTTGGCGGTTATTTGTTTGCCTTGGATGATTGAGCTTGGAGGGTGGGAAGATCAAGAAGTATTGGATAATCGTGAGCTAGCCAGAAAACCTGAAATAGGGGTGAGAAATTTTAATGAAAAATGGGAAAAATATTATTCGGATCATTATGGTTTGAGAAATGATTTGATTGCTTGGGGAGGATTTTTAAAGTCGCAGTTACTTTTTAGTTCGCCCAAACCTGAGATTGTAATTTTTGGAAAGGGAGGCTGGTTGTTTTATAATGCAAAAGGAGATCGGATATACGATTCCTATTCCAATGCGAATACCATTAGTCCGGAAGAAGGGGAAAAAGTATATGAGGATTATTTATGGAAGATAAAACGTTGTGAGGAGCTTAACAATGCTAAGTTTTACAAGATTACCTGGCCAAATAAGCACACGGTCTATAAGCCTTTATGGTCTTGGAAAATGAAAAGACAACCAGTTGAGGACCATTCAAAAAGGCAGCAGTTCATGTTATTGTTCAATAATAAAAGATCCACAAATTACATAGATCTTACCGAGCATTTATGGAAGTACAAATCTCAAGCTCAGGTTTATCGAAAGTATGATACACATTGGAACCAACTGGGGGCTTTCTATGCTTATCAATATGTAGCGGAAAAAATATTTTATAAAGAACAGGCCATGATTTTGGATTCTTTTGACTTGGTATATAAAGATCAGTATTCAGGAGATTTAGTGAAATTAATGGGGTTAAAGGAAATGTTGAGTCCCGAAAAAGAACCTTTTTTAAATTTCAAAGGAAAACTGGATACAACTATTACTCAATATGATTTCAATGGAATAGCCGTAGACGATTTTTACAATAACACATTAAAGAATAAAGTTCTATTGATATTTGGAGATTCTTATATCCACAGGATTCAGTGGTTGTTTTTATTTCATTTTCATCGTGTCATTTTCGTGAAGACTGGTTTCAATGAGGAAATCATTGAGAAATTCAAGCCTGATGTGGTTTTCGAAGCGAAGGTCGAACGTTATCTTTAATTTAGGAATCCTCTTTTCATGTAAACAAATTGTAAAGCTTTTGTAAGAAAAGAACTTTGGTAAGAAACGAATGACTATTTTTGCACCGAATTTTATAGACAAGTACTTCATTATGAGAAATTTTAAAACCCTTTTACTCCTACTTGCATTTGTTCCGTTCCTAGCTTATTCGCAGGAAAAAGAAGAAAAAAAATCAGAGATGGTTCCTGAAGTAGATATCTTCTTTAATGAGTTTTCAGCATCCGTTAACATGACCATGGTTCAGAATGAGAATACAAGTCCAGGTGTTGGTGGTGGAGTTGGTATTTACCGTGTATGGAGAAACGATAAGATGGTGAATATCATCAACGGAGTAGAATACAATTATTCTGCATTTACGAAGGACAAAGTGTATGAGGGAAGCACTTATGCTTATTATGACAATGTTCATTACAGAATGCACAATATTTCGATTCCAGTTTTAGTAAGATTCACTTTTGGAGAGCGAACAAAATTGTTTGCAGAGACTGGAGGATTCATGGATTTTACAGTAGGAGCCAACAGAAAAGGAGTATACAAAACCACAACTGACGAAGGAACACCATTGGATATAGCAGTTCACGAGAATGCCAATTTGAGATATTTTAATTATGGTTTTTCAGCAGGTATTGGAGCCAGAATTCCTGTCAAGGGGATTGATTTATTAATTAAGGTAGATTACAAATTTGGAATAAGAGATTTGTATAAATTCGACGAGAAATTCCACAACAGATATTTAAGATTATCATTTGGGGTAAACCTGAAATAAGAATAGATATAAAAAAAACTGAAAGCCTCTTCATTTTAAGAAGGGGCTTTTTTTTGGTTTATAGTTTCAATGAAATTTTCAATATTATTTCTTAATTTCAGGCTCAATCAACCTTGAAAAATAATCACACATAGGTCGAGGAATTTTACATATGAAAAATTTAATACTCATTCTAATCTTATTTCCCTTATTCAGTATTGCCCAAATTTCGGAAGAAGATCAAATAAAAATTGATTCGATTCAGGAAGTGATACAAAAGTCCAACTCAGATACTTCCAAGGTGAATGGATGGTTGGCCATGGCAAAAATCTACAGGAAATCAGATCCCGACAAGAATAAAGAACTGAATCAGAAAGTGATTGATTTTTCGAAAGAGAAAGCCAGCGTAACCTCAGGGAAAGTGAAAGAATTTTTTCTGAAATCAGAGGCTTCAGCCCTCAGTTCCTTTGGTGATTTGAACCGTGGAAAAGGTGATTATCCTAAAGCACTCGAATTTTATGATGCAGCACTGAAAATTCACCAGGAGCTGAACGATCCAAAATTAATCGCAGGCACTTACAATAATATCGGAATCGTGTACGGAATTCAAGCGGATTACAAGGAATGCGAGAAATATATGCTAAAAAGCCTGGGAATCTATGAAGAAAACGACGATAAAGATGGGATTGCGAATTCCTATAACAATCTTGGAAACATTCATTATTACCAAGGAGATTATAAGCCTGCCATAGAATACTGGACTAAAAGTTTGAAATACAAGGAAGCTGTGGGCGAAAAGCTTGGTATGGCCAATACCTTAAATAACATTGGAAATATTTACCGTGACTTAAAAGATTACGAGAAATCAATTGAATACTACTCACGCAGTATGGAAATTTATAAAGAAATAGAAGACCAAAGTGGAGTAGGAGTCTGTTCTTACAATATGGGAAACATTTACCTTGAAATGGGTGAAATGGGGAAGGCCCTGAAATTATTGTCCCAAAGTTTAACTATTCATCAAGAGACTGGAAACAAGAGAGGAATTGCAGATGCTTTGAATGGAATTGGTGGAATATATAAAGAACGAAATGACCTAAAAAATGCAGAAGAAAATTATCAAAACGCTCTAAAGATACATGAGGAAATAGGCGGACAAAAGGGGATTTCGGTTTCGTTGAACAGTCTAGCAGATATTTATTTACAAAAAGGAAATTTATCTAAAGCGCTCGATTTCGGAGAACGATCATTAAAGATAGGTCAAGAAATAGGTTCATTACTACGCATCAAAGAAGCATCCAATACCCTTTGGAAAATAAATAAAAAATTAGGGAATACCACAGCTGCACTCGAAATGCATGAATTGTATACATCTTCAAAAGATAGTTTGATCAGTGAAGAAAACAGAATGGAAATTATACGACAGGAATACGATTATCAGTACAACAAACAATTTACTGCCGACAGTATTGCTTCTGCAGAGAGAAACCGATTAAAAGATATGGAATTAGCTGCCCAAAAAGCAGAAAAGGAAAAATTAGAATTAGAAAACAAGCAACAGGAACAGCAAAAATATTTTCTATTTGGAGGATTGGCCTTGGCTTTAATCTTGGGTGGAATAATTTACAGTCGATTCAGAATATCAAACAAACAAAAATCCATTATTGAGGACCAGAAATTCCAAGTGGATGAGGCTTTTGTAGAACTGGAAACAAAGAATAAAGAGATATTGGATTCCATTAATTACGCCAAAAGAATACAATATGCCATATTACCACCCCAGCAAAGAGTGAAAGATTACCTTCCAAATTCGTTTATATTTTATCGTCCAAAAGATATTGTTGCAGGTGATTTTTATTGGCTGGAAGTTGGAAAAGGCCCAAATAAAGAGGAAAAAGAAATTTTATTTGCCGCTTGTGATTGCACAGGACACGGAGTACCAGGAGCGATGGTTTCAGTCGTATGTAATAATGGTTTGAATAGGGCAGTGAGGGAGCATGGTCTTACCAACCCAGGTGAAATTCTTGATAAAACTAGAGAAATTGTTATTGCAGAATTTGCAAAATCTGAGCAATCTAAAGATGGTTTTTCAGAATCCATTGATGATGGCATGGATGTAGCACTTGCTAGTATAGAAAAAAGGGGGAAAGGTAATTTAACTCTTAAGTATGCGGGTGCTCACAATCCCTTATGGATAATTCGGAAAAATCCTGTAGACAAAGATTCTTTATTGGCTGATAGTTCTTTTGTTACTTCACAGAGAACGCATATTATGGTCGATAAGGAGTATACATTGATTGAAATCAAAGCTGACAAGCAGCCTATTGGGAAATTTCATAAAAAGGAGCCTTATACTTGTCACCAACTAAATCTTTTACCTGGAGATACTGTTTATTTATTTACGGATGGGTACGTGGATCAATTCGGCGGTGGACAAGATAAGCCAGGGGGAAAAAAATTCAAAACCACTCATTTCAAAAAGTTTTTGCTTTCCATTCAAGATAAAGACATGGAACAACAAGGGGAGCAAATAGAAGAGACTTTTGAAAGATGGAAAGGGGTTTTTGAGCAGGTGGATGATGTTTGTGTAATCGGGGTTAGAGTCTGATAGGTAAAAAGTGATACAGTTAGTTTAGAATTTAGAATGTAGAACCGAGTGATAGCGAGCTCATCGACTGATAAGGAAATAATTAAGGATTAAAAATAAAGAATGATTGATCCTTAATAGAAAGAGTTTAGCAAAAAAAAAAGCCTCTCCAATTGGAAAGGCTTTTTCATTATTGAGAAATAAGTTTAAAATTCTTTTTCAATTTCTTCCATTTCCATAGCCATTTCGTTGTTCATGGCATTTACAGATTTAGAAATTAATTCGATCATCTGTACAAGGATGTTGGTAGACTTATCAGTTGTTTCCAAAACGTACTCAAACTTAGAAGCATTTCCATGTCCGTATGCTTTGTCAAATGCTCCTAGAATTTCAACAACTTGTGGGTTACCTGCTTCGATTGCAGCTTTTACCATATCATTTGAAATTAAAGCTTTGAAATCTAAGTAATAGTTGATTGGAGAAGCAAGAATATTTGCTTGATCACCTAAATCTACTGTACCATTAGATCCACCAGCAATTCCACCCATGAATTCTTTGTCCGTGTTCACTAATGCATAGTTCTCACCAAACATGATGTTTATTCCGTCGTTTGAGTAGATTCCAGCATCGTCCTTTTTCGCTTTGCTTTGTCCTAAAATTTCTTCTGCTTTTGCCACGTCAGTTAATCCAACATAGAAACCAACTTTAGGCATTTCGCCACCGTTCATTTGACCGTTGTATGCGAAAGCAAATTTTCCATTAAACATTCCCATCAAATCATCAAAAGTGATTCCGATTTTTGAAAGGTCGTTGTTTAATCCAGCTAATTGCTCTTCTTGGATGAAAGGTTTTGCCATTGCCCAAACTTTTTCCCAGTTCATGTTCATTGAGAACATACCGATTGGATTGTTAGCTACTTTTCCTAGTACATCATTTCCAAGACCTGCATCAGCAAGTACAGCAAAATCATCTCCAGCTTTCTCAACGATGTCATTGAAAATTGTAGTCGTTAATTTCCCGTTTTCAAAGTTAATGTCAACAACAGTTGAAGCTCCTTTGTACATGACCATGTATTTCGAAACATCAATGTTAGATGCATTAGGAATATCCATTTTCTTGATCATTTTAGAGTAAATCGACATGAAATTCCCCATGTCCATGAACAATGAAATGTCAGATGGAGTGTTAACTGAGTTGGAAAGAAGAGTATTCATTTCAGCGTTTCCACCTTCCAATGCAGCTTTCATCATGTCCATTGCTTTTCCTTCAGCATCAGCAGTTACAATGATAGCGTTATCAGAATATCCTAATACAGCTTGACCACCAAGATCTTTCAATTTGAATCCGTTTACTTCATCTACATCAGGCATCATGGCACTCATCATACCGATAGCTGTTTGAAATTTATCAGCATCTTCGATTTTTGCCAAAACAATTGCATTTCCGTTTGGGTCTTCAACCCCAGGGTTAAATTCTTTCATGGAACCAATCACGTGAATTTTGTGAATCATTCCCTGAAACTGAGCGATCGCTTGTTCAGCTTGCTCGTTAGATCCCATTTGCTTTCTTAAAGTGTTTACTAAATCAGACTTCTCACGAAGTTTTTCAATATCCAAAGTCAAAACAAGCATTGGATTTTCCATTGAATTGTACGCATTTGCAATCAGACCGTCAAATCCTTCAGCACTTGCAGTACCTCCTTTTTTCTCGTCTTCTTTTGATTCTTCTTTACCTCCACAAGAGATCATTGTGAAAACTAGAAGAAGTGATAAAATTTTTAAACTTAATTTCATTATTTCTTGGGTTTTTCGTTATGATAGTTTTAACCGAGCAAAAATACGTCTATTAGGTTAAAATCAAAACAATAGAGGGAAAAACTTGATTATTTTTCTATGAACGGAAAATCTTTGATGTGAAATTGCGTAATTTTGCGCTATGCATGAGCTAGAGCCCTTTTACGGTTGGCGAAATTATTATATCGCGGAGGAAGACCCAAGTTCCCCTTTTTATGAGAAGGAATATTCGGAATTTGAGTATACCAATAGAATTTACAATTTCTATATCCATCCGCAATGGGATAATTTTGGTTCTTCAACATTACTGATGAAGATTCTTTTTGTCGATTATGATGAGGGATATGCTGTTATTGAATTTATTGGGGAGTGGAATGATGCCATTAACAATGATATCATGATGTTGAAAAGGGATGTGCTGGAAATTGTTATGGCTGAAGGCATTGATAAATTCATCTTTATAGGAGAGAATGTTCTCAATTTTCATGAATCTGATGATTGCTATTATGAAGAGCTATTTGATGAATTAGAAGATGGCTGGATGGCCATGATCAACTTCAGGGATCATGTTGTCCGAGAGTTTTGCAATGCCAATATTGATCAATATTTTGTATGTGGAGGGGAATTGGAAGATGTAGCATGGAGAACAGAGCATCCGTCCCAACTATACCATAAAATTAAAAAGATTGTTTCTCGGAGATTAGGGGTCTAAGAATTGTAGAATTCAGCTAATTTACCCACCACAATTTTATCAATCGGAAATCTAAACTCATCAGAATTCAGATTGTTTAGATGAATCCATCTGAAAATTTGTTCTTCACCCTTAAAATCAAAAGCCTTTTCTTTGGTTTCAATTTTTTCAGTTTGATCACAAGCTACAAAATAATAGATGGATAGAATTTGATCTTCTTTCCGAAATGCCGAAACCACAAAGTCTTCATTGATGTAAAACAATTGGGGTGAATGAATTTCAATTTGCAATTCTTCCTGAAATTCTCTTTTTAAGCAATCCAAAATCCCTTCTTCAAATTCTAGCCCACCTCCAGGAAATTTGGTGAATTGAGTATTGAATCGATTTTCGTCGGTAACTAAAATATGATCTTCATGGATGAGTAACCCATATACCCGAACATTAAAGCGCATTATTCTTTAAGGAATTTGGATTGATAGGTTTCCTTATCCGACCAAACTTGAATGAAATACATTCCTTTAGAAAGGAAGTCTGTCGGAATAACTTGGGACTCTAATTTTGATTCTTCCAAAACCTGTCCCGAAAATGAAACGATCTTATACTGGTAGTTTTCTTTGAAAAAATCATCAATCTGAATGTAAAGATTTGTAGATACCGGATTTGGATAAAACCGCAATTCTTTGATCTCATATTCTTCGATAGATGAGGTGACTGGATAAATGCTGTCAAAATCATTCGGAGGATAAAGATCGTTTGCTCCAATTTTAATTAATGTCAAATTCCTACCTCCAATTTGCACATCTGCATTGGATCCAATCACAAGAGCTCCTAAATCTTGAGTTGGGATGAGATCATTGCCATAATCATCCTCTGTAAATCCATAAATAAAAGCCGAAGTCCACCAAGCTCCTGGGGAAACCTTACAAACCATGAAATCATACGATGGACTATATGCTGAAAACCCCGGAGTATTAGAATTAAATGTGTTTAGTAGGTAGAAAGTACCGGGATAAGTGATTGTAGCCATTACTTCGGTATCCCCACCAGCCAATTGCCAGTACTGACCTCCATTATCATTTCCTTGGTAGCCAACGATTTTAAACCATGCTTGCTTTTCATTGTTTTCATAAACGGCACCAACAAAATACATGTCCGTGGCACTATATTGATGAATATCATTGAAATATTGATTTTCTAGTTCCCCGAATCTTTTTTGAATGAGTGTGTTCCCATTTAAATCCAAAGCCAAATACAAGCCAAAAGTAGAATCACTCAACTCATCACTAATTTGACCTGCAATATAAAGAGTGTCATTTCTTTCCGTAACTGCTTTGGCAAAATCATCTTTTGAAGTTCCAACTGTCCTTGTCCATAAGGTGTCTCCTGTTTTATCGACTTTTAAGATATAAGCGTCTTTATTACCGGCACCAAAGCTTTGTGTTTCTCCAACAATGATCAAACTCGAATCCGACAACATGATCATGTCATTAAAAAATTCCCAATCCGATCCTCCAAAGGAAAAATCTTCTATTTTGTTCCCCAAGGAATCCACCTTAACAAGATAGCCGTCAAATCCACCATTTCCGAAAGAATTGGTGTGACCACAGATCCAAAATTCACCATTATTTCTGGCTACAATTTTCTTTCCAACTTCCCACAGTCCATTGTCGATGAAATTAGAATGCATGAAATTCCCGGCACTGTCCACTTTCATGAATAGGATATTTTGCCCGGAATTGTAGAATGATGAACTCGATCCAACAACCACATAAGAAGAGTCCGCAAGTTCAATGGCAGAAAAACCTTCGTCATAACCCTGACCACCGTAAGTATTCGACCAATTCAGAGTTTGTGAAATACTCCAGCTGGCAAAAAGAATCATCTGTATGGTAAAAAGTACTTTCATTATTTTATTGTTCCTCTAATTCCAACATTGATAGATCGTCCGTAACCTTTATTAGAAAACGTACCATAGACGCTTGCGGTTGAAATACTGATCGCAAAAAAGTCCTTAGCCATGAAATCCAATCTTAAACCACCATCAAAACTATCAAATCCACCGTAACGCAATGTTGCACCAACCGCAAACCAATTCACAGGTCTGTAATACACTCCAGCAAATATCTGAGGGAAATAATCTCTCGTTGTGATCATTCTAACACCGAAAGTAGATTGTAATTTTCTTTCACTAAACTGATCAATAACTTTAGCAAAGGTGATTCGAGCAGGAATCCAGGTCATGACATTCCCTTTAGTTTCCTTTACATTCAGGGAATCCATCCAATCTGTTTCATTGTTCAAAGCAGAATTTCCGTTGATGATATCTGAAAAATCAAATCCATAAAAAGAATAGGTAGAATCAACTGCATAAGTAGTTGTACCCTTATTCCAGCTAATGAAACCTATGTTTTCAGCCTTTAGTTGAATGATGGCTTTTGTTTTGAACCAATTAATTGGAATATTCCAGTTGAAGTCCACCGAAACTCCCCAGCCATTAAAAGCGCCTAACCCATTTTTGGATCCATCGCTAAAACTAACTTGACCATTTCCCTTTAAGTTGACAATTTCATCATTGGCATAAAAGCTACCGTTTTCCAATTCTCCTTTAATGAATCTATTCCCATAGAGAAATGAAATGTTTCCTCCTGAGCCATATTTTTTATCAAAAAATCCGAAATTCAATTTCCAGTATGCCAAGTTCTGAAGACGCGTATTGTTCAGATTGAGTTCTTGATTCAAATAAGGTGCATTTCCGTACATGGCAAGATTGAATACATCCTGAGTAATATTCCCATTCACATAATTTCTGTATCCGATTCCCAGATAATACCCCAAACGTTCTTTCTTAAATAAATTGGTTTTGTAGTCGTAAAAAGTGATTTGGGAATAGGTTTCTCCACCAAGTCTGTTGTTCTGCGTTAGTTTATGACTAGTCAAATCTTTGGTGTGTTGATCGATATAACCCCCAAAAGCAAATCGATCGATCATGATATTCTGAATATTCAGTGTGCCGTAGTAATCTTCAGTTTGAAAATCGATCACTAGTTTTTTGTCTTGAAAATTAGAATCAATGGCAAATCCATGATAAAGCTGAGCATTGGACAAACCAAAAGAGAAAAATGCTATGATGATTAAATAACTTCTCATTAAAACTCAACTTTTAATCCAATGTTTGATCTTATTTTGAACTGAATAGAGTAGTAATCATACAAATCATAAGCTAGAGGATGATTCGTGTTATTGACATCTGCCCAAACAACTATAGATTTCGCTTTGTCAATTACCTGCATGAAATTCTGATCCACTAAATAACTCACTTCTGAAAAGGTAGGCATGTTCACTTTTCCGTTGAAATCTGGAATACCGGCAACTAAAGAACCGCTAGCAAACAAAGTATCAATCGCCATACCTTGATCATCCAAAAAGATCAAATTCGCATGAAGATCAAAAGGAAAATAATTGTCTCCGGATAAAATTAATTCACCGTTGGTAATTCTAGTGCTTTCAGGGTTTTGATTGATTTCCAGATTAAATGTATCGATAAAGTACAAATGGCTTGTACTGAAACGAGTGGGCATGTTTAATTCCAATTCAACTGCAAGTTCGGACTGTGGATAGAAATAATCATTCCCGCCACTTACATTTCCAAGTGGATTAATTTGGAAGTTATAATCCATGATTAGTTTGTCTGGAAGATTTTGTAAGAAAGACTGAATATTGGAATTTCCAGAATTGATATTGATCGGGTAAATAAAGGGAGATAAAGTACTCCAAGCCCCAGAAGCCGGGTTGATATTGATGTTTTGGCCTAAAATGGAGTGATTTAAATTCACAGTATTTCCATAATTGGTATTGATCGAAGTAAGTTGGTTTACAACGCCGGTAGCAATAACAACTAGTCCATTTCGAATATTTAAATTCATGTTGACTGAATCAATCAGAATAGAGCCCGAAACAAAATTTCGCATGAATTCGAGATCGATGGTGTCTTGGGCACTAAAAATTTGATTTCCGAAATACCCTCTACCGTAATCAGGAAGAATATCTTGAAAAGCCACTTCAATGGTTATCGAGTCTTGATTGGTCACAAAAACAGTATCGCCATTTGGATCTGAAGTTGCATCAAAAACGGAAGTAATTGTATTCCAGGAATTGCCATTTGCTCCCCTCAAATCCATCATGTAGCCCGTGAAATCTACATCCAAGCTAAAAGTGGCAGGGTTGGCTGAGGATCCAGCAGGTACAAAAGCTGTGACACTTAAATTGCTTCCCTGTTTTTGTACACCAGGCAGAGTAAGAGTCAGATAAACTCCAGTAGCGATTGGATTTTTTACAGTAATGGTAGCCCCTCCAGATTTTATTCCCAATTCTTTAATCTGCGCCCCTTCAATATCAAATTGTCTTTCCTCTACTTGATTAATAAAAGAAGTTCCAGGAGGTACGTCCAGATTGATGGATAGTGCAATTTTTTCTCTTAAAATGGTATCAGGAATTTTAAAAATGGAGTCAAAATTAAGATCCACAATATTACCTGTATAGATTAAATTTAAGGTAGAATCCGGATTCACGGCAAAAATCGAATCCTGAATCATGTCATTTAAATCCAAAGTTCCGTAAGCAAGTGGAACTGCCCATTCAGTATCCCAGCTTGTTCTTTCTTTTTTGCAAGAACCCAAGGAAAATAGGATTAGAAAAAGTAATATGAGCTTTACCGACTTTGTCATTTGATGGGCATAAAAATATCAATAATCTAATAGAATTACGAAAATTCGTTTTGATCGGTGAGTAAATCTCATTTTTTATTGTATTTCCCTTGCCAAAGATCACTTATTTTGCGCGCAATTTCTTGTTCTTTCTGCGAAGATCCTGGATTAAAAAAATTCATTCCTTTCAATTCTTTCGGCATAAATTCCATGTTGACAAAATTCCCTTGATGTCCATGCGCATATTTGTAATCTTCCCCATATCCAAGTTCTTTCATAAGTTTCGTAGGGGCATTTCTTAAATCCAGTGGAACGCTCAAGTTCCCCGTATTTCTAACAGCTTCCTGAGCAAGATTGATGGCCATGTAGGACGCATTTCCTTTTGGTGAAGAAGCTAGATAGATGACGCATTGTGATAAAATGATTCTAGATTCGGGCATTCCGATAACCGAAACAGCTTGAAAACAGTTGTTAGCCATAACCAAAGCAGTAGGATTCGCTAAACCTATATCTTCAGATGCAGAAATCAATAGCCTTCTCGCGATGAATTTTGGATCTTCTCCGCCTTCGATCATTCGCGCCAACCAATAAACTGCCGCATTGGGGTCTGAACCTCTGATAGATTTAATCAGGGCAGAGGCTATGTCATAATGTTGTTCGCCTCCCTTATCGTAAAGAACATAGTTGTTTTCCAGAGTTTTCTTCACGATTTCATTAGAAACAATGATCTTGGCATCATGACTCTGAGAATTCACAACGATTTCAAGTAAATTCAACACTTTTCGTGCATCTCCACCTGAGTACTGAATGAGACTTTCCGTTTCCTGGATTTCAATATTCAGTTTGGCCAGGAAATGATCTTTTGTGATCGCGTTTTGAATAATTCGATCTAAATCTTCTTTAGTATGATGTTGTAGCACATAGACCTGACATCTTGATAAGAGAGCCGAAATAACCTCAAAAGAAGGATTTTCAGTGGTCGCTCCAAAAAGTACGATTTGCCCCTTTTCAACAGCTCCTAAAAGGGAATCTTGCTGAGACTTTGAGAAACGATGAATCTCATCGATGAAGAGAATAGGAGTTCCTTTTGAAAACATCCCTTCAGTAGAAGCTTTTTGAATTACTTCTCGAACATCTTTGACACCAGAATTGATGGCACTCAGAGTAAAAAAAGACCGATCGAGTTGATTTGCGATCAAATTAGCCAATGTAGTTTTTCCCACACCTGGTGGTCCCCAGAAAATTATGGATGGAACCAAACCTGAGTTGATAGATTTCAAAAGGGGAGAGTCGTCAGAGACTAAATGTGTTTGCCCGATATATTCCTCAACCGTTTTGGGTCTTAATCTTTCGGCTAAAGGAATATTAGACATGATCTTGTTTTTTGTGTTTCCAGCGCTTGTGTGACCAAAGCCAGAATTGCGGATTTTCGCGAATAACTTCCTCTAGATTTTCGCTATATAGATCAATGATTTCAACGTCTTTTAAGGAATCATTTGCATCTGAGATCTTTTTAAAATGAACTTTGAATTTGCCTCGTTCTAGTTGTTCGATGTAGGCAAAATAAAAGTCCATGCCCAATTTTTTACCAATACTTGTTCCTCCTAACATCCAGGGAGTATCCTGGTTTAGGAAAGTGTTCCATCTTACTTTGGACATGTTCGAAGGCGACTGATCTGCCAAAAAGATATAAGCGGATTTATTTCCTTGATGCTTGTACATGTATTTCAATGATTCGTTCATGGAGATCATTTTCATTCCATGGCGTTCTCTTACTTCTTTGGCTTTAATTTCTGCGTAGGAATTCGATAAGGGTTTGTAAACCGCCACACACTGATGATCTATCATGTAAGGCATTGCCGAAGCCCAAAGTTCCCAATTGTTGAAGTGACCACACATGAAAATTACATCCCGACCATTTTTGAAAGACTCCTTTAAATCTGCATTTTCTTCAATTTGAAAGTGCTTTTCAACCAAATTTCTATTAAAAGAAATGGTTTTCATTATTTCAAAAAACAGACTGCAAAGATGATGGTAATAATTTCTTTCAATGATCTTCAGTTCTTCTGGGGTCTTGTTAGGGAAAGCGTTTCTCAAATTCATTCGAACTACGTCTTTTCTGTAGTTTAGAGCGTAGTAAAGGATATAATAGGCTACGTCAGACATATACCATAATACCTTAAAGGGTAAATAAGAAAATGGAATCAGTATGGTATAATATACTAGTTTGAGCATCTATTCTTGCAACAAAATCAAATCTAAAAATCCGTTTTGCAAAGCTAAAAAGTATTTGGACTTTACATAATTTCGGACAGGATTAAGAACGAGATTTAAATCATGTTGGTTGAAATTATCAACTAATGATTTTTCTCCCATCTCTAAAAATCGATCTAAACTTGCCTTCAAAAGCTTGTGTTTATTCTCTCTAATGTAGGATTGATTGTATAAAATATTCAATTTATCCCCTTTAAAATAACAATAAAATGATCCGAATTGATTTTCATCCATATTGGATTCGTAAGCTTTGATCAAGAAATTTTGGATGGAAGTCATTTGGTCCATTTTTATGAGAATGACATCGTAATACCCAAAACTATGTTGAATTTTTTTAGTTCCGGTAAGCGGATTGATGGTCTCCTTTCTTTTCATAGTTTGTTCTTCCAAAAGCAAGATCAAGGAGTTTTCATAGTTCATGACTCCTTTGTTTTTCAAATTGATACAGCCTAGACTTTGTTCGGAATTTGCATTTGGATTTGTCGCATAGATGATGCTTGATTCAAATAAGATGGTTCGTTCTTTTATAATCTGATCAATTCCTTCAAATATGGTTATAGAAACGCCCTTACTTCTCATGGATCCATCGATTCGGGTATCAACAAAATTCCAACCCCCTTCTCTGCCAACTACCTTTCCAACGATGTAAGTTAGGTAGAATTTTTCAGGTGCTGTTGCATCAACTGAGATTATTGGATCCTTACAAATCCACGTTTTAGAAGCTTGGATAGGAAGACGAGTGATTTTCGAATTTTTGCTGTATTGAATGAGTTCTACATTATTCTCTTTACGATGCAACAATAGAAATCCTCCTTGGTAATTCACTAAATCGATGATACTGTCTGTCTGAAAAGTGAATTTATCAATGTTCTTTAACTTGTTGTCATAGACATAGCAGATTTCCTTTGTGAAATGCAAGAGCATTGTGTTGGAATCAGTAGCCAAGATAAAGTTGTCCTTTTTTTCTTCCGACAATAAAGAGAAGTCCAATTCATTTCCATCCAGATCAAAATTATCCACAACTGTACCTTTGGCCTTTCGAGAGGTGTAAATCAAACTTATATGTTTGTCGAGAATGCCTGCAAAAAGTAGATCTTGAAATTTGTACTCGTAATTCAATACAACTTTCTTTTCCAGTTCCGTTTGATCATTGAAAATAAGCAATTGAATTTCTGTCTTTGGAGGAATGACATCTTGATCCAAATCCTTTGTTTCATTCAAAAAATCGTTGTTATTGTAATTCAGAACGTAGTGTTTCCCATCTACTTCTCCAAGGTACTTTGAATTAAATGAATTTGGAAGTACACTTTTTGTAACACTAAGAAATTCCTGCGAAAACGCAGCAATATTCAATAAGGTTATCAAAGTGATAAGTAGTAATTTCATTGCATCTTTCCCGATCCCAAAAATTGGAAAATGGGTCGTGTTTTTGTTTTGGTTCTTTAACTGGCAATTTATATAAATTTTCTAAACAATGGAAGTAAAATCCCATATTCTGAAAATCTATATTGGCAAGGGAATCACATTCTATTCCTCTTTCACAATTCGTTCAATTTTTAAGATGGATTGATCATTTTGAACACGAAGAATATAGACTCCAGAGGTCAACTGACTCATACTGATGTAGTTCTGCTGGTTTTCAATTCTTGTTTCCAAAACCAACTTTCCTGTGGCATCGAATAATTGAACAGCATACTTTTCCTGATTTGACTTTAAACTAATTATGAGTTGATCCTTTACTGGATTTGGATAGATTTGAATTTGATTTTCCAGTTCTTCTGAATCTACGCTAGCCACATCTGAAATCCAAATACAATATTCTTCAATCTCCCCTAAAATTTGATTTGTAGGACATGGAATTCCTCCTCCTGTTTGGCCTACCATGGTAATTCGCATTCTGGTCTGACCATGAACCGCTGTCAAAGGAACGGTAAAAGAATCTGTAATCAATCCATTCTCAAAACCACTTAAAATGCGCTCTCCCGTGTCGAAAACCCCGTTCTGATCGAAGTCGATCCAGGCACCAAATGTTTCAGTGAAATTAAATCCGGCATACCCTGGAGTAACAGCTAAAGTATATTGATCTCCAGTAATCAAAGTAGTGGTTGCGGTATCGTTAAACATATACCCACCGTTGTCGCCCGAATTGCAATACATCCAGCTTAATTGCACGGTTTCAATCCACTCTAGATTGGAATTTCCTGCTAGTACCGTACAGTAATTTTGATCATAGCATGCACCACACCCTTTGGTTTTAAATTCTAAAGAGGACGAATAGGTCTGCCCGATTTGAGGACAATTGGTTTTGATCTGAATTTCATAGTATTCACAAGAATCTAATCCCGAAATGGTAATGAAGGTATCTGTTATTCCTGCTAATTCTGTCCAAGTACTACTGCCTAAAACGCGGTATTGAACATTAAACGAAGAAGCCGTGTAAACCGAATTCCAATAGAAAGTGGCATTTTGAGCTTCAATTGTATCAATCAAAATTTCTGGATTGGTGCAACATCCATCTGAAGTAAAAGAATAAGTCACAGTTGGATTACTGAAAGCCGTGTCGCAATCTGTGATCATGTAAAAATCGTAATCAGAACAAAAAATCAAAGTATCAATAAAAACAAAGTTCGTATCGATATGAATGGAGTCGTAAACTGATGCGGAATTTTCTTTAAAATAAAACCAATAGGAAGAAGAAATACCGTCCCAGTCAATTCGCGCGGTTGTGTCTGTAAGACTATCGATTCGGACACTGTAAGCATAGGAACACTCGTTGGTGTCGCACTGATTAATTAATTCGTTTAAAGCGTTAAAGGCGTTAAGTCTTCCACCTGTGAGTACTTCGCTTGAAAGATTGGCAACAGGATCTACGCCATCTAAAAGAGCTTGTTTGACCATCAAAACAGCTGCACCAGGATTCGATTTTGCAAGTGCCATAAAAGAAGGGCAATCAATAGAATACATTAAGGCAACCGTTCCCGCTGTGGCTGGACAAGCAAATGAAGTTCCACTAGAGTTTCCCCAAGTTCCATTGGTGTTGAGCATGTAAACTTGCTGACCAGGAGCTGCCAAATCGATCGAAACAGCACCGTAAGCTGAGAAATTCCGCACATCATTGTGGTCGGAAGCTGTAACGGCTACCAAATAATCGCTTGTACAAGCAGTAGGCATGTCACCCACAACATCTACATCTACACTATTATTAGCTGTGGCACCCACATTCAAAATCCCATGAATTCCTAAGGAGTCATAAAAAGCACACCATAGGGGATAACTAGACGGATCGGCCCCATCAACGCCCCAAGAAGCATTGGTAACCACTACAAAAGCTCCTTTCTGACCATTGGTCTGATTGTACATTTTTCGCATGGTTAATGGATAATCATAGGCAGCTAAAACACTGGATTCACTTGCTGGAACGACTCCACGGATCATCATGATTTTTACGTCCCAGTTGATTCCAGTTCCCCCGACTGCATTGTTTCCTTTAGCGCCAATCATTGAAGAAACTTGAGTCCCATGATTAGAGGTTCCAATGTCATCATTCAAACTTTGAATATTCCAACCGAGATAGTCATCTATAAATCCATTATTGTCATCATCAATTCCATTATTCGGGATTTCATGTATGTTTTTCCATGCGTTTGGAGCTAATTCAGGCAAAGTTAAGTTTCCGCCTTGTTCTTCTATCACACACACTACAATGGTGTCACCGTGAGCAGTTAGGCCTCCTGTTGTAATGTCCCAAGCGTCTGTGGCCTGCATGTCGGCTCCTGCTGTTCCTCCTGTCTGACCCGTATTTTCAAACTGCCATTGATTGGAGAATTCTGGGTCATTGGGCGTTGTTGCTCTGGATTGAACATAGTGATTGTTTTGAGCAATCGTGATTTCATTTTGAGCCCTTAAAAAAGCCAAAATTTCTTCATGAGAATGGGCTTCTGGGTTGAATTGCAGACTGTAGATGTTTACATTTTTACTGATGATTCTGATAGCAAAGGACTCACCTGAAAGCGGGCTAAAATTCTTTAGTTTTTGATCCAGTTTTTGAATAGAAACAACTGGATTCAATTGGAAAAGTACTTCTCCTTCAACATAAGTTGGTTTTTCTTGTGCTTTGAGGTTTTGAAGTCCAAATATGATCAGGATAAATAGTAAATTTCTTAGCATATCGATAAAATAGTCTCTCAAATATAAAACGAAGAAATATTATTATTAGTTTGGTGTCCAGTTTTCTTCAATAAAATTATACAGTTCTGAAGCGAAAAAAAGGCATAGCTCTCTTACTTTTACTGGTTCTTGTATCAGATGTCTATCTTTATTTTCCAGTCAAATTATTGTTGCAGCATTTCTCCGATTTTGGAATAAAGATTTGGTATTCTCAGTACATTTTGCTGACACTGGTAACGGTTTATGCCATCATCCAATTTTACTTTATCAAACCACTGAAAGCCCGATTTCAAAACGTGATGGTTTCGATTATTGTGACTTATTTCTCAGTCAAATTTTTGTTTTTGATTGGAGCTTTTGTGATCGATCTGGTTTTGTTTCAAATGCAATTATCACAGAAGGGTTTAGCACATTTTCCAGCAGAGACGGTTGAAAATGGAGGGCAATTTTTATGGTTGATTTTAGGATTGTCTTTTATCCCAGTTGTCTTTTTGTTTGGTGGCATTATTTCTGGAGGAATTCGAATCAAAAAGGAGTTTGTCGAAATCTACATTCGGGACCTCCCAGAATCTCTTGAAGGTTTTAAAATAGTGCAATTGTCGGATATTCACCTGGGAAGTTTTTTCAGAAGAAGTCGCGTTGCCCATGGAGTAGATCTCATAAATGAAGAAGAGCCAGATTTGATTTGCGTGACAGGAGATTTAGTCAATTTTAGGTCTGATGAATTACAGGGATTTGAAAATATCTTAAATCGATTGAAAGCGAAGCATGGTGTTTATTCTGTGCTTGGAAACCACGATTATGGCGATTATACCAATTGGCCTACAGAACAATTGCATCAGGACGATATTGAGAACATGAAATTGGGTCAGCAACTCATGGGTTGGGATCTTTTGCTGAATGAACACCGAGTTTTGACACAGGATAATTCGAAAATTGGTTTAGTTGGAGTAGAAAACTGGGGAAAAGGATTTAGACAATCGGGCGATTTTGATCAAGCCATCCAAGGCATGCCCGAAGTAAATGTGACAATTTTAATGTCTCACGATCCATCCCATTTCACGAAAGTTGTACAAGAGCATCCGAGAAAAATGCATTTGACTCTAGCAGGTCATACCCATGGTTTTCAGATGGGAGTGGAGAATAGATATGTGAAGATTTCACCGGCTCGATTCAAATACAAATACTGGGGTGGATTGTACGAAGAAAACGATCGCTATTTGTACGTGAACCGAGGGTTTGGCTTTTTAGGTTATCCTGGAAGAATTGGAATTCCGAGTGAAATCACCGTTTTAACCTTAACTTCGCATTCGCACAAGAAATTTGAAAAGTCGAGTCAGAAAATTCGTCATAATGTGGCGAAGAAGAGGGAGTGAAGCACATTGTCATCATAGGAAACGGAATTTCAGGAATCACTGCCGCAAGGTATATTCGGAAGAACAGTGATGCTCAAATCACCATTATTTCGGCAGAATCCCAGTATTTTTTCTCCAGAACAGCTTTAATGTATGTTTTCATGGGGCAAGTTCGATTTGAAGACACTTACCCTTACGACCAAGACTTTTATCGGAAGAACAGATTGAATTTGGTTTTTGATCGAGTGGAATCCATTGATTTTTCTGCAAAAACTTTAAAACTGAAGGCAACAGATTCGATTGTTTACGATGAACTGATTTTAGCAACTGGTTCAAAACCAAGAAAACTGAATATTGAAGGGGAAAAACTTGAAGGAATTCAAGGATTGTACAGTAAACAAGATTTGGAGAAGCTAGAAAACAAAAGAAATCAGATTCAAAAAGCGATTGTTTTAGGAGGAGGATTGATTGGTGTGGAGTTAGTGGAAATGCTACATTATCAGAGGGCTGAGGTCGATTTTGTTGTCAGAGAAAGTGGTTTTTGGGCTGAAGTTTTATGTGAAAAAGAACAAAGATTTATTGAAGAACATATTCAATCCAAAGGCATCCGAATTCATTTTAACGAAGAAATAAGAAGCTTTGAGGGAGAAGGAAAAGTATGTCAAGCCTTTACAAAATCAGGAAAAAAAATCGAGATTGATTTTGCCGGAATTACAATAGGAGTAGAGCCAAATATCGAGTTTTTGAAAAATTCTGAACTCGAGTTGCAGGAAGGGATTTTAGTTGATGAAGATTTTCAGACCAACATTCCAAATGTCTATGCTATTGGCGATTGTGCCGAACATCGAAATCCAATTCAAAACAGAAAAAAGATCGAGCAATTGTGGTACACAGGCAAACTTCAGGGAAAGCAGTTGGGAGAGAATTTAGGAAAAGGAGAAAGCCAAAAATATGAACCCGGACCTTGGTTTAATTCTGCCAAGTTTTTCGATATCGAATTTCAGAATTATGGATTTGTTTCGAATACAAAAAAGGAAGGTCAAAGTGAATTTATTTGGAAAAAAGGCAACAAGATGTTCCGACTCCTATTTGATTCAAATACAGACGAATTTATCGGAATCAATGCCTTCAATTTAAAATTCAGACATCCGGTTTTTGATCATTGGTTGAGAAATAAAGCAGGAGTTGAAGAGGTGCTTCAAAATTTGAAAACTGCCAGTTTTGATGGGGAATTCAGTAAGAAATACGAGGAAGAAATTGTGCGTGCTTTCAATCAAGAGATTGGCAGAAATGTGCAATTGAAGAAAAAGATGTGGTACCAAAAACTGATCAGCAAATGAGAAAGTTAGGTTGGATACTGGTATTTGTTGCCATCGGAATTTTCATTTCGACTTTGTTTTTGAATCATTACACGGTTCTTGGAAAAGTATTTCCCGGTAAAAGTCAAATTCTACAGATGATCGATTTAGGGGTGCAGGATGATCAAAAATCCATTTCAACATCTGAATTGAGAAGCATGAAATTTGCAATGGTTAAACAAATGAGTGATGGACCAGTAAAAAAGCATCCCATTTCATTTTTCATGCTCACTTTTGGATTAGCAGCCCTTGGATCCATTTTGATTTTCATTGAATCCTTCAAGAAGTCTGCTTCGGAGCAAAATCTGGGAGTTTTTCACCAAAAATTGACCAGTCGAAAATGGCCAGCATATTTGTTATTACTGGCATTGGTTGCATTCTATGTATTACTTTATTGGTTTCCTTATTATCTGGTGGAGTGGACAATTTTGGTTGATCCCATCGCACAATTATTCAATTCGGAAGGACAAGCCTCACATTGGTTTTTGTATGGATTCATGTACAGTTATATCATGACCTTACTCGGCATCCGAATGTTGATTAAATACCGACACAACAATTACCAAATCATCAGAACGATCACGGTTTGGTTTTTTCAGATCGTTTTTGCTTTTACAATTCCTGAGATTCTGGCAAGTTTAAATGGTAGTTGGGCGGCAATCGATCTTAAAAATATGTGGCCACTGGACTATGATTTTTTCAATAATGGCGGATTGATCACTTACGCAACCGAAAGTCAGCCTGTGATGGTCAATGGTGGCGGACTCGGACTCGGATTTTTAATTTGGGGAATTGTTTTGTTTGCTGTTTTAGTACCCATTCTAGTCTATTTTTTTGGGAAAAGATGGTACTGCAGTTGGGTTTGCGGATGCGGTGGTTTGGCCGAAACACTGGGAGATGCATTCAGACATTTATCCGACAATTCACTAAAAGCCTGGAAAATCGAAAGATGGATGGTGCACAGTGTATTGGTTTTAGCCATTCTCATGACCATTTTAACCCTTTTCACCATGTTTACAGGAGTTTGGGGAGTAACAGGATTTATTCAGGAATGGTATGGTTTCTTGATCGGTTCTGTCTTTGCGGGAGTAATCGGAACAGGTTTCTATCCCGTCTTCGGCAACCGTGTTTGGTGCCGATTTGGTTGTCCGCTTGCCGCCTACATGGGCATTATCCAAAGATTCAAATCCAGATTCAGAGTCACCGTAAATGGGGATCAATGTATTTCTTGTGGAAACTGCTCCACCCATTGCGAAATGGGAATCGACGTCAAAGCCTACGCTCAGAAAGGACAAGACATTCAAAGAGCTTCCTGTGTGGGTTGTGGTATTTGCGAGGAGGTTTGTCCGAGAGGAGTTTTGAAGCTTGAAAACAAGAAATAATTCGGAATGCGAAATTTGGAATGCAAAGTGCAAAGTGCAAAGTGCAAAATGCAATATCATAAAGTCATGAGTCATAAATCATACAATCATAAATCAAAAAAATCCTAAATCACCCTTGCCTCAATAAATCAACCAACTTCCCACATGTATTCAAATTTCGCATTGTTGAAACCACATTCATTTTCTTTTCAATAACTGCATTCGATAATTTCGATTTTCCCATTCCGCTAGGGTAGAATAAGTAGATACAATTTTCGCCAATCGCGTATTTTTCGTCCACCACGCCAGGCAAATCCATTATTTCAGGAGTTGTATTCAAGAAACCAATTGCCACTTTTTTCGGATCTTCATTTTTGTAGGGATTGGCTTCCATCACTTTCTCCAAATAAGCCAAATCAAAAGTAACCACCGGAGCCTGTACATCAAATTCGCTATCTAAAACGTTCCTAATAATTTCCCCTCCATACTCTTGCTCTTGCTCACTACTAAACAAAATGTTTCCCGATTGAATATAAGTCTGCACCTCTTTTAGTCCAGCCTTCTCCAAAGCAGTTCGTAATTCCGCCATTTTGACGATATTCTTACCGGAGACATTGATTCCGCGGATGAGTGATGCGTAGTTATTCATATTTTGGTTCTAAGTTCTAAGTTCTAAGTTCTAAGTTCTAAGCGCAGCCCTGAGCGACAGTCGAAGGGTTTAAAATTCAAAGTGCAAAGTGCAAAGTGCAAAATTGTAATTCATAAGTCATGAGTCATAAATCAATCAGTCATGAATCATAAAATGAATAAATCAATAAATCAACTAAATTTGCCCGAAATGTAAGGATTTGAATCCGACTTATAAAACCATATCAAAAGCTTCTGAAGGACTTTATAAAGAGAAAGGATCGAAGTTTATTGGAATAGCGATTCCGGTGAAGTCGGAGGAGCAGATCAAGGAACATTTGGAGGAGATCAAAAAGCAGTACCATGATGCACGACACCACTGTTACGCTTGGATGCTGGGTTATGATCGCAATCAGTTTCGTGCCAATGATGATGGTGAACCCTCGAATTCGGCTGGGAAACCTATTTTGGGTCAGATCGAATCTTTTGAACTCACCAATGTTTTAATTGTTGTTGTTCGGTATTTTGGAGGAACCAAATTGGGGGTTGGTGGTTTGATTACGGCGTACAAAATAGCAGCTAAAGAAGCCTTGGACAATGCGGATATCTTTGAAGATACGGTCAAACAAGGCATTGAATTTACTTGTGATTATGCCGACATGCCGCATGTGATGAATTTGATCAAAGAGAATCAGTTTGAGATCGTGAAACAAGAAATGGAAGCAAATTGTACATTGGGTGTGGAAATTGAAATGGATCAAATAGAGTTTTTAAAAGCCAAACTGAGCGAATTTAAGAGTGTAGAATTGACAAAAGACGAAATACTATAATGGAATTATTAAAAAAATTAGTGGAGGTTCAAGGAGTTTCGGGAGACGAAAGCCGAATCAAAGAGTTTGTTTTGAACTATGTTAATGAGCATTCTGCGAATTGGGAAGTCCAACCAAAAATAGTTGAAGGCGAAGAGTTTCAGGATTGTTTGATTTTGGTTTTTGGAAAACCACGAACTGCTATTTATGCCCACTTGGATACGATTGGTTACACTACAGGATATGAAAAGGAACTCATCAAAGTAGGCGGACCCAAAATTATCGACGGGAAAGAATTGGTGGGAGAAGATTCCAAAGGAAAAATCGAAACAGAATTGATGGTTTTGGAAGATGACCATGACGGAATGAAGATTCAATATGTGTTTGACAGAGAAATTGATCGCGGAACCTGTTTATCGTTCAAACCCAATTTCAGAGAAACAGAAGAATATGTGCAATCGCCTTATATGGACAATCGTTTGGGAGTCTATGTAGCTTTGCTAGTAGCCGAAACCATGGAAAATGGAGCCATTGTTTTCTCAACCTACGAAGAACATGGAGGAGGAAGTGTGGCATTTTGTGCCAAATACCTTTTCGAAGAATACGGTTGCAGACAAGCGTTGATTTCAGATATTACCTGGGTCACTAATGGAGTCAAACACAATGGAGGAGTAGCCATTTCCATGAGAGATTCCGGTATTCCAAGAAAGAAATATTTAGATAGAATAATTAGTATCGCCAGAGCCTCTGATATCAAATTTCAACTAGAAGTAGAGAGTGCAGGAGGAAGCGACGGAACAGCTTTACAAAGATCCTATTTACCCATAGACTGGTGTTTCATCGGAGCCCCGGAAGACCACGTTCATTCCCCAGATGAGATTGTACATAAGTCGGATATTGAGTCGATGATAGCGATGTATGAGTTATTGATGAAACAACTTTGATAATGCAAAATTAAAAGTGCAAAGTGCAAAATTGTAACATAATTGTCATGAGTCATGAATCAATCCGTCATAAATCAATCATTCATAAATCCAAAATCCCAATTTTTCAACCCACAAGTTGACGAAAACAAAAAATCAATTACCTTTGTGCCAACGAAAAGAAAATGAACGCTTTAAAATTAAATACATGTTGTCTATGTTTTTGTTCCCCCCGAACAGAGGCAAAACGCTGTATTTAATTTTTTTTAAAAGATTATTATATATCAAGAGCCTCTGAGAAATCAGGGGCTTTTTTTATGCCCAAAAATTTAAAAACGAAATAAACATTGCATCATGAAGTATTACAATTTGAGAATTAAAAGAGAGATCGAAGCCTTGACAGAAGATCTGTTTTATGGCTTGTTTGAAGTGGAAGTGGAAAAAGAATACCACTACGATGAAGTCAAAGCCAATTTTGTCCAAATCACTAAAAAATTAAAAATCGAGAATGGTGAAGAGATTTGGGATGCTTTCTTTTCCCAATTGGATGAGGTCAGACTGAAATTGGATAAAGACGCTGAAGCCATTGAAGCCAACGATCCCGCAGCCAAAAGTTTGGAAGAAGTTTATATGGCTTATCCGGGATTTCAAGCAATTTCCATTTATCGTATAGCCCATGTTTTATACCAACTTAATGTGCCTATTTTACCTAGAATGATGACGGAATATGCGCATTCAGTGACGGGAACAGATATTCACCCGGGAGCCGAAATCGGAGATTATTTTTTCATTGATCACGCAACTGGAACGGTTATCGGTGAAACTGTAGTGATTAAGAATAATGTAAAGATTTATCAGGGAGTTACTTTGGGAGCTTTCCATATTTCAAAAGGGTTGTTGGGGACGAAAAGGCATCCAACCGTGGAAGATAATGTGGTGATTTATGCAAATGCCACAATCTTGGGAGGAAATACAACGATCGGTGCAAACAGTACAATTGGAGCGAATGTATGGATTACGGAATCGATACCGGCCAACTCCAACGTCATTCACAAATACGAAAACATCATAAAAACAAAAAATGTCGCGAGCTAAAGGAATATTAGAATCAATAGGAAATACGCCTTTGTTGGATTTGAGTCATCTAACGGGCAATCCCAAAGTAAAATGGTTTGTCAAATTGGAAGGCAATAATCCAGGTGGATCCGTGAAAGACAGAGCTGCTTTGAACATGATTCAATCGGCAATGGACAGAGGAGAGATCCAAAAAGGTGATCGTTTGGTGGAAGCTACGAGCGGAAATACGGGGATCGCATTGGCTTTGATCGCTTCCCAACTCGGAGTAAAAATGACTTTGGTTATGCCTGAGAATTCAACGGAAGAAAGAGTGAAAACCATGCGGGCTTTTGGTGCCAAGGTGATTTTAACTTCTGCGGATAAAGGGATAGAAGGTTCACGTGATTTTGCTCTGAAAATGTCGGAAGAAGAAGGGTGTAAGATCTTGAATCAGTTTGCCAATGACGACAACTGGAAAGCCCATTTTAAAACTACCGGACCGGAAATCTGGAAGGGAACGAAAGGCAAAGTGACACATTTTGTATCTGCTATGGGAACTACGGGAACGATCATGGGAACATCTACATTCTTGAAAGGAAAGGAAAAAAAGATTCAAATTGTGGGTGTGCAGCCAACAGAAAATGCTAAAATTCCGGGTATTCGTCGTTGGCCAAAAGAGTATTTACCCGAAATTTTTGATCCGAAAAAGGTGGACCAAATTATCGATGTTTCAGAAGAAGAAGCTCGAAATCAAAGTAGAGAATTGGCTCAAAAAGCTGGTTTGTTTGTTGGAATGAGTAGTGGAGGAGCGGCATTTGCAGCTTTGAAATTGGCTAAGGAGTTGAAAAAAGGAGTGATCGTGAGTATCGCTTGTGATCGGGGAGATCGGTATTTGTCTTCCGACTTGTTTGCCGACTAACTTGCTTTCCCTACCTTTGCGGCAATTATGGAAATAGGTCTGATCAATAAACTAAAAGTGAACAGAGGAACCGATAATGGTTTGTATCTGATAGATGACGAGGAGAATGAAGTTTTACTCCCGAATGCTTATGTCACCAAAGACATGAAAGAAGGTAGTGAAATTGAAGTTTTCGTCTACAAAGATTCTGAAGATCGGATTGTTTGTACTACCCAAAGACCTAAAATGTTGTTGGAACAATTCGCTCTTTTAGAGGTGAAGGCCGTTTCTCAATACGGGGTTTTCATGGACTGGGGTTTGCCAAAAGACTTAATGGTGCCCTATGCAGAGCAAGTACGCGAAATGCACGAAGGGGAAAAACACGTGGTCTTTTTAACTTTAGATGAAGAAACAGAAAGATTGATTGGATCGTGTAAGATCAATGATTTTCTCTATTTCGAAGACATCAAACTCGAGCCCGGACAAGAAGTAGATTTAATGCTTTTTGAAGTTTCGGATAAGGGTGTGTATTGCATCGTAGATGAATTGTATCGCGGACTCATTTTCCATTCAGATATCCATAGAAAACTTAGAGTAGGAGATCAACTTAAAGGATTTGTCAAACAAATAAGAGAAGACGGTAAAGTAGATATCGTTTTGGATCCAATTGGTTACAAAGCCAGCGTTGATCCACATTCTCAAATTATTCTAGATAAACTGAAAGAAGCCAACGGTAGTCTGCCATTCAATGATAAATCCGACCCGGAAATAATCAATCAGGAATTCGGAATCAGTAAAAAGGCCTTCAAAAGAGCCATTGGAAATCTTTACAAACAGAAATTAATCCGAATAGAAGAAGAGGGGGTTGTTTTAATTAAAAATTAAAAATTAACAATTAACAATTGGTTTTGCTTTTTTCTTGGGAGTATTTCTGAAATTTCTTGCAAGCCCACCCTTCGACTGATCCTTCCACTTCGTTCCATGATCGCTCAGGGACCGTGTTTCACAAATTAATGTAGGCCGCAATCCCAATTGGTCAAATAACACTTTTCGTCAATGCGGCCTACCACTGGGTACTTTGATTTACGGTCCCTGAGCAACTTCGAGCGCAACGAAGTGGAGTCGAGAAGTAGTCGAAGGGGTGGGAGTATAAATCTTAATACTTCAATAGGGCTTCTTCTTTTTCCTTGTCTTTAGTTTGTACACCAAAAACCACCCAAATAGACCAAAAATCAAAAATATCCACGTACTACTTTGCATTTTGCACTTTTCACTTTTCACTTTTTACTAACTTCAATACCCATAATCATAAGTATCATAATCCGCTCTTTCTCGGTGCATGAACCTTAAGGCTTTCAACTTCTCTTGGATGATTTCATTTTCATCTTTATTGAGTTTGATGGTGATATTAGCTTCGGTTAAATCATCTAAAATGGGTTCTTCTTCGTCTTCCGGTTTAACTGCTACCATGGCCATTTGCCATTGATCTTCTTGTTTGCCGTAGGCGTATTTGTCTTCCAATACTTTTTTGTATTTGAAAACATAAACCAATAGCGGTTTTTCCTGGTAAGTCATTTCAATGATTTCTTTTTGAATCAGACTGTCTTTCTCTTTTAAGTTCAAATCGGTCATGTCCAAAATTTCAGCTTTAGCTAGGGTTTCTGGAGTTAATCCAAGTGTTTTAATCATTTCTTTTTCTTCTAATTTCATCAGAACCTGATAGATCAAATATTGATTTTCTGGATGTTCTTCCTGTAGTTTTTGCCATACACTTAGGTCAGTTTTTTGACCAATTTTATCGAGTAAAACGGCTGTAAAGCAAACTCCTCGGATATCATTAATCAGCATCATTTTCTCAAAAACCTTGCGTACTCTTTCATCATCTTTGTAGAAAGGTGCAAGTAGTTTCATTAACTCTGCCAGTTTGTGATTGCTGAAACTTGTGAATCTGTTTTTGCTTACATAGCCATATT
>JAGQYP010000031.1 GCA_020436025.1 Crocinitomicaceae bacterium
CGTGCTCAAAAATCCAATACGCTTCAAAAATGGCTTTTTCGGCAGTATACCTTTTTAAATGGAAAAGGAGAAAATAAATCTTTGCTCGACATTTTTGATGATTTCTCTGGGATTTTACCTCCAGCTGGAGCAGGAGAATGCGTTGCCCCAAAGTTGTTTCAATATGCCTATGTACATCAACTTAAACCCATCACTTTTGCAGAATTTTGGTGGGGAAAATCTCCGGCATCGGAAATTAGAAAACATATGCACTTCTACCCTTCTTGTAGAGGAAAATGTGAGCCAATCTTAGGGCATATGCTCGAAGGAATAGCCGTTGATCCAAACCCCATGCTGGAAAATCCTGCAGATGGAAAAACAATACGGATTTTATTTGAAGACGAGTATTTAGCCGTAATTCATAAGCCACATGAATTTCTATCCGTTCCTGGAAAAACAATTAATGATTCGGTATATGAACGAGTGAAAGGACTTTTTCCAGGTGCCACCGGACCTTTATGTGTACATCGACTAGACATGTCTACTTCTGGACTCATGCTGATTGCCAAGGACCTTAAAACGCATGAAAAACTGCAACGCCAGTTCCTAAACAAAACAATTAAAAAAAGGTATGTTGCCATTTTAGATGGAGAGCTAAGTTCAAGAAAAGGAGAAATCAATCTTCCACTTCGGGTTGATCTCAACAATCGCCCACAACAAATGGTTTGCTACGAGCACGGAAAAGAGGCCAAAACATTTTACGAAGTGCTTTCAATAGAGAACAATCAAACTAAAATTTACTTTTATCCAATCACGGGGCGAACACATCAACTCAGAGTCCATGCTGCCCATCCTGAGGGTTTAAATGCACCCATTAAAGGAGATGACCTTTATGGCGAAAGAGCAGATCGACTTTATTTACAAGCCCAAAGAATTGAATTCTTTCATCCAGTAAGAAAAGAAACGATAGTTGTTGAAGATGAGAAGGAGTTTTAGACTTTAAGACTTTAAGACTTTAAGACTTTAAGACTTTAAGACTTTAAAAATAACTAAATCTACAATCGTAATTCGTAATTATTTCCCTATCGGTCAATGAGCTCGCTGCTGCTCGGTTCGTAATTCGTAATTCGTAATTCAAACTAATCTTCTCTATGACCTTTCTCGAGTAGATCTAGAATTGTTTTGACAGGTGTAAACGTTTTGGAAGAAACTTCTACAAAGATCGTATTCCAGTCATCCATGGAACCATTCCATAAGCCAGGTCTTTCTATGTATCTGATCTTTTGTCCTTGTTGATCTTTTTCCACAATGAAATAAAGATCGTCGTTGGAAAACTCAGATAGATCGAATTTTTCCCCTTTGTAATCTTTAATACCACATACAATTTCCACCGGATTGTGATGCGTCGCCTTTAACATTTTGTAGTACTGCTCTTTATCCTTTGAAATTTGAGCCTTTTCCACAATTTGCTTGGAAACCAATCCATCATCATTTTTCACCCAATATGGACCTCCTCCAGGCTGCCCTTCGTTCACAACCATTCCACAAACGCGAATGGGTCTGTGCAACAATTCAATCAATTGTTCATCCGAATAATTTCCAAAATGCAGCGAAGAATGGAACAATTGGTAGCTTTTATTCAGTTCGTTAATTAAGTGAATACCTTCTTCTCTTTGACCACTATTAAGGAAATGTATCGCCTCAAAAATACTCGATTGAGCATCCACAAGCACACCAGAAAGTAACTTAAAATGATCTACCGCCTTTGCGGATTTCTCGATATGTTGCACATTGTCGATATTCTTAATCAGGACAAAATCTGCATCTACTTTATTCAAGTTGGACAATAGTGCTCCGTGTCCACTTGGTCTCTTGATTAGATTTCCTTCTTCATCCACTGCAGGGGTTTCATTCATATCAAAAGCAACAGAGTCCGTATTCGTATCTTGTTCAGAAAAATGGATTTCCGGATTTTTCCCTGTGATATCGCCCAAAGTTTTCAAGGCTTCCTTAATTCTATTTTCGTGCTTTTTCTGAATGGTAAAATTGAATACTACATTTTCACCAGCAATATTTATTCCTTGTAAAATCTGCTCTTGAAAAGGATTTAGAATAAAATTTCCACTTTTGTGAAAGGGTATTAATCCTTTCGGACTATTACTGAAATTCAGACATTCATCAAACAAAATGAATTCAATAAATTCATCAAGTTCTATTTCCTCTTTTTCAAATCTGTTGCGAATTTCAATAGGTAGTTTATAGTAAAATGCAAACTCTTTTATTCGATTGATGAATTTCTCTGCTTTTGACCTGTTCTCTTCGTTGGGATCACCCAAAAACTCGAATAGGAACTGAAACATCCTAGATCCACTGCCTGATGCAGGAATAAAAAATTGAATCTTTTTGTCTTTTTTGGACTGCTCAAATAATTCAATCAGCTCTATTTCCCGACTTTCTTTTATTTTGACAATCCCATCATTTGTGTGACATGGATAATCCAAAATTAAGATTGGATTTCCGTTCAAAAGTTTTTGTTTTTGCTCTTCCTCAGAATAATATTTGATCGTCATAAAAATGAAATACCTAGATTCTAAAACTGTTTACGGGAGATTTCTTTATAAGTTTGCGAAAAATAGGAAAATTGCTCGGAAGATACTTCAAATATTTACTTCAATCTAAGACGCGCTACAAGGTGCACTCTCCTTTCGTGTTTCAGTTTATTAATGAAGTATTGAGAACCCAAGCTGATATTAACTATTTAAATCAATATTGTTCCAGACTCCGATCTAACGAGACTTTAATTGACATTCAGGATTTTGGTGCAGGTTCGAGAAAACAAAAATCAAATAAGAGGAAAGTTAAGGAGATTTATAAAAACAGTTCCTCATCTCCAAAAAAGGCGGATCTCATCAGGCGAATCTGTGAGTTCGTGAATAATAACTTCACTATTCTAGAATTAGGAACCAATCTCGGGGTTGCAACCTATGCTATTTCTCAAAGTCCAAAGTGCAATAAAATAATCAGTATCGAAGGCTGTCCGAATTTATATGAATTTTCGAGTAATATTCTAAGTGGAATACCGAATGTTGAACTGATCAATTCAGACTTTGATTCTGCTTTGCCTTCCATACTTTCTGAGCATAGTCTAAATGCCGTATATATTGATGGGAACCACACTTACCAAGCAACTTTGGATTATTTTAAAATTATTCAAGAAACTGAGGTTGAGCTCGTCATTTTTGACGACATCCATTGGAGTGAAGGAATGTTAAATGCCTGGAAAGAAATTTGTAGTCATGAGCAATACCATGTAAGTGTGGAGCTCTTTAATCTAGGAATTTTATGGAGACGATCAGAACAGCGAAAAGAACATTTCACTCTTCGTTACTAGTTTTCAATCGTTTTTTTCAATTCTCCCTTTTTGTAAATTTCTGTTTTTACAAGTCTTCCTTTTTTATCGTAGTAAAGCCATTTTCCACTTCTCTCCCCTTCTTCGTACCAAGCCTCTCTTTTTAAAAGAAATTTACTTCCTTCATATACTTCGGTAATCTCTTTCGGGTGATAATATGTGTATTCGTATCCGTGTTGGGTGTTGTAGAAATACCCTGTCAAACTTGAGCGATTTAGTTCATAATTTGAAAACAAATTGTTCTTTGGTTTTAAAGATTTAGATTCTAAAATGATTTCCTGGCTACCCTTTCCAAATTCAAATCTCACAGTATCCAGAAATGAGCTGTCAGCAGTTCGCAGGATAATAGTTTGTGGAATCTCTTCTGTATATTCATACAAATCAAAATTACTTGGGATATGATCTTTATTATAGGTCCAAACTTTTAGTTTCGAAAGGATCTGCCCTTTTGATCCCCATTTTTCAATTTGATAATACATAGGAAGATGATCCGGATTTGAAAAATCAACAATTTGACTTTCTTCCGTGACAAAACTTGTTTTAAATCTGCGAAAAACAGCCTTTAGATCTTGATCCTGAATGATTAATTTACCTTCCTTCATCTCCCATTTCACTGCTATAGGTTGTAAAAGCGATATTTCAACTGGAAACTCTTTGATCTTTACCAGACCCGGGTTGAAAAAGAGTGTTAAACTATCTTTCGGGAGCTCATGATTAAACAAAAACTTCTTCGTATAGATTTTCAGCAAAACAGCCTTTGAATCTGGAAGCAAGACAAATCCATCATAATTGATCCCATTGAGCTCCGACAATTTATATTTCCCAATAAGTGAATCAATTTGACTAGCCCCTTTTTCAGGAATTAGCAGTCCAAAAATCACAACTAGAAAAAGAAATAAATGTTTTCTCATAATTAAAACTAAAGTTAATCAAACAAGTTAACTTTGCAAGATGGAAAAATTAGAAGGTTTTAGCGAAGCTACCCGAATTTGGATTTACCAATCCAATCGTATTTTACAAGCCTCTGAGATCAAAGAGATCAATACCATCTTGGTAAATTTCAACAAAGAATGGGCCACTCATGGAAGTAAAATGAAAACGGCTTGCTTTGTAGTGGAACCCTGTTTTATTTTTATGGCCGTAGATCAGTCATCCATCGCAGCTTCGGGTTGCTCAATAGATTCTTCAGTTAAAGTGCTCAAGGAAATAGAATCAAAATTTAATATTGATCTTTTCGACCGATTGAATTTGACCTATGTGGATAGTCAGGGTCAAATACAAATGATCAAAATGGGTGATTTCCAGGAAGGACTAAAGGCAGGAATATTTACCGAAGAGACCATTGTATTCAACAATTTAATAGACTCCATTCGAGATTTAGAATCAAACTGGAAAACCACTGTATCAAAAAGCTGGCATAAGAATTTGGTCTGATCAGATCAATCCCATTCCCAGAGCTACAGAGAAGATGATCATGCAAACTCCAACAATCAAATGAACCTTCTCCAAAGTAATTTTCTTTAATAGAAGTTTGCCAATGATTGCTCCGGAAAAAGCCGACAACACACAAGATAAAATGAGTACAAAATTTTCATTTAAGTCAAATCGGACTATTTCTTCATAATAGACAAATATTCTAGGTATATCAATCATTGTAGCGATGACAACGCCTGTAGCAATGAATACTTCCTTAGGTAAATTGTATTTCAATAAAAAGGCTGTTCTTAACGCTCCTTGATGTCCCGTTAAACCACCAAAAAATCCACTAATTAGTCCGCCAACAGGTAGAAAAGATTTCTTAAAATTCAATTTAAAACCAGGAACTAGTTCTATTGCTGAGAAAAAAATCAAAGGAATAGAAAGAGCTAATTTAATTGCTGAAATAGTGAATTCTTTGGAACCTAGCGTATAGCTATACAAACTAATATCATTGAGATTTTTGAGTAAAAATGCTCCTCCGATAGCTGCAAATATGGCTGGAATCCCAAATTTTAAAGCAATATCGAATCTTATACTTTTTCGAAGAAGTAGAAACTTGAATAGATTATTGAGCAAATGTACAACGGCTGTTGATGCAATCGCAAGAGTAATATCCTTAAAAATCAAGTAAAAAAATGGCGTTAGTAGTGTACCCAGTCCAAATCCAGAAAAAAAAGTGAGGAAGCTGGCAAAAAGGGAAATTGAACTAACAAGTAATAGATCTTGAATCATGTTTACATCATCCCCGGAATTAGACCTTTAGCTGAACTAGCCATTTCTGAATCATGAACATTCGAAGCCTTTTCCATTACTCGATTCATTGCCATGATCAAATAATCCTCCAGTTCTTCTTGTTCCATTTCCTGATGATTGATGATTTCAATTGACTCGATCTTTCGATTTCCGTTGGCAACAATTTTTAGTTTACCTTCTATGATTTCTTCAACCTTGATGGTATCCAACTTTTTCTTGGATTCCTCCATTTGTTTCTGCATTTCCTGCAGTTTTTGCATCATATCTCCTCCAAACATGTCTATAATTTAAAATTCACCCCTAAGTTAAGACCTAAAGAGTGAAATTTCAAACCACTTGAAGGCTCAAAAACAAAGGGACTGTAATTATAAAGAAGCTCAACAGAAAGACTTAATGAATAGGTTAGATTATAATTGATCCCTACACCACCTTGAACGCCAAGAAGGTATTTTGCAAAATCAGACTTAACATTAAATACCGTTTCTTTGTCTGTAGCGATATTAGCCTTGTGTTTATTTTTACCAGACAACAGAAATGAATTTTTGATCCCAATAATCCCGTATACATCCAATCTTGAATTGTAAAAATAAAGGTTAAAAAGTAAAGGGATTTCCAAGTAATTCAGTTTAAATCTACTTCCTTCAACTATGTCATTGCCACAAACCAAGCATTCCTCTTCTCTATTGAAATTCTTGGAACTATAACCAATTCCAGTTTTAGCTTCAAATACAGAACCAAATTTTGCAGAAAAAATCAAAGATAAATCTTGATTGTAAGCAAATTTATAAGTTGATTTTACATCGTCAAATGTCGCTCCATTCCAGAAAAAGAATTGAGGGGCAGTATGAATTCCGATTCTAAAAAGCTTGGGATCATCTTGATATTCTTCCTGGATTTGTTTTCTTTTCTCTTTCTTATCAATTTCTTCCTCTTGACAGAATCCATTGAATCCATATAATAGGACGGTTAAAATTAAGATGATCTTCTTCATTTTCAGATTTTGCCCAAAAAAAGGGAATTCCAACTGGAATAAAAAAAAAAGAAATTAAAAGAAATTAACAATTTTAGGGATTTATCAAAACGCTTTCTTAAATCCTAAACGAAAACCATGCTCCAGATCACGATTTGCAACATATTCTAGGCGGATAATTACGTCGTATATCGTCACAATATCAATGGAGCCTCCAAATCCTAAAAGAAACTCATTTGCCTTAAAATTTTCTACAGACCGGAAGTCATCCTGAACGTATCCGCAATCCGCAAAGGCATTAATATAAATTCCCAATGGAAAATAGTTCTTTTTCTCTCGATTCTTAAAAACATCAATAGTGGACTTATCGTTTTTCTTTTTCTTCTCTTTTTCAGGTTTTTTCTTTTTCACAAAAATCCACGTTTTATTCAATGCTTGAAATTTAAAATTGGTTTTGAAATAAGAATAAAAAGTTCCCTCGATGGAATACAATTCGTATCCCCTTAAATAATCTACTTTATCATATCCCAATCCATTTCTAAAAATATAAGGTTGAAGTCGAGAAGGTGTAAGTCTAACTCTGGCTTTTCCTCCCCAATAAAAACCTGCGCCGATGGGTACATAACCTGCAATTTCCGCATTCAGATAAAACACATCGATGTTTCCTTTTCTAACCAGACCAATTCCGTATTTATCAACTCCAACGTGAACCGAATATCCCTTTAATGGGTATGTTTTTGAATCTGCTTTATCAAACTCCAACTGATAGCCAATGGTATAATATCTAACCCCAGATAAAGTGTCCATCGTTAAATACGTAGGATTGGTAGCAAGCAAAGTATCTTTAATTCGATGAGCTTCATAGCCTAATTTCAACTGGTGTTGCATGTAGAAACTATGCTTAAATTTGAGATCAATCCCATATTTAATGCTCTCATACGCTCTTTGGTTTGAAAGCTGAAAGAGTTCCTGACTATCATCACTTGATTTATAATTAACAGTACGCAAACCTTTGTACTCAAAGTGAGGAATAAGACCCAAATAAACCTTCTTAGATAAAGCGGGAATTTCATAACTGGCATTTATTTGATTGGAGTTTCCAAAAACCATTCGCAGTTTCAATTTATGACCTGTTCCAAAAAAGTTAGACCATCCCAAAGAAGCTCCGTAACTTAAACGTGACCAATCCTTTCTTTCAAAAAACTCATTGATGTTAGGCGCATCGATCTGGATAATAGGAGCTGGCCAAATATTCCATCTTTCTTTAACGGTGACCGTTAGAATTACTTTATACTCTTCTACCGTTTCAACTTTGAAGTCAATGTAAGTGAAAAGTTGTCGATTGACTAAATTCTTTCTTGACTGCAGTGTTTTACTAATAAAATCATATCTCTGTAGAGAATCTCCAACTTGATATTCAAATTGATTGAGAATAACCCATGGTCGGGTAATTTTATTATTGACTATTTCAATTTTTTCAACCTTAACCCATTTAGGCAATTGATCTTCATCAATAATTTTAACCTCCCCAACAGTTCCTTGAGAAAAAGAAATTAGACTAGATAAAAAGAAAATGATAAGAAAATATTGTCTATTCGACTGAAGCACCAGCGGGAATTATAGTTTCGCCTTTACTTTTCTGAAACGCCCTCTTCTTCCATACATCCACGAGTAGTTTCTTCTTTGGAAACCACCACGTCTTTGACGGAAAACGTAGGAGTAATAAAGTTTAACAGAAAGATAGTTATCTAGGTGAGTCTTATCTCCCCTTTTGTTACCTGGATCATAGTTGGCTGGATCCGGTAAAAATGCTTCATTCAATTCACTTCTTCTGTTTGCAAGTGTTGAAGCAATCGCATCTGACCCCATCATTGAAGGATCCACATATACATTACTAACATCATCCAAATAATCAGTAAGAGTCCAGTTCCATTGAATTTCAAATCCAATTCTATGCTGTCTTCTTAAAGTGAAGAAAAAACCAGCACCAACGGGAACTGTGAGCGTAACCACAGAATATTTAAATCCTTCAGTCATCAAAGGTCTTAAGTAATATTTTTCTCCTCCTAATTCAGCAAAAGGAAAGTGAAAAAGTGCTCCTGCTCCTGCATAAACATAAGTTTGATAGTCTGCTCGGTATCTTCCATAATAACCAACATCAGAAACAGATAAAAAAGGAGGATAGAATTCAGCTCTTGCTTCCAAGGCAATCATGTCATTCTTGAAACTTAAGTTTCTTCCTCTACGTCCTGGATTGGTTGACTCAATGTCTTTCCCTTCGATTCGGGTATAAGTAACATCACCTCTAACCGCTAACCAGTAATTTGCTCTGTATCTTGCAAAAATTCCAAGGTCCCATCGTGTATGCTTCATTTTCATGTCAAGCACAAAATCACGTCTAGGCAATTCCTTACCTCCCATATCTCCTAGATAATTTGAGGCACCGACTTTAATCCCCATGTCGAAAAAATATCTCTGGGAATAACTGAAGTTCAGTGTAGAAATTAGCGCTATAAATACAATAAGTCTGGTCATATCAGAAAGCAAATATAACCAAAATAAAATTGACTACACAAAATTTTTTACATACTCATTTTTAAATCTATATACTTCCAATTCACGAACTATTATTTTGACTATTTTTGTCAGTCCTAAATTTAAATGCATACTATGGTATCAAATAAGGTTTCAAGCCTGTTTCAAATAAAATACCCTATCATTCAGGGAGGTATGATTTGGTGCAGTGGTTGGGAATTGGCTTCAGCAGTTTCCAATAATGGAGGACTAGGACTCATAGGTTCTGGCTCCATGTATCCCGAAATTTTGGAAGAGCATATTCAAAAATGTTTGAAAGCCACCAGTAAACCGTTTGGAGTTAATTTACCGATGCTTTACCCAGATATTGATAAACATATTGAGACCATAATTAAATATAAGGTTCCAATTGTCTTTACTTCGGCTGGAAATCCTAAGACCTATACAGAATATCTCAAAAAAAATGGAATCACCGTGGTTCACGTTGTAAGCTCTCTGAAATTTGCTCTAAAAGCCCAGGAAGCAGGTGTGGATGCTGTGGTAGCTGAAGGGTTTGAAGCAGGAGGACACAATGGAAGAGATGAAACCACTACTTTAGTTTTAATTCCAAATGTGGCCAAGCATATTAATATTCCTTTAATTGCTGCTGGCGGGATTGGAACGGGAGCTCAAATGTTAGCCGCAATGACTTTGGGAGCAGATGGAGTTCAAATGGGAAGTCGATTTGTCGCATCCGAAGAATCTTCGGCTCACATCAATTTTAAAAAATCAGTTCTTGAGGCAAAGGAAGGGGACACACAATTAACGCTTAAAGAAATTACTCCAGTTCGATTAATTAAAAATGACTTCTATCAAAGAGTTGCAAAGGCTTATGAAGAACAAAAGAGTCTGGAAGAAATAAAAGAATTACTGGGAAGAGGTCGTGCCAAAAAAGGAATGTTTGAAGGAGATCTAAATGAAGGTGAGCTGGAAATCGGACAAGTTTCAGGCATGATTGATGAAATAAGACCTGTAGAAAAAATTATGAAAGAAATAATTCACGAGTATAAAGACGCATTAAGTCGGACCTCCACTTCTAAATACATTTTTTAAGATGATTCAATACGAGAAATTTAAGCTGGATAATGGTCTGAGAGTTTTATTTCACAAGGACGACACCACTCCAATGGCGGCCGTGAATGTACTCTATGATGTAGGAGCAAGAGATGAAAACCCGGATAAAACAGGATTTGCCCATTTGTTCGAACACTTAATGTTTGGGGGTTCGGCAAATATTCCTGATTACGATGCACCATTGCAAAATGCTGGGGGAGATAACAATGCGTTCACCAATAATGACATCACAAATTACTATGATATAGTTCCAGCATCCAATTTGGAAACTGCTCTTTGGTTGGAATCGGACAGAATGAACCAACTTGCCTTTACCCCCAAAAGTTTGGAAGTGCAAAGAAGTGTGGTTATTGAAGAATTCAAACAAAGATATTTGAATCAACCTTATGGCGATGTATGGTTGCAATTACGACCCTTAGCCTATAAGAAACATCCTTATAAATGGCCTACTATTGGAAAAGAGATTTCCCATATTGAAAATGCCACTTTGGAAGATGTGAAAGCTTTTTTTTACAAGCATTACGGTCCTCAGAATGCGATTTTGAGTATCGCAGGGAATTTTGAACTGGATTATATTAAAGAAAAAGTGAATCACTGGTTTGGAGATATTCCGGCTAGAGAAAAATATGAAAGAAATATTGTTGCTGAACCCGATCAGTTTGAAATGAGAACCAAACATATTGACCGAGAAGTGCCGGCAGATTCCTTTTACTTTGCCTATAAAATGCCAGATCGATTGCATCCAGATTATTACACAGCAGATTTAATCTCCGACATTTTAGGAAGAGGAAAATCTTCTCGATTGTACGACACCTTATTGAAAAACATGAATCTGGTTTCTGAGATCAGTGCTTACATCACAGGGTCCTTTGATACAGGTCTGTTGGTGATTTCAGGAAAAGCAACAAAAAAGAATACTTTTGATCGAATCGAAGAAGAAATTGAAAATATTTTGGATGCCATTCGAACCAATGAAATATCTGAAGACGAATTGGTAAAAGTGAAAAACAAACTTGAAACCTCCAAAGTGTTTTCGGATATGGGCGTTCATAGTAAGGCACTAAATCTGGGTTATTTCGAGCTTTTGGGAGATCCTGATTTGGTGAATACAGAATTAAAACAATACGAAAAAGTAACGACGAAAGACATCATGAAATTTGCCAAGTTGAATCTTGTCAATCAGAAATGTTCCAAACTTTTCGTTCATTCAAAGAATTAAGAAAATGATTGATAGAACAGTACAGCCTGAGATCAATTTAGACACAAATTTTGATTTCATTAAACCAAATGAATTCAAGATTAGAAATTCTATTCCTTGTTACTGGATAGAAGATCATTACAATGAAAGTTATAAGATTGAACTGGTTTTTAATTCTGGAACAAGATTTCAACAGAAAAAACTGGTTTCAAGTTTCATGAATAACCTTTTGTTATCTGGAACAAATAGCATGAATTCCTCGCAAATTTCAGAAAGAATTGATTTTTATGGGGGTTATATCAAAATAGATACAGATAAGGACCATTCGATTGTCTCTGTTTTTGGTTTGAAAAAGAATATTGTCAAAATATTAAGCTTTGTTCTACATAATATCAACAATTGCAAATTCCCGATGAATGAGATCGAGAATTACCGCATGATATCAAGCGAAAAATTCAAGCAAAACCAAGAGAAAGTCTCGCATTTAGCTCGTAGAAAATTCACTGAATCTTTGTTTGGAAAGAATACCTCATATTGTCAGGTTCCTGATTTTGAGGATTATGCGAATGTAAAAGAAAGCGACATTATCGATTTATTTTCTTCCAATATCATTTATGGATTGAAAGGAATTTTTATCGTGGGAGCCATGGATAAAAACCTGATGAAGGAATTAGAAGGCATCCCCTTTTATGCATACAAAGATAAAAAACTAGATTTTTCTTTTGAGGGTAAAGACGGTCAAACAGAAAAAATTAGCAAAAAGGGAGCCCTGCAGTCGGCGATACGACTTGGCAACATTTGCATGGATAAAAATCATGAAGATTTCATTGGTTTTTCTATTCTAAATACTCTTTTTGGGGGGTATTTTGGATCCAGATTGATGTCTAATATTAGAGAAGATAAGGGATATACATATGGCATTGGTTCTGGAATCGTTCCTCTTCAAGAGAAAACATACTTTTTCATCTCTACAGAAGTAAAAGCGGAAGTCTATGAGGACACTTTAAAGGAAATTAAAAAAGAGATTGATATACTTCATCAAGAAAAAATTGATGCGGGTGAATTATTCAAAGTGAAGAATTATTTAAAAGGAAAATTCATTCAAGGAAGCGATGGACCTTTTGCAATGATGGAAAGATTCAAAAGCCTTTGGTTTCATGGATTAGACTATTCCTATTACGATAAATATCTACAAACGGTGGATCAAATTACTGCTGATGATTTGCAAAAAATAGCCCAAAATCATTTGCAGTTTGACAAAATGAACAAAATCATAGCGGGACTGCCAGACAACTAAGGATTGATTTGCTCGTCATTTATATAACAAATCAGCCTAAAAACCGTTAGTACTAGTACTTGAAAGTAGTTACTACCATATTATTACTCCTGATTTCGATGTCAGGCCTAGCTTCTCATTATATGGGTGGGGAGATTACTTGGGAATGTCAGGGTAATGGCCAATACATATTCCAGCTTGTCATTTACAGAGATTGCAATGGTCAGGATATTACAGATCCTTTGCAGGTAATCGAGGTTTGGGACCACCCTTCCGTCTCAACTATTGATTGTTTTTTTGCTTATTCGGAAGATCTTTCGCCGGCTTGTACTCAAGTTAGTGGTGGACCTATTCAGTTAGCCTGTGGAACGGGATCAAGCGGTGGAAATGGAGCAGGAGCCATTGAGAAATTTGTTTATATTTCTCAACCGGTAACGCTTGGAGGAGTTCCACCTGCAAATGGCTGGTCATTTACCAACGACTCCTTTTCCCGAAATTACGATTTGGATAATATTGCCAATCCTTCTCAAACGGGAATTACTATTTGGGCAAAGATGTATCCTTTTAATGGTTTGAATGGGAATCCTTGTTATGATTCCTCTCCTCAATTTGGTCAAAACCCATTAACCATTACTTGTGCTGGAACCGACTTCACTATTGAGCAAAACATTTTTGATCCCGATGGGGACTCATTAGTTTTTACCTGGGGGGTACCATTGGATCATTTTCTAACTGGGAATTTTAATCCACCATCGAATCCCGTTCCGGTAAGTTATAATGCCGGTTATTCATTTAACAATCCAACTCCCGATCAAAGTTTTGATCCATCCAATGTACCAGCAAGTTTAGATCCGAATACGGGATCTGTTAATTTCACTTCCAATACCATAGGTAATTTTGCGATAAATGTGCTTATATCAGCTTATCGAAACGGTCAACTAATATCGGAGACAAGCCGTGAAATCCAATTGATAGTTATCACATGTGCCAACTACAATAATACTGCACCGGTAATTACTCCGCCATTTAATGGTAACACAAGCTTCACCACAACTGTAAATGCTGGTGATCTGGTTACCTTTGATTTTATTTCTACGGATTTGGAGTTACTGCAGGATGGAAGTACACAATCTAATATTCTTACTCCCTCTGGAAATCAATTTGGGACCAATTTTACGGACCCGAATACAGGTTGCAACGAACCTCCTTGTGCCACATTAAGTTCTGGAATTCCTATTGTTGGAACACAAGGAATCAACACCCAATTCAATTGGCAAACGGATTGCAACCATGTATTAAATGCAGATGGTACTCCAGCCGTTTCAAAAGACTATACTTTTGTTTTTAAAGTATCCGACGACTATTGCACCATTCCTTTGACTTCGTTTGCAACTGTGACCATTACGGTATTGGGAGATCAAGCCATGGATCCTAGTGCCTTAACCTGTTTACAGGTGGATCAAAATGGAGATGTGACCGTCAATTGGACACAATCACCAGACCCTACAGGATCATTCCTAAAATATGAAATCTATACCATTCAAGATGGTTTGGTTGGGACTGTGAATTCTTATAATACGCTGAGCTTTTTGCATTCTGGAGCTGGAGCAGACTTGAATCCAAAAGATTATTTTGTTGTCACTTATTCTGGTTGCAATGGGTCTGTCAAATCCAATTCCGATACTTTACAAACAATTCATTTAGATTTAACGAATCCCGCAAACGGAACAGCTATTTTAGACTGGAATCAACCAGGATCATGGAGAAATGAATGGTCCTCCTATTTTAAAATTTACATGGAATATCCAGCAGGAACTTGGATTTTAGTGGATTCAGTGCCGTTTAATCAATTGCAATTAATTGATACCATCACCATTTGCTCGGCTTTCCTAAATTATCAGATTCAGCTGGAACATGCTTCAGGTTGTGTGTTTACTTCAAATATTGAGGGAGATGATTTTGAAGATCTAATCAAACCTACTATTCCAATTATTACTGCTGTTTCTGTTGACACGAGCAATAACGATGTCAATATTAGTTGGAATATCAACCCTTCTGAAGACACCTATGGATATATCGTTTACATTCAGGATGACTTTGGACTTTGGATCACATTAGATACACTTTGGGGTATAACGAGTGTCAATTACACACACGTTGGAGCGAATGCTGATCAAAAAATCCTACATTATTCTGTGGCAGCTTTTGATTCTTGCTTTGTAGCAGGTATTACGCCACCAATACACCAGACCTCAGCGAAATCACCAGAGCATTTTACCATGTTATTGGAAGCAGATTTGAACATTTGTGAAATTGCTGCAATTTTGGATTGGAGCGAATACGATAGCTGGGTCAATGGAGTTCAGAATTATGAAATCTACTTCACGAATACCTCTAACGGTATAGTAGAATTTGCAGACGTTACAAATTCCGTGCAAACAACCTATACGCATACGGGCTTGATTCGAGGGGAAACCTATTGCTATTATGTTAGAGCCATGGGAAATGACGGAGCCGAAAGCTGGTCTAACCGATATTGTATTTACATTGATGAACCCAATCCGCCAGGCACAAATTATTTAAGTACCGCTACAGTGACTCAAGGAAACGACGTTGAGGTGCGTATTTTGACGGAACCTGCAAGTGGTATTGGCGCTCTGGTTCTTCAAAGAGCAGATGATCCTGCGGGACCTTTCGAAGATATAGGTTCAATCATTCCTGCAAGTAACCAAGAATCCATATTCGATTATACTGCCGCCGTTGAGGAACAGTCTTATTATTACAAAATTGCAGTTCAGGATACTTGTGGTGACATTAGTACGGAATCCAATATTGCCAAAACCATTTTACTCGAATCTCAAGTAGATAATGACGAACTTGTGGTGACCCTGTCTTGGAATGCTTATCAAGGATTTGATGGGAGCATATTACAGTACAATATTTACAGAGGTGTTGATGGATTGTTTTCGGGAGGACCAATAGCTACAACGCCTCCAAATGTCAGAGCTTTTCAAGAAGATGTGAGCATGTATTTAAATTCTCAGGGAAGTATTTGTTATCGAGTGGAAGCCATAGAATCGGTCAACTCTTATGGAATTGCAGAAACCGCTTTTTCTAATGTCGAATGTGCTGAGCTGGAACCTATCGTATGGGTACCAAGTGGCTTCATGAAAAATGGAATCAACAATATTTTCAAACCTGTCATTTCCTTGTTTGAGTTTTCATCCTATAAAATGGTGATTTTTGACAGATGGGGACATATCGTATTTGAAACAGAAGATTACAATGTAGGCTGGGATGGAACCTTAAAAAATGGTAAGATTTCGCCCGAAAGCACATTTGTGTACATGATTGAATTTCAAGATGCAGCTGGAGTGACTCACATTTCCAGAGGAGCAGTCACCTTCTTAATTGCGGAAGAGTGATTTTTTCTGAAATCATAGCAGAGTGTGAATTTCGGTTCAGCAGATCTGGTGGAAAAGGAGGGCAACATGTCAACAAAGTAGAGACCAAAGTGGAATTGATCTTTGTACCTGAAAAATCTGAAGGTCTTACTGAAAACGAAAAAATTCTCCTAAAAGAAAAACTAGCCAACAAACTTACCCAAAGTGGAGAACTCATTATCCGTTCAGAAAGATATAGGAGTCAATCCAAAAACAAGGAAGATGCCTTAGTAAAGCTTAAAAAGCTTATAGAATCTTCATTAAAAAGAGCAAAAAGAAGAAAGCAGACCACCATTCCGAAAGCCGTTAAAGAACGTATTCTTCAAAAGAAAAAAATACAAAGTGAGAAGAAGTCCAGAAGGAAAAAAATCGACCTATAAAAAAAGAGAGATTTCAAATTTTGCTTCCTGTTTTTGGCTGACATTGACTATCTGAAAGGAATCAGAATAATCAAGAAAACAAAAGTTAAACCTCTCTTCCCTACCGAATTACTCGGCTTGAGTCCAAATTTATAAAAATTATCTTGTCAAAGCCAATAAAATCAGACTTTTTCCAGAGATTGACTCATATCAAAAACTAAATCTTCTGGGTTTTCGATTCCAACAGAAATCCGAATTAATTTTTCCGTTACCGAATTTCGGTTTTTTGTTTCTGAATCGACATCTGCATGTGTCATCGAATAGGGATGTTGAGCTAAAGATTCTGTCCCTCCTAAACTCACAGCCAATTTGATCAATTTAAGATTATTCAAAAAGGTAAAGGCTTCTTTTTCTCCACCTTTAATGTCAAAAGACAACATAGCCCCAGCAGAAGAATATTGTCTTTGGTAAATAGCATAGTCGGAATGCGATTTTTCGATGAAACCTAGGTAATAAACCTTCTCCACTTTAGGATGATTCTTTAAGAATTCTGCCACCACTTCCGCTCCTTTTGCTTGAGCTTCCATTCTCACCTTCAAAGTTTCCAAAGATCTCATCAAAAGCCATCCGGTCCAAGCATCTGCCATATTTCCAAGGAAAGTTCTCATGATCTTTACTCTTTGAATTAAGGCAGCACTTCCTAAGCAAGCACCCGCAATCACATCACTGTGCCCACCGATGTATTTGGTAGCCGAATACAGTACGAGATCAGCTCCGTGGTCGATTGGATTACTCCAAATCGGACCCATATAAGTGTTATCCACGGCCAGATAGACTGTTTCCTCACCACCAAATTCATCGGCTAATTTGCGGCACATTTGTATATCGATCAATGCATTGGTTGGATTTGCAGGAGTCTCGATGTAGATGAGTCGAAGCGAGTCTTTTTTTCCACTTTCCTCAACGATTGATCTTATTTCTTCTTCACTTGCTCCAGCTTGAAACCAAAGCGCATTTATTTGAAATTTATCTAGAATATGATTGATGAAATGATCCGTTCCTCCATAAGTTGGAGTAGAACATAACAAGGTATCTCCAGGTTTCAAAAACTCCAATAATACAGTTGTTATCGCAGCCATTCCTGAATCAAATACAGCACCCGCTTCAGCATTATCCCACAGCGTTAATCTCTCTTCTAAAATTTGAAGATCAGGATTGTTTAGTCTGGAATAAATCAATCCTTGAGGTTCATTAATCTCAGGCTCCTCCAATCCATAAGCAACAGAAAACAATCGTTTACCAAATTCTGCATTTGGAAATGTAAATGTAGAAGTTTGATATATCGGACATTTAATGGATCCTACTGATAACTCAGGTTGGTAACCGTAAGACATCATCAGGGATTCTGGTTTGAAGTTTTTGTTATCGGACATTTTTATTGATTTATGATTTATGACTTATTGATTTATGACCTTTTTATATATGGTTACAAAGTTATTTGTAAAATGATCTAATAGTGTTAATTACACTTTATTTGTGTTTTATTTTAGTTATTTTTTCTATTATTTTAATTTATTTAGCATTTTTATATTGTACTATCGTTACTTGACAAAATAAATTAGAATAGTATTCTATGAATTTGGATGAAATTGATAAGAAAATTCTTCGGCTATTACAGGCTGATGCGAAGATGTCGGTTAAGGATCTAGGTGAACGTGTAAATTTAAGTACTACACCTGTTTTTCAACGTGTAAAACGATTGGAAAAATTGGGGGTTATTGAAGGATATTCAGCCATTGTTAATCCGGATAAAATTGGTCCTCGTACTCTGGTTTTCATGGAGGTAAACTTAAAGATTCATCGGCAGAGTGAGTTAGAAGAATTTGAAAGCACCATTGAGAAAATGGACGAAGTATTGGCTTGTTACCACATTACGGGAAAATACGACTACCTCTTGAAAATCTCCATTTCCGATATGAGTGAGTACCGTCAATTTATCATGGACAAGTTTTCTAAAATCAAAAATGTAGATTCCTTGACAAGCTCCATCACTTTAAAACAAGTGAAAAAGGAAAAGGATGTTTTAATTTCTTGATACGAAAACAAGAAACAGTAATCTCATACTAACATGTAAAACTTATTCGTAGATTCGCAGAAAAGCTCGAATTGAGGGAAATTTTAAAATATTTCAAGGAAGAATATTTTTTTGGATTGATGGTGTTGATCCATTTAATTCCATTGTTTCAGGGACCTTTTTTACCTACCATGGATGGTGCTGCACATTTGTACAATTCCAATCTCATTTTACAAGAATTGTATGGAAATGAAACCGTAAGTCAGTTCTTTTCCATGAATTCAGAATGGGTTCCGAATTGGTCAGGACACTTCATACTGGCATTTTTCAATTCATTTTTACCAGGTTATCTTGCTGAAAAGATCTTTTTGTTGATTTATTTTATTGGTTTACCCTATGCCTTTCGGTATTTTCTAAAAACTCTGCAACCTGATGGAAACGCCTATTTATTGAGCTATTTCATACTACCTTTTTGCTATAGTTTCATGATGTTGATGGGCTTCTACAATTTTTCCATTGCCATTTTGTTTTTCTTCTTATCCGCAGCCTATTGGATTCAAAATAGAGACCAGCTAAGTTGGAAAAAAACTATTATTCTCGGACTCTTATTGTTGTCTACCTATTTCTCACACCTTGTAGTTTTTGGATTATTGATTTTTGTCCTGTTTGTTCATTTGCTTTTGTCTGTAGTATCCAAAAACATGAAAGAAGCATTTTCCGTAAGAACTTTTTTCTTGGATCTGTGGCAAACTTCCTGGAAATTAGTTCTTGCTAGTGTCATCCCTCTACTTCTGGCGGCCTCCTATTTCTTTTCCAGATCAGAAAACACGGATGTCAACTATCTTGAATTTCGAGAGCTTGTCGACTGGCTTAAAAACTTGCGTCCTTTGATCATGTACCACGAAGAAATTGAAGGATCCAAGACCATAAAAATGGTTTATTTATTCGCAATTCTATTTGTTGTTGGCATGTTCTCCAAAATAAACCGAATACAACTTGATTCCAACTCCACTCTTTCCACACAAGTGAAATCATTTTTCAATCAACTTTTTCATTTTAATGATTTATGGCTGGGACTAAGTTTGTTTGTTTTGTACTTGTATTTCAAATTACCTGATGGAGCACAGGGAGCAGGATTTATTTCGGTGAGATTAGGATACATTTTCTACCTGTTCATACTAATCTGGATTGCCTTGCAAAGACTTCCAAAGTGGTTTATTTGGTTCAATGTGATTTGCATGTTGTATTTAAATTATAATCTCAACGTTTTTTATAAGCAAAATGCCATTGATTTAAACAAAACAGCCATTGCTTGCAGCGAACTTTCTCAAGAAATTGAACCTAATAGTATTGTTTTACCAATCAATAGAAGCAACCACTGGATACACGGTCATTTTTCAAATTATTTGGGCATTGACAAGTCCATGATCATTCTTGAGAATTATGAAGCATCCGTTGATTATTTTCCTTTAAAATGGAATTGGGATGATATGGCCAACACCAGTCTTGGCAATTTAAAAATACACGAAATTGAATGTCTGTGGTGGCCTCAAAACAATGAAAACGAAAAGAAATCCGTGGATTATGTTTTTATTTTAGGACAATTGAATATTGACAATCCTTGTGACAGTGGTTTGCAAGTTGAATTGTCAAATTCTTTTTCTCTAGTGAAGAATAATGAGTTTTGCTCTCTATATAAGCTAAACCACTAATCCAACAAAGAACTCAACCATCTTTTCATTTCATTTGAATCGTACCCTTTTCTCTGTGCCAAACTTTCAACTTGATCCTCTTTTATCTTTTGAATTCCGAAGTATTTAGATTCCGGATTCGCAAAATACCATCCTGAAACCGACGCGGCTGGCAGCATGGCTAAAGATTCTGTCAAAGAAACTCCAGTTAATTCTGTTGCGTTGAGCATTTTAAATAATCCTATTTTCTCTGTATGATCGGGACAAGCCGGATAACCAGGAGCAGGACGAATTCCCTTGTATTTTTCTTTGATTAATTCTTCGTTTGACAAGTCCTCGTCTGCTGCGTACCCCCAATATTCCTTACGAACATATTCGTGCAAGTATTCAGCAAAAGCTTCTGCCAAACGGTCCGCAAGAGCTTTTAGCATGATTGAGCTGTAATCGTCGTGATCGGCTTCAAATTCAGCTATTTTCTTTTCGATTCCAAGTCCGGTGGTCACCACAAATCCTCCAATAAAATCCTCTTTTCCTGAGTTCTTCGGAGCAATAAAATCAGCCAAAGACATGTTGTGAGCTTGAGCCGACTTCTTAGTCTGTTGACGAATACAATGCTGAATATTTAACACCTCTTTTGTGCTGGCATCATAAATTTCAATATCATTTTCATTTACCGAATTGGCCGGCCAGACACCCAAAACCGCATTGGCTGTCAACCACTTTTCGCTAATGATTTGATCCAACATGCTATTCGCATCAGCAAATAGTTTTTGCGCCTCTTGCCCTACAATTTCATCTTCCAAAATGTTGGGATATTTTCCTGCAAGCTCCCAGGTCATGAAAAAAGGAGTCCAATCAATATAATTTCTTAATAGGTTTAGATCAAAATCCTTTAAAGTTTTGGACCCAATTTGGTTTGGTTTTTTAACCTGAAACTGATTCCAATCGATAGGAAATTTATTGCTGGTAGCTTCTTCTAAAGTCAGAAATTCCTTTCGCTGTCTGTTCTTTGCGTGATTTTCCCTTACTTTTTCATATTCCGACCGAATTTCCTTTTTGAAAGACTCTCGATCTCCTCCCAAAAGTTTTTCCGCTACCGTCACAGATCGGGAAGCATCCAAAACATGAATAGACTGATTGGCTTCAAAATGAGGATCGATTTTTACAGCGGTATGCACTCTCGAAGTAGTTGCTCCACCGATCAATAGCGGAATATCTAAATTCAATCGCTCCATTTCTTTGGCTACGTGCACCATTTCATCTAAAGAAGGTGTAATCAACCCTGAAAGACCAATGATCTGGGCATTTTCCGCTTGAGCTCTTTCCAGAATTTTATCTGCCGGAACCATCACACCCATGTCGATGACTTCAAAATTGTTACATCCTAAGACCACTCCAACTATGTTTTTCCCGATATCGTGCACATCCCCTTTCACCGTTGCCAACAAAATCTTCCCTCTCGAATTTCCAGCTCCTTTTTCTGCTTCGATATATGGAGTTAGATACGCCACTGCTTTTTTCATTACACGAGCAGACTTCACCACTTGAGGTAAGAACATTTTTCCGGCACCAAAAAGATCTCCAACGATGTTCATCCCATCCATTAACGGACCTTCAATCACCTCCAAAGGTGCATCGAATTGTTGGCGCGCTTCTTCCACATCCTCATCGATGAATTCTGTGATACCCTTAATCAACGCATGTGCAATTCTTTTTCCAACCGGTTGGTTTCTCCATTCAAGATCAACTTTTTTCTCTTTTGCGTCTCCTTTAACAGTTTCCGCATATTCCAATAATCTTTCTGTGGCATCTGGTCTGCGGTTTAACAGAACATCCTCCACATATTCCATCAATTCTTTATCTACTTCATCGTAAACTTCCAGCATAGTTGGATTTACGATTCCCATGGTCATTCCATTTTGAATTCCATGGTACAAAAATGCGGCATGCATGGCTTCACGAACCACATTATTTCCTCTAAAAGAAAAACTCACATTCGATACTCCTCCACTCACATGAGCTCCAGGTAAATTTTTTCTGATCCATTTTGTCGCATTAAAGAAATCTAAGGCATTGTTATTATGCTCTTCCATTCCAGTAGCGACTGGGAAAATATTTGGATCGAAAATGATATCACCTGGGTAAAAACCTACTTCATTGACAAGAATATCATAGGATCTTTTACAAATTTCGATTCTTCTTTCGTAGCTGTCGGCCTGACCCTTTTCATCAAAAGCCATAACAATGACAGCTGCTCCATACATTTTTACTTTTCTAGCCTGATTTTTGAATTGTTCCTCCCCTTCTTTCAATGAGATGGAGTTCACTACCCCCTTTCCTTGAATGCATTGCAATCCGGCTTCAATGATTTCCCATTTGGAAGAATCAATCATTACGGGTACTCTTGCAATATCGGGTTCCGCCGCAATCAAATTCAGAAACTTCACCATGGATTCTACTCCATCCAGCATTCCTTCATCCATATTGACATCGATGATTTGTGCTCCACCATCAACCTGATCCCTTGCCACATCAATGGCCTCTTCAAAATTTCCTTCTTGGATTAATCTCAAAAACTTTCGTGAACCTGTTACATTGGTTCTTTCACCAACATTGATGAAATTGCTTTCCTTTGTTACAATTAGAGGTTCTAATCCCGATAATTTCAGTGTGTATTCAGACATCTTAGTTTGCTAATTCTTTGATTTGACGAGGTGAATATTTTGCCGCAACATCTGCGATAGCTTTTATATGAGCTGGAGTCGTACCACAGCATCCTCCAACAATATTGACCAAATGTTCTTTTAAAAAGTCTTCAATTTGGGAAGCCATCATTTCAGGAGTTTCATCGTATTCTCCAAATTCATTTGGCAATCCAGCGTTTGGATGAGCCGAAACAAAGAAATCTGATTTTTGATCTAAAACCTGTAAATAAGGTCTTAATGCAGATGCACCCAAAGCACAATTTAGTCCGACAGATAAAATCGGAATATGGGAAATACTAATTAAAAAAGCCTCGGTTGTTTGCCCACTTAATGTCCTTCCAGAAGCATCCGTAATGGTCCCTGAAACCATGATCGGCAAATCCGTTTTCATTTCATTTTGAACTTCTTCGATGGCAAATAATGCAGCTTTTGCATTCAATGTATCGAAAACAGTTTCTACTAATAGTAAATCTGCTCCACCCTCTATCAGACCTTTTGTTTGCTCTTTGTAAGCATTCACCAATTCTTCAAAAGTTATTGCTCTGTACCCTGGATCATTGACATCTGGAGAAATTGACAACGTTCTATTGGTAGGTCCAATGGATCCAGCTACGAATCTTGGTTTCGCCGGATTCTTTGCTGTAAATTCTTCTGCAACTTCTTTGGCAATTTTGGCCCCATAATAGTTGATATTGTAGGCCGCTTTCTCAAGATGGTAATCCGCTTGTGCGATGGAAGTTCCACTGAAGGTATTTGTTTCCAATATATCCGCACCAGCTTCTAAATATTTGGCGTGAATTTCTTTAATGATGTCGGGACGAGTCATCGAAAGCAAATCATTATTTCCTTTCAAATCCCCTTCGTGATCTTCAAACCAACCCTTTCTGAAATCTTCTTCTGAAAGTTTGTATTGCTGAATCATGGTCCCCATGGCACCATCCAAAACCAAAATACGCTCTTGCAGCGCTTGACGAATATCGTTTTTCATAATTCAATTTGGTATATGTGGATCGGCTAGAAAATCTTCTCTTATATTTCCGGAAAAACCGGACGGAATTGGCACCTTTCCCAAAGTGGGAGGTTGCCAAGGTTTCTTCGGGCCGATCCCTCCACCTTTCTTTATAAGTTCAAAAAATTGAGAACAATTCGACGGCAAATTTAGTTCATTCCTACGTATATTTACCAAAAAAGAAGAATTTATTATCCTATGGAAAAAATTAGAATCGGAATAAATGGATTTGGTCGCATCGGACGCTACGTTTCAAGATTGATTTTGAATAGTCCCGATCTTGAATTGGTTCAAGTGAATGATCTTTCAGATATTGAAACCTGTGCCCATTTATTGAAATACGATTCGGTCCATGGGAAATTAAATAAAACTGTTGAAATCAAAGACAAATCTTTGATTTGCAATAGCCAAACTATTCTATTCACCAGTCAAAAGGACATTCAATCATTGAATTGGAAAGCACAAAATGTAGATATTGTGATTGAATGCACCGGAATTTTCAGAACTCAAAAAGATTGTGAGGTTCATCTTCGAAACGGAGCTCGAAAAGTGATTATTTCTGCACCGGCATCCGATGGATTAGTGAAAACAGTATGCATTGGAATTAATGATTCAATAATAACAGAAGAAGATCGAATCATTTCAAATGCCTCTTGTACTACAAATAGCGCCGCTCCTCTGGTTAAAATCCTTCATGATTTGGCTGAAATTGAGTCTTGTTACATCACCACAGTTCATTCCTACACATCGGATCAAAGACTGCATGATGCCGCTCACAAAGATTTAAGAAGAGCACGTGCAGCGGCAGAATCCATTGTTCCAACTACTACCGGAGCAGCCAAAGCAATTACAAAGATATTTCCCGATTTGGAAAACAAAATGGGAGGATGTGGAATCCGCGTTCCAGTTCCCGATGGTTCGCTAACGGACATGACTTTCATCGTAAAAAATGAAATCTCCGTGGAGCAGATCAATCAAGCATTCAAAAAGGCATCTGAAGGAGATTTGAAAGGTATTTTAAGATATGAAACGGACCCTATTGTTTCCATTGATATTATTGGAGATCCCAATTCCTGCATATTTGATTCGCAGCTTACTTCTGTAATTGGGAATATGATCAAAGTAGTAGGTTGGTACGACAATGAATCTGGTTATTCCAATCGTATTATTGATTTGATTAGGAAGATAGGATAAGCTCTTTTTCTTCCGAATTATTCGCCTCTTCATCCTTCTCCACTTTTAAAGGCAGGTAATCGATAGCTATGTATCCTAAAAGAGTTGCTATCATTAAAAACATTGTAGTGAACGGATTCAAAGATGCACTCAGCCAGCTTTCGTAATTGATGGAAAAGAAAACCGCAAATAAGGAAGGCATCACAAAAGGTAATTCTTTAGATACCTTGATAAAATAAGTGATTATTCCAAGTAAGAGAGAAAGAAGTCCAACAATTCCCGTATCATACCAAATAGTCAAATACGAATTATGTGCATTTCCTTCGTGGCCAAGCATGGATAAGGTTCGGTAGTTTTTGATATATAATTCTTCCGTTGCTGACACACCATGTCCCCAAAACATATGGTCCTTGATATTATCCCAGGCAAACTTCCAAGCAATATCCCTTCCAGATCCTCTTTTAATCTTATCAACATTTTCCACTCTTAAATCTTCACTAAATCCAAGGAAATCTGTCACCACAGGAATGGCTTCCAAAATAAACTCGTACATGTATGCAAGCGTAAAAAAGAACAGCCAACCTATGAAGTGGGAATAATTGTAAATCAAATTAAGTGCGTAAAAAATGATTACAGTCATCATCGCTGTTCGCGACTTACAAAAATACAAACTAGCAAATAGTCCAATATAAAATAAGATCAAATCCCAACGGTTAAATTTCACTATCCCGGTTCGAAGTAAAATTTGGAAATAAATAAAAGCCAAGGTTATAAAAATTCCTATTCCATTAGGATTCCCGAGGAGCCCAGTGAACCTCGCATTCTTTTCCATAATTACAAATTCTGGCAAAACATATTTCAATACTAAGCCTACAAGGAAAAGCGAGGTAAACAAGTAAAAAATATCCTTCAAAAATTCATCGTCATCCTGAAAACATTGAATGAACAAAACTGGAATAATAGTGACGATAAAGGTATACGAAAGAGTCTTCTGTACAGCCAAAGCTGGGTTATCCGCCCACAAAATAGTGATCCAGGCGATTATTAAATATGCTGCCAAGTGCGGTAAGATGTGTGCACTAAATTTTAAATTCCTATAAGAACCGAGAAAATTAATCGGCAAAAGCAAAGAGGAATAGGTTTTGGCATCTTGAGCAAATAAAAACACCTCTTGCCGGCTATCAGAAAAAAACAGAAGTAGGAAAAAGGTTATTAAAAAATAGGGGACATTTCGAGTAAATGTAAAAACCAATAAAAATGCTAATGAAACACCCATTGGTACTATCGGGGGTAATACCCAAGCAGTTGCCCAAATAAATCCGACAATTAGAACGAGTAATCTGTATTTTACAATAAACTGACCCACTTACTTCATTTCTAAACGAATTTAAGAGAATATTAGTTACCTTTAAACAACCAAATTCAAAACTATGGACAAGAATGTTAAAATGATCCTGCTATTCATCATCACAATCGTGATTGGGGTGGTTGTTATTAAATTTACGATTCAAAATTTCTGGCCTCTTTTATTCATGGGAGTCGCTTATATCGTTGGATACATTGTAGGAAAAAGAAATTCCTAGTTGATCAAATGCGCATTTTAGGATTATTTTTTAGTTTCATTAGTTTTTATTCTTGTGGGCAGATTCAGGTCGTGCAACTTGAAAAACCTAAAGGAGCAACCTATGCACACGCACAAGTGGAGCCCTCTATTTTCATCAATCCAAAAGACACTTCCAAGATCATTGCTGGTTCTGTTTTGGACGATTATTATTATTCAATAGATGGAGGTAGAACTTGGACTTCTCGAACCATGCATTCACCTTCTGGAGTTTATGGCGATCCATGTATGCTAATCGATACGGCGGAAAACTATTATTATTTTCACTTATCAGAAGGTAAAGGGGGATCCTGGTTAGATAAGATGATTTGCCAAAAAGCAACTGAAATTGATGGGAAATTCAATGGAGGAACATTTAGTCCGCCTGACGGAAAAATCCATGACAAAGAGTGGGCGGTGGTCAACCCAAAAAACAATGAGATTTACATGACCTGGACCATTTTTGATAAATACAATTCTAAAAACCCTGAAGATTCCTCTTTCATCTATTTTTCGAAATCCACTGATGCAGCAGAAACCTGGAGTCAGCCAATTCGAATTTCAAAACACGGAGGAGATTGTCGAGATGGAGATCAAACTGCAGAAGGTGCGGTTCCGGCAGTAGGACCAAATGGAGAAATCTACGTATCCTGGTCTAGAAACGACACACTATGGTTCAATAAATCTCTAGATGGCGGAGAAACTTGGATGGAAGAAGAGACCTTTGTTTCTCTGCATGTTGGAGGTTGGGACATGAAAATTGAAGGTATTAATCGCTGCAATGGCATGCCCGTAACGCATTGTGATCTTTCAGATTCGCCCCATCAAGGACGTATTTACGTGAATTTTGCAGATAAGAGAAATGGTGAAGATAATTCAGACATCTTTTTGGTTTATTCTGATGACGGAGGGCAAACTTGGTCGGAGGTTATCAAGGTGAATCAAGACAAAAGTAAAAAGGAACAATTTCTGACATGGATGTGCATTGATCAATCGAATGGTGACCTTTATTTTGTGTATTACGACAGAAGAAAAACAAAAGACAAGTACACGGATGTCTATGCAGCCCGTTCTGATGATGGGGGAGCAACATTTAGTGAAGTAAAACTTACCGAAAAACCTTTCAAACCTAATGGATTTATCTTTTTTGGAGACTATTCAAATATTTCAGCCCATAAAGGAATGATTCGTCCTATTTTCAACAGAATGGATGATATGAAAATCAGTTTGTGGACCGCAATTTTATATGATTATCATTTTAAATAAGCCAAATAATTTATTCTTTTAATAGTAAAACAACTAAACACAATTATGAAAAAATCAGTCTTATTATTCTTCGCCCTTACTCTATCATTTTTTTTAAACGCTCAAGATCTTAGTGTGATTTTTGATATCAAGGTTGTCAAGGCTCCCAAAGATGTCAAGAAGGCGCTAAAACAAGTGGATGAAAGTGATTTTATTATGAAATTCAGTGGTAATAAATCCTATTCAAAGATCAATCTTTTCGGGATGTTTACTCAGACAATTGTTTTTGATTCAGATTCTGGTGAAGGTTTTATTTTAATGGATATTTCTGCCCAAAAGATTCTCATTAAAGTAAACCGCGAACAATTAAACGAATACAATAAAGGAAAAGATATCAAACCCATTGTTGAAGAAGTAAAGGGTACTAAAAAAGTTCTGGATCACGATTGCAATAAGGCTCTTTTGAAATATTCTGACGGAAAAGAATATACGGTTTACTATTCCAAAGCAATCAAATACAAGCACGAAAACTTCGATTATTTAGATGGTTTTCCATTGGATTACAGCACAGAACAAAACAATATGGTTCTAACCATGACAGCAAGTGCGGTAGATCAAAAAACCAAAGTAGATGCCAATCTATTTGAAATTCCTTCAGGGTACACCGAGATTAGTTTTGAAAAGTTGATGGAACTCCAGCAGAAGTAGGAATTTATTTCATAGGGCCCATGTAGTTAGTAGTTGATTACCCTGGAAGAAATTTCCTCTGCAATTGCTTACCATGTAGATCAATTACTTTATTTTCTATCTGGTAGATTAAATCTGGACAACCTCTCTGAAAATCTGAGCAATGAATTATCTTTACTTTATCTCCAATGGTCAAACTAATTTTTAAGTCACTTTGACAGGAAGAAAGATCTTCATAATAATTTTCCATTCTCAAAAAATCATTGATCAGAACAAAATCAATTAATTCCTTAAAATCCTCTTTTGAAATCTTCGTAGTAGATGCAGTATAATATTTCAAATCTGCTTTATTCGTTCCAGTTCTTTCTTCTTTAGGTAAAAACCTGACAGCCTCTTGATCTACAATAAATGTATCATAATGAAAGGCTCCCCTTTCGATCTTCAATATCACTTTTGAATAATCAATTACTTTATTCCCACTCTCCGTATTGGACTTGAATTTGGCGATATTTGACTCCCCTTCATTTTGGCAGGCTGTACCCATGAAGAACAATACTAACATGAAAGCTAGTTCAAAATAGTGTTTCATAAATCTAATTTTTATTCTAGTACAACCTTCCTAACAAGGAGTTCATTTTAAAAATAGGATACCAAGATTCCAAATGAAATCCCCAACAAAGTTTCATTCAAATTTAGCTAATTTTGGGTCTTCAAAAATTGAGCAGATAGAATGGAAAATTACTTCAAACCTTTTAGAGAGCAGATCATTGGAATCGACACAAAAATTCAAACTCCTTACAGATCAGACATGCCACTTGTTTATGCCGATTGGACCGCAAGTGGCAGAAACTATAAAAAGATTGAAGAAACATTGGTGCATGAATTAATGCCATTAGTGGCTAATACACATACAGACACCAACACAACTGGCTCAACAATGACCTATGCTTACCACAAAGCTCAAAAAATCATAAAAGAGCATGTAGGAGCAAACTCTAAAGATGTATTAATCTCTTCTAATTCGGGAATGACAGGGGTTGTGAATAAATTTCAACGAATACTGGGATTGAAGATTCACGAGAAATTCAAGGATCAGATTCATTTCTCTGATGAAGAGAGACCTATTGTATTTATTACTCACATGGAGCATCATTCGAACCAAACAACTTGGTTGGAAACCATTGCAGATGTAAAGATTATTCCGCCTACCGAAGATGGACTTGTTTCCCCTGAAAATTTTGAAAAACTAATCCAAAACTATGCCCACAAAAAAACAAAATATGTATCCATCACGGCCTGTTCGAATGTAACTGGAATTGAGACCCCTTATATGGAAATCGCCAAGATCGCTCATCAGTACAACAGTTATATTTTTGTTGATTTTGCTTGTTCCGGACCTTATGTCGACATGAACATGCACGAAAATGATTCGACTGGAGCCTATTTAGATGCCATTTTCTTTTCACCCCATAAGTTTTTAGGAGGTCCTGGAACTACAGGAATTTTGGTTTTCAACGAAAAATTATACTCGAATACAATTCCTGATAATCCCGGAGGAGGAACAGTAGATTGGACCAATCCATGGGGAGGTCACAAGTATATCGACGACATAGAAGCAAGAGAAGATGGGGGAACTCCTTCCTTCCTTCAAACCATTAAATCTGCCATGTGTATTAAGTTGAAAGAGGAGATGGGAACAGCCAATATCCGAAAAAGAGAAGAAGAGATATTAAGTCTTATTTTTCAACGTCTAGAGCCCATTGAATACTTGCATATTTTAGCTGCTGAGCACAAACATCGGTTAGGAGTCATTAGTTTTTATATTGACGGACTCCATTACAATGTAGGAGTGAAAATGCTTAATGACCGCTATGGAATTCAAACCAGAGGAGGATGTTCTTGTGCTGGAACTTACGGCCATTATTTACTAAACGTAGATGAAGTACAATCCAGCGAGATTACGACGCAAATAAGTTCTGGAGATTGCTCTCTTAAGCCAGGTTGGATCCGAATGTCCATTCACCCTACACATACGGATCAGGAAATTGAATATATTTTGGATGCTATAGAAGAACTTTCAAGAAACTTTAACACCTGGATGGAAGATTATGACATTGATTTGGCTCATGCTGTTATCAAACACAAGAAACCTGAGGCTGATCAAAAAATGGAATCATTTGTAAACCAGTGTTTTTTAATGAAATAAATAACATGCTTAAAAAAATCAACTGGGGAAATATTGTATTCGAGTTGTTTTCAGTTTTCGTAGGATTGTTAGCTGCTTTGTATGTTGATTCTCTTATCGCCGAATCAGAAGAGAAAAACAGAGAAAAAGAATACCTTACGGAAATTAAAAATGATTTAGATTCTGACATAACTGAATTAGAAGAGGCCCTATCTGGAATGCAAAATAATTTTGAAAGTATTCAGAAATTAAACAAGGCCATTCTTATTGGAGAAATATCAGCTGATAGCTTAGTGGATTATTTTGGTAGATTGATTTTCATTAAAGAATTTCGACCTAATTTCACCGCATTCGATATCGTAAAATCGAAAGGTGAATTGAATATTATAAAGAATCAAAAACTCATCTATGAACTTACCGAACTCTATGAGTTCAGTAAAGATGTCGAGAGATCAACTCAGGAAGTAAAAGACTATTACCAGCATCGCCTTGAACCTTTTATGCTAGAACATTTTGATTTAAAAGATTATGTTTGGAATGATACAGTTACCATTCAATCTAATCAGATGATTCAGGACCCTTTCTTTCAGAATTTAGTTCTGATGTCGGTTCAGAAGTATGGCACACAATTACATTTCCATAAGACTTATTTAAAGATAATTCAGGAAATAAAATCCGCATTGGAATAAGTCTGTTAAATTCAGTCACAGGATTTAAACTAGAAAAACAAAAAAGTCTGCCATCGCTGACAGACTCCGTTTTTATGTTCTGGTTTTCAAAATGGTCTTATCTGTTTAACATGACAGGCATTACCAACATCAAAATATCTTCATTTTCCGATGATTCTGCTGGCAAGATAATTCCTGCTCTATTTGGCTCGCTCATTTCAATAATGACATTATCCGTCTCCAAATTTTGAAGCATTTCTATGATAAATCTGGAATTGAAACCAATTTCCATATCGTCGCCATCGTATACACAAGTCAATCTTTCACTCGCTTCATTCGAGAAATCTAAATCTTCAGCAGAAATAGTCAACTCCGATCCAGCCATTTTCAATTTCACTTGATTTGTTGACTTATTAGCAAAAATCGATACCCTCTTGATAGATGTCAACAAAGAAACGCGATCAATTGTGAGTTTATTCGGGTTTTCATTTGGAATAACTGCTTCATAATTTGGGTATTTCCCATCGATTAATCGGCAAACTAGCTCCGTATCACCATATCTAAATACAGCATTGGATTCATTGTATTCAATTTGAACTTCTTCCTCATCTTTGATATTTGCTTTCAGGATATTCAATGGTTTTTTCGGCAAAATAAAAGCCGAAGATCCGGAACCTGAAGCATCCGTTCTTTTGTAACGAATTAGCTTGTGAGCGTCAGTGGCAACAAACGTAAGATCCTTGTCAGAAAATTCGCAAAAAACTCCGCTCATGACAGGTCTCAAATCATCATTTCCTGTCGCAAAAAGAGTTTTATTGATTGCCGTTACAACAACTTCCCCAGGAATTTTTATCGAAGTAGCTCCTGAAAGTGTTGGATTTTTAGGAAACTCTTCTGCATTGGCTCCAACCAATTTGTACTTTCCATAGTCTGAAGTCATTTCAACCGCAAAATTGCTCAAGTTTACAGAGAAATTAAGGGGATGATCTGAAAAGCTCTTTAGAATTTCCAATAGTTTTTTAGCATCAATACAAATCTTTCCGTCCTCTTTTGACTCAACCTCCAAGGTAGTATGGATGGTAGTTTCAATATCCGTAGCAGAAACTGTCAACTTTCCGTCTACAATCTCGAAAAGGAAATTATCTAAAATAGGCAGATTGTTACTTGTATTTAAAACTCCACTTATCGACTGTAAACTTCTTAACAGTGATGCGCTTGATACGATAAAATTCATTTAGCTTCTTTTTCTAAAGTTCAATTAACAAATTTAAAGCTTTAGAAGTTGTAAGAATTTTTCAGATTCATCAGTTTTCCACAAATAAATCCTACTTATTAACATTAGCGCAAGGGCTCTCTTGTGAAATACTGCTTTGGTTTGATGATCTTGTCGAAAACAAAATATTGCACCTTAACTAAATCTCCATTATCCAGAAAAGCCCACATGACATCCTGATTCCATTTTAACAAATTCCCTTCTAAATCCACATCTCCTTTTCCCGCTTTGATCTTGTAGCAAATCACACTAACATTTTTACCATCATGACCTTCTACACTGATTTGAACATAGGGATTTGAATTGCGAATTGAATCAATTTGCTCTTCATTCATAGTGTAATTGTACTGGTTGAAATGAATCTTTTGGAATTTCAAAATATAGTCACGCACACGAGTGGTGTCAAAGATCTGAGCATATTCGCCATGATGAGAAATCTTGAACTCTTTGCTCCCATCCGATTCAATTACAAAGTCTCGATCTGGATGTTCAAAATTCTTCAGAGTAATCTTTTTTACATTCTCAGGTTTGTACTTAAAAATCCCGGAACAAGCCCATTGTCTCCAATCCGCGTTAAATCTAGGCTGAAGCGTTCCTCTAAATCCAGGCACATAAACGATCATCGGCTCAGGCGACCTTCCTTTATCTGGCATTTCTAAGAGCATGTAGGTTCCATAATGATCTGGTGTAGGTGTTCCTACAAAGTAGGTTTTCTCTAAAATATTATTCACATAGATCTCGCATTTTGTATGACTTTGGTTGAGGTTATTTAGAACCGTTTCCGACATGCCTTTTGGTACGTTGGCTTTTACTTTAATTCGATATATGGTTTCCAAAATATTATTGATCAGCTCTTCTTGCACACAATCCCCTGCCTCATTTGTCCAGTCGGTAGTTCCTGCTGTTCTAACCACCACCATTTTCTGTCCAAATGTATTTGTCAATACAATTTTATCAATGTGTCCCGTGTCGACAATCGCAAAATTGGTTAGTCCTTCTTCTGCTAAAGTGGAAGTTTTCTCTGAATTCAGATTAAAAGCCATGTAGCTCAAGCCAGCAATGACAACAATTATTAAAAGGATTATAAGGTTCTTTTTCATGAAGCGTATTTTCTTTTTCTAATGATGATCATGACAACGGCGAGCACTAAAATCAATACTAATGGAACAACAATATTGATAAATTTCCACATCGATTTTTGCGAGGCTACTTTTTCTTTATCGAGCAAGCGCATGGTAATGGATTTGGAACGAATATCAATCAAAGTTTCATCTTCCATAACATAGTCAATCATGTTTTGCAGAAACTCTTCATTACCATAAACCATTTCCGGACGACCTTGATGACCTTGTATATCGTACTTATTGAAGTTCAAACTGTAATAACGATACTCAGGCTGATTTGTCGTTTTCATCATCATGGAATCGTAGTCATTTTTCAAAATCTCTCCATCTGAAACTACCAGCATTTTTCCCTTTTCTGCCGCTCTATCGATAAATTGATAGTTCATGGAATCTTTTAAAATCTGAACAACCGGATGGTTTTTAAAGAAAGAAGTAAAATTTCCTTCCAATAAGATTGCCGTATTGTATTCATAAGGATCAGAGAAATCCTGCTTTAGCATGACGTAATTAAAATTAATACGGACTGGCGCTTTCAGAATTTTAGTTTGGGCACCTGCGGTCAGTACGATGCTTTTTGTAATCTCATCTCCTCCAACGCCCTCAAGCGAGCTCACATATTCCGAACGAATGGGGTCTACGTTTTTGGTGATATTGGTTCCAGCGCCTTCCAAAACAGGAAAAAATAGCCACGGCAAGATACCTTGTGGATGATTTGGCACATATATCGGTGATGCTTTTTTAGATACAATTAGATCTTTGTTTACACGCACGCCATACTTAAATAACTGATCATCCAAATTCAAATTGTAGGGAATACCAAAAGATTCTCCTTTTAAGAACAAGGAGTCCTCATTCACTTTCACTTGATCAATAAACCACATGACCTTCCCACCTTTCATGATGAATTGATCCAACAGAAATTTATCTTTCGTAGAAAAAGCTGATTTTGGTTGAGCCACAATCAATCCTTCCAAATTCAACAAGGAAGTTTCGTCCGATAATTCAATATCTCGAACCTTATAAAAGGGGGCCAATAATTCTCGCAATCTCCCGGTTTCATGCTTGTTTAACTCTCCATGACCTGTAAGGAAACCAATACGCTTTTTATTTTCCGTAACCGTTCTTCGAATAGCGGAAACAAACAAATATTCCAGATTATTTACAGTAGAGTTAGCTAAAGTGGTGATGTCATTTTTCCTTGGATCCAGTCTTTTTTGCTGAAAGAACTGAACATGACCCGTTATCTGACCATTGTAAATGATTTCTGCTCCAGGCCAGATCAACAAATGCTTGTTTTCGCCAGTAGAGGTAATTGTGAAATCGGTTGGCTTGATTCCGTAAGAATTATCGTACAACTGTTTGTGTAATTCATCTACCTCCTTTTTACTTCCCTCATTGGGATCGATGAATTCATATTCTATCTTATCATCAGCGTAAACTCTTATTTCGTCTAACTTTTCTCTGATCGAAGATTCTAATTTCTTCAATTCAGCAGGAATTTCTCCGTGAAGATAGATTCTGAATAATATTTTATCAGGAATATTCTCCTCATCCTTTAAAAATTCAACTGTTTTAGGACTTAATGAATACCTTTTATCTTCGGTTAAATCCCAGCGTATGAAATAAGAAGCAAGGATGTAATTCAACAATAGAATAATGAAGATCAGTCCTAAAAGTACTGTAAGATCCTTTTCCCAAGTATTGTTTTTCTTAACTCTGTCAATGAACCCCATAGCTTACCATTTTCTAGATTGAATCACCAATTTTGTCCCAGCAATGAAAACAACAATCAAACTAGTGAAGTAAATTAAATCCCGGGTATCCACCACACCTTTTTTAATGGCTTCGTAGTGATCGAACATGCCAAATTTCTTAATCACATAATCCATTTCCCCCATAAGTTGGAAGCTTCCCAACATATTCAGTCCATCGTACAAAAACCAACAAAGAAATACGGAAATGATGAAAGCGATAATCTGACTATTCGTAATGGAAGAAGCAAAAATCCCAAAAGCCACAAAACAAGCTCCAATGAACAAAAGACCGAAATATGAACCAATGGCAGCTCCATCATCCATTATTCCAACCGGATTTCCAAGTCGATGAACGGTGTAGTAATAAATAAAAGTGGGAATCAAAGAAATAAAAACCAAAGTGACTCCAGCAAAATATTTTGCCAGGATGATGGCATTATCCGAAAGTGGTTTGGTGAATAACAATTCGATAGTTCCCGTTCTTTTTTCTTCTGAGAAAGACCTCATCGTAATGGCCGGAATCAAAATCAGAAAGATATAGGGACTGATATAGAAAAACGGAATCAAATCTGCTTGCTCCCCCTCTAAAATATTAGAATCCGAGCTGATCACCCATAAAAACAAACTATTGAGTATGAGAAATATGGCTATGAAAATATAGCCAATTACAGAGCTCAAAAAGCTTCTTATTTCTTTCAAATAAAGCGCTAGCATAATCGATTATTGATAGACAAAATTAATTTTATTTTACAAACCTCTCCTAAGGAAAAAACTTAAAAACTGCTAAAATTCTACATTCCTACTCTATGCTTTCTTTTAAGTTCTCTGAATCCCAATCTGCTAAGTTGGAAATATTAAGAACCTGTTTTGCTTCTTTTCAGATTAATTTTAAACAATTCAACTTGAATATTATTTATACAATAACTCCAAACACTCCCACAGGTTACTATCTTTGCAATGCTGGATGAAATTGCTTGCCATTCTCATATTTACAACTTCATTATCAATTAGTTTCGCTCAACGAACACTAACAATTCCCCTATTTGATGAACCCATTAAAGTAGATGGTGTATTAGATGAAAAAGAATGGAGTAAAATAGAATGGCAAACCAATTTTACTCAAGATTACCCTAAAACGGGAGAACCTTGTACACGTAAAACCCAATTCAAAATGGGCTACGACAATACTTCTCTTTACATTGGAGCGATTTTATATGATGATAAAGATTCCATTTTCTATACTTTATCTGAACGAGATGATTTTGGGAACGGAGATTATTTTGGCGTAATTATCGACCCTTACCAAGGCGGAAACAACGGATTTGGATATTTCGTGACAGCCGCAGGAGTAAGAAGAGATGCCTATTATTTTGGGGAAGATGCAGATGAATCCTGGAATGCGGTTTGGAGTAGTAAAACTACTAAGACGGATTCTGCATGGATCTTAGAGATTCAAATTCCTTTTTCGGCAATTCGATTTCCACGAAAAGAAGTACAAACTTGGAATATCAACTTTGTTCGTCAAATCAGAAGAAATAGGGAAAATGCGTATTGGAACCCCGTTGACCCGAAAAAATTTGGCCTTTTAAATCAATTTGGTCTACTTGAAGGGATCAAAGGAATCAAACCACCAGTCCGTTTGTCTTTTTCGCCTTATGCTTCTACTTATGCTCGCCACTACCCGAATCCAAACGGAAAAGATTGGGATTTTGGATACGGTCTAGGAATGGATCTTAAGTATGGGATAACGGATGCTTTCACCTTGGACATGACATTAGTTCCGGACTACACCAATGTCAGAACAGATGATCAAGTTCTTAACCTGACACCCTTCGAAGTTCAATTCAATGAGAACAGGCAATTTTTCACTGAAGGAATGGAACTATACAACATTGGGGAAATATTCTACTCTAGAAGAATTGGGGGAAGACCACTTTATTTTAACTCACTTGAAGACAATGTTCAAGATACGTTAGGAGAACATGTTTCAAAGAATCCAGGGGTAGCCCAATTGATCAATGCAACCAAATTAACTGGTCGAACCAAACAAGGTACAGGGATAGGATTATTAAATGCTGTAACGAACAGAACCATAGGAGTAATTTCGGATACGGTGGGTGGAGCTCGAAATTATATTACAGATCCATGGACCAATTACAATATTTTCTCCATCTCCCAAAATCTACCAAATAATTCTGTTTTTTCGGTCATGAATAGTAACGTGACCAGAGAAGGAGATTTCTATGATGCCAATGTGTCTGTTATTGAAGGTATGTACAGAAATAAGAAGAATAGTTTTGCACTTGGAGCATCTACTAAATTATCCTATTTGTACAGCAACAATATGGATAATTCATTAGGTTATTCCTATGGAGTTTTAGCCGCAAAGACCTCGGGGCATGTTCAAGGTGAGATTTCTTATTCGGATGTGAGCGACAAATTTGATATCAATGATCTTGGCTTTCAATACCGAAACAATCAAAGGAGTTTTTACGGAGAAGTGGGGTATTACACTTTCAAAAAATGGAAAAAATTCTACCGAACCAGAGCTGTTTTCAATATGAGTCATACCCGATTGAGTACACCCGATAGACCGGAATCATTTGATCTCAACTTAACCTTTATTGGCACCTATCTAAATTTCATGACAGCTTCCTTGAGCATGAATGCCAAACCATTTGGTGAATATGATTATTACGAACCCAGATTTTGGGGTAAGAAATATTTTGCACTTCCTTCAATCAATGTAGGAGGATGGTTGTCTAGTGATTACAGCAAAGTTTTTGCTTATGACATCAGAGCTTTTTGGCGCCAATATATTCACCAAAATAGATTTGACATAACGTTCTACTTTTCTCCTAGAGTAAGAGCTGGAAACATGATCTTTTTCGTATATGAATTCAATTACAACTATGCTCACAATCAAGAAGGATATGCCTTTTACCCTTTTGATGATCTTCCTGATGAATCTGTTTTTGGTACAAGACATAATCAAACCATCACCAATACACTTACCATGGATTTTCGATTCACAAACCGAATGGGGGTGAATTTGAGAGTTAGACATTATTGGGCACAAGTGAAATACAACAATTTCTATTTACTGCAAGGAGACGGAAGACTGGAGCACATGAATTACGACGGGTTAGATGCGAACGGTCAATCTCTTCACGACATCAATTTTAATGCTTTTACAATAGATTTTATCTACAAATGGCGATTCCAACCTGGAAGCGAGATCAGTTTTGTTTGGAAAAATTCGATTTATACTTCAGGAAACGAGACGGGTTATAATTTCTTCAAGAACTTTGGAGAAATGATTATGTCACCAGCTACAAACACCTTATCAATAAAAATACTTTATTACCTGGATGTCCTTTATTTTAAAAAATGGTGTCGAAAAAAGAAGGAAGTGTAAATGAGGACTACCTTACTTTGGTAGAATAATTCATTTTTTCATCCATGATTTTCAAAATCATCACTTGATCTGGTCTTTCCAATCTAAACCCTGAAGAATTTAAAGTATGTTGTCCTTCATAGATTACTTGACCCATCATGTTTACCATTTGCACTTGAACTGGTTTATTGAAATAATCTGACTTCACAACCAATTGAGTGTCGTCGTAAAGCACTTTAATTTCATTAGACAAATCCTGTTCATTCAATCCTAATTCAGAACCACCGAATAGATGAACTACAAATCTGTTTTCAAAATTGACCGTATCTGAGTTATTGTATTGAATTCCAAAACCAGGAGTAATATCGTACATAGCTCCAGTGGAAAGGTCTTCCAAAGTTAAATCATATCTGGATTCCCAAGTTTCCATCTCCGTAAAAAACAAGACACCACTGCCTCTTGTGAACAAAGGGACATGTGCTGATGAATCGTTGAATGTATTGATGGAATACTCATCGTTATGACCATAATTTTTTGAAAAAATTCGAGCATATTCACCTGGAAATTTAACAGCATCCATTCCAGGATTAAATACTTGAGTTGCATTATCATTTGCACGAATTACGATTTCATCTTGTCCCAATTGAATGCGTAATATATTCTCTAATAAATTAGTTGATTTCAAAGCAGCATCAGAAGACACCAAAGCTCCAGCAGTAGTAGATATGGAAGGAGAATTTGCAATAGCTTTCACATGAAAACCTTGATAAGAAGGGATCAAATTAGTCCCACCGTTTGTTCCAACTCCTCCGACATATGAAGCATAGGATTGCCCACAAGTATTGAAAGTATAAAGTGCACCATCCAAACCTGAAGTACTCCATGCTCCTGCATCCCAATCTAAGGTTCCAGGAAACGGGTTACCTAAGAAATTCCATCCATCATATGCCGTATTTCCAGTATTGGTATACTTTACAGAAAAATTAAATGTTGATGAAATATCTGTTGTTCCTGTAAGCGACATTTTCCACATTTGAGGAATAGAAGATTGTCCTGAACTATAAACCGTATCGGAATTCCAATACCAAAAACCAGTTCCTCTTGAAACGACATCAGAAACATTAGAAGGTATAACATATCCAGTATAACCTACACTACTCCAATTTTCATCATAAAAATAGGCATTTACGAAATTGAAAGTCGGTGCTACCGAGCCTGGTATTCCTGTAAAGACCATTCGACCACCCGATGCAGAAGCATAGTCGGATAATGTGGCATCAAAAGGCCCCCCATACCAGGACCACTCATTACATCTGCCTACATATCTTTCTGATGTAATTGTCCCATTCAATGTCCCCAAATTCACAGTCCCAATTCTTCCATGATAGTCTGGAGAGGCAATCAAAGTCAATGATCCAGTATTTATATTCAAAGACCCAAATACTCCAAAAGTAAGAACACCCCTTAAAGTAGTTGTCCCATTTAAATTAAACGTGTTGAGTGTAAAATTTACGTTATTGAAATTATTGGTTCCCGAAATAGTTCTGGTCCCTCCAAACAACCAACCCAAAAAACTAGTCTCAAAATTAATGGTCCCAAGAGTATCTATATAACTTCCATTATTCGTCCAATTACGATCTACTCTGAGAGTAAAACCATCGTTCAATAAATTACCAGAAGCATTAATTGTCATACTTCTACATTGATCGTTTTGATCAATATGAACTTGATGCGCCACTACCACATCAGAATTATTTCCAGGAACACCAGAACTCCATGTACTTGGAGAACTCCATGCTCCATCTTGCACAGAAGTTACCTGAGCCAATACAGAAGTGGCGAAAAATAAGGTAGCAACAAAGAGTAATACAACAAATTTCATAATTTCTATTTGCTGGGGTGAGTTTAGTTGATCGTATAAAATTAAGCCTTTTTTCTCATATTTTTTATTTTTTCACTCATTTTATTGAGTTGTTATACTTATTATCAATGAAGCAATGCAGCTCATTTTAGAATTCTACAACATAAAAAAAGCCACCCCTAAGGATGGCTTTCAATTATAAGCTATTCATTATTAAGATTTTGACTCATCAACTTCCTCAAAATCAACATCTGTTACTTCATCACTAGAATCTGCGCCTGAAGTATTTCCTGCATCACCTCCTGCTTGCTGAGAAGCATTGTACATTTCCTGAGAGGCTGCTTGGAAAACTGTGTTCAAGTTTTCCATTGCTGCTTTGATTCCTTCAAGGTTTTTAGCCTCATGTTCTTTTTTCAATTCAGCTAAAGCATTTTCGATCGGCTCTTTTTTATCAGCAGGAATTTTATCTCCAAACTCTTTCAATTGCTTTTCTGTTTGGAAGATTAAAGAATCCGCTTGATTCAAAGTGTCCACTTCTTCTTTCTTCTTTTTGTCAGATTCAGCATTCGCTTCAGCTTCTGCCTTCATTTTTGCAATTTCTTCATCTGTCAAACCTGAAGAAGCTTCAATTTTAATCGATTGCTCTTTTCCTGTTCCTTTATCTTTTGCTGAAATATTCATGATTCCGTTTGCATCCACATCAAAAGTTACTTCGATTTGAGGAACACCTCTTGGAGCTGGTGGAATGTCTGTCAGTTGGAATCTTCCCAATGACTTATTATCATTTGCCATCGGTCTTTCCCCTTGAAGTACATGAATATCCACTGAAGGCTGATTATCAGCAGCTGTTGAGAACACTTCGGACTTTTTAGTTGGAATCGTAGTGTTTGCCTCAATCAACTTAGTGAAAACACCTCCCATTGTTTCAATTCCTAAAGAAAGTGGGATGACATCTAAAAGAAGTACATCGTTCACCTCTCCAGTTAAAACTCCTCCTTGGATAGCGGCTCCTAAAGCAACTACCTCATCAGGATTTACTCCTTTGGAAGGCTCTTTTCCGAAGAATTTCTTCACTGCATCTTGAATCGCTGGAATTCTTGTAGATCCTCCAACCAAAATCACGTCATCGATGTCAGAAGTAGAAAGACCTGCATTTTTAAGCGCTGACTTACAAGGCTCAATTGTTCTCTCAACGATTTTGTGAATCAATTGCTCGAATTGAGATCTCTGAAGCGATCTAACTAAGTGTTTTGGTACTCCATCAACTGGCATAATGTAAGGCAAGTTGATCTCCGTAGATGTCGTAGACGAAAGTTCTATTTTCGCTTTCTCAGCAGCCTCTTTCAATCTTTGAAGTGCCATTGGATCTTTTCTCAAATCCAATCCTTCATCCTTTTGAAATTCATCTGCCAACCAGTTAATGATTACATCATCCACATCATCTCCACCTAAGTGTGTATCTCCGTCAGTCGAAAGCACTTCGAAAACTCCATCCCCTAATTCAAGAATGGAAACATCATGCGTACCTCCACCGAAGTCAAATACAACTACTTTGATATCCTGATCTTTCTTATCCAAACCATATGCTAAAGCTGCAGCTGTTGGCTCGTTGATAATTCTCTTTACAGTCAAACCAGCAATTTCTCCTGCTTCTTTGGTTGCTTGTCTTTGCGCATCGTTAAAGTAGGCAGGAACTGTAATTACAGCTTCTGTTACTGTTTGCCCAAGGTAATCCTCAGCTGTTTTCTTCATTTTTTGAAGTACCATGGCTGAAATTTCCTGTGGCGTATAATTTCTGTCATCAATCTTTACTCTTGGCGTGTTGTTATCACCTTTTACCACTTCATAAGCTACTCTTTTGATCTCGTCTGAAACTTTGTCAAATGAAGTACCCATGAATCGTTTGATAGAGTAAACAGTTTTTTGAGGGTTTGTAATAGCTTGTCTTTTGGCAGGATCTCCTACTTTTCTCTCTCCACCGTCAACAAATGCTACTACAGAAGGAGTGGTTCTCTTTCCCTCAGCATTGCTAATTACTACCGGCTCAGATCCTTCCATTACAGAAACACACGAGTTGGTAGTTCCTAAGTCTATTCCAATTATTTTTCCCATAATTCCTATTTATGTTCTTTTTAAAATTATTTTCTGAAAACAACTAAGTCAATATTCATACCAAGCCAATTTTTCGGTCAAAATCTCTGAAAACTGTCATTTTTATACTGAAATTTGAATATTTAACTGACAGGATGACAGGTTAGGTGAAGTGAAGTACATAATTCGTAATTCGTAATTCGAAATTATTTCCCTATCGGTCAACGAGCTCGCTATCGCTCGGTTCGTAATTCGATTTTAAAAAAATTCATTTTGCACTTTTCATTTTGCACTTTTCATTTTGCACTTTTCATTTTGCACTTTTCATTTTGCACTTTTCATTTTGCACTTTTCATTTTGCACTTTTCATTT
>JAGQYP010000032.1 GCA_020436025.1 Crocinitomicaceae bacterium
ACACCCGATATCGGAAATGGATTTGACTTGTTTGGATTCCTGTATAGATGAATCGCATCCAAAAAAATTCTCCGACATGACTGCCGGAGAATATTTACATGAAAGACTTGTAGAATTAGGATTGGTGAAGATGTAATACTTCACCTTCCTTCCTTTTATCTAATAACTTTAAATGCTGTTCTTCTGTTTCTTTGGTGAGCTTCTTCTCTCTCGTTATAAGTTTGAAGCTTTGTTTTAATGTATTCCTCAGTTAAAACAACTTGCTCTCCAGTAGGTAATTCAACCGTTGTGGGTTCTGTTTCACCTAATCCTTTTGCTAATAATCGCTCTTTGGACACTCCATAAGTTTCAGTCAAATAATCTACTACAGATTGTGCACGAGCTTGAGAAAGAGTCATGTTATAGGTATCAGAACCTCTAAAATCCGTATGTGATCTAATCTCGATTGTAAACGAAGGGTTCGGTTCAATCCAATCCTTGTACAATTGATCTAAAACCTCTTTGGATTTTGGTCTTAAGTTAGCCGAGTCGAAATCATACTCGATCCCTTCAATTGCAATCTCTCCTTCCGGTACCTTAACTAGATAAAAATCTTTAATGATCGTCGTTGATTCAGTCAACCCAAGAGTATAAGCATAATCTGCTTTTGCGAAATAATCTTGAGGCTCATCTTGAGCTCTGATATAAATCTCCCAGTTTGCTTCTAATTTCAAGCTGTAGAATCCATTTTCATCTCCACGAACAATTATGTCTTCTCTTTCTCCTCGAATATCTTTTATTGTAATTACAGGATTTGGAATCGGATCCTCTGTTTCTTCGTCATAAACTGTTCCTTCCAAAGCAAATTCAATATCTGGCATGGAAACATCGTAAATTTTGTAACAGTTTCCACTAATTTGAACTGAATCCTGCTCATCACACTCCTTACAACTATTTCTATCTGAAGACAAATAAGCAATTCCTGTTTGATCATCCAGATAATAGTATGCATCATCCTTAGAAGAGTTGATTGGTGCACTCATGTTTTTGGCTTTATTAAACCAATCCGTATCTGGATTCCACGTGGATACATAAATATCGAATCCACCAAAACCAATGTGTCCTTCAGAAGCAAAATACATATTCTTAGATCTTCCATCGTAATAAGGAGAAATCTCATCTTCCAAAGTATTAATGTTTGTTCCCAAATTCTGAGGAGCAGTTGTTACACCATCTTCATTAATGGTTGTCATCCAAATATCCATTCCACCTTCTCCTCCAGGTCTGTTAGAAGAGAAATAAAGCGTTTTTCCATCGTTAGATAAGGTTGGATTCATTGAGCGAGACCCTTCTCTGTTCACATTAGAATCCAAAGCCAATGGACGCATCCACTTACCGTTAAAATTCTTACTTACAAAGATCTTTGTATTTCTATGATCCATTGGATCCATTCTTGTAAAATAAGCTGTTTTTCCATCTTTAGAAATAGTCAGATCCGCTTCATGAATGAAAGGCATACTTAAGTTATTCTTTGCTTTTTCCGGTGCTTCAAAAACACCAGCAGAAAGTGCTCGAACTTTATAAATATCCAACATGTAAAGAGGGTCCAAAATTGGATTGTATTCTTCCTTCTTCTTCTTTTTCCCGTTGTCATTTCCTAATGCCTTTTGGAAATCACGATCAAAATCATCCATTTCTTCCAACATCATCCCAACAGAATCCACTGGATTTTTTCTTGCACTTGCGAAAACAAAAATATCGTTTTGTAATCTTTTGAATCCGAAAGAAGCTGTACCTGCATTGATCGAACTATCCATTTCATTTACTTTTAGTCCATCATCTGTATTATTAGGATTTAAAGCAAACTCACATGAAATGATTCGGTTCTCCGCTTTCTGTTGAATTGGGTGATCGGGATTATTCAACTCCGTTTTCACTCCTTCAAATTCTTTAATCGCCTCTTCAAATTGATCACTTTTCATCAAAGAAACACCATAAAAATATTGAACATAAGGAAACTCATCCAACCTGTGTTCCATGGCAGACTTATACCAAACTACGGCATTTTTATAGTCCTTAGCCTCTCTATAAGCATCAGCTAATTTATTGATGGCTAGAACTTCCTTTTTTCCAGGATCTGATGGTGGCTTAATGGATCCATCTTCTTGTTTCTCTGGTTTTTTATAGTAAGCAACTGTTTCAAAAGGCATGTATTCGGTACTTCCTCCTCCAGCTAATTTGTTTATCACCAAAGAATAATAATAAACTGCAGAAGTGTAGTGACCATTTTTCATGGCTTCATCTCCTAATTCAAACATCTTTTTATCGTTCTGACCAAAAGATGGAGCAATCAATAAGAATGCAGCTATAATAAGTATGAATTTTCTCATAATCTTGGACAACTTGGAATAGGATTCGGATTTAATTTCTTGAAAATATAGGTAAGAGATACTTCTGTTCCTCCTCTACCAGAAGTAGAAACATTCAATGTACTAAAGTTTACATCATAACTCAATCTAAACTCTAGACCTCTCCATTTTGCACCTAGATCAATCGCAAACGCATCTTTTGATCTAAAAGTTGGTCCAGCTAATAAGATCAAATCAGCATTTTTTAAGTAGAATTGACACATAATACTTGCCACAATCTCATTTGCTTTCTGCTGATGCTCGTACATCACCTTTGGCATCAATGAGAAAGTTTCCGTAATACCAATTCGAATTCCTGCGTTGGCTACATATCTTAACGGCAACTTATTATTTTCTCCATAAAATGTTTCTTTAGGTACGTTTAAGTGATAAACAGAAACCCCCACAAATGGATTAATTCTTGAAGCCTGATTAGAGTAGTAATAGGTCAAACCTACACCACAATCAAAATTAATCGCAAAGTTATTGTCGAAAGTTTCCCCGTTTGGAATTCCTGGATCAAACATTCCTCCGTTCGCATTGGCAATATACTGTTGTCCAAAAGAGAGCTTACCAAAGTTGATACTTTTCGTAAAGAAACCTGCCTGTAATCCAATAGAAATATTGTGATGTTTTTTCTTATCCATTGCCACCTTGTAGGCTCCAAATAACATCAATTGGAATTCATTATAAGATCCAGTACCAGCGTTATAGTTCGCAATGGAAGCTCCAAATGAAAATCCTTTTTTGATGGGCATATCGAAACTGATATAACCTGTTTGAAAAGGCTTGTTTACAATCGCTTGCCATTGTGTACGGTAATGACCGTGAATTCTGAAATTTCCATTAAACAATCCTGTTAGTGAAGGATTCAAATTTAATGGAGCAGCATCAAATTGAGAAAGGTGGAAATCCTGAGAATAACCCCTCCCCGTTAATAGCAATATGCTGCACGTTAAAATAAATACTAGCTTTTTATGCATTAGAGTAAATAGTAAATTATCGAATTAATGTAACATCACCTTTCAGAGTGAATTCCTGATCATCATGTGCAACTACACGTGCTGTCCAGACATAGACTCCAATTGGTTGTTCTGCTCCTTTATACATTCCATCCCATCCATCTTGAATATTGTTGGATTGGTAAATTCTTTCACCCCAGTTGTTGTAAACAACAAACTCAAATTCCTTGTAAGGGCCACCATAAACAAATAATCTATCGTTGTTCCCATCTCCGTTAGGCGAGAACCCTGTAGGCACTACCGGAGGAACAAAAATAACCACATTGTTATAGGCTGTATCGATACACCCATTTTCATCTGTTACCACCATCATTACCTGATAATTCCATCCTTCAGCATATTGGTGAATTGAAACAACAGAATCGGTTCCAGAATTTCCATCGTTGTAATCCCAATACCAATCTACAATTGGGAAATTGGACTGGCTAATATCCGTAAACGTAATATCCGTTTGAATACCTGCAGAAGTTGGATTTACAGTAAACGCTGCATCTGGTCCAGGATATATATCGTAATTCTTAGTAATAGTATCTGTACAACCAAAGTCAGAAATAACGATCAAGGTTACATTGTAATTTCCAGGTGCACTGTATTGATGCAATGGGTTCTCCTCAGTAGATGTAAAACCATCTCCAAAATCCCACATCCATGAATTCACTACTCCATTCAATTGAACAGTTGAGTCAAGGTATTGCGTTCCTCCATTAAAACATGGTGTTGAAGGACCAAAATCAATGTCTGGAAGGTACTGTACAATTACAGTATCAATCACCGTATCCTTACATCCATTTTGAGAAGTCACGATTAATTCCACTGGCCAGAAACCTCCATCTGAAAAGATATGAGAAGGATTCATTGCAGTTGAAGTTTGACCTGCTTCGAAAGTCCAATCATAAGAAGCAATTGGATCCTGAGAAGTAGATGTATTCGTAAAATCTGTAGCAAATTCCTGACATACTTCGGTTGAAGTAAAGCTAGCTTGTGGAGAGGCCAAAATAACAACATTCACTGTATCATACTGTACCTGACAACCTCCATTATTGATCGAACTGAAGTAAATAGAAACACTTCCATTCGACTCATCATTGGATCCAGGAACATAAGTTACTACATTTCCTGTATCTGAAGGGTTAAAGACTCCATCTCCTGATGTCAACCAAACACCACTTCCTGTAGTAGATTGTCCGTCCAAATCAATTGGATAACCCGTACATATTGAATCTACAGATAGAATATCTACCGTCGGTGGCAGGAAGAATATGATTTGCATGGAATCCGTACCCGCTATACAGTTCCCATTGTTGGTGGTAGTAGCATAAATCCAAACCGATCCTGCAGTTGTATCTGCTGTTCCCGGATAATAAACAGTTGAATCTGCAAATGCATCATCAAAACTTCCGTCACCAGCGGTTGTCCATTCTACACCACCTGCATACTGAATTGTACTTACCACAGGCACATATGAAGAATCCTGACAAACAGATTGGTTACTACCAGCATCAACCACCGGACCAGGAACATAGACAATATTAAGTGTATCTACTTGTGCTGGACAAAATCCATTTCCTTGAGTGGTTAGAATCAATTGCGAAGACCCCGCATTCGTTTCACTTGTATCTGGATCGTATTGTACATTTAAGAAGTTGTTACCAGGAGTGAAGGTACCACCTGATCCAACCCAAATACCTCCGGCAGCACCACTAACGATTCCACTTAGGTTGATCACAGGGTTATTAAAACATGCATTTGTATCCGGTCCAACACTTACCATTGGCAGTGGTTGAGCATAAATATCGTGCATAACAGTATCCAAACATCCAACACTACTTTCTACGACCAAAGTAACCGTGAAATCTCCTCCAGCTGTATAGGTATGCGAAGGATCTGGAATAATAGCAGTTCCCGCATCTCCGAAGTTATAATACCAATTTGTAATCGTCGCATTTGACTCTACCGTTGAAGCATCTTGGAAATTGAAAATATCAACTACACAAGCAGAGTCATTATAAGTAAATTGCGCATTTACATCTGAAATTGGAATTGTATAATAAGCCGTATCCGCACAGTTTGTTCCCTTTTGAGCAATCAGAGTAACAGGATAATTCCCGAAACCTGGATACGTAAAAGAAGGATTATCTAAAATCGAAGTATCCGCAGGGTTTCCAGTACCGAAATCCCACCAAAAATCATTAGCCCCTGCACCCGATTCATTCACAAATTGAACTGCAGTTCCACCACATCCAACAACAGGACCAATTCCAGCATTTTGAGGTGGAGGACATACCACGACATTAAACTGGAAGTCTCTTACGATTTCTCCAATTTTAACTCCGTCTCTAAATTCTTCAACTTTCACTCCGACAACGTACTGACCAACAATTCTTGGAATACCGTGCAGAATCCCAGTAGGTTCCAACCACAAAGTATCATTTGGAAAGGCGGCTCCGTTCAATGGATTATTGACAGTATACCCGGCGTAATAGGATACCGTTGGATAAGTAATATTATAAGGTGCATTTCCATTATTTACTATAGTAGGAAATACTGAAGCAGCACAATGTCCTCCTGACCCCCAAGGTAAACCATCATAAGGATGGTACAAACTATAAACCAAGGAATCCCCATCGGCATCAGTGGCAGAGTTATCAAAATCCAAATCCGTGGCTGCACAAACAAACACTGGAGGGAAGTTTGCAAACACAGGACTTGAATTGGTTAACAAAAGTGCTGTATTTGGGATATAGGTATTAAAGGTTTCCCCTGCTTGGTTTGCAGTAGCTACCACATTATCTAATGTAAAGTTTCTTGCATTGGTTCTATAAAACAAATGATATCCTTCAGAACGTGGTGGTAATGAAACCACCGAAGAATATAAAGCCTCTTCAACGCAAATACCAGGATCAAATGCACAAGTATCAATTGGAGGATTCAATGTATCCCGTCCAATTCGAGGCATGATAAAATCAAGTGTATTGTTGGCACAAGCAGGAAGTGTACCATCTCCCAACCTCACCTCAATACGAGCAGTGTTATCAAAATCCACAGGAGTAATCCAAGTTCCTGAACCTGGATCAAAATAAGAAGATCTACAGTCTTTATATAGTCTTAAGGTTACCCTAAATGAGGATCCTCCAAGGTGTTCATAAGTCAAGTTCCCACCTACGATATGGGTCGCAAATGAATTCAATACAAAGAGTACCGACAAAAGTGCTAACGATATTTTGAGTTTCATAGAGTTTTAGATTTGCGTTGCAAAATTAAGAATTCTTTTTGTAAAAACGTATTTATCGCTGAAAAGGTTGAGTTTATAGAACAAAAAATCGACTTTATCCTAAAAAAAATTATTTTTAATAAACCTTTTGACTAATTTTGTCGTCTGAATCTATTGAATGTAAATCCAATGCTCTCTATGCTTAGAATGAATTATTTAATCCTTGTTGTTAGTATTTGCTGTTACTCTATTGGTTTCGGACAAATCAATATCCAGTGGCAAAACAGTTATGATAATACAGCCCAGATCGATCAATCTGTCGGAATAGTCGTTGACAATTCTGGGAATTCTTATGTAACCGGATCTTCATGGAATGGAACCGATTACGATATGGTTACTGTGAAATATGATCCAAATGGTGTTGAGGCATGGGTAGCTACTTACGATGGCTTAAACAATTTTGTTGATGAAGCGACCGGTATCGCAATTGATAAAAATGGATTTATTTATGTCACCGGACACTCCAATACCGCTGGTGCGACAGATTATGATATCGTAACTATTAAATATGACCCTGCAAATGGGAATGAATTGTGGAGTCAGGAGTATACAGGAACCTCTAATTATGACCAGTCAGGTGCAATTGCTACGGATACTTTAGGGAATATTTATGTAGTTGGAACATTGGAAGCAGGAGCTGGAGACAATGATGTTGTGCTTTTAAAATACAATTCGGCTGGTACTCTTGTTTGGAATGATACTTATAATAACGGAATAACAGGAATTCACTTTGGTAGAAATCTCACTGTTGATCCTCAAGGAAATGTATATGTTTTAGCAGAAGTTGAATCCAATTCCAATTTTCAAGATGTTGCGGTATTAAAATATTTGTACACAAGTACGGGAAATCCAACTTGGACACAAACTTACGATGCAGATGGAAATTCAGACCAACCCGAAGATATCTTTGTTGATGGAAATGGAACAGTTTACGTAACAGGGGGAGCTTATACTTCTAATTTGGCTTCAAAACAAGATTACTATACCATTAAAATCAATGGAACGAATGGAGCTGAAATCTGGAGTAAATTGTATAATGGAGACGGAGATGATACCGATATTGCTAATTCAGTAATTGCAGATGACAATAATGGATTTGTTTACATCACTGGACAATCTTTAGGGAATGGAACTGCACAGGATTTCGCTACCATCGCGTATGACGCAAATGGAATCCAAAAATGGGTGTACCGCTATGCTTCTCCTGGCACTGGATATGATGTTGGAGCCAAATTGATCCTCTCAGATATGGGAGACATTTATGCATCTGGTACAAGTTATTTATCCGCAAGTAACAATGATTACCTTACATTGAAGTTTGATTCTCTAGGAAACAAATTATGGGAAACCAGATTTAATGGTCCTGCTAGTGGAGCGGACAATGCGATTGACATGTGGGTAGATGCCGGACAAAATATTTACATCACCGGAAAATCAAAAGCAGCAGCTACAAATTTTGATTATAGAACTATCAAATATTGTCAGTTAACTACAGATGCAGGTGTTGATACTTCCATCTGTTTTGGTGATGCAGTTCAGTTAAATGCCTCTGGAGGAAGTAATTTCATGTGGTCTGTTTATCAAGGAAACCCAATTACTGGCGCTAATTTCTCCTGTACAAACTGCGCTAATCCAGTAGCTTCTCCTGACTCCACCACTATTTATGTGGTAAGTTCAGAAAGTGGATCGGGATGTGTGGATTACGATACTGTAGTTGTAACAATTAACCCGCTACCAGGTCCATCAATCTACAATGACACACCACTTGATTTCTGTATTGGAGATTCAGTTATTCTATACACAGATCCTACTTCGGGCTATACATGGAGTACAGGTTCTGATTCTATTTCTACGGTGGCTTATACTTCGGGTAATTACAGTCTGACTGTTGTTGATACCATGGGATGCAACAATTCAACTCAAGTAACAGTTACTGCCTATTCGCTTCCAACCATTTCAGGCGGAATCGATACGTCACTTTGTAATGGAGACACAATTCAGTTAATGCCTAACGGTGGAATATCCTATGTATGGATGGATGAGCCTTCTATGTCAGACTCAACCGTAATGGATCCTTTAGTTTGGCCAAGTTCAAGCATTACTTACACAGTAATCGGTACAGATGTAAATGGATGTTCAGATACTGGTTATGTTGATGTAGTGGTACATGCATTGCCAACACCTCCAAATATTACTATTGTAGGAAACGATTTACTTTCAAGTTATACAGTTGGAAACCAATGGATTTTAAATGGAGTTGATTTAGCGGGTGAGACAGGATTTACTGTAACTCCTGGAGATTATGGTCCAAACGGAAACGGCTATTACTGGATTCTTTATACAGATAATAATGGTTGTCAAAGTTTATCGGACTCCGTTTTAATCGACACCTTATCTCTTTCCGAATTTGATTTAGGTGATGAGATCACTGCTTATCCAAATCCAGTTCAGGGAGAATTGATATTAAATTTTGAATCTGCAAAAGAAATTTCTGCAATTCGAGTTGTAAGTCCTAATGGTAGCTTGGTATACAACAAACAATTAGATCAACAAATTATAGGTCATTATAGAATTGATTTTGCTGATTTACCGAAAGGAATTTACTTGGTTCAAATTATATCGACTCAAGGAATTGCGGCAAAACGCATTATAAAAGAATAGCTTATTTTGATCCAACTCTGTTTGGGAAAAATAAGATAGAATAATCGAAAACTTGGAAGAAGGGCTGAATTGACAGCCCTTTTTTTATTTTATATTTGTCAAAAATAATTGAACCATGATCAGAAGTCTTTTTTTTCTTTCCTGTTTTGTTTTCTTCTACTCTTGCTCATTGGAAAATGAGAAAAAGCCTAAATCCCCTACTCTTTATGGCGCTGAATTTTGTGAATGCGTAGTCAAAAATAATCTAGACGACAGCAACTGCATGCATATCATTCAGGAAATCAAAGAAGTTTATGGTGCAGAAAACAAGGAGGCAGAAGCAGAATTTAAGGCTGCGGTTAAAAAATGTGTACGCAACAAAACCTACCAAAAAGCACAAGAAAACCAAGACTAACAAACCAAATTTGAATTTCAGATGGAGATTACATTTTTAGGCACAGGCACTTCTCAGGGCGTACCGGTAATTGGATGTGATTGCGAGGTTTGCACTTCATCCAATCCAAAAGATAATCGACTTCGTAGTTCTATTTTGATCGAATTCGAAGGGAAAAACATCTGTATCGATTCAGGACCTGATTTCAGACAACAAATGCTGAGGGAAGATGTGCAGAAATTAGATGCCATTCTTTATACACACGAGCACAAAGATCATATTGCGGGTACGGACGACATCAGAGCCTTTAATTTCAAGCAAAAGCACCCGATGCCTATGTACTGTTCCCAAAGAGTTTTGGAAGGATTCAAAAAAGAGTTTCATTATGTTTTTTCTGGAAACAATTATCCAGGAATCCCACAATTCAATATTCAGCTCATAGATAAAGAGCCTTTTCATTTTGCAGGAATTGAGATCATCCCAATTGAGGTGATGCACTATAAATTGCCTGTTACAGCGTTTCGCATTAAGGATTTTACATATATCACGGATGCAAACTATGTTTCAGATGAAGAATTCGAAAAAATCAAAGGAACTAAAGTTTTGGTTCTGAATGCGCTCAGAAAAACCCAACACATTTCTCACTTTTCTTTAAACGAAGCACTAGAGTTTATTGATAGAGTCAATCCTGAAAGAGCTTATTTGACTCATATCAGCCATTATTTAGGTTTGCACGACAAAGAAGAACTTGACTTACCTCACAATGTATTTTTAGCCTACGACGGCTTACATTTTATGGTCTGATTATTTCGATTCGCTTTTCGCTTTCTCTAATCTTTCTTTCGTCGCTTTTCTGTATTGACCCGAATAGGCAATTCCGAATTTGATATTCACGTTTGTTAGAGAATTGTAATGGTTGTTTTTGTAAAAAGCCTGATTGAATCCACCTGAAAGAAAAAAGGCTAATCCATCTGGCTTAGGAAGGTGAAAAAGAAATCCAATTTCGGGAGTGTAGCCAAATCCCCAACCATGTTTGTTGAAAGTGAGATCACCTACTTTCTTATAATCCTGGACAAAGGAAGCTCCAAATTTTATCCCAAAATAAGGCTTGATTAATATTTGAGTAGGAATGTAAAAATGCAATTGAAAATGAAAATCAGATTGATACAAATAATTCCATTGTTCTGCAGTTATTGCATTATTATCCCAATAATAGGTATCCATGGGGATATGCTCATAAAAACTAGACCAACCTAAATTAAGTCCAAATGAAAACCAATCCGTTTTGAAATAGCGAAAATCAACTTCAGCACCTACGAATGAAATTGGGGAAATATGCTCCTTAAAACTCAAAAGCGGGATGCTCATTTTGTAGCTTGCACCAGCAAAATAGCTCTGACCTATTGCCAAATTACTAAGAAAACAAAATATGAGAATCCACTTTTTCATCTAGTGCTGTAAATAGGTTGATTGCGCAAAACACTGGTTGATGGCTTGAATTAGTCGGTTTCCAATATTGGCTCCCGTATAAATAGCCCGAACCCCTGAAATCCATGGAATATAAATCTTTTGATTAGCCGTATCCAAACTGTTCGCATCAATCATTTCAATGAGCAAAGTTCCCGAATCTTCTGTAAAATAATAGGGGATTTTATACCTGTATAAAGCAATAGCGTTGAACCCCCAATCCATTGGACTTTTAATATAATGTTCATGGGCTCCCCAGGTAGCTTCGAATTCTTCAAACCCTCCTACAAAGCTGTATTGTCGGACTAATTCTCCACTAGGACTAATAATTAGATTGGCATTGATAAGAACATCTGCGCTATCAGGAGTGCTTACCTTTGTATATCCATAGGAAATCAAATTAATCTCAATCTGATTTAATATAATCGATCTATAAGGTTCTTCTAAAACGGAATCCGTGGCATTTAAATTCGTTAGATCCACCTTCCCAACCGAATCAACAATTGCAAACCTGGAATACGTGCTGAAATCAGAATAGACGTCATATGCTGAAAATACAATATCTCCATCCCCTACAGGTTCAAATCTGTTTTTCAAACAAGAAGTGAAAACTGAAGCTACAAAGAATAGAAATAAAATATTTAATGGTACGATTCGCATTATGTGTATTCGGCCAAAAATACTCAAATTTTAAGACTAAAGAAAAACTTGATTTCATCTAAAGACCAATACTTTTTCTATTTTTGTTTTGATGGCCCAAATAGAATTACAATCCTTTAGAGACCCACTTCCAGTTATGGAACAATTTTACTCTATTCAGGGCGAAGGGTTCAATTCTGGAAGAGCTGCCTATTTTATTCGTTTAGCAGGTTGTGATGTTCAATGTTTTTGGTGCGATGTAAAGGATAGCTGGGACATTGGGGAGGACCAGTTTCAATCAGTACAAGAACTAACTGACAAAGTAAAAGAAGCTGAAGCAAAATTTGTGGTCATCACTGGTGGAGAACCAGCCATGCATGATTTGGTTCCACTTTGCAACCTTTTACATGAAAATGGTATTGAAATTGCGATAGAAACATCTGGAAACAGAGATTTAAGAGGTGATTTTGATTGGATCTGCTTAAGTCCTAAAAAGTTTAGTTTACCAGTAGAATCAGTCTACCAAAGTGCAGACGAATTAAAAATTATTGTGTACAACAACCATGATCTGGTTTGGGCAGATGAGCTTGCAAAGAAAGTGAATTCAGGATGTAAGTTGATTTTACAACCAGAATGGAGTAACGAAAAAGAGATTTTACCATTGATATTAAATAAGGTGAAGGAAGATCAGAGATGGAGAATCTCGCTTCAAACTCACAAATACATGAATATTAGGTGATTTGATTTACGATTTTAGATTTTAGATATGAGAAATTTATTGATTTTAGGTTTGTCTTTGTTGATCTCAGTTTTTGGGTCTTGCCAAATGAGCTATTCCACCAAAAATAAAAAGGCCATCAAACTATTTGAAGAGGGAATGAGAAAAGAAATGGAACTTGATCCCAGAACCAATCGCCCTAACTACAGAGGAGGAATTGAACTATTCGAAAAAGCAATTGAAAAAGATCCCAACTTCATTGAGGCTTATGGGATGAGTATTAATTTCTGTGAAAAAATTGGAGATATAGATAAAGCATTTGAAATGGGGAAAAAAGCCATTGATCTAAATTTAAGTGGACCTGGAAGTTCTTTTCTCTATTACAAAACAGCGGAATTAGCATTCAAACAAAAAGAATACGAAACAGCCATCAAGCTTGCTAAAAGTTTCTTAAAGACCAACAGAAATCCGGAAATGAAGGTGAAAGCGGAAGAAATCATTTCCAGTTCTGAATTTGCACTAAAAAGCATCGAAGAAGGCGTTGAAATCAAACTTGTTAACCTTGGCCCTGGAATCAACACAAAAGATCCAGAGTATTTTCCCTCATTAACAGTGGATGAAAAAACCATCATTTTTACACGTCAAATTCATGTTCCGAATACTCCAGACCATATTCCAGGACAGGAAGATTTATACATTTCTCACAAAGAAGCCGATGGGACCTGGGGAAAAGCTACCCCTTTGCCACGTCAAATCAATCATCCTATGGCGAATCAAGGTGCTCCTTCGATTGGTGCGGATGGTTCAACTGTTGTTTTTATTGGATGCCAGAATGTGGATGGAAGCTATCCTGAGGGCTACCAGGGTTATGGAAGTTGTGACATTTACATTACGAAAAAACTTGGAAACAAATGGTATGCTCCTGTGAATTTGGGTAATAAAATCAACTCTTTTAATTGGGAAACACAACCTTCTCTTTCTGCTGATGGCAAAACCATGTACTTTATCCGTGGAGATAGACGAATTCAACAACAAGCGGCCGTGCGTCCAGATCTAAAATTGAATGTAGGAGACATTTTTGTTTCTTATTTGGATGATGAAGGTAAGTGGTCTGACCCGATCAAACTTCCAGACAATGTAAACACTCCTCATAAGGAAGAATCGGTTTTCATACATCCCGATGGAAGAACCTTGTATTTTGGATCCAATGGTCATCCAGGATTAGGTGGAACGGATATATTCATGACCAGATTACAAGATGACGGAAGTTGGTCGAATCCAATCAATTTAGGGCATCCTATCAATTCACCTGCCGATGAAGCAACCTTGATTGTTGCAGCTAGTGGTCGCTATGCCATGCTTGGTTCCGATCGTCCTGGTGGTTTTGGAGACATGGATATTTATCAATTCAACATGCCTGAAAAATTTCGTCCAAACCCAGCTATTTATATGGAAGGAATCGCTTACAATGCGAAAAATCAAGAAGAAAGATTGGGTGCCAAATTTCAATTGTTCGACCTCGAAACAGGCAAGGAAGTAGTGAGATCACAAGCCGATCCAGTTACTGGAGAATTTTTGGTTACCTTACCTGTAAACAAAAATTATTCTTTGATAGCGAATCACGATGGCTTTTTAATGTTCACGAAGAATTTCACCTTGACACAACCAGAAAACAGTGAGGAGGCCTATCATATCAATGTTCCAATGGAACCGTTTGTTGCTGGTTCGGCTGTAAGACTTGATAATATCTTTTTCGATTTTGGTCAATACACTTTGAGAAAGGAATCCTATGTAGAGTTGGATAAGTTTGTAAAATTCTTGAAGAACAACCCAAGTCTGAAAATAGAATTGGGAGGTCATACAGATACCCGAGGGGATGCTAAAGACAACCAAATTCTCTCAGAAAACAGGGCAAAAGCAGTTGCGGATTATTTAATTGAAAAAGGGATTCCTAAAACAAGTTTGACCTATAAGGGTTATGGGGAAAGTCAGCCCATTGTTTCAGATGAGGACATCAATAAACTAGCATCTGAAAAAGAGAAAGAAAATGCCCATCAGCAAAATCGTAGAACTGAATACAAGATCATTGAAATTATTAAATAGATGAAGTTTTTATTACTACTCCGACCCGTCAACTTACTGATCATTGCATTGACCATGTACATGACTAAGATTTACATTGTCGAGGCTGTACTTACAGGTAGTTTTTTATTTGAAAACTTGAGTGATATCTATCAGTTACCTGAAAACTATGAATTGAATTTTTTTCTTTTGGTAATGATGATGGTTTTATTGGCAGCAGGAGGAAATATCATCAATGATTATTTTGATGTAAGAGCCGACCGGATCAATAAACCTAAAAAAACGTATATCGATTATCATGTAAGTAGAAAAACAGCCATTATAGCTCATGTATTGTTCACTGGTGCTGCAATTCTGATTTCTTTCTATCTTTGGTTTGCAACCGGAAATTATCAGTTCACTTTGTTTGCCTTAGTCATCGCCTTATTACTCTGGATCTATTCGGTTTTTTTAAAAAGAAAGTTCTTGATTGGAAATTTGAGTATTGCCGTATTGACTGGAATTGTTCCTTATATTTCCTACTTGTATTTTCTGCCAATTTTAAGTCAATTCGAAAATACATCCCTCGATTTTACCATGGGGAACCTTACCTTCAAATTGGTACCCATGTACGATACTATTGTTTTTGTTGGAATTTTTTCTGCCCTAGCCTTTTTGATCAATTTGGTTCGAGAGATCATTAAAGATATTTACGATATTATCGGAGACCGAAGAGTAGGTTCGAAAACTATGCCCATTGTTATAGGCGTATATGCAACTAAAATCATTACAAGTCTTTTGATATTGTTTATTGTGACCATCTTTTCTTTTCCCATTATGATGTGGCCTCAGATAGTGGGTATTAAAGTCGTGTTTATTCCTTTTATAATGATGATCGTATTGCTATTGATTACCATGTTCCTGCTGATTGCTGCCAGAGAAAAAGATAAATACAAATACTCTTCTTTCACGCTAAAACTCACCATGCTTTATGGTTTGTTTTTACCCATGATCATCAATAGTGGAGTCAATGACTTATAAATGGAATTTCATATTAGGTTCTCAGTCTCCCCGCAGAAAAGAACTTCTTGAAAAACTTGGAATTTCCTTCAGACAAGAATCCCAAGATATAGATGAGATTTATCCGGAAGAAATGGTACCACAACAAGTTCCAATTTATTTAGCGGAATTAAAATCCAAAGCATTTGAGTCATTACAAAAGAATGATTTATTGATTACGTCGGACACTGTAGTCATCTTTCAAAATGAGATCCTAGGAAAGCCCAGTAACAAAAAAGAAGCTCAAGAAACGCTGACTAAACTATCGAATCAATGGCATGAGGTGGTGACGGGTGTTTGCTTAAGAACCAATGAAAAAAAAGTGAGTTTTGCAGACACCACAAGAGTCAAATTTAAGGAGTTGAGTCAGGAAGAAATCGATTATTATATCGACAATTTTCATCCGTTTGACAAAGCAGGAAGTTATGGTATCCAAGACTGGTTTGGGGTCACTTGCGTTGACCGAATTGAGGGATGCTATTTTAATGTAATGGGACTCCCTGTTCGATTGATCTATAAAGAGCTGGGGAGATTTTAGATTTACGATGTTAGATTTTGGATTTACACATTTAGATTTATCCTTATATTCACGGTTCCAAAAAACAATCATAAGTTATGAAGAAAACCAAGCTCAAGATTGATATGCATACGCATATTTTACCTGCAGAAATGCCCAATTGGACCAATAAATTTGGATATGGAGATTTTATCTGGATGAAAGCCACGGACGATCCGAAATTTGGAGACATGATGCAAGGCAATGAGTTTTTTAGAAGAATCGAAGAAAATTGCTGGAACGAGGATGTGAGAATAGTAGATTATGACAAATTTCAGGCGGATGTGCAGGTGATTTGTACCATTCCTGTAATGTTCTCTTATTGGGCAAAAGGAAAAGATTGTTTGGAATTGTCTCGGTTTTTAAATGACCACATCGCGGAAGTTGTTGCCAAATATCCTAAAAAGTATGTTGGTTTGGGAACCATCCCTATGCAAGACACCGAACTGGCTATTCAGGAGCTGGAAAGATGTAAAAATGAATTAGGATTTAAAGGGATTCAAATTGGATCCAATATCAATGATAAAAACTTATCGGAGCCCGAGTTCTTCCCAATTTTTGAGGCTGCTGAAAGATTAAACATGGCCATCATGATTCACCCTTGGGAAATGATGGGATTTGATTCAATGAAGAAATATTGGCTACCTTGGCTTGTTGGAATGCCGGCTGAAACTTCTCGTGCTGCTTGCTCATTAATTTTTGGTGGAATTTTAGAGAGGCTTCCAAACTTAAGAATTGTATTGAGTCATTCAGGCGGTTCTTTCATCCCTACTATCGGTCGAATTGAGCACGGATTCAATTGTCGCCCAGATTTGGTAGCCATCGACAACAAAAGAAATCCAAGAGAATACCTCAAACAGTTCTACTACGACGGGATCACTCACGATATTGATTTCACAAAGTATATTATTTCTCAGGTAGGTTCCGACAGAATTGCCATGGGAACAGACTACCCTTTTCCACTTGGAGATTTGGAGATTGGAAAATTCATGGAAGAGAGCGATTTGAGTCAGCAAGACTTGGATAACATCATGTACAAAACATCTTTGGAATTATTTGATTTGAAGGAAGAAGACTTTTTGTAGTGCAAAATTAAAAATGCAAAATGTAATGTTGAACTTCTAAGCAAGAGTTTTTATTTATATTTAGGAAACTCATTATCAATTCTATGGCTAAGAAATTCAAAACGAGATTGGAGTCTCAGATTACGATGACTCAGTTGATGTTGCCTTCGCATTCCAATTTTTCTGGGAAGATTCACGGTGGTTTTATTTTAAATCTGATGGATCAAATTGCTTTTGCCTGTGCATCTAAGCACTCAGAGAATTACTGTGTTACGGCTTCCGTCAATAAAGTAGATTTCTTAAATCCGATTGAAGTGGGTGAATTGGTTCATTTGAAAGCCTCTGTGAATTATACAGGAAAAACATCCATGGTTGTAGGAGTTCGTGTAGAAGCTGAAAACATTCACACTAAGAAGATCAAGCACTGTAATTCCTCTTATTTCACGATGGTTGCCAAAGATAAAGATGGGCACAATACTATTATTCCTGGTTTGATCCTGACCTCGGTAGATGATGTAAGGCATTTCGCGAGAAGTATTCGACGACAAAATGAATCGAGACAAAGAGAAGATGCATTTGACCCAACAAATTTTAGAATGTCCGATCACGTGGAAACTTTGAAAGGGCATAATTTGAAGATGGAGTTGGATTAGGACTTGCGCACGATCCAGATATCCAGACAAAAAAAGCCGACTCTTTCGAATCGGCTTCTTCATTTAATTCTAATTTCTTACAGTTCAAATTCCTTTTCTAGGAACTCAGCTAGATTGTCTTTATCAGGTTTTCCGTAGAATTCGTTGATATAAGAAGTAATTTCCGCCTTTTTCTTATCCGCATCTTTATCTGTGTATTCAGAGATAATGATATTCAATTCATCTTTCAACAAATCGATATCAGGGAAAACTGGATTGAAAGAATTGATCTTTGTTGAAGTCTTTTTCAAATCGTCTCTGTACATCAAAGTCATTTCTTTAATAGCTGCTCCGTCGATTGGCTTATTATCGATTTTGAAAATATCATTTCTGTCGATAACCAACTTACCCTCCTCAACAGGAAGTTTCTTGTTGATTGATTCTCCATCGTAATCAAATCTTAAATAGAAGAAATGATCTTTATCCATTGGGAAAGCATCTTGCCCGATAGTCAAAGCCATTCTGCCAAGAATTACATAATTCCCTTGGAAGTGATTTTGAAGATCGATAATATTCAATAAAGCTCCAGCTCTTGAAGAAATGTTATTCATCGCAGGCAACAAGTTAGATCTGTCTCCAGAACCTCCTTGAGTCAAGATAAATCTTCCTTTAATTCTTGAAATGATAGCTGCTCTTGATTCAGCTGTCGCAAATTTCAAACTGGTTGTTGGAGCAAATTCATCTCCCATTTTCATTGAAGATCCCGTTTTTACATAAATGATTTGTCCGTTCACTTTAATCACTTTGTAAGAATCTGCAGCAGGATTAGCTTTGGTAGTTTCCGCTTTTTCTATTTTTTTGGTTGCAGTGGTGTTTTTTGGTCCCATGACAAAAGCCATTACCCCGAAACATACCACAGCAAGAATTGCAAGTCTTTTCATGTTGATTCTTTTGAGTTTTTACAAATTTACTAATTATCTATACCAAATCAAATATTATTCCAAACTGAAAAACAGTTAAACACTTTGTAAATAGCTATTTACATTCTCCTCGATTCTTTGCTCCAGCTGAGACACATCTGATTTCTCGAAGGTTTTCCCTGTAATCTTTTCGTAAAGTTCGATATATCTTTCTGTAACCGTATCCACAAAATCATCCGGCATCACAGGCATAATCTGGCCATCCAAACCTTGGAAACCATTCTCCATCAGCCATTCTCTAACAAACTCCTTCGACAACTGCTTTTGCGGCTCTCTATTTGCTTGTCTTTCTTTGTACCCATCCGCATAAAAATACCTAGAGGAATCAGGAGTATGGATTTCATCGATCAAATAAATCTTCCCATCTTTTTTACCGAATTCGTATTTGGTATCAACCAGAATTAATCCTCTTTCCGCGGCAATTTCAGATCCTCTTTGAAACAATTTTCTAGTGTAGTCTTCCAATTGCACATAATCTTCTTCCGAAATGATTCCTTGCTTGATGATTTCGTCTCTAGAAATATCTTCATCGTGACCCTCATCCGCCTTAGTTGCAGGAGTAATAATTGGCTCAGGAAAAGCATCGTTTTCTCTCATACCTTCCGGCATTTCCACACCGCAAATCAGTCTTTCCCCTGCTCTATACTCTCTCCAGGCATGTCCTGCCAAATACCCACGAATGACCATTTCTACTCGGAAAGGTTCGCATGCAATTCCCACAGCCACTTGTGGATCTGGAGTAGCCAATTTCCAATTCGGAACGATATCAGAAGTTGCGTCTAGAAACATGGAAGCCACCTGATTCAACACCTGACCTTTAAAAGGAATTCCTTTAGGTAAAATGTGATCAAAAGCTGAAATTCGATCTGATGCGATCATCACCAAAAGATCATCATTTATGGTATACACATCTCTTACTTTTCCATGGTACACTTTCGTTTGTCCTGGAAATTTAAAATTGGTTTTTGTTAATGCATTCATTCTTTATCGTCTTCTAATGCTTGAATTATCTTACTTACCAGTTTATGGCGAATTACATCGTGTTTATTTAATTCAATAATTTCGATGCCTTTTATATCTTTTATTTTATTGATCACCGACAACAATCCTGATTTCTGGTGTTTCGGCAAATCTACTTGAGTCATGTCTCCTGTGACTACAAATTTAGCAGATTGTCCCATTCGTGTTAAGAACATTTTCATTTGCATGTAGGTAGCATTTTGTGCTTCATCCAGAATTACAAAAGCCTTATCCAAGGTTCGTCCTCTCATGAAAGCCAATGGCGCAATTTGAATGGTTCCAAACTCAAGGTATTCAGCCAACTTTTCAGGTGGAATCATGTCTCTCAGCCCATCATAAAGTGGCTGTAAATAAGGATCTAGTTTATCTTTCAAGTCACCAGGAAGGAAACCTAAATTCTCCCCTGCCTCTACAGCTGGACGAGTCAAAATGATTCTTTTTACTTCCTTGTTTTTTAGTGCTCGAACTGCCATGGCTACCGCCGTATATGTTTTTCCTGTACCGGCCGGACCCACTGCAAAAACCATATCATTTTTAATAATGGAATCTACCAGTTTTCTTTGGTTCAGTGTTCGGGCTTTGATAGGAGCTCCACCTACCCCATGAACGATTACTTGATCATTTTTGATTTTGTGGTAATCATCATCCTGATCAAGCAGAATATTGTCTATGTCCTCGTCTCGGAGTTGATTGTATTTTGCAAGATAGGCCAGAATCTTTTTTATTTTGCGATCAAAAATGAGCAGCTCTTCTTCATCACCTACTGCAGTCAGTTGATTCCCTCTGGAGAGAATTTTTAGTTTGGGAAAGTACTTTTTGATGATCTTTAATTTTGAGTTATTTACTCCGAAGATCTCAATGGGGTCAAACCCTTCAATTTCTAACTTAATTTCCTGCAATTCCTTAGCGCTAAAATTTTAACTTTGTCCTTAATTCAAATTAATGAATTATTTTTGGCAAAATTATTAAAGAATAACGATTTGTAGCCTTTCTTTAATAACAAAAGCACAAGATTTACAAACAAAATATGGGAATACTGACTTTAACGACAGACATGGGGCATCAAGATCACTATGTGGCTGTGGTTAAAGGTAAAATCCTAACTGATATTCCATCAGCTAACATCATAGACATTTCTCATAACGTATCGCCTTTTGACATTTTGGAGGCGTCTTTTTTGATTAAAAATGTGCTTAAAGACTTTCCATCAGGAACCATTCACATTATTGGTGTAGATCCTGAACCTGTTATTGATTTCAAAGACGAAACCCGATCCAGCATTCCTAAGATCGTTGTTTACAATGAGCAAATTTTCATAGGGAATGATTCCGGGATATTTTCTCTGATATTGGAACATCACAAAGCTCAAAAAATCTATCGAATCACGGATTACAATAAGCCAGAACATTTAAGATTTCCAACCAAATCGATTTTTGCTGACGTGGCCTGCCGAATTCTAAACGGAGAAAAACCTGAGGATTTAGGAGAAGAAATTGACTATCTGAAAAAAGCGATTTCGATTCAGCCGGTGATTGAAGAAAACATGATTCGGGGTAGCGTGATTTATATTGACCATTATGGGAATGCAATTACGAACATTACAGAAAAGCTGTTTAAAGATATCGGAAAAGGCAATCCATTTATTCTGAATTTTAAGTCTGAAGATTATGTAATCGACGAGATTTCCAAGTCTTACAATGATGTTTCTTCCGGTGAAAAACTCGCTTTATTTTCATCAACGGGTCATTTGGAAATAGCCATAAACAAAGGAGTTGAAAGTAATGGTGGTTCTGCCGTTTCCTTACTTGGACTTCGAAAAGATGATATTATACGAGTCCGATTCCAACCCAAGGGCTCGGCGAAAAATTTCAATGAATTATTTTAATGATTACCCGAATTGTAAAGATGACGTTTAAGGAAGAACACATCAATGACTTCCTCAATTATTTTCCCGAAATCGTAGATCGTATTCGTAATCAAGAAGGATGTAATCACGTGGATCTACTTCATGATGTCAGCGATCCAAGAATCTTCTTTACTTACTCCAAATGGGATTCTGAAAAACATCTCAACGCCTATCGCGACTCGGAACTTTTTGGTCAGGTTTGGCCTAAGGTCAAGAAATGGTTTGACGCTAAGCCGGAAGCCTGGAGTGTTTTGAGTGTTGAGCAAGAGTTGTGAGCAAGAGTACGGAGCAAGAGTACGGAGCAAGAGTATTGAGCAAGAGTACGGAACAAGAGTTTTGAGCAAGAGTACGGAGCAAGAGTTTTGAGTGAGAGTTTTGAGTAGGTTTGTGATTTTTTGGCGTTTGAAACGCCTGGAAGGTTTTGCACTCGTTGGAAACGAGCGCTAGTTGGGTTGATTTAAAAACAAAAAGGAATAAATCCGGTGACTTATTCCTTTCTGAACCCTATTTGATTGCTTAAAATGTTGTTATCTTATAAGCGTCAAAACAAATCATAGTCCGCAAGGAAATTTGTATTATTTTTAGAACTTATTGAAAACGAGCTCGATGCAAGATTCAGAATTGGATAATTATATTGCCGCTATCGTCCGAAAAGCACAGGAAGATCAAGATTCGGACAGACCTTTAACTCGCAAGGAAATGGAGGAGTTGGCTTTGAGTATGGGTTTGACCGAAGAACAATTCAGAGAACTGATGGTCAAAGCGATTCGACATACTCAAACGGCCAGAAGGTTTTTGGATCAGAATAATTATGAAGACGGACTCAAAGAAGCAAAAAATGCGGTTGCCATCAATCCTTATGTAGAAAAAGGATATTCGATGTTGGCCTTGGCTTATTTTCAGAAATATCAGGATTTAGGTGATTACAATGACCGAGTTCAAGCAGAATATGCCGCTCAAAAGGCTTTGAAATTAAATAGTCACGATCAAAGAGCGATTAATGTCATGAGTGCCTTATCCAAGGACAAAAGAACAAAATCCAAGGATAATAAAAGAATCTATATAGTTCTTGCTGCTCTCATCATGGCCATTGCTATTGGAGCTGTCGTTTTCATCGCCTTAGGCAAACAGATTGATGATGCCATGGATCAACAGGATCAGAATAGTACTAAAAATCAGCTTATTGAAGCGGAAGAAACCGTGAATTCCATTGAAATGGAGATCAAAGTAGAACAGGATAGAAAAAGAAGTTTGATTCGAGAATTCATTGCAATAGGTCCGGAATCTTCGCATGCCCAAACTAAATTAAAAAAGAAGCTTTCCTTTTTAGTTGCAGATGGTATTGATCCTAGTGAATTGGATGAGGCTTTCAAAGAGTACAAAAGCACCTTCCCCGCCGAGTTGGATGAGTCCATTCAAACCCATTTGATTCAAATTGAAGGAGCGGAAAATCGAATAGCTTTTCAGAGAGGTGAGTTGGCTAAGGCCATTAAAGCTTATAATATTCTAGTAAAAAAATACGGTTCAGAAAATCCTGAATTCCAACTAAAAGAATACAGTTATGAGTAGATTTTTGAACCCCATTTTCATTCTGATAATTTGGTTTCCTTTTGTTTCCATCCATGGACAACTTCAACCTAAAGACATCCCAAATACGAAGGTCGTTCACAATGAAAACTTTTATGATGGAACGGGTAGGTTACAACAATACGAAAAAGACTCTCTGAATAATCTTTTAAGATCAATTGAAGACAAACTTGGGTATCCCATCGCAGTGGTTTTGTTGAATACCATTGATAATCAAAACACCCATCAATTTGCTTTGGATCTTTTTAATTTATGGGGAGTGGGAGATGCTAAAACCAATAATGGCCTTTTAATCATGGTGGTTTTAGAAGCCCGAAGAACCGAATTTATCACAGGAACCGGAGTGGAAGGGGTATTACCTGATGCTTTGTGTTTTAAGATTCAGCAAAAAAGTATGAATCCCTATTTTAAGGATGGCAATTTCTACTTGGGATTGTATTATGGAATTAAAACTGTTGAAGATATTTACCAAGGAAATCCTGTCGATTACTTGAATGAAACCGTTCAGGTTCAGGCTCAAGCTGAAGAAGGACCTCGAACTAGAGAGGAAATGGAGGCGCTTGGCGGTTTTTCAAGGTTTTCTGTTTTTCTTGTTTATGAAATGCCCTGGTATTATTTATTCGTGATGGCGGGAATCGTGACATTTTGCCTCTTTTTGATGTTAATTGCCTTAATGGTGAAAGATCTCATGTTGAAATACAATTTGATCAAGTTTAGCTCATTGGGTATTTTCAGAATCTTTTTCCCATTTCCCTTTCTCCTTTTTAGATCGATCATTAGTCGATTTATGGATAGTTATCGCTACAAAACCAGATATTCTCCTACTACCGGTAGCGAATTATTCTTACTCAATGAAAACGAAGAAGATAAATTTTTGGATAACCTTCATGAAGCAAAAGAAAAAGTAGGTTCTTATGATTACGATGTTTGGATCAGTGAGGGCGGAGCAGAATTTGTGATCATTCCTTATAAAACATGGTTTAAATTTGTTCGAAAATGTCCGAGTTGCAAACAAAGAACAATGGAATACAAAGGAAGTACGGTTACCAGAAGTGCAACTTATTCTTCTTCAGGAGCAGGCTACAAAACTTATGTTTGTCAAAATTGCAAGCACAAAAAAGTAAAGCATTATACCATTCCGAGATTATCACCTCCTTCAAGTGGAAGTTCTTCTTATTCTTCTTCTTCAAGCAGTAGTTGGTCGAGCAGCAGCAGTAGCTCATCCAGTAGTGGTGGATCATGGGGAGGAGGATCTTCTTCTGGTGGCGGAGCAGGATCTTCTTGGTAGTCTTATTTCTCTGCTGTGTGGGTGTTGTAAAATAAAATTACCCCAATCAAAAAGGCCAATAGTGGAAATAATAATGGAGGTTCTTTCAAATAGAACATGAATAATATGTGAGGTAAAACGACCAAAAATGTGAAAACATAAAAAGTCCATTTGTAGTTTCCAATAGATGCCGCAATAGCCACAAAAAGTACAAAAAAGGTAGAGTAAAACATGAAAGTTGTATACCAGGCGGTTGTTAGATCAAGTATTACAGGTGCTCCAAGGCCAGTAAATAAAAGATAAAAGACGACCATCAACCAAATGGAAACAGATTTTTTCTTTAGTGAATCTTTGTATGTTTTTGCCTGATACATTTCGAATTGAAAGTTAGCTAAAATCTACGAATAACCGATTCAATTCCAAACAAATATGAAGAACCGAACATGTTTAAGTGAGTCAGATTGGGATACAGGTTGTAAACAGGGATTCTTGCATCAATTCCTGGTTCTAAGGGTGCATATTGATCATACAATTCGATGAAATTTGAACTAAAACCACCAAACATTTGCGTCATAGCCAGATCCATTTCTCGATGCCCAAAATAAACGGCTGGGTCGATCAAACCTTCCATCAAATTTCCTCCCCACAGATCCCCGTGCAATAAACTCGGATTTTCATTTGGAAAAATGGATTCCAATTCCAAATACATGCGTTCAAATTGTCTTAGGTTTTCAGACCTCAGCTTCCCATCATTAAAGGCCATTTTTACAAGAGGTTCCATTCTACACTGAATAAAGAATTCGGTCCACCTTGGATGCCAGACATTGGATTGAGGAAGATATCCTATATAATTATCTTCATACCAGCCAAATTGAACACTTGAGCTTTGATGCATATTGGCCAATCCACTTGCAATGGTTTCCCAATAGGCCTGATCACGAAGTCCCTTCCCTATCTTTTCAAGAATCAAATATTGCTTTCCATGGATTTCACCAAAAGCAAATACTTCAGGGATTAAGATAGAATTCGTCTCTCTTAAAACTTGGAGTCCGCGAGCTTCTTTCTCCAACATTTGAGGATAGGATTTTGCGTCATTAATTTTGACTACGCGATCATTGACCAAAAAAACTTCATTAATATCTCCTCCGGAAAGAGTTTGAGAGTCGGTGACTTTCTCTTCGAATTCTTTAAGGAATATTTCTTCCAGAATGGTCATTTATTATTCCAATTGGTCATGGTCAATTGCAACCCTACGGAAGTAAATCCTTTGATGAATTCAGTTGTGGTTTTAATTCTTTCAGGCAATAGTTTCAACTCTTCGTCCGACCAATTCCCAAGTACATAATCCGACTGACGTCCTTGAGCAAAATCATTTCCTACTCCGAAACGCACTCTGGCATAATTTGGATTTCCAAGTGTCGCTTGTATGTCTTTCAAGCCATTGTGTCCACCATCAGAACCTTTGCCTTTCATTCTCAGCTTACCGAAAGGTAGGGCAATGTCATCGGTAATCACAAGAATATTCTCTTGAGGAATCTTTTCTTTTTGCATCCAATAGTTAACTGCCTTTCCGGATAAATTCATGAATGTCGTAGGCTTGATACACACAATTTGTCTCCCTTTGAATTTCACGGTGGCTACATCAGCTAATTTATCAGACTGCCATTCTCCTTCTCGTTCAGCAACAAATTCTTCCACAACTAAAAAACCAATATTGTGACGTGTATTCACGTATTTCCCTCCCGGATTTCCTAAACCAACGATTAGATATTTCATGAGGCAAATTTAGAACTTTTTGAGTGTCGAATTATTCGAATTTAGAATGTAAATTGTTCATTATTCATTGTTCATTATTCATTGATAATTGTTAATTCAATAAACCCCATTCTTCCTTCCGCCTCTAAACCCTTCCCACAATACTTTTCCTTTTCTTTTTGTAGAATAGCAATAGAGATAACCATCTAAAGAAGCCACTAAAATTTCATTGGTTCCATCTCCATCTACGTCTAGTACATAAGGTGTTGCTTCACCTCCTTTTGGGAGAATCAGGTGGTAAGAATCTTCATTTTTAGATTCTGGAATAATGAGCATTCGATTGGCTTCATCCAGGGCAATAAACTCCATTCCATCATCACCAGATATATCTGCAATTGCTGAAGAAGACGAAACAACATCCGAAGTATCCGCATATTTATACTTCGAATCTTCTTTTACGAAATGAGATTTTTCATAAATCCCAAAACCTCCATTTCTTCCCCAACTTGTCGCTATTCCGATATTGTGATCGGAAAGTGAAGGACTTGCAAAACATCCATATCCAAAGCTGTACGACCACAACTTTTCACCTTTCACGTTTAAAAATTTAAGCTCGCAATAAGCCGAAACCATGCAAATTACCCAACCGATTCTTTCATCCTTATAGGCCACTGGAGAAGCGTGTAAATTGGAACCAAAAGGAACTTGCCAAAGCGGCTTCCCATTCTTCCCATCAAAAGCAAACAAATAATCCCCATAGTGTTCCATTTTAAATCCGGCAGTTCGATTGGTGTACGGTGTTCCTCTTCCTCCTACGATGACATCCTTTACCCCATCTTCATTCAGATCCAGGCAAAGAGGCACATGATTTCCACTAGTTCCAATAGAATCTTGTTTCCAAATCAATCGTCCATCTTCTGAATCCAGCACGTACACACCAAAATTTTCAACTGTGAAAACGACATCTTCTTTCGAATCCCCGTTTAAATCTGCTAGGGTTGACATGGATTCCACATCATTTGGAGTTCTAAATTTCCAAAGTTGTTTGCCAGTGTCTTTATTCAAACAGAAAAAATAATAGTTGTCTGTTCCAAAAAAGACCTTATCCCCTGAAACGGCTACCCCTGTCACATCGTTATCCCCTAACATTTCCATTTGAAAATGCCACTTTAATTTACCTGTTGTTGCATCCAAAGCATAGATTCCATCCAGTTTATCAAGCTCCTGATTGCGATCCTCCCCATTGGAACCAATAAAAAGCACACCTTGATCCAAAACCATATTGGTTCTATAGGTTGTAACTCCAATTTTTTGCTTCCATTTGAGAGGAAATACTTCTTCTATTTTCTGTTGTGCTGAAGCTAGGAATAAATTACTTAGTCCAAATATCGTTAGTAGCTTTTTCATTTTCCCGTTTTAATTTCTATTTCATTGAAGTCTTTATCCAGATAAACATTTGCGCCGCTAACATAAATCAGCATTTGCTCCTGAATAGTCTTTGGATATGCCGCCTTTCCTTTTTTGTTGGAATAGCTTTTCCCGGTTTGATGATCAATCAAGGTGATTCCCTTTTTTCTGTAGAACAAAATTGGTTTGCCTTCTAGTTCGAATATGCGTTCGGGTTGTGATTTTCCAATTTTTAGTTCATCTTTCAAGTTGCTTTTTAAGGCGTACCATTCATCGTCCTTTTTATACATCAGATAATAATCTGAATAGACCATGAACATCATTTCTTGCTCAGTTTTCTTTGGTACTAGTTTCTTTTCTTCTACTTCATAATAGGTTCCTAGCTTTCCATTGGTCACAACTACCGCATAGCTGTCTCCTTCAATGGCATCGGGTTTGGTGTCGAATTCTAAAAGCACATTTTTCTTAAAATCTATAATCTGATGTTTGTTTCCTTTTCGGATCCAAAATGCATCGTATAAATCTTTTATGAGTTCATCTCCTTCAAAGTGAATTACAGAACCACCTTCCAAATGAATCTCAATTTCACCTTCTTTTTGAAACAACAAAGAATACGATTCATCCAAAAACTGAAAATCATCGAATTGAGGACCAGAATCCTTGATTTCTCCTGTTTTATAATTATACAAAACATACCCCCATTTTTTATTTTGATGATAGATTAAAGGACTTTTAAAGCTCATATATTCTTCGTCCGCTTCGTAGGAGCGCACTCCAAATGGGAGCAACTGTTTTTTCGTTCTAATATCATAGACCGTGGTTTCTTTTCCCTTATAGAGTAACATGGGGCCGGTTTCATATCCATATAAATTGAGAAGACCATAATCTATATCAATACGATCATAAATAATGGGTACAATTTCCTCTTCAAATAAGTCAATTATTCCCCATTTTCCATCTTTTTTAACCATATAAATATGTTCAAAATGATCCGCATAATTGAGGATTTCATCATCTACTTCATTAAGGGCAATGATTTCAGTATAGTTGCCTTGGGTAAGCTTAATTTCTTCCGTTCTTTCTTCCTCGTCCGTCTCAATATAGTTGTAGCTCATCACATGGTAAAACTTTCCATATTTCTTGATTTCCGGTTCATAATCCCAAGGAGCCAACACTTTATTTTTTATAGGATCTATAAGGGATTTCTCTGATATTAAAATGGGGCGCTCCAAGGCAAAAGAAAATGATCCTTCCTTAGATAAATTCCCTTTATAATTGGGTTCAACCACCAAATGGTTATCCGGGATATATGCACCCCATAAATGGTTCTTTCGAAAATTGACTAGGAATTCATTCAAAATAATTTCTTCTGCACCTGAAATCCTTAATTCTTCACAATGCAAAAGAGCCGATGATGGGTTACCATTTTTACTTCCATCCAAAACGAGTAAAAAATCAGGTTCTTTTCTCCAATATGGATCTCCATAGATTTCGTCTTCTATATCTTTTGAAATATCCAAAATACGTTGATCCTTATAACTGTCCATATTCAAATTAATTGGTTCGGAACCTAATGTTTGAATAAAATATCCGGGTTCTACCATAGACTGAAACACGAAGAAATTAAATTCCTGATTTCCTGCTGAAACCTTAACAATTTTGACATCCTTACCTTTTGAAAACACTTCGTTATAAGCTTCATCCAAATAAATGTATTCTGATGATTTCAGGATAATTTGAGTAAGAAGAAGACTTTGACCTTGGTCCCAAAAAACAATGTCAGATACAGATTCAACAGGACCATATTCCGATTCTTTTAGGAGATTGAAATAAAAGTTCTTCCCCATACGCTCTAACAAAATCGCATTTAAGACAATGTCGCCGTATGGATCGTAGATCAAACTACCCGAGTCGAAAGGGGCACTTATCTTCTTATAATCTCTGATACTCGTTCCTGAAACTATTTTAATTACATATTTTTTCCCTTTTTCCAGAAGTACGAAATAATTATTTTTATTTTCTTCCCAGGTGGGTATATAACTCTTCACATCTTCCAGCTTTGTTTTTAGATCTGAAGCATACAAGTCGTATTCTGTTGGAGAGAATGAAGTCAGAAATGCATCTAATCCTGAAATGTACTCGATGGATCTGTAAACCGGTTTGAGCATCCATTTTTTCTGCTGAGGCTCCCACAAACCTATTTTGTCTCCTGAAGAAAGAATGATGTATTTACCAGATTTGGTTTCGACTTCTTTGTATTGTATAACTGACTGCGGTGTGAGTAATTTTAAATCGTAATCATAAACAAAATATGATCCTGATTTTTTGGGATCCCGAACCCATACATTTCCATTCGTTTGAGGTAATAATTCGCCTGAAACACCTTTGCTCTCTCCAGATTTTGCAAAATATTCTTTCTTTCCGCCCAAGGATGCAGTGATGAATTTTCTTTTTTTGTAGTCTACATAAACAGGTTCTCCAAATTCATTCATCTCTTGATGCAACACTTGCGACCATCCATCATGAATGATCAGATTTTCTGTAGAAAGATTTGAATACTTCACTGGCACGATTTCCTTTCCTTCACACCAAAGCCCAAGTTTTCCGTTTTTAGAAACTTCATACATCCCTTCATAACCATAAAAGTCCTTGATTTTATCGTATTTAGGTTGCTCGACTTTTTGAGTGATTGGATCATACAACCCTTGAAGGTTATTCTTTGTGATTCGAATCCATTTCAATTCGTTTCGGTAATTCTCTTCAAACTGAATCAGATCATAAAGCGGTTGAAGAACAAATTCTTTCGTATTGATCAACCCATACTTTCCTCCCTTCATTATTTTAGCAAAACCGTATCGATGCAAACTGCCTTTATCCAGCTCAAAAGGAATAATTGTCTGATTTTGAGTGTTGATATACCCCCATTTTCCTTTCTTTTTTACCAGAGCCAATCCATCAGAAAAATCCCAGGCATCATCATATTGAGGTTCGATTACCCATTTACCAGAGGCATCTTGATATCCAAATTTCCCACTAGATTGTTTTAAAATGAGATCTTGCCCCCAAATTGTACCAACCAACAACACGAAAGCGAATAAAGACATTAACTTCATGAAATACACTATTTTAAGTTCACCTTGAATGTGAATTTAATAGAAAAATTTTGTTTCTCGAATAAAGATTAATTTTGTTGAGTGGAAAATCCTAAGATCAGTATCATCATGCCTTTTAAAAACACTTCCAAGTACCTGGTTGAGTGTATTCAATCGATATTAGAACAAACTGAAAAAGATTGGGAACTGATTGCAGTGGATGACCATTCAAAGGATTCTAGCTTTGACATAATGGGGCAGTTTGCCACAAAAGACACTCGAATACAAGTTTATTCCAATTCAGGAAAAGGGATCGTTGCAGCATTACAATTGGCATATTCCAAATCTAAGGGTCGATTGATTACAAGGATGGACTCAGATGATGTAATGCCGAATCAGAAATTAGAAATTCTATCGACCAATCTGCAGCAAAAAGGAAAAGGTCATTTGGCAACAGGACAAGTTCAATATTTTCCAAAAACCAATATGGGAGAAGGCTATCAGAGTTATGAAGATTGGCTCAATGACTTAACAAAAGAAGGGCGAAATTTCGAAGACCTTTACAAGGAATGCGTAATTCCCTCCCCTTGTTGGATGGTTTTCCGGGAAGATTTTGACCTATGCGGAGGCTTTGAACCCAACATTTACCCTGAGGATTACGACCTCACCTTTCGATTTTATCAAGGAGGATTAAAAGTGATTCCTAGTTCCGAACTTTTGCATTTGTGGAGAGACCACGAATTGCGTACTTCTCGAAATCATGAAAACTATGGATACGAGTCTTTCGTTGAACTTAAAGTTTATCATTTCCTAAATTTCCATTACAACCCTAAAAGTGAACTGATTCTCTGGGGAGCGGGAAAAATGGGGAAAAACATTGCCGAAATATTGATTCAATCCAAGATTCCCTTTCGGTGGATTTGCGACAACCCTTTGAAGATCGGTAAGAAAATTTACAAACAGGAAATGTTGCCCTGGAAAGTGATTGAGGAAATCCCCCATTCACAAAACATGATTTCCATTGCCAGTCCGGAGGCCCAGTTGAAAATCAGAGAAGTTCTGGAATCGAAAGACTTGGAGTCGATGAAAGATTTCTTCTTCTTTTGCTGATTTCGTTTTGGATAATTGGACTTCTAGAATCTGGACTACTGGACTTTTATTGAATTGTATTTTTGTTCAAGTACCTTGAAACGGTAATTGAAAATGCTGCTGAGTTTGCTTTTGATAACAAGTGTGTTAGCTATTCTTCCTAAAAACCCAAATGGAGGTTGATAACTAATGATGTCTTTCATGACAACTCCTCCATCTTTTTCTTCTAAAAAATGTTCGTGATGCCACATTTTGTAGGGTCCTATTCTTTGTTCATCTACGAAATAATGTAAGTCTTGAACATGAGTAATTTCTGTAACCCAGGTGGTTGGAATTCCCAAAAGTGGTTTCACTTTATAACTGATGATCATCCCTTCATACATTTTGTCCGGTAGTGTTTCACTGGTTATATCAAACCCCATGGTATCAGGTGTTATTTCTTTTAAATTTTTGGGTGAAGAAACAAAGTCCCAAACTTCTTCTATGGAAGCGTTTAGAAATTGTTCTCTTTTGAATTGGTAGAATGCCATGGAATTTGATTTATGATTTATTGATTTATGATTTATGATTTATGACAAATTGAATTGCTTTACTATGAAACAAGCAAGTGGGAATTTTGTTTTTGAAAACGAAATTTGTCTTGGAAAGAGGCTTAAATTTCTTCTTTGAAATTCATTCTCAAATTACGCTCTACCTTTAACAGAAGTCCAACGGAAAGAACGATCAACATGGCAAGTCCACCTATAACTCCCCAAATTTCAGGAATTACAAATATGAGATCTAATGTGGAGAACAAGCCCATGGTTAAGCCTACCTTCATCATCTCTTTGGCCGACTTCTTCTGCGCGTAATCCCAAACCTTCTGATTTTTCATTGACTGATTCGTTCGATAGCCATACAAACTATTGATCTTTTTCGGCGGAAATTGAAACAATAATGCGCCAACAATGAAATAAATGGGTCCTACGATGATCAGTATTAAAAACATAGTACCAAGATACAACTATTCTGATTTTCATCATTCCAGAACATGATTTTTCAATTTTCTCATTGCTAATTCAATAATTGTATTTACTTTTGACTGACCGTTCAGTCAATTAACAATATGGCACCAAGATCAGATGAACAATTTGAGGCCATGCGCCAGCAAACGATCGATAAAATCAATGGATCGGCACTAAAACTATTTTCTGAATTTGGATATAAGAATACCTCAGTTGCCGCGATTGCAAAAGAGGCTGGTATTTCAAAGGGGCTCATCTACAATTATTACAAATCAAAGGAAGATGTATTAGTCGGGGTTTTGGAAGGTTTTCAAAAAATGGAGGAAGCTTTTACTGATCTCCCTAAGTTTACTTTGGAAGAAATTCTAACACAATATTATTTAATGCTCGAGCATCAGCAGGGTTTTTTGAAAATGATGATCAGCATGAGCCTTGACGTAAAGGAACTCCCTATTGTTCAGAGATTTATTGAGAAAAAAGTGGAGAAAAACATGAAAATGTTTGTACCCTTGTTTGAAGATTTAGGTTTTGAAGACCCCAAATCAGAAGCATGGTTTTTATCAACCCTCATCGAAGGGATGCTTATTCTGCGCATAGTTGCGAAGCAGCACTACCCCATCGAACTAGTAAAAAATGAAATTAATAAACGCTATAAAATCAATATAAAATGAAAATATCTGGAATCATTACACTAATGCTTTTGGGAGTGTTTGGAATGAGCTTTTTGTTTCCTGTAAACGAAGAAAGAACTCCTCAATCAGAAGATTTAAAAGAAATCATCAGAAAAGCAGAAAACAGAATGGAAGGTGAAAGTTCGATTGCTTCCATGAAAATTACGATTGTCAGACCCAAATATACCCGTGACATGACATTAAAAGCCTGGACCAAAGGGGATGATTATAGTTTGATGTACATCATGACTCCATCAAGAGATCAAGGAACCACTTATTTAAAACGAAGCAAGGAGATTTGGTATTATCTGCCATCTGTAGAGCGCAATATCAAAATGCCTCCTTCGATGATGAGTCAGTCCTGGATGGGAACCGACATGAGTAACGACGATTTGGTTAAAAGAACTTCCATGGCCAATGATTTTACTCACAAACTTCTTGGATCTGAAACCATTGATGGGCATGATTGTCACAAAATCCAGCTAATTCCAAAGGAAAGTGCCGATGTAATTTGGGGTAAAATCGAGATTTGGGTGGATAAAAAACTCTACAATATCATGAAACAAAAATCTTATGATGAAGACATGGAATTGGTGAATACCATGAATGCTTCCAATGTTAAAATGATGGGGGGAGAAGAAATTCCAACAAAAATGGAAATTGTACCGGCCGATAAGCCCAATCAAAAAACGGTAATGACTTATTTATCTATTCAATTCAATGTAGATATTCCGGATCATTATTTTACGACTCAATACATGACAAAAGTAAAACCCTAAAAAATGAAAGGTAAATTTTTCATACTTGCTTGGCGAAATATCTGGAGAAAAAAGATCCGATCATTTCTGACCATGTTATTAATTGGTCTATTTCTAACTATAGTCATCTTCTTCCTCCAAATGCAGAAATGGACCTGGATGAATCAAATCGACACTAGTTTATCTGGTTATGTGGGTTATATTCAAATTACGGATACAGCTTTTGTTAAGGAAAAATCCATGGATAATATGTTTTCCTTGGATAAAATTAATTTGGAGGAATTAAGATCCATCGAAGGAGTAAGAGGAGTATATCCTAGGATTCAATCTGGAGTTTTGGCTTCAGTCGGAATTCGATCTAAAAGTGCAGGAGTACTGGGGATCAATCCATCTGACGATAATGATTTAATGAAACTGGAACAAAAATTATCTGAAGGAGAACTATTGGATAATGATGATGATCAAATTTTGATCACAAATCAAATGGCCAAATTCTATAAAGTTAAAGTCGGAGATAGTTTGATTCTATTTGGAAGTGGATACCAGGGCTACACTGCTGCGGGAAATTATCGCATCAAGGGTATTGTACGAATTCCAGCAGGTGACATGTCAAACATGGTGTACATGTCCATGAAAGAAGCCCAACACATTTTCGCGGCTAATGGAATGGTAACTGCAGTTTTAGTCAATATTGAAGAAGGAGCAGATTTATACAAAATAACAGATGAAGTAAAATCAAAAATTACAGACAAGAGTTTGATTGCTAGAAATTGGGAAGAAGTCATGCCGGAACTCAAAAGCGGAATGGAACTCGACACCGTTTCAAATCAGATGATGACGGGAATCTTGCTTTTAATCGTCTGTTTTGGGATTTTTGGAACAATAGTGATGACTTATTCTGAGCGCTTGTTTGAATTTGGTATTCTTCTTTCAATTGGCATGAGTAAAAGAATGATCATGTTAGTCACAGTAGCTGAGATTTATTTCTTAATGCTTTTGGGAGTCTTTTTAGGTTGTTTAATCGTCACTCCCATTCTCTACAGCATTCACAACAATCCGATTCAATTAACTGGAAATGCAGCGGAAACCATGATCGAATATGGAATTGATCCTATCATGTCGGTTGGACTTTATCCTTCCGAATACATCAATTCTTCCATGATCATCATTATTATCACATTCATCATGTCATTGTATGTCATTTTTAAGATTCGAAAACTGACTCCATTGGACGCAATGAAAAAACACTAAAAACATGAAAACACTGCTAAAAATATCCTGGCGAAATTGCTGGAAAAGTCCATTGAGAACTGGTATTGTGATTGGATCTATCATTGTCGGAATCTGGTCTTCCATTTTCATGATGGGATTTATGGATGGGATGATGACTTCTAGGAAAAACAATGTGATTAATACAAGACTTGGACACATTCAAATTCATTCTCCAGAATACGAATATGACCCCAATATTTTGAATTCGGTGAAAGATCGGGAAAAAGTCATTCAGGCTTTGGAGAACAATCCACACGTTGTGGGATATACAGATAGATTTGTTACAGAAGGCGTATTGAAAACCGCCCGGGAACAAAGAGGAATAAAGATCAATGGTATCGATGTAGAAAAAGACGCTGCTACACTTTTGATATCGGAGAAAGCAGATCAGGGCTCTTTTTTTGGAGAAGAATTTAAATACCCCGTTGCGGTGGGAGACAAATTAGCCAAAGAATTAAAACTGGAAATTGGATCCAAAGTATCTTTGAGCTTAACCAAACCTGATTCAACGCAAACGTCTAAAAACTTCAAAGTTGCTGCCATTTATAAATCTGGAGATGCGGCCTACGACAATTACAACATCTTTGTTCCCAAAGAGGCGATCTACAAGGTCATTAAATCTGATGAACCGATTGTCCACGAAATTATTGTTAAGATCGACGACATCGAAAAAGCAGATGAAGTAAAAGCCGAATTACTCAAGTCAATTAAATCTGATGAGGTTTTGACTTGGCTAGAAGCGGATCCTTATTCAGCTTATGCCGAAGATTCTTATGGGATGATGATGTTTATTTTGATGACCGTAATAATTGTAGCGCTGCTATTTGGAATTCTCAATACGGTGATCATGTCTGTTTTGGAAAGAAAAAGGGAAATTGGCGTGCTGAGATCCATTGGTATGACTAAAAAGAAAGTTTGGGCCATGATCACCTTGGAATCCCTTATTTTCGGTTTGGTAGGAGGTCCTCTCGGTATATTAACCGGTTGGGCTACAACTGCCTATTTTGGAAAATATGGGTTCGACTTATCTAGTTACGGCGAAGCGATGGAAGCTTATGGATTGGATACCATCGTTTATTTTAATATACCTGTTGAATATTACTTTATCTATTCATTTTTAATCGTAATCGCAACTGTAATAGGTAGCTTAATTCCAGCGTACATAGCCACTAGAGTAAATCCTATTGAAGCGATTAGATCGATTTGAGTTTGAAGCAAGAGAATTGAGCAAGAGATAAGAGATTGATAATTGATAATTGATAATTGAAATTATAATGGAAAATGTTATTGAAACTAAAAATTTGAACAAGGTTTTCGGAATTGGGGACCTCGCAATTAAAGCTTTGGATGATGTGAATTTTCATATTCAAAAAGGAGAATTCACGGCTTTGGTTGGTCCTTCTGGTTCAGGTAAGACTACTCTTCTGAATATGATTGGTGGATTGGATGAACCTACATCTGGAAATGTGATTCTTGATGGGCAAGATATTTCGCAATTGAAGAAATCTGAAATGACCAAATTTCGTCAAGACCATATCGGATTTGTTTTTCAGGCTTATAATCTGATTCCTGTTTTATCTGCCTATGAAAATGCAGAATTCATTATGTTATTGCAAAACGTTCCTGCTAAAGAACGCAAAGAACGTGTCTACAAACTTTTAGAAGAAGTGGGATTGAAAGGCAAGGAAAAAAACAAACCTGGAGAGATGTCTGGAGGTCAGCAACAACGTGTGGCAGTGGTCAGAGCATTAGCCGCTCAACCTGCTTATATTTTGGCCGACGAACCCACCGCGAATCTCGATAGTAAATCTACTTCTGATTTGTTGGACTTGATGTACAGATTGAATCAGGAGGAGAACATGACTTTTATTTTTGCTACACACGATCAAAGGGTGATGGATCGAGCCAAAAGAATTGTGTATTTGGAAGATGGGAAGATCATCAAAGATGAAGTTCACTAGACTTTCCATATTCCTATTTCTTCTCATTTGGGCATCCGTCTCAGATGCTCAAACCGATAGTACAACTGTTTCAGATACCACTGAAACTAAGCTACCTGAGCCTAAAAAAGAAAAATTTGAATGGTTTGAATTTAAAGGCTATTTGAAATTCATGCAGACTTTGAGTTTTGCCGATTTAAAAAATATCAATGTCGACAATCTCATTCACAACCGACTTAATTTCAAATTTTACATCCCAAAAGGTGGAAATTTCACTTTGCAACTTCGGAATCGAATTCAATTTGGCGGCTCGGTTAATTTTGTTCCCGGATATGGGGAAGCTACTGTGCAATACGATGGAATAGCTCCCTTCGAATTTTTATGGATTTCCAATGACAGCAAAGGAATTATACTTGACAGTGTAGCCTTTGTTTTCTCAACGGTGATTGATCGATTGTATTACGATTATTCCAACGACAAATTTCAAATCCGACTCGGTAGACAGCGCGTCAATTGGGGAATTAATACCACCTGGAATCCCAATGACATTTTCAATTCTTACAATATTTACGATTTCGATTATGAGGAAAGACAAGGCGCCGATGCGGTCCGACTCAAATTTTTTCCCAATTACATGTCTTCATTCGATCTGGCGTATAAATTCACGGGAAGATGGGCTGATGACGTATTTGCCTTGAAGTATTTGTTCAACAAAGCCTCTTATGATTTTCAATTTTTGGCGGGAAAATTCAAACAGGATGTAGCCATGGGATTTGGATGGGCCGGGAGTATTAAAACCGTCGGATTTAAAGGAGAAATGACTTATTTTCAACCCTATCAGTTTGATACTCTTGGCAACCTCAGCGCATCTGTTTCTCTGGATTATTCTTGGGCGAAAGGAGTCTATTTGATGGGAACTTATTTGTTTAACTCCACAGGCTCCAATCATCCGATTAACCCCACCTTGGCTCAAGTTCAAACCATTCCAAATGCCAAATATCTCATGCCGGCCAAACACAATTTAATGGCCATGGTGAGCTATCAATTTAGCCCTATCTTTTTTGGAGCTTTGAGCACCATTTACAGTTTTGAAATCAATAGTTTTATCCTCTTTCCTTCTCTGACTTTTAGCTTGAAACAAAACTTAGATCTCGATTTAATCGCTCAAATCTATTTTCAAGAACTACCTGGAGATAAATTCAAAAATATCGGAAATGGAATCTTCTGGAGATTGAAGTGGAGTTTTTGAGCAAGAGTCTTAAGCAAGAGCAAGAGTAGTGAGCAAGAGCAAGAGTGGTGAGCAAGAGCAAGGGAAATGGTTGTTCGGAAATTCCTAATACTAAAAGGGTCATTATTTATAAATAGCTGAATTTTAAACACTTACGACTAACTTCTGTTATGTATTCACAGCTTACAAACCATTCATAAACGAAAATTTCCACTCATAAATATGTCTAGATTAGTTCATTATTTAAGGAGTATTTTCGGGCCAAATCAAAATTATTTATCATGAAAAAAGTATTACTAGTTGCTCTCACCTGCTACTTCGGTACTTCCGTTATGGCTCAAAATTACGAACGTTGTCGCACTCCTCAAGCGATTCAATATCAGGAGAATCTCACCCCTGGTTACATGCAGGATGTAAATAACGTGTTCAATGAAGCCAAAAGCTATATTCCTAAAAAATCATTCCAGCCTATTTACACAATACCGGTTGTTGTGCATGTTGTATACAATATTGCGGCTGCAAATCTTCCAGATAGCGTCATTATCGATCAAATTAGAGTTCTTAACGAAGATTACAATCGCATGAATGCCGATACAGTAAACATGAGATCCGATTTCGATATTGTGAAGGGTAGTCCTCAAATTCAATTTGTTTTGGCTCAGATTGATGAATTCGGAAATCCAACAACTGGAATTACCAGAACTCAAACTAGCACGACTTCTTTTGGTTCCATTGCTCTAATTAGCGGAGATTTTTCAGATCTTGAAAAAGTTAAAAGTACGGCAAATGGTGGTCACGATCCATGGGATCAAACCAGATACTTAAATATTTGGGTATGCGACATGTCAGTTTTCGGGATTACGGCTTTGTTAGGTTACGCAACACCTCCTTCGAATTTACCAAATTGGCCTCCGGGCTCAAATCCAGGTCTTGAAGATGGAGTAGTAATCCAATATCAAGCCTTTGGCAGCAATAATCCGAACACGCTAGACGTAGGAAATGGAGCAATTGACGTAAGAGGAAGAACGTGCACACATGAAGTGGGACATTATCTTGGATTAAGACACATCTGGGGTGATGGGGATTGCAACGAACAAGATGGAATCGATGACACTCCAAATGCCGATGATCAGTCTAATCAAGATTGTGATTTTAATAAAAACACATGCACAGATAATATCTTAGGAGTAGATCTACCTGATATGGTTGAGAATTATATGGACTATTCCGAAGAAACTTGTCAAAATAGCTTTACTCAGGGACAAGTAGATTTAATGCACGGAGTTTTAGAAAATCAAAGATATGATCTTGTTCACAACAATATCGCATCTATCGACGAACTTGATGAAACACTATTTACTCTTTCACCTAACCCGGCAAATGCACTTATCAAAATCTCAGCAAAAAACTCGATCAAACAAGTTGAAATTGTTTCTCTTACAGGAGCAACCGTATTCAATAAAGAATTCTTTGAAGCCAATAGTAGCAATCAAACTGTTGATGTTTCCAAACTGGAAAACGGAATTTATATCTTAAACATTCAAACGGATAATGTTTTAGCAAGTAAAAGAATTGTTATTCAGAAATAAAAATTTGAAATTTCGGTGGGTTAAATTTGACTCACCGAAATTTAATTTCTACCATCAACTAGTGAAGTAATTTTCATATAATCCTAACTGAGTCTTAATTTCTCCTACTGCTTCTTTTCTGATTTTCTCTTCCGGAGACTTTAATCGGTTAAACATCCCTCTCAGTGGAAATAACATGATGTGCAATTGATCATGTGCGACTCCTTCAGTTGTGCATTCTTTGAAAATATAGCGGAAATCTGAATCTAAGGAATCAAATAACTCTTGGTATTTTTCGGAGTTGGAAGTCAAATCGAAATTCGTAATTCGCTGAGTCATCGAACGCACCCCTTTCGTAGTTTCTGGATTCACCACCCATTTTTTACCATCATCCAATCGCAAGGCTTCTGCTTTGCTTTCAACTTCAGTATCCTCCGTTGTGGTTTCTTTAACTTCTTTTTGAGCGTCTTTCTTTTCAGTCTTATTATCCGATATACATGAGAACAAGGAAACTGAAATAAGAATAAGGACAAATGAATTTTTCATGTTTTGGGTTTTGAGTCTTTCAAAGATAAAAAAATTGGAACTAGAAGAAAAGAATCAAACTCTTATCCCAATAACACCCTGAGGTCAATAAACTTTATCGCAAAAACTTCTCTTTTCCATTTGACTCAGGGTAAACTTTGTGTATCGCTTTTATTGAATTAAAGTCTTATCCCAATAACACAAACATCATCTACTTGCTCCAGATTTCCTTGCCATTCTTCGAATCTTTCCCAGAGAATATTTTTTTGTTCGTTCATGGGTTTATTCTGTATTGAAAGTAGTAATTTTTTAAAATTGGATGATTTGAATTTTTTTCCTTTCTCTCCACCAAACTGATCAGAATACCCATCCGAAAAGATGTAAATCGTATCCCCTGAATTTAACTGAACCTCCTTTGTCTCAAATGGAACGGCCTGTGCAAATTTTCCGATAGGCTGCTTATTCGCTTTGATTTCATCCACCTCACTAGCCCCTTTACGAATAATCCAAAGGGGATTATGGGCACCGGAATAACAGAGTGAGAATGAGTGCGGAGAATGAGGATCATTTCTCTCATTCTCATTCTGTTTCTCATTCTGTAGCGCGACCAGCGCTATATCCATCCCATCCTTTACTTCCTCTTCGCTTTTCTCAAATTCCTGTATGACAATCTCCCGAGTTTTATCTAAAATCTTTCCAGGATCCGTCAAACCAAACTCTCTAACAGAACGATTCAATCCATTATTACAAACCACACTAACCATGGCTCCCGGAACTCCGTGACCTGTGCAATCCGCAGCAGCAATAAGAATAGTTCCAAGTTCCAAGTGGTCAGTTCCAAGTTTAGACTCATTACTTGGAACTTGGTACATGGAACCGTCTACTAATTCTAGCCAATAAAAATCTCCCGCGACAATATCCTTAGGTTTATAGAGTACAAATGACTCAGGTAAATGCTCTTGAATCAACTTATCCGGGGGCAATATTGCGGTTTGAATTCTTTTCGCGTAAGCAATAGAATCCATGATTTCCTGATTCTTTTCATCTACAATATGCTTTTGATCCTCAATAATTCTTTTTTGTTTTCTCGTAACTCGGAGTCGGCTAAAAATGAAGATTCCAAATATTACAGAAATTCCCAGTCCGGATAAAATAAAGTACATCCTCTGCTGCGCTCTTTTCTTCTCTTCTGCCCTTTTCAAATCATCTTTTTCTTGCTGCAATTGATAATCGTATTCCAGCTTTTGTTTTAGTGCTGATTTTTGAGCTTCAATGCTTTGCGTACTGTCTTTGATATCGATCAAAAGGTTGCGATATTTGAGAGCTTCTTCAAAATTCTTTTCTACATAATTGATTGAATACAATTTTTCATACACATTCACAATCAACCTCGGGTAATTGAATTGATTGGCAAGAACCAGTGCTTTCTCCGCATAAAATTTGGCGCTATCCACCATTTTCAGATTCAAATAGGCATTCGATAGATTGGCCATGGTCCAGGCAGTACTTGATTCATCTCCTGCCAGATTGCTGTATCGGATAGAACCAAGCAGATGAGGAATGGCTCTTTTGAATTCCTTTTGATTGAAATACCAAGAACCTATATTGTTGAAAGCTATGGAAATATTGGAAACTTCATCGTTTTTTATGGCAGAGTACAAACCGCGATTATAATATTCCAAAGCCTTGGTGGAATCTCCAATTCCTTCGTAAACAACTCCCAAATTATTATAGCTCAGTGTCAATTCATTTGGCATGTATTTTTCTTTGATGGAAATGGATTTCTGGAAATAATCCAATGCTTCCTTGTAATCTTTCTGATTCGAATAGATCACTCCCAAATTCCCATAAATCACCGCTTTCCCTCGAATATCTCCGGCTAAATCATACATTTCCAGTGATTTGAAATAATAACTGATGGCTTCTTTGATTTTGCCATGTTCATCACTCAAATAACCTTTGTTACCATAAGCATTGGCAATTATTTTTTGATAAAATTTCTTTTCACCACCTTCTGACATGGGAAGATTTTCCATGCCGAGCTGATAGGCTTTCTCATTGTAGTAAGTCCATTTGTCCTCGTCAATAATCATTTCAGCCAATTCGATGTAAATTCTGGCTTTGGCTGTGTCTGAAATATCCGTTTGCACCAATCTCTCCAAAGAATCCACCAAAGGATCTTCCTGAGAAAAAAGAGAAAGAGATAGTATAAATCCTAATATTAGAA